>SVBJ01000007.1 GCA_015058955.1 Erysipelotrichaceae bacterium
AAAGCCATGATCGTACCTGGTCACTTTGTTCAGGAAGAAGCCGGCATGCGTCTGGCTGAAGAATGGTTAAGACCGGTAGTCGGTGATGACAGTTTGCCTATTTCCTTCTTCCCGGCAGGGGACATGTGGAAATACGACTGATTATTAGTCAGTAATAATGTTAAGAAAATAAGCCGTCTGATGACGGCTTATTACTTTATGAGATGGTCAGTCCATCTGGCTTTCCAGGATCCGCAGTTCAATCAGATTTCTGATCGTCCAGTCATGGCTGCAGGCACCGACTTCAGTGATCTTGCCTTTGCCCTTGCGGAAGTTGACAACCATGTAGCGGCTGTGTTTCTTACCGGGTGTCAGGGTAATCAGCTGAACAGGAGTATGGTTCAAAGTGTGATGAAGATACTTACAGAAAGCCAACAGATCCTGCTGTGAAGTGGTATCACAGCTGCACTGGATGTAGCTTTTCTTCTGATTGAATCTGAAATCAGAGATTAAGATATCCCTGTCTTTTGTCTTTAGAGCGACAGGAATGACGGTACCGAATGTTTCAGACATCCGGGTTTTCCGTGACGGTTTTGGTTTTAGTAAACTGATCTGACAATACATGTTATTCACCTCCCGAACATAATAAAGAGATCAACCTCAGTCATGCACATGAAAATGTTCATAACTTTCGGCCGATCTCTTTTATGCTTCATGCATTGTCAGAACTATCTGACGTCTTCATTCTAGCAATAATTAAGATTGGTGTAAACAATGCCAGCGTGAATTGGCATTTTTGCCAATGATGGGTATAATGAAATCATGAGTGAACTAATTAAGGATTTCTATCAGGATAACATAGTGCTTACCGGTGACCTGGTTGTTTTAAGAACGCTTGAGGCAGGTGACAGGGAAGCCGTATTTAATAACATCTATCACGACAGGAAAGTTCAGAAGTATTACATGGCGCCGTATATTGAAAACATAGAAAACTTTACCATGGATAGAATGATTCAGAGCTATCGTGACAATCATTTTGTGGTACTGGCCATCATCGAAAAGAAAAGCGGTCAGGTGATCGGAATGATCAATCAGTATAATCAGTTAAGTACCTTTGTTCACTACATCGAAGCAGGATATGCCATTGGCAGTGCTTACTGGAATAAGGGGTATGTCACGGAAGCCCTCAAACTGTTTATGGAATACTGTTTCTCAAAGAACGTCCATAAGGTATATGCCGGATGTTTCCCGGAGAATCCTGCCAGCCGCAGGGTAATGGAAAAGGCCGGCATGACCTATGAATTCACCAGACTTAAGGAACTGTATTACCATGACAGATACTGGGATGTCATATATTACAGCAAGGAGAGACCATGATTAAGAATGTTGTTTTTGATATTAACGGAGTACTGACTAACATAATCTCCCTGGAGACAGTTGCTGCGTTTGATTATTCACTTAAGGAAGGGGCTGTTTTCATTAAGCTCGCTTCTTCTGAGATCTGGCAGCAATATGACCTGGGATTCTATAAGACCAGGGAATCAATGATCGAGGACTTCTGCCGCCTTTATCCTGAAGACAGTGAAGTGATAGCGAGAGTACTCAGAAAGCCTTTCAGATACACCGTAAATGATAAAATGGTTAAGTTTCTGGTGGCACTTAAGAAAAAGTATAATGTTTATCTTCTTTCCAATGTGGGACAGCAGGATCTTGACAGAATCAGGGACCGGAAATTCATGACGGTGTCAGACGGAGGCGTTTTCTCCTGTGAAGAAGGCTGTGTGAAGCCTGATAAGAAGATTTATGAAAAACTGATTGAAAAGTATGGAATAATACCGGAAGAAACAGTATTCATCGATGACGGGGCTGCCAATGTCGCAGCCGCCCGAAAGATGGGTTTCCACGCTGTCAGATACATTACGGAAAGACGTACTGAATCAGAAGTCTGCCGTATCATCGCACTGGAGTAAAGGCATGAAAGTGCCTTTTTACTGACAAGGGTGCTATAATGGAAAAAACAGAAAAAGGGGTTGGATCATGAAACTTATATCATGGAATGTTGCCGGGTTTCGAGCCTGTCTTAAAAAGGGATTTGGGGACTTTTTTGCCAGGGAAAATGCTGATGTCTACTGCCTGCAGGAAGTCAAGGCTGAAATGCATCAGATAGATTTCTCACCTGAAGGTTATCAGGCATACATCAATCCTGCGGAGAAGAAGGGCTATTCCGGAACTCTGATATATACCAGAAAACAGCCGTTAAGCGTTACCTGTGGCATGGGAATAGAGGAACATGACCATGAGGGTCGCATCATCACTCTTGAATT
This sequence comes from Erysipelotrichaceae bacterium, assembly GCA_015058955.1. Classification (GTDB taxonomy): domain Bacteria; phylum Bacillota_I; class Bacilli_A; order Erysipelotrichales; family Erysipelotrichaceae; genus RUG521. The sequence continues at coordinate 2,304 of SVBJ01000007.1, forward strand.
TGAAGATTATTATCTGATAACGGTATATGTGCCTAATGTCAAAAGAGAGCTGACCAGGCTGGATTACCGCATGGTCTGGGAAGATGATTTCCGTCGGTATCTGAAGAAACTTGAGGAAAACAAGCCGGTAGTGGTATGCGGTGACTTCAATGTTGCCCATACCGAAATGGACATTAAGAATGCCAGAGCCAACATCGGCAATGCCGGGTTCACTTATGAGGAAAGAGGCAAGTTCACCGAACTGCTTGGTGCCGGTTTCATTGATACCTTCAGATATCAGAATCCTGAGGTATCTGACCGCTATACCTGGTGGAGTTTCATGAATAATGCCCGCAGTCGCAACATCGGGTGGCGAATTGACTATTTCATTGTTTCCGACAGTCTTAAGGACAGAATAAAGGAAACGATGATATATGATGAAGTAATGGGTAGTGACCACTGTCCGATCGGACTGGTCATTGAATGACATGACAGACGGAGGTGTGAATATGAAGAAAATTATTGCAGATTCATCCAGCAATCAGTATTCCTTTCCTGGCATACCGTATGATTATGCCTCACTGCAGATAACGGTTGATGACCGTAACTTTGTCGATGCAGAAGGCCTTGATCTGGAGAAAATGGTTGATGCTCTGGAACATACAAAGAAAAGATCCTCAACAGCCTGTCCTTCTACCGGTGACTGGCTGAGCAAGTTTGAAGGTGCCGATGAGATCTACGCCATAACCATTTCATCGAAACTGTCCGGAAGCTATGAAAGTGCCAGAATAGCTGAAAAGGAATATCTGGAAGAACATCCTGAGGCGAAGATCTGGGTCATTGACTCCCGGATGACCGGCCCAGGCATGAGAATGATCATGGATAAGATCAATGAACTGAATGATCATGGATGCAGTTTTGAGGAAATCAAAGCAGGTGTCATCAAATATCTGGAAAAGGTAAAACTGTGCTTCCTGCTGGCTTCCGTCAATAACCTGGCTAATGCCGGGCGTCTGAATAAGCTGTTGGCGAAGGCCATTGGGGTATTGGACATCAAGATGCTGGGACGTGCCAAGGAAGGTGTCATTGATGCCTTCGGTAAGTTCAAGGGTCAGAAACGCGCCATTAAGGAAACCTTCATTGAAATGATGAATCAGGGCTATGATGGAGGAAAAGTCAGGATCGACCATGTTCTCAATCCGGCTGATGCCGAAACGCTTAAGGGATATATCGTTGAGAAATTCCCTGACGCCGATGTCATCATTGATACCTGTAAAGGCCTGTGCAGTTACTATGCTGAAAGAAACGGCTATATTGTCGGATATGAGGTTAAGTAAATGATAAAAGTATATGGAAGTCACATGTGCAGGGAAAGCCGTCAGCTGCAGGAAAATCTGGACGCTAACGATATCCGCTATCAGTTCATAGACATCAATGAGAATCTGCGTAATCTCAAGCGTTTTTTGCGCATGAGAGATAATCTGGACATCTTTGACGACTGCCGTGAAACCGGAGACATCGGTGTTCCGCTGCTGGTTCCTGATGATGGAGAACCAACTCTGAACTGGCAGCAGTGGCTGCAGGATCAGGGATATCGGGTAGATGGTGAAGCCCAACAGTGCTGTTTACTGGGAGAAAACGATTAATGGATAATATCAAAGCAGTTATTTTTGACTTTGACAATACTCTGGGAGACCGCTTTGAATACTGTTATCAGACATACCGCTGTTTTCTGAAGACATTCCTGCCGGAAGTTGATGACAGCAGTCTTCTTTTTGAGTCAATGCTGCAGGATCTGGTACTCTATGATGAATACGGTAACGTTTCCGATAAGGGGCAGATTTTAAGAGCGTTTGAGAAAAGATACAATGTCAGAATTGAGATGACCGGAAAGGAATTCGCCAGGTGGTGGATCGAACATCAGTATCTTTTCACCGTGCTTTTCCCGGATACGAAGGATACCGTCTTAAAGCTCAGGGAGAAGTATAAACTGGGAATTCTGACAAACGGAGCCCACATTGCCCAGTGGGGCAAGGTTGAAAAATCAGGACTGCTTCCTTACATGGATGCCATCATCATTTCCGGTGATGTCGGCGTTACCAAGCCGGATGCCCGCATATTTGAAATGATGGCAGATCAGCTGGGGGTAAAATGTGAGGATTGCGTTTATGTCGGTGATACCTTTTCCTGTGATATTGTCGGAGCATTGAATGCCGGCATGAAGCCGATATGGATCTGGCCTTCGGAAAGAGCCAAGCCAAGTGATTATGAAGTAACAAGGATCAGCAAGCTTTCTGATCTTCTGGAGATACTGTAATGTACAGGATAATAGCGTGCGATCTTGATGAGACTCTTTTAAACAGTGATCATCAGGTATCGGATAAGGATGTTGAAACAATTGCCCGTATGACAGAAATGGGAGTAAAGTTTGTACTGGCTACCGGAAGAGGTTACAATACGACTTTCGAACTACGGAAAAGACTGGGGTTATATGATAAGGAAGGGGAATACACGATCTCCTTTAACGGCGGTTTCATAACCGAAAACAAAGGTAACAGAGCCCTGTATAAACGGGGCATAAGCTTTGAAACAGCCAGTGCTTTATACAGCGAGGCAGTAAGAAGAAATCAGACAGTGCATGTATATACGGAAGATACGGTATATATTTATAACTATATCGATGCTGAAAGAAAATACGTCGAAGGAAGAATGCCGATAAAGGAGATATTCAGCTATGACATTGATTTTCTTAAAGATGAACCGATCATAAAGGAACTCTACATGGATACTGATATTTCCCGACTTGAGAAGATCGCTGCCGAGATAACGGACATTACTGCAGGCCTGGCTGTGTCTTATTCCAGCAACCGTTATCTGGAGTTTAACAGTCCCCTGGCTGATAAGGGAATCGGTTTGAGAAAGCTGGCTGAGATCCTGAATGTGGATCTGAGTGAGACAATGGCTGTAGGCGATAACATCAACGATCTGCCGATGCTGAAAGCATCCGGGCTGGCCGTTGGGGTGCATAATTCCAACAATCGGATCACAAATGAACTGGATATTCTGCTTGAATCTTCCAACAATCATGATCCGATAACCGAGATATTTGAACGTTTCTATAAATGAAAAAACCGGTTTCCCGGTTTTCTTTTGTAATGGTGCGCATGAAGGGACTCGAACCCCCACGGTTGCCCGCCAGATCCTAAGTCTGGTGCGTCTGCCAGTTTCGCCACATGCGCATGTGCATTCATTATAGCAATCACCATTTCTTTTTTCAAGAATTGATTTTCTGTTTGTTTTCGGCAGGGAAAGCAGTTATAATAGATAATGTCTTATTATGTAAATACTTTTTTGGAGGATATAGATGAAGAAATTAATGGTTTTACTGGCAGTCATGCTGCTGATATTTCCTTTCACCGGTTGTAAAAGACGGCTTAAAGTGTATACAGACGGCACCATTTCTCTGACTTTACCGGAAGGTTTTGAGGAGAAAACAGATGATGAGAATTACGAATACGTTCTGACCTCCAATGATGCTTATGTAATGTGCTCACATGCCGATCAGGCTTTCCTGGATGAGCATAACATTTCCGACATCACACTGGATGAATTTACCGGATACTTTATCAAGGATGAAGATAAGCTGTTACTTGACCGCAGCTATGGAACATACAATGTCTTCAGTTATGAAGATCAGAGAGAAGAAAAGAGTTTTTACAGCATGGTTGGTATTTACCAGACTAACGATGGTTTCTGGCTGGTGAACTTCATCTGTGACAATACCGAAGTCAAGAAGTATGAGTCAATGTTCCTGGAATGGGCCGGAAAAGTGACCTTTAAGGATTAAGAAAATACTGTCCGCAAGGACGGTTTTCTTATGCAAAGGAAAGATCCCCACGGGGATCTTTTGTCATTCGTAGAATTCCTTCTGGATATTGCGGAGGTTTTCCTCCTGAACGATCTTGTCAATTATGGCCTTCAGGGTCACGTCAAGCGGACTGTCTTCACGGTAGTCGGCTTTCTTGGCAAAGTTTACGCGGCCATGGGTCAGCAGATCTTCAGCTATGGTCTTGTCATCGTCATAGACACAGATGGAATAGCCGCCGTTATCCCTGACGATCTTCATGCACGGCACATCGGTCATGCCATCTCCCAGATAGACCATGTTGGTGAAAGGAACATCACGCTGGCTGCGGTCAAGGTAAGCATTGACCTTCTTGTCCTCATACATTTCCAGAGCATTTTTGTTGATGCGGAAGATGAACTGAGTCTTGGAAGTATAATTTATCGCAATTGCCGGCCAGTCAGCGTTTCCCTTGTCGTCATAATGGAATTCACAGGCATAGACTCTGGTGAATTCATCATAGATGTCGCATCCTTCCAATATCTCCTTGGTTCCGGAGGATATGATGAAGTGCTGGATCTCAACACCTCTCTGTCTGCCGTATTCGTTAATGCGCCGGAAATACTCCCTGACACCCGGGTAATATTCAATCATTTTTCCCAGAACCTGGAAGTTTTCTCTTTTGACATAAAAGCCTCTGTCACGGGATTTCTGCAGCAGAAGATACATGTATGCCAGGGTGGACTCCATGTTTTCCCTGCGGCTCATGTCAGCCACTTCCTTCCAGAATACTTCCGGCTGGACGCCTAATTCCGGTAAAAGGTCGTATTCCTGCATGTTTCTGGTGCACAGGGTCTTGTCAAAGTCATACATCAGAGCAACTTTTATCATGTGATTATCTCCTTGTAGATGTCATGCATCCTTCTGGCCAGACCGCGGCATTTGGCCTGCGGCAGACCGCAGATCGCAATGCGGATGCCTTTCTGGAACTTGACGGTATAGATGTGATGAGCCATCAGAGCCTTATGGTATTTATCCAGCAGTTGGGCATCATCAATTGGGATGGTGATGAAGAAGCCTTCATGGTAAGGATACAGCGGCAGTCCGCATTCTGCAGCCTCCCTGACGACGATGTCAGCACGCTTCTGCAGCATCGCTACGGCTGCATCTCTTTCCTTAAGATACTCTTCCTTATGGTTTTTCAGAACGTCGACGACGCAGTGCATGAAGCCGTTATTGGCATTACTCCAGGTACCTCTTAAAGTACGCTTCAGAGCATTCTCCACATTGGCGACTCTGGCGGCATTTTTAGCCAGAATGATGTTGGCACCTAATCTGACACCATAGGCGGTAAAGGCCTTGGAACAGCTGTAGGCCAGGGAGATCAGGACATTGTCATTAATGTCATTGAAGCACTCCATGTAATCGGTGATGTGTTCAGGGTTGTGGGCAAAGTCGAGATAGGCGGTATCATTTACGACGATAACCGGTCCTTTTTCGGAGAGTTCATTGAAGAAACTGATGAGTTTCCGCCATTTTTCCTTACCCAGGGAAATGCCGGTAGGGTTGTGGCACGGGTCATTGATCACGACCATGACCTTGCCCTGAGCATCCATTATCTCAGCGGCTTTTTTCATTAAGTCATTAATTGAGACCTGGTTGTTTTCGGTGATGTGGTACTTTTCGCTTTTCAGTCTGTGCTTGCTGACCATCAGGTTATATGAACCCCAGTAGATGTCAGGAATCAGAACGGTCTGCCCGGCTTCCAGACAGCTGGAGAACATCAGAAACAGAGCGCCTGTTCCTCCCGGGGCAGCCAGTACGGCATGAGGGAGATGGATGTTCTCATTGCGGTTGATCCATTTGAAGATTTCTTCACGGAAATCCGGATTACCGGCCAGATCACTGGCATAGCTGGCCTTTACAGCATCAGGAACCTTCCGGAAACTGTCATATACGGTATGGAAAACCAGAATCTTGCCTTCTTCGGTATAAAGAGAACCGATGGTGGCGTTAACGGTAAGATCACCGTTGACAAGCCGGTCTTTCTTAGCCAGGGCACTTATCTGGAATACAACGTCATTGTATTGGGAGAAATCCGCTGTTTCATTCAGAAACAGTTCCTTATTCATTTCTGTCATATTGATTACGTATCATATATTTAGGCTAGAAATATATGAACTCTCCTTTCTGGCCCAGGATAATATTTAGGCAAACAGTGGGCCAAACTGTTATGCTTATAATGTACTGTGGATTTGTGTCATATTTATACAGCTATCCATCAGGATGAGACTGTTAAGAGGTAACTCTTACCACAGTCTTTTTCTTTCGAGTGTTACCTCTTCTTATATTATAGGATAGTTGAAAGGTGTTTGCACTCCCATTATCTTTTTACGGTAAATCTCGGGGTGTCATATGACTGAAAATTGGATATAATTAAAACAGGAGAACAGATTATGGCAAAAGATACAATATACGTTACAGGACATAAGAATCCTGATTCAGACGCAATCATTTCAGCCATGGCTTATGCCTATCTGAAACAGCAGCTGGGTTATGATGCCATTGCCGTGCGAGCAGGGGAGATCAACTCGGAAACAGAGTTCATTCTGTCGATGTTCAATGAGTTTGCTCCACCATTAGCCAGCGACATCAAGACCAGAGTCAGAGACATTGACTTTGACGACGTGGTTCTGGTTGATAAGGACAAGATGTTCAAGGAAATACTGGACATCATGAGGGAAGAACATAAGAAATCAGTCATCGTGGCTGATGAAAAGCGTCAGCTGGTTGGCATGGCAACGCTGGCTGACATCACTTCATTAATAGTGTATGACCTGGATAAGAAAAACGTTCTTTTACATCAGACCCCGCTGGGTAATATTGCCAATGTGATCAAAGGTGAGATCATTGTTGACTGCGGCAACAGCTCCAATGGTCAGATATACGTTGTTTCCGGTCAGCATTTCAGCTGTGAAGACCGTCTGTGCATCGTTTCTGATAATGTGGCCAGACAGCGTCAGGCCATTGAGCAGGGGGCCAGAGTCCTGATCATTGCCGGAGATTTCTATGATGAATCAATTGCCCAGCTGTGCCGTCAGAATGGCTGTTCACTGCTGCTCTCCAACCGCAGCATTTACCGCATTTCCCGTGACATTGACCTGGCCATACCGATCAAGCTGGTCATGACCCCGGCCAGTGAAATCACGACTTTCAACTTTGATGACTATGTGGATGAAGTCAAGGTCAAGATCAACAAGTCCCGTTTCCGTGCCTACCCGGTCATTGACCGTCATGGGCATGTCATCGGCTTACTGTCCCGCTTCCACGTTCTGAAGCATGCCAACCGTAATCTGATCCTGGTTGACCACAATGAATTCAATCAGAGCCTGGATGGGGCAGATCAGGCTAACATTCTGGAAATCGTTGACCATCACCGCATCGGCGGCATCAAGACCTCTTCACCGGTATTCTTCCGTAATGAGATGACCGGCAGCTGCGCTACCATCATCACCGAGATCTTTGAGGAAAAGGGTGTGGAAATACCTGATGATCTGGCCGGACTGCTATGCTGTGCCATTCTATCAGATACCGTCAACTTCCGTTCGGTAACCTGTACCCAGAAGGACATTGACCAGTGCAGAAAGATGGCCCGGAAGGCCAAACTGAACATTGAGGAACTGGGACCGGCTATTTTAAGAGCAGGAGCCAGCCTGAAGAACAAGACCATGGAATCGATCCTGCATCATGACCTCAAGAGATTCAAGATCGGTAAGAAGAACATTGCCATCGGTCAGAACAACATTGAAAGCTTTGAAGCCATTGTCGGCATCAAGGACAAAATGAACAGACTGCTGGAGGAATTCTCCAGAAACAATAACCTTAACATCGCCATCATGGTCTTCTCACTCATTGACGGAACAGGTTCCTACCTGCTGTTTAAGGGGGAGGATGAAGTGGTCGTTGAATATGCCTTCGAGGACATTGCCGTCAATGTGGACGGATACATGTTCTTGCCGAAGGTCATGTCCAGAAAACTGCAGATCGTACCGCGCATCACTGCCGCGGCGGAGGACAGATAACATGAAAACTGAAGAATTATGGAAACAGTATGAAGAGCAGAGATTCAAAATCTCTGCTTATCACTTGGTACTTGGTACCACTTTCTATGACAGTGATACCATTGCCCCGGAAAAAGGGCGGCAGTACCGTAATGAAAGAATGGCTTATCTGGAAGGTGAAGTCTTTGACATGGAGACAGATCCCAAGTTCATTGAATTAAGGGAAACGCTCTATAACAGAGAAGACCTCCCTGAGCAGAAGAAACAGATCCTGAAATGGGAATTAAAGGATCTGGAATCATTCCGCTATATTCCAAAGGATCTCTATGTTGAATACAATGAACTGACCATGAATTCCAATGTAGCCTGGAAGAAGGCCAAGAACGCCAATGACTACAAGATGTTTGAACCGTATCTGCTTAAGATCATTGATCTCAGCAAGAAGATGCTGCAGTACCGCAAGGGTGATCTGCAGGGATACGATGTATATCTTTCCGACTATGAACCGGGAATGACGGTAGAGAAATATGACCGATTCTTTGATCTGATCAGAGAAAAACTGGTACCGCTGATCAAGAAGATCTCAGCCGCTCCGCAGATCGATACCTCGTTTACCAACAGGTTCTATCCGGCTGATCAGCAGCGTAAGATGATGAAGAAGATCATGGACTACATGCAGTTTGACTGGGAAGCCGGAGTGCTGGGCGAAACCGAGCATCCATTCACTTCCTCACTCTCAAAATACGATGACAGAGTCACAACTCACTATTATGAAAACAATCTGCTCAGTTCCATTTTCTCCGTCATTCATGAAACGGGACATGCCACCTATAACTATCAGGTCGCTGATGAGCTGGCTGAAACCTATGTGTTTGACAATATGAGTTCCGGCATGCATGAATCACAGTCCCGCCTGATGGAGAACTATCTGGGACGCAATTCTGCTTTCTGGGATAATCTGTATCCTGAAATGGTAAAGCTGTTCCCACAACAGTTAAGTGACATCAGCCAGCAGCAGTTCGTTGATGCTGCCAATGCTTCAGTGTGTTCCCTGATCAGAACGGAAGCTGATGAACTGACTTATCCGCTGCACATCTTGATCCGCTATGAAATTGAAAAGGGGATCTTCGACGGCAGCATTGATGTCAATGACCTGGAAAACATCTGGAATGATAAGTATGAGGAATATCTGGGAATCAGACCAACCTGTGCCTCTGAAGGAATTCTCCAGGATGTCCACTGGTCAGGCGGCAGCTTCGGTTATTTCCCGACCTATGCCTTAGGTTCAGGATATGCTGCCCAGTTCATCCATGCCATGAGAAAGGATCTCGACATTGAAGCCTGCCTGAGCAATAACGAATTCGGTAAGATCAAGGAATGGCTTAAGGAGCACATCCATAAGTATGGCGGCTATTATCTGCCGCAGCAGCAGATAAAGATAGCTACAGGTGAGGAATTTGATCCTCAGTATTACATTGACTATCTGACAGAGAAGTATTCAGCCCTGTATAAATTATGAAACTGACGGCAGAGAATTACGGAACATACCTTAATCAGGTTTATTCAGCCTGGCTGGGCAAGATAATCGGCATCAGACTGGGGGCTCCAATCGAAGGTTGGAGCTACTCTCAGATATTGGAAAAGTATCCTGAAATCACTGATTATGTCTGTGATTACGGTATTTTTGCTGCTGATGATGATTCCAACGGACCGCTGTTCTTCATTCGTGCTCTATTGGATAAAAATGACATAACCCGGGAGGACATCGGCAACACGTTTCTGAATTACATTCAGGAATATTCCGGGTTTTTCTGGTGGGGCGGTGTCGGTGTATCAACTGAACATACAGCCTACGAGAATCTTAAGAACGGAATAAAAGCTCCGTTAAGCGGTTCAATTGAAACCAATGGTGTTGCCACAGCTGAGCAGATCGGCGGTCAGATATTTTCCGACTGCTGGGGCTATGTGGCTGGTTATGATCCTTATCTTGCGGTCGATCTGGCCAGAAAGGCAGCTTCAGTTACCCATGACGGCAACGGACTGGAAGGGGCAGCCTTTGTTGCAGCAGCCATAGTGTATGCCTATACGGTTAAGGATATACATGAGGTAATTGAGAGAGCGTTAAGCCATCTTAACCGGGACATGGAATATTACCGTGTCTGCAGAGACATCATCAGATTTCACCATGAGAATCCTGATGACTGGCACAAATGTCTGCAGTATATCTTTGAAAACTATGGGTATGATAAGTATCCGGGTACCTGTCACATCATTCCCAACAGTGCCCTGATGATCATGGCGATGTGCTATGGAGAAGGGGATTTCAGTAAGACAATGTGCATGCTGGTACAGTCCGGCTGGGATACTGACTGTACAGCCGGCAACGTCGGTTCAATCATGGGTGCCCTGGTGGGAATTGAGGGAATTGATCCGAGGTGGATCATTCCAATCAACGATGTGCTCAATGCTTCCAGCTGCGTAGGCTGCCTGAACATTCAGACTGTTTCACAAAGTGCGGTGATGTTTGCTAAACTCGCCATGAAGCTGCAGGGACTTAAGGCTTCTGATTACCGGCACTTTTCACTGCCATACGCAACGGAAGGATTTTTCAGTGATGGTCAGGTTACGGTAAATAATGATCAGCTTAGTTCAGACGGAACAAAGTTATATAAATATTCTTATTATCTGGGTGATGATGTTTATGATGCCCGCTATGATCCGGTATACAGTCCGACAGTCTATCCGGGAGATGTCATTAGATTCACCGTAGACGGCAGGGCCAGGATCTTTGTTGAAGACTGCGATGGTAAGATATATTATGGTCAGGAAGGTTCGAAAGACATGGAATTCACGGTACCGACCGGTGTAAATCTGACTGTCCATAAGTACGGCTTGATTTATCAGGATGGAATCACGGTAACAGATTACCGGATCATTCCGTCTGCCTGCCTTGAGAATGACTTTACCGGTTATGTTTATGATACCTACGGACCGCGCTACCGGGGTGATGATCTGGTCAATATCAGGGGCTATGTTCCTCACAGCGGCCACTGGCAGCTTGACGAAAAGGGCTTAAGGGGCAAATGTGACGATCACGGCTTTATCACTACAGGCAGCCTTGATATGCTGGTAAGGGAACTGGATACGGAATTTGAAATAATGAAAGGTGTGTTCTCTGTGGTATTTGATTCTCAGGGATACATGCATTACAGTGCCCTGGAGATCAGTGATGATGCGGTAAGCCTGATAAGAAAGGATGACACCGTTTCAGTCATTGAAAGAAAAGCCAACAGGCATGAAAAAGGAGTTAATGAATTAAGCATCAGGTTCGAGGATAATGGAATCATATGTCATCTTAATGACAGGGAATTCAGCTTTGACAATCCTGCCGGCAGACACAGAGGCATTGCAGGGTTCATTGTTAAACACGGTGATGCTGTGATAAAGAATCTGAAAATCAGAGCATAATGAAAAGAGGGAAAACCCTCTTTCATTTGTTTTATTCTTCTTCTTTCTTTAATTCCTCTTCGTACATCTTGTATAGCTGCTTGAAATACTTGTCATCATAATCATCAGCCAGAGGGAAGACCTTTGATGCTTCATCAAGGAAATAGAAGACATCTCTTCCTAATTCAAATCTGCCCTTGTTGGTATGCATGTCAATGGCGTAATCAGGAATTTCCGGAATTTCGCCCTTGGCATTTTCCATCATGATGATGTTCTTGATCTGGTCTGTTGATCTTTCCTTTTTCTGTCTGCACAGATATCTGATGGCATACAGGAAGAAGATTGGACGGTCACCGTCGTTATACTGATATTCCTTTCTCATTTCATTCAGGGTCCTGACGACGATCAGAGCATTTGGATCACCGAAGCCGATGTCCTCAATGCTGATGACCTGCAGTCTGCTCCAGACTTTTTCCTCATGGAACGGTGAAGTAACATACAGTTCGTAGGCAAAACGCATTGCCAGATCTTCCTGTCCTCTTCTGATACACTTCTGAAGAGCAGAAATCAGTAAATCGGCACTGATGCCGTGTTTTGAAGTTGTGTAAGCCCATGCATCATAGTATTCTGTCATTATTAAATCTCCTTTATTAACCTTTCTCATTTTACACCATTATTTAATCCCATAAAAGCAAAACCACATTGAAAAGAGGCTATATCAATGTTACAATTATTTCGTTAAAAGATTGTTTTATTTTTTCATATTGACAAAGGGAAACTGTTCCCGGCTATAGAATTGGTTATGAATGCTTCAAGGCATTTTAACAGATAAGAGTAAAGAGGAGGAAAAATGAAAAAACTATTATCAATCTTGCTTGTAGTGCTGATGGTATTATCTTTAGCAGCATGCAACAAACCAGAACCGGCTCCAGGACCAGAGCCTACTCCAGCTGATGAAGGAACAAAGATCGCTGTTCTGCTTCCATTCACTGGTGACCAGTCTTATTTCGACACATTAGCTAAGGCCGCTAAGGAAGTTGATGCCGCCGACAACAATATTTCAGTTAAGGTAATCGAATGCGACCCTAACGGTGCTGCTGATGAATCCAACTGGATGAACTGGTATGACAACGTTTGCGAAAACGGCGAATATGATCTCGTTGTTTCCGGTAACGGTACTTATGAAGGCTTCTTATACAAGGCTGCTGAAAAGTATCCTAACCAGATGTTCTACAACTTCGACCGTTCTTGGATCCCAGAAGGTGGAGTACCAAAGAATGTTTACGCAGTTGACTGGGCTCTTGATGACTTAGGATATGTTGTTGGTGCTTTATCTGCAGCAGTTACAAAGACTGGTACAGTCGGCGTAGTAGTAGGTATGGAATCACAGGATATGAACCAGTTTATCGGTGGTTACTGCCAGGTATTAGCTGCTCAGGGTGTCAAGTATGTCATCTCTTATCCAGGTTCATTCTCTGATACAGCTTTAGGTAAGGAAGTTACTGAAGATATGATCAGCAAGGGCGCTGACGTAATCTGGCAGGTTGCCGGTGGCTTAGGTAACGGTGTTATCGATGCTTGCTCAGGACATGATGATGTATGGTGCATTGGCGTTGACCAGGACCAGTATTTACAGTTCAAGGATACAAACCCTGCATGGGCTAACACAATCTTAACTTCTGCTTTAAAGAACACTAACGTTGCTTTCAAGGCAGTATGTGAAATGGTTGCTAACGGCACATACAAGGACAAATTAGGCAAGGCTGAAACTTGGGGCATCGCTCTGAATGGTGTAGGTCTGGCTGAAAACGAATACTATCTTGCAAATGCCAGTGAAGAAGTAAGAGCAAAGGTTGCTGCTACATTGGCAGAAGTTGCCAGTGGTGCTGTTGAAGTTGTTGATACCAAGGCTTGGGATGAAGCAACTTATGCTACTGAATGGCCAAAAGTCAGAGATGCAAATCGTATTGACTAATCTATAATCTGATTTTTATGCATTAAGTCATGCGCTGTTTTTTACGGCGCATGACTTTTAAAAATTTGTAAGGGGGTCTTATGAAAGAGACTATATTGAAACTTGAAAAAGTTACCAAGGTTTATCCTAACGGTACTGTTGCTAACCGTGACATTAACATGGAGTTTGAAAAAGGAGAGATCCACTCCGTCGTGGGTGAAAACGGTGCGGGCAAATCCACACTGATGAAGATGATCTTCGGTATCGAAAAACCGTCAAGCGGAACGATCACATACAAGGGTGAGGAAACACATTTCAACAGTTCAATGGATGCCATTCATGCCGGAATAGGAATGGTGCACCAGCACTTCATGCTTATTCCATCATTCAGCATCGTTGATAATATCATCCTTGGTGAAGAACCGACCAAGAGCATCTTCATTGACAAGAAAGAAGCAGCCAAGAGATGTCAGGAATTATCTGACAAATATGATTTCGAACTCGATGTTACTGCCAAGGTTTCCACCCTGTCAGTAGCAAAAAGGCAGAAAGTTGAAATCCTGAAGACACTTTACCGTAATGCTGAACTGATCATTCTTGACGAACCAACATCTGTCCTTACCCCTCAGGAAACTGAGAAGCTGTTTGACCAGCTGCGTTTCTTCAAGGAACAGGGTCATACGATCATCTTCATTTCTCATAAACTTGAAGAGGTCAAGCAGATTTCCGACAAGATCTCAGTAATCAGAAACGGTGTCAGCAAGGGTACATATCTGAACTCGGAATTAACCATGGAACAGCTGACAAACTTAATTATCGGCCGTGACCTGGATAACGATATGGATGAGTACAAGACTCATGAGGATTTCCATAACGAAAAAGCTCTGGAAATCCACGATCTGTACATGGAAAGAAACGGCAAGCCTGTTCTGAATAATGTATCATTCGCAGTCAAGCGCGGTGAGATTCTCGGTGTTGCCGGTGTAGAAGGTAACGGCCAGCAGGAACTGGTCAAGTGCATTACCGGTCTGGAAGAAACCCGGTATACCGGAGACATCAATATCTGCGACAAGACCGTAAATGACTTAAAGATCCGGGGCAGAAGAGAGATCGGCATGGCATACATTCCGGAAGACAGAATGGTTGACGGTGTTGCCGGTGAACTTCCTATCAGCGACAACCTGATTTCCACTTACTATACAAGAGAAGACATTAACGGCAAGCTCTTCATGGATGCCAAGGCCATCGCCAAGATGTCTGACGAACTGATCAAGACATTCGCTGTCAAGACCAAGAATGCCCGGGCAGCCGTAAACAGCCTGTCCGGCGGTAACGTTCAGAAAGTTGTCGTTGCCAGAGAATACAACACTAATTCAACATTCATGATTGCCGAACAGCCGACACACGGTATCGATATCGGTTCTGCTGAATTCGTCCATCATAAACTGATCGAAATGCGTAATAAGGGAGCAGGAATCTTGCTGGTATCAGCCGACCTCAATGAGGTCATGGATCTCTCTGACCGTATCATCGTAATGTTCAACGGCAAGATTGCCGGATATTTCCCTAATGCAAACAAGGTTGATGAAAATGAACTCGGCATGTACATGCTGGGTGCCAAGCATCAGTCAGCCGAAGAGATTGGAGGTGCATTAAATGACTGAGAACAAGTTCAGCAAGCTGTCAAAAAACTATAAGCTGTCAATTTCCAATCCAAAGTTCTTTGACGCAGTTAAAATGTTCATTTCCATTCTGATTGCCTTAGCCATCACATTTGTCATTCTGTGTCTGGTTTCCAGTGACCCGGTCAATGCCATCATCACGATCCTGACAGGTCCGTTAACAAAGACAAGATATATCGGCGCTGTTATTGAAAGCTTCATTCCATATGCCTTTGCCGGTCTGGCAGCAGGCGTACTGTTCAGTGCCGGTGCCTTCAACCTGGGTGCTGAAGGTATCTACATCCTTTCAGGTGCAGTTGTTACAGCCATCGCCATCAATCCTGTAAGCACCAGTCCAGTATTGCATCCGGTCCTGTGCTTCCTGGGTGCTATGGCATTCGGCGGAATCATGATGATTCTGCCAAGCTTCCTGAAGGCAAAGTTCGGGACCAATGAAATGGTTGTTTCCCTGATGCTTAACTCAATCTATGCCGGTATTGCCGCATATGTTGTCAGAACATTCTTGGGAACGCTGAAGAGAGGCGGAAACAGCTCAAAAGACTATCTGGCTACTGCCAGGATCGGCTATCTGTATGAGCCATTAAGAATTTCAGCCTGCTTCATCGTCCTGATCGCCGTAACGATCATCCTGTATCTGGTCATGAAGAAGAGCAGACTTGGATATCAGATCAGACTGGCCGGAACCAACCCTAGATTTGCCGAATATTCCGGAATCAGTGCCTTCAAGCTGGCCATTTCCACAGCCGCAATCGCCGGTGTTCTCTCCGGCATGGGAGCTGCCACAGCCCTGCTGACGCAGACCTCATTCTACACACCTTCACAGTCCCTGGTTGGCATAGGCTTCTCCGGAATGCTGCTGTCAATGTTAGGACGTAACAATCCGATAGGAATCATTATTGCCGCATTCATGATCAAGTATCTTGAACAGGGTACTGCGATCCTGTACTTCGTTGACAAGTCAGTTCCTTCCGAAATCGTTGCCGTTGTTGAAGGTATTGTTATCATGCTTATTTCTTCTCAGCACTTCTTAAGGAAGTTCAGAGAAAAACAGTTATTAAAGGAGGGCTTAGAGGAACATGTGGAGTAGTGTATTTTCAACCCTGTTTACAATGAGATTCCTGCAGGCGATCATCCGTCTTGCCACACCTATCGTATTTGCTGCCTTAGGTGCCTTTACAGCCGCAAGTACCGGTATCGGAAACATCGCTATTGAATCCATCATGACATTCTCGGCACTGGCCGGTGTTCTGGGCAGCTATCTGTTCAACAATGCCTGGCTCGGTGTTATCTGCGGTCTTGCCATTGGTATTCTGACTGCATTGCTGATCACCTTCTTCTCCATGAAGCTGGGTGCTGATGCCTTCCTGATCATGATCGCGCTGAATACGTTTGCTGATTCAGTTGCCATCTTCATTCTTTATCAGCTTACTGGTGATAAGGGAACAACTGCTTCTCTTGCCACACCGATCCTGTATACTCTGGACATACCGATAATTAAGGACATACCTATCCTCGGTGAGATCCTTTCCGGTCAGTACATCCTGACATACATCTGCTGGCTGCTGGTAATCATCATGTTCATTGTTATCTACAAGACCCCGTTGGGAATGAGAATGAGAGCATGCGGCCTGAACGCTGATGCTGCCAAGACTGCCGGTATCAATGTTGAAAGACTGCAGGTACTGTCACTGGTATTATCAGGTGTCTTCGCTGCCTTAGGCGGTGTATATCTGTCACTGAACTATCTGAAGATCTTCTCCAAGGGAATGGTCTCCGGTCAGGGGTGGATGGGCGTTGCTGCCAACGGTATCTCCAACGGAAATTACTGGACACTGATTCTCTCAGGTGTGATCTTCGCTGTCTTCAGAGCTGTATCCATTATCTTCAGCTCCAACAGTGCATTCCCGACAGACCTGGTAGGTGCAATTCCATACTTCTCAGTCTTCGTCATCCTGACTGCAGCATCAATCATCAATTACTACCGCATCAAGCGTGGTAAGATTGAGGAACATTAATGCGTAACATCATTATTGACTGCGATCCGGGACACGATGACGTCATAGCATTCCTGGTAGCTTTGGCCAATCAGGAAGAGCTGAATATTCTGGGTATTACGACTGTTGCCGGCAATCAGACACTGACAAAGGTCACAAATAACATTCTGAAAGTCCAGGATTATCTGGGTGTTCATATCCCGGTATCAATGGGTTATTCAACACCGCTGGTAAAGGAACTGGATGTCCAGCCGCAGGCACACGGTGCTACCGGCATGGATGGTCCGCAGATCCCGGAACCTCATTCAAAGCCAACAGGCATGCATGCCATTGAGTTCATGAAGAAGACTCTTATGGAAGCAGAAGATAAGGTTACGATGGTCTGCATCGGACCTCTGACCAACATGGGCCTGTTCTTAAAGACCTATCCTGAATTACGGGAAAAGATCGACTGCATTGCCATCATGGGCGGGGGTATAAACAGAGGCAACACTCTGATAAAGGCTGAGTTTAACATCTATCATGATCCGGACGCTGCCAAGATCGTCTTTGACTCAGGTATCAAGGTCGTCATGGCTCCATTGGAAGTCTGCTACGCTGCCAGCATTCTGTTAACTGAAACAGAGAAGTTCGCTGAAGGTGGCAAGGTATCACGTTTCGTTTATGACCTGATGAAGTTCTATCAGGGTTATGCCATCAGAAACGGCTGGGACAGAACAGCAATCTTCGACGCTGTTCCGGTCACCTGGCTTATTCATCCGGAATTCTTCACTGCTGAAGAATACGAGGTGTACATTGAAACCGATGGCAGATACTGCCGCGGGATGACCGTAGTTGATACCAGAGGCTACAAGGGTGAACTGAAGAACCCTAAGACCGTACTGGTTGATGCTGACAGAGAGAAGTTCATTGAATTTCTGTTCAAATGCATTAACAAGCTGGACAGAATTTACGCTTAGAAAATACAGACAGGTTCATTCCTGTCTGTTTTTCTTTGTCACTGTAGTATACTGAAGACAGGAGAACAGAAATATGAGAGTAATGGTTACCGGTGCATCCGGTCTCCTTGGTGAGGAGATTGCGGATCATTTTGAAGCGAAAGGTCATGAAGTCATCAGACTGAAGGGCAGAAAGCAGCTGGATCTCAGAGATCTGGAAGCTGTAATGCATTTTGTTGAAGACACTCATCCAGATGCAATTGTACATGCAGCGGCAATAAAGAACGTTGATGAAGCGGAAAAAGATCCTGAGGGAACATATCTTACAAATACAGTGGCAACCAGAAACGTTGCCATGGCAGCCGGAAAATGTGGGGCAAAAATGGTCTACATCAGTACTGATGCGGTTTTTGATGGTGAAAAGGAGAACGTGTATCACGAATTCGATCCGGTCGGACCGATCAATGTGTACGGTGCCAGCAAGCTTGCGGGTGAACAGGCAGTAAAGGAACTGTGTGAGCGTCATTTCATTGTCAGAACAGGCCTGCTGTTTGGACTGAAAGGAAGACGGGAAACCAACATGGTCCGTGGCCTGTTTGCCAGATGGGCGAAAGGGGAAGTGATTCCGGCTGCCGTAAATCAGAGATGCTCCAATACCTATACGCGGGATCTGTCCAGAGCCATTGAGATAATGGCCAATACCGAATACTATGGCACTTACCATATCTGCAATAATGGCCGGGCTTCCCGATATGAGTTCTATTTAAAACTGTGTACCATGGCCGGATATTCACCTGATCAGGTGCAGCCTGCCCAGGCTTCTGCCATCAGATATGCCCGCAGGCATAAGAATACAGCGATGATCTCACTTTTGTATAAAGATACATTTAAAGATGAAATGAGTGACTGGGAAGATGCCGTCAGCCGTTTCATGGAAGAATATAAGAAGGAGAATTAACATGAAGAAAATCAAGTTTTATGCTTCGATCTGGGCGCTGGACCCAAGAGAAATTATGGACTATGTCAGAGCCTTTGAAGAGACAAAGACCGATGGTCTGCACTTTGACATCATGGACGGTCATTACGTTCCTAATCTGGCGATGGGGACTGATGAAGCCAAGCTGTGGCACTCTCTGACCGACATTCCGCTGGATGTGCACTGCATGGCTTATAATCCGGAAAGAATACTTGAATACTATGAATTAAGAGAAGGGGACCGCGTCAGTTTTCATCCGGAAACCTGTGCCCAGCCTTACCGTCTGCTGCAGAATCTGAAAAAGAAGGGGCTGAAGGCCGGATACGCCTTAAGTCCGAGCATTTCCCTGGAGTATGTCCGTGAAGCTCTGCCGGTTCTGGATTTTGTTAACTTCCTTTCCATCAACCCGGGATTCTTCGGACAGCCAATGGTACCTAATGCCATTGAAAAACTGGAAAGGCTGGTGGAGATCTGCTCTCATGCTGATCACAAGATTGAGATAACGGTAGACGGAAGCATCATTCCGGAACATGGAAAACTGTATGTCCGGGCTGGGGCTGATTCAATGGTTGCCGGTCCTTCAACCTTGGAAAAGGGTGGCCCGTCAAAGTATGCCGAGAACATGATCAATTACTGCCGTGAAGTGGGAATTGAGCATTAAGACAGCGTAAAACCCGGTCGGAAAGGTATTTTATAAAAATAATTTTACTTTAGGAAAACGTTTTTTCTTAACATGTGAAATATTTGTGATATTATAAAGTTGAAACAAAGTTTTCTAAAACAAATTAAGAAGGAGAGATAGGAAATGAAAAAATTTTTAGTTGCTTTATTATCAGTAATGATGGTACTGTCAATGGCCGCTTGCGGTAAGCCAGCACCAAAGCCTTTAGCTGATGATACTCATGCAGCATGGGTTGCTCATGGTCAGTATTTATTAGCTGATGGAACTCAGAATGGATGGAACGGTAAGGATACCGCATTATATGAAGCATCAGCCTTAAAGGCAATTGCTCTTGAAGATGTCAAGACAATCAACGAAGCTTTATATAACACTCTTTCCAGCAAGGAAATCAAATATCTGTATACTATCGATATAGTATTAGGTGTAAACGATGCCGGTTGGACTACAAACGCTCTGATCGACGGCAAGCTGTACAGAGTAAACGGCTCTAATGCCTTCAAGGTTGCTCAGTGCTCAGTAGACGTTGATGGCGATACCAAGGTATATGCAGAAGACCAGTGGATCTCTGACCCTAAGACAGCTCATGCTGAATCATTAACACCTGATACATTATTCATGCCTGTATGGCAGGAAGAAAACGATGAATACGGTTTCT
Organism: Erysipelotrichaceae bacterium; assembly: GCA_015058955.1. Lineage (GTDB taxonomy): Bacteria > Bacillota_I > Bacilli_A > Erysipelotrichales > Erysipelotrichaceae > RUG521. Next base: position 22,516 of record SVBJ01000007.1, read on the forward strand.
CATGGGCCAGCAACCCTGCATGCATCGGTGTTCCGGGTCTGTATACTCTGGTCATCGCTCAGTATACTTCAGTTTCATCTGCTTCAACTCCAGGCTATGGCATCGGCTTAGTTCTGAAGGAAGCAAGAGATGGACAGGCTCAGGAACTGATCGTTGAATTTGTTCCATCTGAACATCAGTTCGGTGTTGTCGGCTCAATGACTGAATGGGGCGGCAAGGAAGACTTCCCAATGACAGCTGGCGAAAACAACAGCTGGAGTGCTGAAGTTGAATTAAAGGCCGGCGATGAATTCAAGGTACGTGCTGACAGCGCATGGGACAACAACTGGGGTGCTGCAGATGGCTCTAACTTAGTAGCTGCTGAAGATGGCACTTATGTTGTAACAATTACCTTTGGTGATGAAGTAGTCGTTTCTGCTGAAAAGAAATAATTCAAATACCTAACCTTAAATGACAGGGCTTCTCATTATGTGAAGCCCTTTCTTGTAATTGTCCCCCGGAAATAATGATCCGGAAGGAGGAAAGAACCATGAAAAAACTATTGTGTTTAATGATGGCAGTACTGTTAGCCTGCAGTTTTACCGCCTGCAGGGATAACAAGCCATCACAATATCAGGATTTTGCGGATAACTATACCGACAGACTGCCGGATAATGCCGAGGATGGCCTGACTCTTCATGCCTTTAACTGGACTTATAATCAGATCCGTGAAAACCTGGAGAACATAGCCAATGCCGGTTTCAAGAATGTTCTGACCATGCCGGTACAGCAGCCTAAAAGCGGCGGTTCAGCCTGGTGGGCTTTCTATCAGCCGTTAAGCTTCTCCATAGGTGACAAGTCATCATTGGGCAGCAAGGATGATCTGGTAGCTCTCTGCCGGGAAGCAGAAAAGTATAATATATGCATTCTGGCTGACATTGTCGCCAACCACATGGCTACTACCGATGATGAAGGAAAGGAAGAAGACGGTACGCCAACCGTCATGGCAGCGGTAGCTGATTATGAGCCGGTTCTCTATGCCAACCGCAATGAGGATACCGACGGCAACGGCGTGACCTTCCACCATAATAAGAACGCGAAGGGCAGCGGAGCCGAAACGCAGTATTATCCTTACGGAAACCTGCCTGACCTGAATACCGCCAATCCATATGTCCAGGGCAGAATTCTTTCGCTGCTGGAAGAATGCATTGATGCCGGAATCGACGGATTCCGTTTTGATGCCGCCAAGCATATCGAAACTTCCCAGGACCCTGACTATGCCAGTGATTTCTGGGAAAATACGGTCGGCAAGGCAAAGGAATATTATAAGAAGAAAACCGGGAAAAACCTGTATGTATACGGAGAGATCCTGAATTCTCCGGCAAACAGACCGCTGTCATACTATACTTCAATGATGCTGGTAACTGATGATGGCTTTGCTTCTCAATATAAGAGTGCCGTATCCAAAAAGGATCCCAATATGATACTTAATGCCACTCTTAAGGTCGATGATGCTACCAAACTGATTGCCTGGGTGGAAAGCCATGACGAATATGTCAGTTCCAATACCCATTACACTCCGATCAGAATAGCCAAGTACTGGGCAGTCATCGCTGCCAAGAAAGGGTTAGGCGGACTGTATCTGGCCCGTCCGACTGACGGTCTGGAAGTCGGCAAGATCGGCTCCTACGCTTATGAAAGTGAGCGGGTAGCGGTATCCAACCGATTCCATAACCGTTTTTATGATGCTGAAAGTTATGAATCAGTCGATGGAACATGCTACGTTGTTGAAAAGATAGGTAATAATGATCAGGGAGTTCTGATCATAAATCTCGGAGATATTACACCTCAGAAAACAGTTGAGGTTGCAGTACCACATATGGAAAGCGGTAACTATTATGATGCTCTGACCGGCAACAAGGTCGTTGTTGACAAAGGCGTTGCCAAAGTCATGTTTGATTCCAATGGTGTAGCAGTCATTACCAGAAGCAGGGACATTCATCCGCAGCTGACCATCTCAGAACGTGACTGTTCATTTACCGATGATCTGGAAGTTACGATGAATGCCAAAAACTATGATGAGGGCTACTACTGGTTCAACAATGACAAGGCCGGCAAGACTGACATCAGCGCTGAGACCACGCTCCACATGAAGGATCATGTGTCTGACAGCAAGGTTGATCTGCATGTCTATCTGCGCAAGGGTATCAATGTCTTTGAACAGACCTTCACTTATAAGAAGATGGAAACCGTTGAAGGAAGATTCAATGTTCTCAATCTTGACCCGTCATATCTCAATGGCGACTATGAGCTCTACATCTGGAGCTGGCTGCCGGGTAAATGGAGCAAGGACTATGAAATCAGAGACGGCGTAATGCTGGTTGATACTACCGGCATGACAGGTTTCCTGATCGCCATTTTCCCGAAGGGTTATGAAATAACGAATTTAAACGAATGGGATTCCAATGTCATCAAGCAGTCAGCGGACATCAAGGATGATGTATTGCGCAGCGGTTTTGTCGACATGAGCGGATTCTAAAAAGGAGGAGAAGATGATGAGAAAAAGAAAATCTCTGACACTGTTAATGGCAGTAATGATGCTTCTTACTCTGATATTGGGTGGCTGTAAGAAGGAGGATGAGGGACCTGATGATGTTCCGATCTCTCTGGAGCCGGCTGGGGATGTCATTTCCCGGTACAGTAAGGATGATACCGACTACGCTTCCAAACCATTGGAAGATACTAAGATCGTCCGTCTGCATTACCGCAGAAACGATGATACCGGCAATAACCGTGAGGTTTACCAGCCTTGGAACGTCTGGGCCTGGGACATGGCCAATGGCGGCAATGGAGCAGCCTATCAGTTTACCGGTTATGATGATTACGGTGTCTATGCCGATCTGAATCTTAACGTGATTTCCGAAGGAAAGGGAACTGATCTGGTAGGTTTCATCGTAAGAACCGATAACTGGTCCAAGGACCCGGATGGCGACAGATCGATCGAGGTAGAACCGCAGAGTAACGGCGGTGTCCAGAATGTCTATGTCCGTACTCAGGAAGCTACGGTATTTGATACTGAAGAGAACGCCTGCAAGTCGATCATCAGCTATGCCATGTTAAGAAACAGCAATACGATAAGCGCTTATTTCAAGCCAATCAGGGCTGATTTCAAGTCCTACAGACCGCGCTTTGGGATCAAGATCAACGGTGAGGAATACAAGGACTTCACCATGGAGGAATTTGACGATTCTCTCAAGATGGCAAATCTGACGCTCAAGCGTGAACTGAACATAAACGATGTGGTAACCGTCAGTTACCGCTTTGACAACAGCTGGATTAATGAGGTTGACCTGATGCTGACTAATTATTTTGATACAGAAGAATTTAATGAAAAGTACACATATACAGGGGATGACCTGGGTGTTACTTTTGATAATGAAAACAATCCGACCGCCACGACCTTCAAGGTATGGGCACCAACCAGCACGGCCATGGTATTGAATATCTACGATACCGGTGACTACATGACGGATAAGACTCCTCTCGCTACCTATGATATGAGCATGGGGGAAAAGGGTGTCTACAGCTATACCGTAAATGAAGATCTTGACGGGAAATACTATACATATACCGTGACCAATTCAAAGGGAACCAATGAAGTAGTTGACCCATATGCCAGAAGTGCCGGCATCAACGGCCGCAGGGGCATGGTCGTCAATTTCACCAGACTCAACGGATCCATTGACGGCTGGAGCAGTGATGTAAGGCCGTTTGAAGGAAACGCTGTTGATGCTTCGATCTATGAAATCCATATCAGAGACATGACCATTTCACCGACCAGCGGTGTTGAGGAAAAGTACCGCGGCAGATTCCTGGGTCTGGCTCAGACAGGAACCACCTATACGGAAAACGGTGTGACGGTTACGACCGGTCTGGATCACATGAAGGAACTGGGCATTACCCATGTTCAGATCCAGCCGTTCTATGACTACAGTTCAGTGGATGAAACCAGAGTTTCCTCATTCATGAGTGACGACAATTATAACTGGGGTTATGACCCGCTCAACTACAATGTTCTGGAAGGAAGCTATTCAACTGATCCGTATGACGGATATAACAGGATCAGGGAATTCAAGGAAATGGTAATGGCCATGCATAAGGCCGGCCTGTCCATCAACATGGATGTTGTCTACAATCACACCAGCGCTTCCGAGAACTCCAATTTCAACCTGCTGGTGCCATATTACTACTACCGCACAAAAGCCAACGGAACCTTCTATAACGGCTCAGGATGCGGCAACGAAATGGCTTCTGACCGTTTCATGGTCAACAAGTTCTTCCGTGAATCCTGTCAGTTCTGGATCGATGAATATCATCTCTCCGGTTTCCGTTTTGATTTAATGGGTCTGATCGACAACCAGACAATGATTGACATCTACAATGACTGCAGATACATCTATCCGCAGATCATGATCTATGGCGAACCTTGGACCGGCGGAGCCACCAAGCTGAAAGCTGGAACCAGTGCTTCCAACCTGAAAGGTCAGACAACTGTTCAGCGGTCACTGGGGCAGGATTTCTTCTGCGGTGACAATGTTCTGGTAGGTGCGTTCAACGATGTCATCCGCAATGCCGTAAGAGGCGAGAACAACCCGGCCAAGGGTTATGTTCAGGGTGACAACTCCAATACCTCAGTAATAACACTGGGCATTCAGGGGCAGTTCTCCCGGGATACCATCCAGGGGGCTAACATCAACCCTAACCAGGTACTCAACTATGTAGCCTGCCATGACAACTACACGCTGTATGACCAGCTGGTTCAGACAATGAAGCCTGAACGACTGCCAATGGCTTATACTCAGGCTGATTCGATCATATTCCTGGCTGAAGGCGTGCCTTTCATTCAGGAAGGTGAGGACTTCATGAGAAGCAAGCGCTACAGCGATACCGGCAAATATGAAGGCAACTCCTACAATGTCGGTGACTTCATCAACGTTATGGATTACTCTCTGAAAGTTCAGCATAACGACATCTTCAAGAAGACCAGAGAACTGATCCGGTTCCGTAAGAATACTCCTGAATTCCGTCTGGCCAGCCGTGATGAGATCAGAAATCAGGTTAAGATCATTACCGCTGCCAACGGCAACATTGAATATGACATCAATGATTACAAGATCATTCATTCAATCATCGGCCACAAGGTCGAACTGGATGGCACATACGAAATCGTCTATTCCAATGTCAGAAGCAGCTACGGTACGGTATCAGGTACGGTTTCAGCCGGAACCAATGAATCACTGGTACTGAAGAAAGTGAATTAACATGCTGAAACATGGGGAGATCTCAACTGAAACTGATAAGGGTCCGTTCCTGTTTACCCTGGCGGCACTGTGTACAAGCGTAATACTTGCCGTCGTGATCCTGACTGTTTCCGGCCTGACTGCCGTTAACATTACGATCCGGGCTTTTCTGGGATTAATGGCTCTGGCTTCCGGAAGCGTTCTGTTTGCGATGCTGACGGATTATGCCTGCGTGCAGGATGGAATACTGACCATGAGCTATCTGTTTAAGAAAAGACAGATCGCGATTAAGGACATCGGATCCGTCAGATTCAAGGATGATGTATATACTGTCTATGACCGTAAAAAGGGGAAAGCGGGGACCATAAATGCCCTGGCAACCGGCATTGACAGGGTCATCGGCGAACTGAACAGAAATCATGTGAATTTCGAGTAATTTATGTCACAATTTCCCGGAATGGGAATATAATAAAAGTATGAAAACGTTTTACTAAAATAAGATAGGAGGAGAAATATGGCAAATTTAAAGCTTTCCCATATTTACAAGGTCTATGAGAATGGTCACAAGGCAGTCAATGACTTCTGCATTGACATTGCTGACCAGGAGTTCATTGTCTTCGTAGGTCCTTCCGGATGCGGCAAGTCAACCACTCTGCGTATGATTGCCGGTCTTGAGACCATTACGGCAGGCGACCTGTTTATCGGTGACACGCTGGTAAACGACATGGAACCAAAGGACCGTGACATCGCAATGGTTTTCCAGAGCTATGCACTGTACCCTCACATGACCGTTTATGAAAATATGGCGTTTGGTTTAAGAAATCGCAAGATGCCTGAAGAGGAAATCAAAAAACGTGTTCTTAAAGCGGCTAAGATGCTGGATATTGAAGAATATCTGGACCGTCAGCCGAAGGCAATGTCCGGCGGACAGAGACAGCGTGTTGCCCTGGGACGTGCTCTGGTGCGTGATCCTAAGGTCTTCCTGCTCGACGAACCTCTGTCAAACCTGGACGCCAAGCTGCGTGCCGCAATGCGTACTGAAATCACAGCTCTGCATAAAAGCCTGAAAACCACATTCATCTACGTAACTCATGACCAGGTCGAGGCCATGACCATGGGTACCCGTATCGTTGTAATGAAATTAGGCTATGTCCAGCAGATCGATACCCCAATGAATCTCTACAATGAACCTTATAACAAATTCGTTGCCGGATTCATCGGTTCACCGCAGATGAACTTCTTTGATGTTACTCTGAAAAGAGAAGGCGATACGGTTACGGTAAGATTCGTCAACGGTGACGAAGTAAAGCTTCCATACGAAAAAGTATGCAAGATCCACGAAGAATATCTCCGTGGCGACAGGACCGTTACTTTCGGTATCCGTCCTGAGCATGTCTCACTGAATAAGGAAGGCAACGGACTCAAGCTCATTGTTACCAACGTTGAACGTCTCGGCAATGAGACTATCGTTTACGGCAAACTGGGCGATGCCTTAGGAGAATTCACACTCAAGGACGAAGGAAAGAACATCGTCATCAAGGTCGTCGACAGAGATGACATCAATCCGGATGACATTGTCTATGCAGTACCTAATCCGGAAAAGGTTCACTTCTTCGATGCCGTAACCGAAATTACATTAATGAACAAGATCCCTCTGTTCAATACCATCCATGCCAAGGTGGCTGGCGACAAGATGGAATTACAGGGTCACAGCGTTGCTCTGCCGGAAGCTTACAAGAAGGTTATTACCGGTAAGGAAATCACTCTGGAGATCCCGCCATTTGCCATCGTTGAAGGTAAGGACTTTGAACTGAAGGTATCACGTATTGAAAAAGTCGATGATAAGAACCTTGCCTATCTGGAAAACGGCGACAGCTATCTGTTCGCTCTGGTTTCCGATGAAGTTAAGGCCGGTGACATCTATCATTTCGCTCTGGCAAATGAAAAGATCAACCTGTATGAAAACGGCAAGGAGATCCTGCCAGCTGTTAATGATGAAGAAACGATGCTGGGAACCTTCTCCAAGACAGAAGTCAAGGAAAATGGCGACCGTGTTCTGCACTTCTTCTATAACATTGGTGATTACACAATTGAAACAGCTCCGGAAAACGGCTATAAGATCAACTCGATCGATGGCAACAACTGTTACAAGTATGACTACAAGTATGCAGTCAACCGTGACAACATCCGCATCGTCGGGGAAGGCGAACCTGGTCTGGCCGGTGAAGTTGTCGGATATGTCAACTATGGCAACATCCGCTTCGCTCAGGTCAAGGCTGCCGGTGAACAGCTGCTGATCCGCGTTTCCGATGATTTCAAGGCTGACAAGGTCAGACTGGCCTTTGATGCCAAGGACGTTTCAGTTTACTCAACAAGAATCGACATGAAGCTGTGCTAGTATGACTGACAAAAATGGCAGCCATACTTACCAGCTCCGGCCCAATTCCAAGCCGATATTTCTGAAAAGGCTTATCTGTACTGGATTTGACGTTGTATCACTGTTTCTGGTGTTCATGGCTCTGACTTACGTCATTACCCGGACACCTCTGGCAGCTGAGTATAACCGTCATGTGGATAGCTACAAGGAAATAGAAAAAACGGTTCTGGAACAGGTGGGAAACGATCTGGTGAAAGCCAGAGAGAGGTTAAGCACAGATCAGGCGTACAGAGATGAAATGTTCGCCGCCAATCTTCATGGATATCTGCTGAAAGCCCTGGCCGCAGCAATTGCGGAAGCAGTTCTGTTTCTGATCATACCTCTGAGTGATCCGGCAAGAGGAACGATCGGAAGGAGGCTGACCGGCATAGCGCTGTTTGATGAATCACGACAGAGTTATGCCAGATGGTATCAGGTTCTGGGCAGATTCGTATTCATATTCGTATTTGAAAGCATGACCCTGTATCTGTGGACCGGAATACTGACATTCCTGTTGGTACCGGTGTTAAGACTGATCATGGTTATGCTTAACCGAAAGGACAAGACATTGTGTGATTATCGGACATTCACAATGTTAATAGAAAAAACATCGTACAGTTCAATTCATTAACTTATGGAGGAGAATAATATGAAAAAGTTAATAAGTGTGTTACTGGTAGCCTGCATGCTTCTGACCGGCTGTTCCGGCGGCGGAGACGGCGGTGGAAACAAGCCAAAACCTGAAGACAGCAAGATCGTTGTCTGGGTTGGTGAAGAATCAGCTGAATTCTACCAGAAAGTATGTGATGAGTATGTAGCTGCTCATCCTGACTTCGGTTACACCGTAACCGTAAAGGGCATGGATACCGGTGCTGTTGCCGGTACCGTTACAAACGACCCATCAGCTGCCGCTGACATTTTCACGGTAGCTCATGATAACATCGGCAAGCTGGCTTCAACTCAGTGTGCCAAGCCGTTTGCGGATGAATCTCTGATCCGGCAGGTCAAGGCTGATAATCCGGCTTCCTTCCAGAATGTCATCTATTCAACATTAAACGGCAAGGAATATCTCTATGGCGTGCCTTACATTTCACAGGCTCTGTTCATGTACTATAACAAGGCCAAGGTTTCTGACCGGCAGGCTGAAACATTTGAAGGCTTAAGAGATGCTGCCAAGGCAGCAGGCTGCAAGGCCATTACCGTAACCGGTGATGACGGCTTCAATAACAGCTGGCCTTTACTGGCATCCAGAGTTCCTGATCATAACACAAGCGTTAAAATCTATGCTGGTGCTGAAGCTGTATCCGGCGGTTCAAAGGGTACTTCAAACTGCCAGGGTGATGATACTGTCGCAATCGTAAGATGGCTGCAGGAATACGCTGCTGATCCTAACGGATTCAAGTGGGCTTCATCAGACGGCTGGGAAGCAGACCTGAAGAACGGCGGTGCCTTAGCCGTAATCGGCGGTGCATGGCATTACAATTCAGCCAAGGCTGCCTTATCTGAAACCAACCTGGGTATCGCTCTGATCCCGACCTTCACATTGACTGATGCTGCCTGCGCAGGCTTAAGCGGTGTCAAGGCCGGTGATGTATACCGTGGCGGTACATTCGCTGACTGCAAGGTATTCATGCTCAACGCAACATCTTCTGCTGACAAGTATGCTGCCTTACAGACTCTGGTCAAGTACATGTCCAGCAAGGAAGTTCAGAATGAATCATATGTCAACTGCCTCAACGTTCCGGCTTATGTCGGTGCCAGCGACTACATCAAGAGCTGCTTCGATAACGGCAAGGTAACTGAAAGCCAGTACATGCTGGCCTGCAAGCAGGTTGAAATGGCCGAATGGGGCATCCCTCAGCCATTCCTGACCGGTACTCTGAATACCTACTACTATTCAAAGAATGCTCCGGCTGTCTTACGTGCCATCATTGACAAGACTCCATATCCTACTACCGGTGACGTTATCTTATCTGAGACTGAATCACTGGAAGGCATCAGAAAAGGCTTATACATGATGGAATATCTGTGGATGCATGGACAGAATCCAAAGGAATTCCCGGCAACATTACCGGTACAGGCATAAAACGGATAAACAGTAAACTTAATCTGATTAATTAAGCGAACGTTATTTATGGAGGGATAATATGACAACTACATTAAATAAAGTTCCGAAAAAAAAGAATATAGATCTGCTGGAACCACTGAAGGAGAGAATTTCCAACTTCAGGAAACGCTTCGAGGACGGTTCCATCGGAACTAAGCTTTCCCACTTTATTTTCGGTGCAGGAAACTTTTATCATAAACAGTACGTCAAGGGTGCAATATTCCTGTTATTGCAGATTGCGATTATCCGGTTCATGGTATTCTGTCCGTCAATCAACGACACGCCATATGGCTGGAAAGCTCTGTACAACCTGTCACTGACTCATCTTTCAGAAGGCGGAGACTTTGACCCGGTAACGGGTGCCTTCACAATCGGTTCTGACTGCAAGCTGATCATTCTGTTCGGCTTTGTCACCATCGCCGTTATCATCATGTACTTCATGATCTGGGAAATGAACATTGCTTCATCATTCAAGGCAGACATGGACGAGAAGATCGGCAAGAAACCGACAAGCTTCCGTGATGACTTAAGAGAACTGCTTGACAGCCGTTTCCACATCACCATGCTGACACCAACCTGCATTGCAGCTCTGGTATTCACCATTCTGCCGACCATCTTCATGATCGCCCTGGCCTTTACCACATATAACAGCCAGGACATGAATGATATCGGTACCAACCTGTTCCACTGGAACGGGATCCAGAACTTCAGAGCTGTCTTCACCGGGGAAGGTTCACTGGGCGTTGAAATCAAGAACAGATTCCTGCCGGTATTGGGCTGGACATTCATCTGGGCTATATTCGCAACATTGACCTGCTACTTCGGAGGCATCATACTCGCCCTGCTTATCAACAAGAAGGGACTGAAGGGGAAGAAGTTCTTCCGTACTGTCTTCATCTTCACGATTGCCGTGCCGCAGTTTATTTCTCTGCTGGCTGTCCGTAACCTGTTAGGTGAATACGGACCAATCAACAGCATGCTGGTAAATCTGGGCTGGATCGCCAAGCCAATCGGCTTCTTAGGCTTACATCCAAGTGACAGTGAAAAAATCGCCAAGATCATGGTCATCATTGTCAACATGTGGGTCGGTGTTCCATACACCATGTTAATGACATCAGGCATTCTGATGAACATTCCGGCTGACCTTTACGAGGCAGCCAGAGTTGACGGCGCTTCTACCGTTAAGATGTTCACTAAGATTACGCTGCCTTATGTCATCTTCGTTACCACACCGTATCTGATCTCCAGCTTTGTCGGTAATATCAACTCATTCAATACGATCTTCTTACTGACAGGAGGCGGTCCTGCCTATACCGGCTATCAGGCCGGCGGTACCGACCTGCTGGTTACCTGGCTGTACAAGGTCACCATTGACCAGGGTTCATATAACACCGGTGCCGTAATCGGTATCTTCACATTCCTGATCACCGCTACGATCACGCTGGTTACCTACAGACGTTCTAAGGCATACAATGAGGAGGATACTTTCCAATGAGTGAAATGGTTGTTAAGAAAACTAGAAGCCGGTCCAGAGCCCGGAAGACCTCTCTGGGTATCACCTATGTTCTGCTGATCGTGTTAGGCATAATCTGGCTGGTTCCGCTGATCTGGATCGTACTTTCCGCCTTCAGATGTGAATATCAGCCGGACGGAACCTTCATCGGTACCGTTACCAGCAACTTCTTCCCGAAGGCCTACGGTCTGAAGAACTTCCAGGATCTGTTTACGGCTACCTACTACGGTGTGCCTAAGGCTTTCCCTAGATGGATGCTCAATACTCTGATTATTGCCATCATCGACTGCGTCATTTCAACATTCCTGGTACTCTCGGTAGCCTACTGCATGTCCAAGCTGAAATTCAAGATGCGTAAACCGTTCATGAACATTTCAATGATCATCGGTCTGTTCCCGGGGTTCATGTCAATGATCGCCATTTACTTCTTGTTGAAGTCAATCGGTCTGACCGGTAACCCGAACCATCCTGGCTATTCCGTAATCGGTCTGGTACTGGCTTACAGTGCCGGTGCCGGTCTGGGTTTCCAGGTTGCCAAGGGCTTCTTCGATGTCATTCCAAATGCTCTGGTTGAATCAGCCAAGCTGGACGGCTGTACAAACTTCAAAATCTTCATGAAGATAATACTGCCGTTAGCCAAGCCGATCATCATTTATCAGGCTTTAATGAGCTTTACCGGACCATGGATGGACTTCATCTTTGCCAAGGTAATCATCGGTGCTGATAACGCTGCTTACTGGACGGTATCAGTCGGACTGTATTCACTGCTGTTCGGTACTCACCCGGACACCAACCTGTTTACGCAGTTCGCCGCCGGATGTGTCATTGTCGCGGTTCCTATCGTTACACTGTTCATGTTCCTGCAGCAGTACTATGTAGAAGGTGTTACGGCCGGCGCTGTCAAGGGCTAAACAATTCAAAAGCATCTGCCTGGCAGATGCTTTTAGTATGCCCTGAAGTAACATCTTTGAAAAGAAGGGGAAAAAATGCGAAAATAGAATCGTGGGAAAGGACATTTTTACAATGGGGGACATTAGGAAGGAAGCCAGGATCAGTGTATTCAACAGATGGTGGTGGTTTTACGTCATTCTGACGGCTGCCGTGCTTTTGCTGGTTACCGTTTCAGGGAAAAATCTGAATGAAGATTCAAGGTACCGTCTGGTTCTGATATTGAGCATCATTGAACTGGTGATCCTGCGCATTTACAAGTTTTCCCTTAAGAACATCCGTGCTGACTACAACTACTTCAATGAACTGCCATGTTATCTGTGCAATCAGGCAACCCTGTTATGCATCATCGCAGCTATTACCCGCAATGTCTCGATAATGGCCTACTGTGTTTCCATTGGAACGCGGGGTGCCATTCTGGCCTTTGTGATGCCTGACAGCTATAACCGCAATCAGCTGGTCTTCTCCCGGCAGGCCTACGGTTTCTATGGGTATCACGGTCTGTTAATAGTTACATGCTTAAGTTTCTATACCCTGAATCTTTATGTACCGGCTCTGAAGGACTGCATCTGGGCCGGGATATATACCATAGTGCTGGCGGTAATTGCCCACATCATCAACATCATAATGGTAAAAACGGGACTGAATCCAAAGTCAAATTACGTGTTCACCATGTATCCGGACAACATCGTCATGCAGACGCTCTATGACCGTTTCCCGGTCAGACTGCTGTACATGCTGCCGATACCGGTGGTCTTTACGGTTTATGCCCGGTTATTGTTCCGGATATTGTGAGTCAAAAGGAGAATCCTCCTTTTTCTTTGGCATTTTTTAGGAAAATCGCCTTAAGATTATGAGATAATAGAAGAGATGAAACGCACTCTGACCAACAGACAGAAAAAGGCAATTTACATAGGCGGAATAATTATTTTCGCCGTTTTGCTGGTGGTGTTGGGCTCTGTTATTGGAAAACCGTTACTGAAATATGTCAGTGATCCAAAGAAATTTGCCGAGTGGATCGACGGATTCGGCATCTGGGGACGACTGATCTACATTCTGCTCTGTACTCTGCAGGTCATCATTGCCGTTATACCGGGTGAGCCTTTTGAAGTGGCAGGGGGTTATTCCTTCGGATTATGGGAGGGAACTCTGCTGTGTCTGACCGGTATTACGATTGGCTGCATGGTGATCTTCATGACGGTAAGATATTTCGGACAGGACATGGTGGAAGTCTTCTTCAAGAAGGAAGACATTGAGAGGCTTAGCTTCCTTCACAACCCGCGTAAGCTTAATACCCTGGCTTTCTTTGTCTTCATGATCCCGGGAACTCCTAAGGATCTGCTAAGCTATTTCATGGGTCTGACCAGGATGAAGTTCACACACTGGATCGGGCTGACTTTCTTTGCCCGCATTCCTTCGGTATTGTCTTCGACTTTCCGGGGTGCTGCCCTGGGTGAGGGTGATGTCAGGAAATCAGTTATCATTTTTGCCGTAACTGCTCTGGTAAGCACAGCAGGAATGCTGGGATATAACTATTATGTAAAAAAGAAGAATGGAGAATGAATATGGAACCAATCTGTGAAACTGTAAGATCATACCGCAATACTCTGATACCTGTTACCAGAGTACCGGCTGACGGTGAAGCTGATGCCCTGGCAGTCTTTGTCCACGGCTTCAAGGCAGAAAGGACGGAAGGGGGACGTTTTCTTACCGTTGCATTGCAGCTGGCCAAGCATGGCTTTGACTCGATCATGATGGACCAGTGCGGCTGCGGGGAAAGCAGTGAACCTTTTGATCTGTACTGTCTGGACACCAGCATGGATGATGTGGAAGCTTGCATCAGAACTGTTTTAAAGCCTTCTCACAAAAGATTGGTACTTGTTGGATACAGTATGGGCGGAAGAGTTGTTTCAGCTTATGCGGCCTTAAGAAAGCCTGTGGCTGATACTGTCGTACTGTGGACGGCAGCTACCCATCCGGTCGAGGAAATGAAGCTGTTTGGAACCGATGATAACGGCCAGCCTTTATATAATGAAGCAATGAAGAACGGTTATGCCGTATATCATAATCTGTTTGATGACACCTATATCCATCTGTCAAAGAAGTTCTATGACGGACTGGTTGTCTATGACGTAACAGAATATCTCAGGGAATATCAGGGCAATGTCCTGCTGTGTCATGGGGAAAAGGATGATACGGTCCTTCCGAAGTTCTCCATCAATGCCTACAATTCCCTGACCACCGGAAAGGCCAAGGAACTGGTGATGATCTGGGATGCCAACCATGGGTTCGGCTTATGGGATGACAAGATGTATCAGAGTGACATTCTGACTGGCAAGACCACCGAATTCATTCTCAAGAACAAAAACTAAAGGAGAAAGACCATGGCTTTCAATTTCAAATACAGTTATGCGGAATTCCCTAAATGGACTGACAGGGCTGAGGGAATGGAAGTGATTGAAGGGGATTATGACTACCTCAGAGTCAACTGTCCCGATGCGGTTACTTACCGGAAAAAGAACGGTAAAAGTCTGCACATCCGCTTTCTGTTTCCGGAAAACGCCGATGCCTTAAGATATCCTCTGATCATCCACGTCAAGGGCAGTGCCTGGATGGAGCAGAATCTGATGGGCAACTTCGGTGACTATTATTCAATTGTCAGATCCGGCTTTGCGGTAGCCGTTATCGAATACCGTGATGCCTTTACGGCCAAGTTCCCTGCTCAGATCCTTGACCTCAAGACGGCAGCCCGCTACATCAGGCAGCATGCCCGGGAATATCCGATCGACATGAACAATGTTTACCTCGCCGGTGATTCCAGCGGCGGCCACACAGCTGTTCTGGGCTTTCTGACGTGGAATATGCCGGTACTTGACAATCAGGACGAGACAGAGGAATTGCCTGCCCTGAGAGGCTTTTTGGACTTCTATGGGGTCACTGACATCAGGGATCTCAGTTCCCGTGAGACCGGAATGTCGCTTGAGGATAACCGGTATATCAGTACCCGGCTCTTTGAAAAGCCGGCTGATGAAAATCCGGAAGAATATGAGCGTTCCAGTGCTTTCACTTATATCAATCTGCGCGATACACTGGAACCGGTACTGATCGTTCACGGCAACAAGGACCGTCTGGTACCGCTGTCACACAGTGTTGACCTTTATAAAGCTCTTAAGGGCAGAAATGCTGAAGCTTATCTGGTAATGGTAAACAACGCTGATCACGGCCACAGTTTCTTCTGGAATGAGGCAGTCAAGAAGAGGGTCATAAGTTTCCTGAAACAGAATCTGCACGTAGAAAACAGGTAAAGCTCCCAAAGGAGCTTTTTTTCTGATATTGCGGGCCTTTCATTCATTAAACCGGTAATATTGTGTATAATGAAATAAACAGATATACAACAATTAATGGGAGGAATAAAAATGAAAAGAGTAATGTCTTTGTTATTTTGCGTATTTATGATGCTGATGTGCGTAAGCCCTGTCAGCATCAGGGCAGAAGGAAAAACCAGCCCGCCGAAATCCGCTTGGTGGACCAAGTGCTGGGCGGAATGGGAACCGTCAGATGACAGTAATGTCACATACAGCATCACCATTTACCAGAACGGTGAGGCAGTGGAATGGGCTTCAACTATAGAAACTAAATATGATTGTCATGCAGCTTTGAATGACAGTGGCAACGGTGACAAAAATACTTACTACTTTACGGTCACTGCCACACGGCCAAACAAGCGGGAAAGTGAAGCGGCAGTTTCACCGGAACAGCCTGGACAATCCATTTACAGAATTGCCGGTGATAACAGATATAAAACAGCCATGAGCATCGCTGATGATGTGATAAATATCTATTATGGAGATCAGCCATCCGAAGTAATCATTCTGGCTTCCGGCAATAACTTCCCGGATGCTTTAAGCGGATCATTCCTGGCCATCAAGAATTATGCACCGATCCTGCTTATCAACCGGAATAATGCTGCAGATATAAGAAGCTATGTCAGACATCATCTGACTGATGACGGTAAGATCTATGTTCTGGGCGGTCAGCGGGCTGTTGCGGATGAATGGGTCGGTTCACTGGCTTCAAAGTATAACGTTGTCAGACTGGCCGGTAACAACCGTTATGAAACCAATATCAAGATTCTGGAAGAAGCGGGATTTGCCTGGGGCGGCAACGGTGCCATGCTGGTATGTACCGGCAAGGGCTATGCCGACTCCCTGTCAGCTTCACCAATTGCTTTGCCAATGTTACTGGTGGGAGATGAGCTGACTGACCGGCAGATAGCTTACCTGAAGGAAAGACAGGGGTCAGAGTTCCACATCATTGGCGGTGAAGGAGCCGTCAGTGAGAAAGTCGCAAAACAGCTGGAAAAGTACGGCAGCATGATCGGTAGATTAAAGGGGGAAAACCGCTATGCCACCTCAAGAAAGATAGCTGAATATTATTTCCCTGAACCGTATTTTGCCTTCCTGGCTACCGGAACAAATTATCCTGACGGATTATGCGGCGGACCGCTGGCAAGCATAGTAACGGCACCGATCCTGCTGGTACAGAATGATAACGTTACAGCCAATACCTTGATTTCTGATTTCATATATGATCGGAATGTTTTTGACGGCATCGTCCTGGGTGGGGAGAATGCCGTAAGTGAGTCTACGGTTGCCAGAGCATTCAGCTTTGATATCTACTGGTAAAAACGCTTAAAGAGCACAATAAAAGGGTGGTTTCCTGAGAAATCACCCTTTTAGCTTGCATTAATTATTCTTCTTTTCGATCCGTCTGAAGATCCGCTTGAAGATCTCGAGTACCGGAATTACGGAGAAGGCGAGGCCGAAGGCTATCGCAAACTCCTTGAATGATACAGCTGTGAAGCTGAACAGATCTCTGAAGAACGGAATGTAAATGACGCCTACCGTTAACAGGATGGTCAGAGCCAAAGCTCCCAACAGCCACCAGTTAACATGCTTCATCGTAAACAGATTGCCTCTCTGAGTTCTCATGCTTACGGCATGGAACATTTCCACGAAGTTACATGTCAGGAAGGCCATTGTCATGCCATGGGCTGAACCTTCAGCAGTCAGTCTGGCAAAATCAATTTTACCAAATTCAATGAGATCACCAATGAAGAAACTTCCAATGACCAGGCAGGCCATGAAGATACCCTGTAAGATCATGTCCACACCGGCACCGTGTGCGAATACTGATTCATCTGAACTTCTTGGCTTACGCAGCATCAGTCCTTCTTCAGCCTTTTCCATTCCCAGGGCTAAACCCGGAGCACTGTCGGTTACCATGTTGACCCACAGCAGGTGAGCAGGGGTCAGGATCTCAAATCCCATGGCGCTGGCTGCAAAGACAGTCAGTACTTCAGACATGTTGGTAGACAGCTGGAACTGTAATACCTTACGGACGTTGTCGTAGATCTTACGGCCTTCTTCAACGGCGTTGACGATGGTTGCAAAGTTGTCGTCGGCCAGTACCATGTCGCTGACGCCCTTGGTGACGTCAGTACCGGTAATGCCCATGCCCATGCCGATGTCGGCAGCCTTGATGCTTGGAGCATCGTTGACACCGTCACCGGTCATGGCTACGACATAGCCCATGCTCTTGAAAGCCTTGACGATTCTGGTCTTGTGTTCAGGCTGAACTCTGGCCCAGACGGAAATTTTCTTAACTGTTTCAACAAGTTCCTGGTCACTCATTGTTTCCATTTCAGCACCGACCTTGGCCTGGGAAGCATCAGTGATGATGCCCAGATCCTTACCGATGGCTACGGCAGTATCGATGTGGTCACCTGTGATCATGACAGGTCTGATACCGGCGGACCTGCATTCCTTAATGGCATTGTAGACTTCCGGACGGCAAGGGTCGATCATGCCGACGAAGCCGATATAAGTCAGATCGTTTTCCAGAACTTCTGCGTCGAAGCTTTCCGGCAGCTTATCGTATTCTCTGTAGGCACAGCTCAATACTCTTAAGGCACGGTCAGCATACAGCTTGACGTTGCGGAGAATTTCCTTTTTGATTTCAGCCGTCATCGGGACGACTTCATGCTTTTCATTTAAGTACTTTGTGCAGTGTTCCAGCAGCATTTCGCTGGCACCCTTGGTGTACTGGATAAAGCCTTTATCAAGCTGGTGAACAGTTGACATCATCTTACGCATGGAGTCAAACGGTGCTTCACCGACTCTAGGCTGCTGCTTTACTAATTCATAGCGCGGCAGGTTGTTTTTGAAAGCGTAATTGACAAGTGCGGCTTCAGTAGGTTCACCGGTAGATTCGGTTTCACCTTCTTCAATGTAGGCATCGCTGCATAAGGCCATGCCTGTTGCCAGCAGATCTTTGTCAGAAGTGTATTCATCAACGACAGTCATCTTGTTCTGAGTCAGAGTACCGGTCTTATCGGAACAGATTATCTGGGTACAGCCCAGTGTTTCAACAGCGGTAAGCTTTCTGATCAGAGCATTTCTCTTGGCCATGGCAGTAACGCCAATGGAAAGAATGATGGTGACTACAGCCGGAAGACCTTCAGGAATGGCAGCTACCGCCAGGGCAACAGCCATGATAAATGTTTCCAGAATGACACCGAGAATGTCCTGATGATTGCCGGAGATCAGAGCTCTGATGACACCGAAGGCAAAGACGAATACACAGATGCCGACTACCAGTTTGGTTAATACGGCAGATAATTCAGCCATCTTCTTCTGAAGAGGGGTCTTCTCATCTTCTGTTTCATTCAGGGCATTGGCGATCTTGCCCATTTCAGTATCCATGCCGGTAGCTACAACCACAGCAGCACCACGTCCGTAAACGATGGTTGAACCGCTGTAGAGCATGTTGGTTCTGTCACCTAATGGAATGTCCAGTGAGTTTTCCTTCAGCATCAGGATATCCATGATCTTGTTGACAGGAACGCTTTCACCGGTCAGGGCTGCTTCTTCAACCTTCAGGGAATGGTTATCGATGATACGGCAGTCAGCCGGAACAGCATCTCCTGCTTCCAGGACTACGACGTCGCCGACGACCATGTCTTCGGATTTCAGAACGACCTGGGCACCGTCACGGAGAACCTTGCTGGTGGCAGCGGTCATTTCCTTGAGGGCGTCGATGGCCTGTTCAGCCTTGCTTTCCTGTAAGATGCCTAACAGAGTATTTACTGTTACGACAAACAGAATGATGAACAGGTCAGCATATGATTCATTGGCTCCCTGAGCAACGTTCTGATAAACGGTGGTAATCGCTGATAAACCGGCAGCAGCCAGCAGCATCAGGATCATCGGGTCTTTCAGGGAATCCACGAATTTCTGAATAAATGTTTTCTTAGGCGGTTCGGCAAGCTTGTTCTTGCCGTTGGCAGCCAGTCTGTTTTCCGCCTCTTGGCTGCTGAGACCTTCAGGAGAGGATTTGACTTCCTGCAGTGTCTCTTCAATTGACTTAAGATAATAATTCATAGAACCTCCAACTGGGATTAAAAAATCCCTTTCACAATCTCTGTGCAGGGAACTTTTCATTTCACACGCACAGCTAAACAAACTGTGCTGAGTCTCGTCTATTAAGATATGCCAGGTTATTAACCAGTGCTGTTGACATATCACACCAGGAAGCGTAAACTACTCCCTCAGCCGCGATTTATATTATCATAAGAATTATCTTTTTGCAATAATTTTCACATAAATATAAAAAGCACTATAATATACATATATAAATATTCTGTTATTGAAAATCTGAGAGTAACTGTCAGGTTTGGATAATTACGTATTTTTCTGACAGGATCGATGTAAAATCTGTCTGAAAAGAAGTGAAAGGAACGCTGAACAGGCGGGTGAGTGTGGAAGCATGACATATACCGGATATTATGAAAGCCCGGTAGGAATACTGGAAATAACTGCTGATGATGAGGCCCTGACCGGATTATCCCTTACGGAAGAAAAGGGGGATTCCAGGGAGAATGAGATAATAAGAAAAACTGTCAGTCAGCTGAAGGAATACTTCTCGGGAAAAAGAGAATCCTTTGAGCTGCCGCTTAAGTTTACTACCACGGCTTTCCGTAAAAGAGTGTATGAGGCGCTGATGACGGTGCCGTACGGTTCAACTGTCAGCTACAAGGATCTTACCATCATGGCCGGCAACCGCCGTGGGTATCAGGCAACCGGTCAGGCCATGCACTTCAATCCGATAATGATCGTGGTGCCATGTCACCGCGTCATCAACAATGACGGATCAATAGGAGGCTATGGATCTCACATTGAGGTAAAAAAATATCTTTTAAGGATGGAAGGCGGCTGGAAGATGGACTATAATAAGCAGGTATGAAAATGAAGGAATGGAAAGTTGTTACTGATTCACCGCAGAAAACAAAGGCTCTGGCTGAAATGATCGGCAGAGCTGTTTCGGCAGGCACACTGATAACCTTAAGCGGTGATCTGGGAGCCGGCAAGACGACCTTTACTCAGGGCCTGGCCAAAGGACTGGACATTGAGAGAAAGGTCACTTCACCGACCTTTACGATCATGAAGGAATATAAGGGCAGACTGCCGCTTTATCACATTGATGCCTACCGTCTGGAAAACATCACCCAGGATCTGGGGTTTGAAGACTACATTGACGGTGATGGGGTCTGTGTCATTGAATGGGCCAACTTCATCGAATATGTTCTGCCTGAACAGCTGCTTAACATTGAATTCACTATTAATGACGATGACAGCCGTACCCTGACACTGCAGGGATATGGCGAGAAATATGAGGAGGTAATCAGTAAGATATGTACACAGTGGGAATAGATACATCACACAGATTTCTGCTGGTTGCCCTGATCAGGGATGATCAGCTGATTGACCATGTTCAGCTGGAATGCTTCAAGCATCAGTCTGAATATCTGATACCTCAGGTCAGCGAACTGCTGGAGCGCCATCAGCTGGAAGTCAATGACATTGACAGCTGGGTGGTAACCAGAGGACCAGGCAGCTATACCGGCGTCAGGATCGGCATGACCATGGTAAAAGTCATCGGATCCATCATGAACAAGGATGTTTATACCTTAAGCACACTGCAGCTTTATGCCGGTCTGAAGGATACCTATGTCATCATGGATGCCAGAGCCAGAAGAGTGTATGCGGGACGTTATAACAACGGTCAGCCGCTGTTTGAGGATACGGTAATGACTAACGAGGAAATGGCCAGGATCATTGAAGCAGGTGATCCGGTCATCGGCGATCTGCACCTGTTTGACAGGGAAGACAGCTATGATGATCTGGCTGAGCATTTCCTGCAGCTTAAGCCGTTCTGGCAGAAGGTGGAAAACGTTGATCTGATGGCTCCGGTCTATCTCAAGGACAGCGAGGAGTATCTGAAGTGATCAGAAAGATGAAAAGAACGGACCTTAATGAGGTCCTGGAAATAGAAAACAGGAGTTTCAAGACTCCCTGGACCAGACAGCAGTATGAGTATGAGATGTATGACAATCCATATGCTCATCTGTGGGTCCTGGAAGAAGACGGAAAGGTGATCGGCTACTATGATCTGTGGATCATGTTTGAAAATGCAGACATTGCCAGCATTGCCGTGGATGTGCCTTACCGTCATAAGGGCTATGGTGAACAGCTGATGAATCATCTGGAACTGCAGGCTCTTAAGGCCGGATGTGAAAACATCGGCCTGGAAGTGAGGGTATCCAACCGGGATGCCATCAGATTATATGAAAGACATGACTTCTTCATCATTGCGACCCGTAAGGATTATTACAAGGATGAAGACGGATACAGAATGATGAAAGGAATCTGAAATGAAGGATACGGTAATACTGGCACTGGAAAGCAGCTGTGACGAGACAGCCTGTGCCCTGGTAAGAAACGGCAATGAAATACTGTCATCAAAGGTGGCAAGTCAGATCGACGTGCACACTCTTTACGGTGGCGTTGTCCCGGAAGTAGCCAGCCGCATTCACATTGAGAACATTTCCATCATTATCAAAGAAGCTCTGGAAGAGGCAAAGATGGGTGTGGAAGACGTTGATGCCATTGCGGTTACCGTGGGCCCGGGACTGATCGGATCCCTGCATGTCGGGGTTCTGGCCGCCAAGACTCTGGCTCTGGCTTATCATAAGCCGCTGGTTCCGGTTCAGCATCTGACCGGCCACATCTATGCCAATGCCTTTGTGGATAAGCTGCAGTTCCCGTTACTGGCTCTGGTTGTCTCCGGAGGCCATACCGAACTGGTTCTGATGAAGGAAGACTATGACTTTAAAGTAATTGGAACGACTCAGGATGATGCCGTGGGCGAAGCCTATGACAAAGTAGCCCGCGTACTGGGTCTGGGATATCCGGGCGGTCCGATCATTGATAAGATGGCTAAGGAAGGAACACCGCGTTATCCGTTACCGCGTATTCATACTGATGAACCTCTTGATTTTTCCTTCTCGGGATTAAAGAGCGCGGTCATGCAGAGCATCAGGAGACTGGAAAGAAACGGTGAGGAATTAAATGTTGCCGACATGTGTGCCAGCTTCCAGGAAACAGCCCTGAAAGTATTATGGTCCAGAGTGTCGCTGGCCTTACAGCAGTATGATGTCAGACAGCTCATTCTGGCAGGGGGCGTGGCAGCCAATTCCCGTTTAAGAGAGATCACTGAACAGGAAATGAAGAAATATCCTGACAAGACCTGTATCATCCCGCCGATCAAATACTGTACCGACAATGCCGCCATGATCGGTGCCAGCGGATATATTGCTTATAAAAAAGGCATCTTTGCCGAGCTTGACATCGAAGCAAATTCATCATTAGAAATGTAAAAAAAGCCCTTAAATACTGCGAAAAAGTGATATAATGACAGTTAAGGGGGGTTTGTATGCAACCGTATAAAGTAGTTCCAAAAGCTACAACCCAAAGATATCCTATATATCTTAAAGCCTTAAGAAAATTGCAGTCACAAGGGGTAAAAAAAGTTCTATCGTCTGAACTCTCTGAGCTAGTCGACATAGCTTCAACAACAATAAGAAGAGATATGTCGTTCATTGGCTGTCTGGGCAAGCAGGGTTATGGCTACGATGTTGACAGACTGATTAAGGTTTTCAATGAAAAGTTGGGAACCGGTTTTGATGAAAAGATTATCCTTATTGGGGTGGGTAATCTGGGTCATGCACTACTCAATTACAACAGATGGGATTATGTTGTCGGAGAAATCGTAATGGCTTTCGACAAGAATCCTAATTTAGTTGGTGAAATCATGAACGTTCCAGTGTATCATATAGATGAACTAGAAGAAAAGATTCCGAAGGACTGCAGAATTGCGATCCTTACCGCATCAAGCGATGTCCAGAACATCGCCGACAGACTCTATAAATGCGGAGTGGTAGGTCTGATTGACTTTACTCACACGCACTTCAAGGTTCCTAAGGGAATGATCCTGAAGGAAATCGACATTGTTTCAAATATCCAGGAACTGGTATTTGAAACCAACACCATCAGCAAGCTTAAAAAGGCTGAGAACGGAAACTGATTTATCAGAACAACCGTACAGAGAGGAATCGAGGGTGAGAAGATTCCGGGTTGAGATAAGTCGGAACGCTCCGTGAGCCGGACCGGAGAAATCAAGTAGACGGTCCCGTACGCAGGCGTTAACTGTCAGAGACCAAAAGAGGATGGTACCGCGTTAACTGAACGCTCCTTTGCGGAGCGTTTTATTATTTTATAGGAGGAAAGAACATGTTTGAATTTATGACGATCAGAGAGCTTTACGAAATGGTAAATGCCAAAGACTCCATGCATCTGGATGGCATGGATTATGTTCAGCTGCAGGGCTGGGTCAGGACTAACCGCAATAACGGGTCAGTCGGTTTCATTGCCCTCAATGACGGAACATATTTCAGAAACTGCCAGCTGGTATACACTCCGGCATTAGCTAATTTTGATGAAATATCCAAGTGCCTTACCGGAGCAGCTCTGACTGTCACCGGTAAGTTCAAGCTGACTCCGGAAATGCAGCAGCCTTTTGAACTGGAGCTGACTGAAGCAGTAGTTGAAGGCATCTGCACTCCTGATTATCCTTTACAGAAGAAGAGACACTCATTTGAGTACTTAAGAGACATTGCTCACTTAAGACCTCGTACCAATACCTTCTCAGCAGTATTCAGAGTAAGAAGCGTACTGGCCATGGCTCTGCATGAATTCTTCCAGGATCAGGGCTTTGTCTATGTCCATACACCTATCATTACCGGAAACGATGCGGAAGGAGCAGGTGAGGTATTCACCGTTACCACCAGAAATGACGGCAAGTATGATGAGGACTTCTTCGGCAAGCATGCTTGCCTGACCGTATCAGGCCAGCTGCATGTTGAGGCTTATGCCCTGGCCTTCAGAGATGTCTATACCTTCGGACCTACCTTCAGAGCTGAGAACTCAAATACCAAGAAGCATGCTAACGAATTCTGGATGTGCGAACCGGAAATTGCCTTTGCCGATCTGGAAGATGACATGAACCTGATGGAAGACATGGTCAAATACTGCATCAACTACGTCTTTGAGAACTGTCCGGAAGAAATGAAGTTCTTCAATCAGATGATCGATAAGACTCTGATAGAAAGACTGCAGCATGTTCTGGCCACACCGTTTGTCAGAATGGAATACAGCGAAGCCGTTGAAAGACTGAAGGCAGTGGAAGACAGATTTGAGAACAAGGCCTTCTGGGGCATGGATATCCAGACCGAACATGAAAAGTATCTGACTGAAGAAGTTTGCCACGGTCCGGTATTCGTCATGAACTATCCTAAGGAAGCCAAGGTTTTCTACATGAGACTCAATGACGACAATAAGACAGTTGCCGCTACTGACCTGTTGATGCCGGTAGTTGGTGAACTGTGCGGCGGCTCTCAGAGAGAGGAAAGATACGATGTACTGCTTGAAAGAATGCACGAAATGCATGTTCCGGTAGAATCATTGCAGTGGTATCTTGACTTAAGAAAGTACGGCTGCTGCAAGCATGCCGGTTTCGGTGTCGGATTTGAAAGACTGTTAATGTATCTGACAGGCATGGAAAACATCAGGGACGTTCTCTCTTATCCAAGAACTCCGAGAAACCTGGATTTCTAAAATACAACACATATTACGGAGAATTAAAAAGCTCAGTACTTCTCAGTACTGAGCTATTTTTCTATGGCTTGCTTTATGGGTAACCCCTGGTCAGGATTTTCCAGTTACCCCAGTAATCCTCCATGATGATCCATTGCCAACCGTATAAGGTGTGCCTGCTCCATGCTCCGCCTCCGTTAAGAGGTGATATGAATCTGGAATTCACCACAATGCAGTCCCTGTAAGGTACCCCTGACTGGTAAGCGTTTCTGGTAAGAAGTTCATTGTAAGATACTTCATCACCAGCATATTCAAGCTCAAGCATTTTGCAGCCATCTGCCTTCATGGCAGTAAAATCCTCAAGCACTAGATTGAAGGCTGTTTCTATTTCTTCGCGGCTGTGATTTTCTGAATAACCGTAATGTATTTTCAATGGTCTTAGATTATACTGATAACCGATAATCCGGGCATATAGTATCGCTAACACAGCCCGGAAACCCAGAATGCCGGCAATTACGGCTTTTGTTTTCTGCGCAGATGACACCGTTATGGCCGTTTCAATGGTTTTGCTGGCCTGCTCTGGGGTATATGTATCAACGTTTTTCCTGCATTCGATCAGTTCGACCAGAGACAGATCAAGAACCTCAGCCAGATCTCTGAGCTTTGAGATTTCAGGAAGACATAATCCTCGTTCCCACTTGCTGATGGCTGAAGTAGTGACATGTATCTTTCCGGCGAGTTCACCCTGAGTCATGTTTTTGTATTTGCGCTGCCGTTGAAGAAACTGACCGAACTTTACAGGATCCATAGACTGACCTCCATTCTAATTATAGGGCGAAGGACCGCGGTTTATCAAACGACCTGTGGTTGAACAGGCAGATGGTGTTTCTTTTTGCATAAATGAGAGGTTAAAAAGTTCACTAATAGAGTTTATTCTGTTGTATAATTAAATATAAAGAAAAATCTGGAGGTGTTTTGTCATGGCAAAAAAGAGAAAAATCAGATATGACAGACTGATACCGCTGGCAATTCTGGCTTTGCTGGTAGTTTATCTGATCTTATCACTGCTGATACATCTGCTGTTTGGCGGCGGTAAGGACAACAAGAAGGATGAAAAGATTTATACTTTATGTAATCTGAGCGCAAAGAAGACACTGGCTCTGGTAAACAAGGAAGACAGACAGAATGTCGCCATGCTGAAGGACTATAACTTCTATGGTGAATCCATGAATCTTTACTATGATGTCTATAACCGTGAAATGAGCAGTGAGAAGACTCTTGACGGACAGACCCTCGCTCTGATTGACATGTGTTCCGGTGAGGAAACCAAGTTGACCATGTCCAGAGAAGTAGACAGAGGAATTGACATCGGATCTCTGAAGCCTGGCTTCTATGCTGTATATACGGTATCTGAAGACGGATTTCATACCAGACTGTATTTTGAAAAGTCCATCTATTCCGACAACATCGTTCATTCAGTAACCAGAAACGGCAAGCGTACGACAGTTGAACTGATCGCCAATAAGAAACTGTTCGATGCCGAAGGTGCTGAAGAGTCAGTTCTGGATCAGGCTTATCTGTATCTTAAGGTCACCTCCGAAGATGTAGATCTGGCCAATGAGACCGAATATGACGT
Organism: Erysipelotrichaceae bacterium; assembly: GCA_015058955.1. Taxonomy (GTDB): domain Bacteria; phylum Bacillota_I; class Bacilli_A; order Erysipelotrichales; family Erysipelotrichaceae; genus RUG521. The sequence goes on from SVBJ01000007.1 coordinate 49,467, forward strand.
TGCCATTGTCACAGCCCCAGCCCTGACAACGGAAGGCGTTTCTCTGGTAGGTGAGGAATACAATGGCTATGTTGAAGCCAAGGAACTCTGGGATGTTGCCGAAAAGCTGAAACAGAATCTGGAAGCCTATGACCTCAAGGTCATCATGCTCAAGGATGAATTTGATCAGAACATTATGTACTATGGTACCGGCGGTGTTGCTTATAAAGCTTATAAATCAGGTGTCAAGAATCTGATTTATCTGGATATGACAACAGATGACAATTACATTGAAACAGTTTACTCTTCATACTGCTCTGAGCGGCTGGCCAGAAGTATCTATGAGGAACTGGTCGAAATCGGTTTATATGAAGGCGGAGAACTGGCCCAGTCATATCAGGAAACTGACGGAGACGGCGGTCCGGTCGATGAAGCCTATGAAATCAGAGAGACCGGCGGCAAGGTCATAGGTGCCGCTACCTATTCTGAGTATTCAAGGCAGAACTCTTCCTTTGCCTTAAACAACATTCATGGCATCAACACTGTCAAGATCGTTACCTCCAATATCTGGAGCAGTGCATCCATGGAAAAGTGGACTCAGTGCAAGGACAGAGTTGCTGAAGCCATTACGAAAGGATACATCAATTTCCTTAACCATCAATAGGAGTTAATATGTTATTACAGGTCAATAACGGTACCAAGGACTTTCGGGGTGAGGTACTGTTTGAAGACATCAATTTTGAAATAAAGGAAGGCCGTAAAATCGCGGTTATCGGCCGCAACGGCTGTGGAAAGACTACTTTGCTGAAGGTCATAAGTGGTCTTTTAATGTTGGATAAGGGTACTGTTACCAGAAGCTCCGGTATTTCCATCGGTTATCTTTCCCAGACGGCTTTTGAAGATGAAAGCCTGACGGTGGAACAGGAATTCAACAAGACTTACAGCCATGTGCTGGAAGCGAGAAAAAGGATGGAAGAGCTGGCCAGAAAACTGGAACAGGAATACGATGAAGACATCTTTGAGCAGTATTCCCATTACCAGCAGATCTTTGAATCTGGTAATGGCTACAACTACAATCAGGAACAGGTGACTCTTTTCAGCAAGTTCGGTTTTGACATCGAAGACCTGCAGCGTCCTCTGAACACCTTTTCCGGTGGGCAGAAGACCAAGATCGCCTTTGTCAGACTGTTACTGCAGAAGCCTGATCTATTGTTACTGGACGAACCGACCAACCACCTTGACGTTACCACGATAGAATGGCTGGAAGGTTATCTGCAGAAATATCCAAGCGCCATCGTCATCGTGTCACATGACCGTATGTTCATCGATCATGTGGCCTCTGAAATATATGAGTTTGAGTTTGGAAAGCTTAATCATTTCGTTGGAAACTATTCTTCCTACATGGAGGAAAAGAAGAAGTCATTTGCGATCCAGCAGTCAGCATACCGCCGTCAGCAGCGGGAAATAGAAAGGCTGAGTGCTCAAATCGAAAAGTTCCGCTACAAGAAGGAAAAGGCTGCCTTTGCCCAGAGCAAGATCAAGTATCTGGAAAGAATGGAACGCATAGAAAAGCCGCGTGAGGACAAGAAGAACTTCAAGCTGCGCTTTGAACCTAAATTAAGAGGCGGCGCCAGTGTGCTGACCGTTGATAACCTGACCATCGGCTACGATACCCCACTATGCACGGTTGACTTTCAGGTCAGAAACGGTCAGAGACTTGGCATTATCGGACCTAACGGATTAGGGAAAAGTACATTGTTAAAGACTCTGATAGGACAGGTAGAACCGCTGGGCGGGGAATACATGTACGGTCATCAGATCGAAATTGGATACTTTGACCAGCAGCTGGCGGAATTCACGACAGATAATACTGTTCTGGAAGAACTGTGGAATGAATTCCCGGAATATGATCATACTGCCATCAGAAAGATCTTGGGTCAGTTCATGTTCACGGCTGATGACGTCTATAAGGCCTGCAACATCCTGTCAGGGGGAGAAAAGGTCAGACTGTCCCTGGCCAAGCTGATGCTTTCCGGCAGCAATCTTCTGATCCTAGACGAACCGACCAATCATCTGGATATCCCGGGAAAGGAAGCTCTGGAAGATGCTCTGCTGGAGTATACGGGAACCGTAATATTCGTTTCCCATGACCGTTATTTTGTCCGCAAACTGGCTACGGCCATCCTGCGAATTGAGGCGGAAAATACCCGGTATTATCCTCTGAACTATGATGAATATCAAGATAAGCTGAACGGAAGATATGTTGAAGTGACCTCAGAAAAGGAAGTGGAAGCAGAACCCGTTTCTCAGGCCAAGCTGCAGCGTCAGAATGCCAAGAAAACCGTATTACTGGAAAAAAAGATTGCCAGATGTGAAGAAGAACTGGAAAAACTGCGTGAACTGCGCTGGGATCCTGAGTATTATCAGGACAGCCGCAAGATGGCCCGGCTGGAAGATCAGATAGATGAAAAGCACAATGAAATAGACAGACTGATGAAGGAGTGGGAAGAGTGTGCCGGATAATAAGGATTACATACAGTACGGTGACTACCGCATCAAGATAAACCGCAGATTAGGCGCCAGAAGAACGACTCTGAAGGTGTCGGCTTCAGGTATAACCATTACTACTTCTCTTTTTGAACCGCGTTACCGTCTGGAGCGGTTTGTTGAGGATAATGAGGAATTTTTGCACAGGGCTACCCGGAAACTGGAAGCCAGAAAGAAGAAATCAGCCCTCATCGATTTTACTCAGAGTTCGAAAGGTTATCTGCTGGGAAATCCCGTTGACATCGTCATCACTGAAAAACCGCAGTCCAAGTGCTACCTGGAAGGGGATGTCCTTTACATCGAAGGCCCTTCCGTAAACGCCAGACAGACGGTTTTCAAGAGATTTGCTCAGAGAATACTGGATAACTTTATTGACCAGTTCCGTTATGAACTGCTTTATCCGGTTCCCGACTATACTCTGAAATACCGCTTCTACAAGTCCAGATGGGGCTGCTGCATCAAAAATGATAAGGAGCAGCGCAGAGAGATCGTCATGAACTACTGGTGCGTTGCCATGCCCCGTGAAGCAATAAGATACATCTTCCATCATGAACTGGCTCATTTATGGGTCAGCAATCATCAGAAGGAATTCTACCGGCATCTGGCTGTTCTGCTGCCTGACTATAAGAAAGGGCAGAAGATCAGCAAGGAATACATGATATAGAAACCTGATATAAAAAGAATTATTATGATGTAAAACTGTTGAAATCGGTTTTTTATATGGTATACTTTCCTTGTAAAAGGCTTGTTATCGAAAGAGCAATACCTGTCAAAACATATTATTGTTTTTGGCAGGTTTTATTTTTGAGCAATACCTTTTCGAAATGAGGAGGCTTTATGAAGATTGTACAGGTTATCAATAACAATACCGTCATTTCACAGGATTTTCAGGGAAAGGAAATCGTCGTTTTCGGTAAAGGCATAGGCTTTAACAGTAAAAAAGGGGAAACCGTTGATGAAAGCAGGATTGAAAAAGTCTTTACTCTGTCAAAGGACATCGAATCAGAAGAGTTCTTTCAGTTGATGGATGAGATCCCGTATGATGTAGTGGCCTTTGGTCTGAAAGCTTACGAATACATTCTGACCTGTACCAGCAAGACTGTGAATAAACGCATTCTCATTCCGCTTACCGACCACATTTATACTACTCTGGAAAGACGGAAGAAAAACATAAGATTTGAAAACGAACTTTATTGGAATATCCGTTACATATATGCTGATGAATATCACACCGCCGTTGACATTGTTGACATGATGAGCAGTGATTTCAACATTGAAATCGATCCTAAGGAAGCTGCTTTCATAGCCCTGCACATTGTCAATGCCGAGATGGACATTGATCTCAAGGACACCTACAAGGCTACTGACATCATCGACATCAGCATCAAGACTGTTGAGGAGATGTTCAATGTCACTCTGAAAGAAGACATCAATCTTGCCAGATTCATGACCCATCTGCAGTTCTTCGCCAAACGCATGATCCGGGATGTGGTTACAGAAGAAGACAATGATGACATCAATAAGTTCATTAATCTGAAATATGCCAATGAATACAGATGCGCTGAGGAAATTGCGCGGCGTATCAAGGCTAAATACAACTATTCAGTTGACCGTAATGAACTGACTTATCTTACAATCCATATAGCCAGGTTATTCAGATAACAGGCTATTAGAATAAATGAAAGGAGAAAATATGGATTACAAAACAACCGCTGCCAAAATCGTTGAATTAGTAGGCGGCAAAGAAAACATTACTGCTCATACACATTGTATGACCCGTCTGCGTCTTGGTTTAACTGACAAATCAAAAGCTAATGAAGAAGCACTGAAGAAACTTGAAGGTATTCAGGGAGTAGTCTACAAGGGTGGACAGTATCAGATCGTCATCGGACCGGATGTAGAACAGCTCTACAATGAACTGGCCGTACTGGTGCCTAATGCTGAAGCTCAGAAAGTTGTTGAAGAAAACCTCGATGAGCAGAAGGAAAGCATCTGGAACAGAGTTCTCTCATACATTTCCGGTTCCGTAACACCAGCTCTGCCAGTGCTGATTGGCTCAGGCATGATATCAGCCATTCTGGCATTATGTTCCAACGTATTCAAGGTTGACACTGCCGGCATGACTTATCAGCTGTTCAACACTCTGGCCAATGCGGCTTACACATATCTGCCGGTACTGGTTGCCTTTGCAGCTGCCAGAAGATTAAAGACCAACGAATATGTTGCAGCTTTCATCATCTTGGCCTTATGTACTGGTGCCATTTCAGGCGTTGCTGATCTCAAGATCTTCGGACTGCCTTTAACAACAGTTAAGTACACTTCCAACATCGTTCCGGCATTACTGATGGTTCCGGTAATGGCTTTAATTGACAGATACATCGTCAAGTATTCACCTAAGTCAATCGTTTCCATCATCCGTCCTACCATCCTGTCAGTTGTCATGTTCCCGCTGACTCTGCTGGTATTAGGCCCTATCGGAACCTGGATCGGTTCTGCTCTGGCTAACTTCTGCGTACGGATCACCAGCCTGGGCGGTGTTTCAATGGTAATCTTAAGTGCTCTGCACCCATTACTGGTAATGGTTGGCATGCACACTGTCATTACTCCGCTTATCGTCAACGAAATCACTACATACGGTTCATCATTACTGTTCTCCAAGGCCTTAGCCGGCAACCTGGCTATCGCAGGTGCTGCTCTGGCAGTTGGTGTCAAGGCAAAGAAAGCCGAAAACAAGAGCGCCGGCCTTTCAACAGGCGTCACCGCTTTACTGTCAGTTACTGAACCAGCTTTATACGGTGTTCTGATCCGCTTAAAGAAACCTTTGATCGGAGCTTTGATCGGTGCAGCCATCACTGGTCTGTTCATCGGTATCTTTGATATCCGTGCTTATGCCACAGCATCATGCTCATTCCTGACTCTGCCTATCTTCATGGCACCGGACAGCATGACAAACTTCTACATGGCAGTTGCCGCCGCCATCATTGCTACAGTCTTGGGCTTCCTGGCAACCTGGCTCATCGGATTTGACGAGGACTAATTAAAAGTAATCTGTTTAAGGTGGACTAAGGTCCGCCTTTTTCGCTGAAAAAGGAGACAAAAAATGCAGACAAAGAGAATTAATGATTTCCCTGAAAACTTCCTGTGGGGCAGCTCTTCCGCCTCATTCCAGATCGAAGGTGCAGCTTATGAGGATGGCAAGGGATTATCGGTAATGGATGTCCGCAAAATCAAACCGGAAATATGCGACTATTCCGTTGCCTCTGACCATTATCATCGCTATAAGGAAGACGTTGCTCTGATGAAGGAATGCGGACTTAAGGCTTACCGTTTTTCCATTGCCTGGACCAGGATATTTCCAAATGGAAACGGTGAAGTCAACCAGAAAGGTGTGGACTTCTACAATGATCTGATAGATGAGCTGGTCAGAAATGACATCACACCGATCGTAACGATCTATCACTTTGATTATCCTCAGGGCTTGATCGAGCAGTATGGCGGCTGGATCAGCCGTAAGAGCATCGATGACTATGTCAGCTATGCTGAATTCCTGTTCAGAACCTATGGTGACCGCGTCAAATACTGGCTGACTATCAATGAACAGGATCACATCGTCCACATGCCATTCAGACTGGGGCTGACTGATGATGACCGCAAGTATAAGGAAAAACTGGGTTATCTGGCTAACCACCACATGTGTGTGGCTGCAGCCAAAGCCATTGAAAAGTGCCATGAGATCGTGGAAGGCGGAAAAATCGGACCGGCTACCTGCTTTGAAATGATGTATCCGACAACCAACTCTCCGGCTGATTCACTGGCAACCATGGATGCCATGGAGATTAGAAACTATTATCTTCTCGACCTTAACTGCAAGGGCGAATATAACGGCACCTTCAGAAGATATCTGGAGGACAGAGATATGTTCCCGGCAGTTGAAGAAGGGGACATGGAATGCATGAAGAATAACAGACCGGATTTCCTGGCATTTAACTACTACTATTCCCAGTCAATCAGTGCCTTCCCGCTGGATGATGAACACCAGATCGGTGACATCGAATTCAAGCTGCTTCCAAGTAAGGAAGCCGGCATTTATCAGGTTGTCAAAAATGAGAACCTCAAGGCTACTCTGTGGGGCTGGGAAATTGATGAAACCGGCCTTCAGCTGACTGCCAGACTTCTCTGGGAAAGATACAGATTGCCACTGCTGATAACTGAATGCGGTTTCGGCAATAAGGAAGAATGGCCGGAAGAAGGCATTCTGGAAGATGATGACAGAATAGACTATCTCAGCAGACACATGCATGCTGTTAAAGAAGCCATGAATCTGGGCGTGGAATTCATCGGATTCTGCACCTGGTCATTCATTGACCTTATTTCAGGCCATTCAGGCTTCTCCAAGAGATATGGTTTTGTCTTTGTCAACCGTGGCGAACACGATCTCAGAGACATGACCAGAAGAAAGAAAAAGAGTTTCTACTGGTATAAGAAACTGATTGAAGAAAACGGCAGAAATCTTTAGAAAATGACTCCTTCACTGACAGTGAGGGAGTTTTTTTGTGTATAATGAAATTAAGAAAAAAGCATTACAGATAAGGAGATAAAAATGGGAAATTGTTTAGTTGCACAATCCGGCGGACCAACCTCCGTCATTAACGCTACCGTAGCCGGTATCGTTGAATCCAACCGTCTCAATCCGATATATGATCATGTCTATGGCGGCCTTAACGGCATTGAAGGCATTCTGGCCGGACGCATTGTTGATCTGACCCGTCTGACCGATTATCAGATCCGTGTTCTGAAGCAGACCTGCGCCAGTGCCCTGGGCAGCTGCCGCTATAAACTCAAAAGAGAAAACACTGAAGATTTCAGAAAACTGTTTTTGATCCTGGACAAGCTGAATGTCGATACTATGTTCTACGTCGGTGGCAATGATTCCATGGATACCGTAGCAGCTCTCAGCCAGTATGCTGAGGAAAACGGAATCACCGGTCATCGCTTTGTCGGCTGTCCAAAGACTGTAGACAATGACCTGGTGATCATTGACCATACTCCTGGTTTCGGCAGTGCCGCCAAGTTCATGAACGTCGTTGCCAAGACCACCTGGCTTGACTACAATGTCTATACCCGTCAGGAAGTATTCATTCTGGAAACCATGGGCAGGGATGCCGGATGGCTGGCTGCCTCTACCGTGCTTTCCGGTGTGGTAGATCTGCTTGTCTTACCGGAAGTCCCTTTTGACAAGGAAAGGTTCTTTGAACTGGTCAGGGAAAAACTGTCTGCCAAGAACAAGTGCTACATCGTCATTTCCGAAGGAGCCAGATTCGCTGACGGTACCTATGTGGCCGCAGCTGAAGCCAAAAATGACGGATTCGGTCACGCAATACTGGGTGGAGCCGGTGTTGCTTTGAAGAACATGCTGCTGGAAGAAGGTGTATGCGAAAGAGCCAAGGTTCAGGACATGAGTACCCTGCAGAGATGCAACATCAGCTGTCAGTCCAGAACGGATGTGGAAGAATCCTTCAAACTGGGCATGAGCGCGCACATGCGCTCCATGGATCCTGCCTTTACAGGAAAGATGGTTGCCCTCAAGAGAATTGAAGGCAGGCCATATGATCCGGTATTCTTTGCGGTAAATGCCTCTCAGGTTGCCAACTATGTCAAGCGTGTTCCGAAAGAATGGATCCTGCCTGACTATCAGGGCATGACCAAAGAATTCCATGACTATGTTCAGCCGCTGATTCTGGGTGAACCGGAACTGATCATGGACAACGGCATTCCTGCCCAGATGCCTCCGTTCTACATGAAAAGAGGGTAAACGATAATCAATAAAATGAAGACGGTGTCACCACCGTCTTTTTACTGTATTATTGTGATCCTGCCTTCAACCTGAGCATCGGTATTGTTGGCTGAGGAGAGCAGCTCCTCAAAGATGCTGAAGTCATTGGTGATGACCATGCGGGCTTTCTTGTGCTCTTCCACTTCCTTAATATCTACATCGAAGAATTCGGTGAAGTTGAGATAATGGAAGCTCTGAACGGCTATCTTGATCCACTGGTCATATTCAATTTCCTTCCCGTTAAGTGAGCATTCATCCAGTGAGTCCGTCAGGTAGTTGTAGACTACCTTCATGCCGGCTGACAGCTGGTAGAACTCCGATTCACCCTTGGTAAGGATGCTTTGTTTCAGGTAATGATAGCACATGTGCCTGAACTGCTTGCCGTTGACTTCCAGCATGTAGACCCGGTTCTGGAAAGGCACAACTTCCAGCAGGTCCTGGTAACGTACAATCGGTCCCAGCACTTTCTTTCTGATCGATCCGGAACCGTAGAACATGACGTCAAAGCTGGAATCGACCTGCAGCAGATCAGCAAACAGGTTGCCCAGTTCAGTTTCCTGCGCACGGGAAGGGTGGGTCAGTTCTCTCTTGAACACCGTCAGCAGTCGGCCGTACTTGCGGTCTGTCTGCTGCTTATAGCTCTGCAGCACTTCCTCCAGCACAGGGTCAACCGGACAGGTCTTTGAGGTGATTGGGACGACTTCCCAGCTGTAATCAGTCATCCTGTGTTCATCGGTATCGATGTTTATTTCAAAGCGGCCGATCTGATCAGTTCCGACCCCGACCTGAACAATCGGAACGCCGTTGATGACCTTTGGCTTTTTTAACAGGGTATGGGAATGACCGCCGATGATCATGTCCACGCGCCATTCCGGATTCAGGATCTTAGCCAGCTCGATGTCGTTTTCATAGCCGATGTGAGTCAGCAGAATGGTCAGGTCGGTTCTGGTAGTCTTATAGTTATCGATGATGACACCGACCTGCTTGGCAGCATCCCAGACATCGACAAAGGTGCCGATGATGGCTTCCCCTCGGGTCGAGGCCAGCACTTCTTCGGTGATGATGCCGATGAACATGACGTTCAGCCCGTTGACATTCAGGGTTACATAAGGAGTAAAAAGCCTGGTGTGGTTGGTCTTGATGTACATGTTGGCATTGACGATCGGGAACTTGGCACACTTTTCCAGAAACAAAAGGTGGGTCAGACCGTAGTCAACCTCATGGTTGCCTAATGTGACAACATCGGGGTTGAGGAAGTTCATCAGATCAATCGTGGAAAAGCCGCGGTATTCGCTGTCAATGACCGACCCGCGGAACATGTCGCCGGCAATGGCGTATATTACATTGGGATTTTCTTCTCGCTGCTGCTTGATGTAACCCGATAACAGGGATACACCGCCGACTTCGCTGCCGTCTCTGGCTTCAGCCAGAAAGTCACCGTGCATGTCATTGGAATGCAGAAGCACCAGTTTTTCGGTATTATTCATGATTGTTCTCCTTGATGTCAAGATATTAATAATATAACATAAAATAAGCGTTTGCGATATATGGAGGCAGTGAGAAAAAGTTAACAAGTTAATCAACAGTCTTGATATTGAACAGGCGTTACAAGTAAAATATAAGATGTATTTGATTTTGGAAAGGGGGAATAGCTTTGTTCAGACTAGTCAGAAAATATACCAAACAGTTTACTGTGGCAGCCTTACTGGCACCTTGTCTGGTAATAATGGAGGTCATCCTTGAACAGTCTATTCCAAAAGTAATGACTGAAATAATCGACAGGGGAATCAATGGTCCCAACGGATCGGATCTTGTCCTGATTTCGGCTTTGGGAAAGAAAATGGTCATCCTGTCCGTTGCCGCAATGATAGTAGGCGCCGCTTCCGGCATACTGTCAGCCTTCGCTTCCAGCGGATTCATTCACAACATCAGAGAAGCCATGTACAGAAAAACTCAGAAGTTCAGCTTCAAGAACATGGATAAGTTTGAGGTTCCTTCTCTGGTGACCCGTATGACCAAGGACATGAGAGAATTCCGCATGGCATATCTTTCAATCGTAAGAATGCTGGTAAGATCACCGATGCAGCTGATAACGGCTACCTTCATGGTCTTCAGCATCAACAGCGATCTGGGAAAGGTTTTCCTGGTAGCTTTGCCGGTCTTGGGAATTGGCCTGTATCTGATTTCGCATTACGCTCATCCGCGCTTCAGAGTACTGATGAGAAAATTCGATAAGATGAATGGAGCACTGGAAGAGAACTTTGTTGCCATCAGAGTAGTGAAGACCTTCGTCAGGGAACAGTTCGAGAAAATCAAGTTTGACCGTACCTCGCAGGATGTTCTCAAGCAACAGAGATTTGCGGAATCACTGGTTCTGCTTAACTCACCGCTGTTTAACCTGGTAATGTATGCCTGCATGATCGCTGTTGCCTGGTTTGGGGGCAATCACATTATTGCCGGAAACATGACTACCGGTGAATTCATGAGCTTTTTATCTTATCTGAGATCCATTCTGTTCGGATTGATGATGCTGTCAATGGCTCTGATGCAGATCATCTTTGCTCAGGCAGCAGTTGACAGAGCCAATGAGATCCTGGATGAGCCTATCGATATTACTGATGACGGCAATGATCCTGATCTGGTTCCGGAAGACGGCTCGGTTGTCTTCAGCAATGTCAGCTTCAAATATACTGAAGAAGCCCGCAAGAATGCTCTTACCGATATTGATCTGACGATCAGATCCGGTGAGACCGTCGGCATCATCGGTTCGACCGGTTCCGGCAAGACCACGCTGGTTCAGTTACTGCCGAGACTCTATGATGTCACGGAAGGTGAGGTTCTGGTTGGCGGACATGACGTCAGGGAATACAAGCTGGAAAATCTCAGAAAAGATGTAGCCATGGTTCTGCAGAAGAACGTTCTGTTCTCCGGAACCATTGAAGAAAACCTGAAATGGGGCAACCTCAATGCCACGCACGAAGAAGTGGAAGAGGCAGCCAGATGTGCCCAGGCCCACGATTTCATATCTTCCTTCCCGAAGGGATATCAGACTGAACTGGGACAGGGCGGTGTCAACGTTTCCGGCGGCCAGAAGCAGAGATTGTGCATTGCCAGAGCCCTGCTCAAGAAACCTAAGATCATCATCCTTGATGACTCCACCAGTGCGGTAGATACCGACACTGACAAGAGAATAAGAAAAGCACTGAAGGAAAGACTGGCTGGCATGACGACCATCATCATTGCTCAGCGTGTCGCTTCCGTCATGGATGCCGACAAGATCATCGTCATGAAGGACGGCATGATCCAGAACATCGGCACTCATGAACAGCTGCTTAAGACCAATGAAGAATACCATGACTTATATGTCACACAAATGCAGGGGGTGAGTGAATAATGAGCGAACCTAAATACCGTCAGCTCAGACGTTCCAGAGCTGATAACATTCCTGCAACTGTTGCCAGAATATTCAGCTATCTGAGTCAGTTCAGATGGCAGCTGATCCTGGTATTTGTCTGCATTATCATTGAAGCACTGACAAACGTGGCTTCAAGTGCCTTCTTTGCTCCGCTGATCGACGATTACATTCTGCCATTGGTTGGCAAGAGCAATCCTGATCTGAGCCGTTTCATCGGCCGACTGATCTTCATGGGCTGTGTCTATGTGCTGGGCATCACTGCCGGATACGTATACCGCAAGATGATGAGCATCATTTCAACCGGTACGCTGTATAACATCAGAAAGCAGCTGTTTGAGCACATGCAGGAAATGTCCGTACAATTCTATGACACCAATACCCATGGCGAACTGATGAACTTCTACACCAATGACGTAGACATCATCAGACCGCTGATTGCGGATTCCTTCCCGCAGGCCATCAACACCCTGATATCACTGTCAGGATCAATGTTCATGATGCTGAAGCTTTCACCGAAGCTTACCCTGGTAGCGGTGGCTCTGCTGGTACTGGTAGTGGGAATGTCGGTATTCATCGGCAAGAAGTCCAGAAGCTACTTCGTCAAGGTTCAGAAGTCCGTTTCCAACATCAATGGTTACGTTGAGGAAATGTTCTTGGGCTCCAAGGAAGTCAAGGCCTTCTGCTATGAAGATGAAAGTGTCAGAAAATTCCAGAAATACAATGATGAGTGCATGCACGCATCAATAATGTCCAACGTCTTTGCCCAGTCTCTGATGCCTATCAACGTCAACCTGTCATACATCAGCTATGCTGCCGTTGCCGTTCTGGGTGCCAGAATGTGCATTGCCGGTGAGATCTCCTTAGGTTCAATTGCCAGCTTCCTGCTGTACACCAGACAGATTGCCGGACCTATCTCCGGACTGTCACAGCAGTTCAACGGCATGATGATGTCAATTGCCGGTGCCGAGAGAGTATTCGGCATAATTGATTCCGAACCGGAAGTCGATGAAGGAAGGATCACACTGGTAAATGTTGAAGAAGGAAAGGACGAACTGGTTGAAACCTCTGAAAAGACGGAAAGATATGCCTGGAAGAACCCGGATGACGGCTCACTAGTCGAACTGAAGGGTGACATCAGACTTAACCACGTAACCTTTGCCTACGAGGAAGGCAAGACCGTACTCCATGACGTGTCGCTGTATGCCAAGCCGGGTCAGAAGATCGCCCTGGTAGGTTCTACCGGTGCCGGCAAGACCACCATCACCAACCTGATCAACAGATTCTATGATGTTCAGGAAGGATCGATCACCTATGACGGCATTGACATCAGAAACATTGCCAAGAGTTCACTGAGAAAGTCTCTGGGTGTTGTTCTGCAGGATACCAACCTGTTCTCCGGAACGGTAATGGAAAACATCAGATACGGTAACCTGGAGGCAACTGACCAGCAGTGCATTGAGGCAGCCAAGCTGGCCAATGCCGACGGTTTCATCAACAGACTGCCTGACGGTTATAACACCATGCTCACCAGCAACGGCACCAACCTGTCCCAGGGACAGAGGCAGCTGCTCAACATTGCCAGAGCCACGGTCGCTGACCCTCCGGTACTGATCCTTGATGAAGCTACTTCATCAATCGATACCCATACCGAGAAGATCATTGAAAAGGGCATGGACAAGCTGATGCAGGGCAGAACGGTCTTCGTCATTGCCCACCGACTCTCAACGGTCAGAAATGCCAATGCCATCATCGTTCTGGAGCACGGCAACATCATTGAACGCGGTGACCACGAAGAACTGCTGGCGCAGAAAGGTCGCTACTACCGGTTATACAAGGGTACAGCTGAACTGGACTAACGCATATTAAAACGCCATTTCCAACGGGAAATGACGTTTTTGTTTTGCGTCTGATTAGTGTTCAATGAACAGATAATAGTATTCTTCGTAACACCAGTTGAACTTCTTTATTATCCTGGCAGCATCGGTACCGACATATCTGTACTGATAATCGTTGGCAGCGTATCCGGTCAGGTAATCCTTATCCTTTGGATAGCGGAGAATGAAGCCGTAATCCTGACAGTTCTCCTTAACCCATTTACAGGCAGCAGTCTCATCAAAGTCATAGGCTATGGTGCCTTTTTCCGTGATGCTGACAGCCAATCCGGTCTGATGTTCGTCACAGCCTTCCTTGCCCATGATGCGGTCAAGTTCGGCAGCATTGCCATCCAGCTGAGCCAGGCGGTTCTCATAGAGTACTTTCTGGTCGTCATAGCTGATGTAGCCGCTGTAACTGATGATAGGTGTTGAATGATCCTTGGAGTAGGCCTTGGCCATTTCCTCAAAGGCTTCCCTGGCTTCCTTTATCAGAGGTTCATTGGAGTCACGGTATTCACCGGCTATTTCCTCCAGATTTTCCGGAACATAGTCAGCCGGAAGTCTTCTTTCCTTGTTGACCAGTACGGTCAGCGGATCCGTTACGGTGATGGTCTTGCTGCTGTCATAGAAGTCTGAGTAATCGACACTGTCCGGAACATCGTAGTCATCGTTGATGTTGGCAATGGCAATGGCAGCTGAAGTCTGGTAACGGTTCATATGCCAGATGTAACGGGCCAGTCTTTCAAAGCGGAATCCTTCTTCCTGCAGCAACCCTTCAAAGGCCGGGAAGTAGGAGATGGTGCGGAAGGCGATGAAGTCTTCCGGTTCATAGTTGTTATAGAAGTATGCGAGAAACTGCGGTGAATAGCCTTTGGCAGCATAATCCATGTAGGCCATGACTTCCTTGTATTCCATCATCGGCAGCTCCATCAGAGTCCGGGAATACTGGGCATCCAGGTCATTAGTCAGCGTCACGGAAGTCTGATAGTCATAGCCCTTGCGGTAGTATTGCTTGTAGAGTTCGATGTTGCTGATCCTGTCGCAGAAGACCAGGGAATACAGGTCCTGCGGCTTCAGTACCTCAGAAAGACTCTCGACTTCCTGAATGGTGTACGTCTTAGCCAGGTCATTGATGTCCTTGGTGACATCGGTGTTGGCATGAATGTGGATGTAGTAATCCAGGTTTTCCTCAATGAAGTCTTCGGAATTCAGGGCAGCGATGAGCCCAGGGTTATATGTCTTGACCTTGTCGGTTATCTTGTAGGTACGCAGCTTTTCAATTTCTGCAGCGGTGTAGCCCAGATCTCGCAGATCCTTGTCCATGAAGAACATGTAGTAAACACCGCCGCCTAACAGGCCGGCTAATATCAGAATTATGATAAGTCTTGTAATAATACCTTTCATATGCATTAAACTCCTTCAAACAGGCTGTATGGATAACTGTGTGGCGGATCGCTGACAAAGACCAGATGCTCCTTGGTGACCGGATGGTCAAATTCCAGACGGTAAGCCCATAAGGCGATCTGCTGATGTTTTATCGCTCTGGAATTATAGCGCTGATCTCCCCAGATAGGCCGCTTACGGGATGAAGTCTGAACGCGGATCTGATGACTTCTGCCGGTATGAAGATCGATCTTAAGCAGAGACATGCCTTCGGAGCTTTTCAGTACTTCGTAGTCGAGACTGGCAAACTTGCCGTGATCCTTATCAGTTACCGTTACGGTATTGGTTTCACTGTTTTTTACCAGATAATCTTCCCAGTGTCCTTTTTCCGGCAGATGGTCATTACAGACGACAGCCAGATAGGTTTTTCGAAAATCATGGGTGGATATCAGCTTTGACAGACGGGCAGCAGCCTTGGAAGTGCGGGCAAAAACCATGACACCGCCAACCGGACGGTCCAGACGGTGTACCAGACCCAGATAGACATTACCCGGCTTGTCATATTTATCCCTGATGTATTGTTTCCGCATGGTTAACAGATCAATGTCCCGGGAACTGTCGGCCTGTACGGGAATGTTGACGGGCTTTTCAACCACCAGCAGGTGATTGTCTTCGTAGATTACTTTCATAACTCGAACCTGCCTGATATGCCGCAAGGCAGAACCAGGTCACTGTTTTTAATAGGGAGACCTATTTCCACGGTCTCAACCTTACCGGCAGGATAGCGGCTTAAAAGATGTCTGATCAGCAGGTTGTTAAGAGCTGAAGCTGAGAAACCGGTGGTATAGCCGTTGACCAGAAAGGCAACAGGCTGATCCGAAAGGATCTTTGCCGCTTCACTGATCAGTGTTTCCAGTTGGTCTTCTATCTTCCATAATTCATTGTTGGGACCGCGTCCGTAGCTAGGAGGATCCATCAGAATGATGTCATAGTGATTGCCGCGGCGCTGTTCACGCTGGACAAACTTGAGGGCATCATCGACGATGAATCTGATCACGTGGTCTTCCAGGTGATTGAGGACCATGTTTTCCTTGGCCCAGCTTACCATGCCCTTGGCCGCATCAACATGGACCACTTCGCTGCAGCCGGCCTTTGATAAGGCCATGGTTGCCGCACCGGTGTAGCCGAATAAGTTGAGGGCCTTAACAGGTCTGTCAGCCTTTTTAACCAGATCAGCCAGCCAGTCCCAGTTGACGGCCTGTTCCGGAAACAGTCCGGTGTGCTTGAAGTTGGTAGGGGAGACCTTGAATACCAGATCACGGTAGCTTACCGTCCAGTATTCCGGCAGCTTTTTACGGAATTCCCAGCTGCCGCCGCCCTTACTTGAGCGGTGGTAGATGGCATCATATCTGTTCCAGAGAGCCGGATCGTTTTTGGACCAGATGGCCTGAGGATCCGGGCGCACTAAAATTACGCTGTTCCAGCGTTCCAGTTTATCCTTGTCACCGGCATCGAGAAGCCGGTAGTCTTTCCATTTGTCAGCCAGTAAAATCATATACCATATTATACTTCATATTGTCTGTTTTGTCTTTAAAATGAAAGAGATTCAAGGTATAATGACTGTAGTGATTTTTTTATGGAAAACTATCTGAGTGTACTAAACGAAAAACAGCTGGAAGCGGTAACCACTTCCAGTCAGTATGTGAGAATAATAGCTGGCGCGGGTTCGGGAAAGACCCGTGTTTTAACCACGCGCATTGTTTATATAATCAAGGAATGGGGCATTGATCCCCGCAAGATCCTGGCCATCACCTTTACCAACAAGGCCACCAACGAAATGCGCTTCAGGATCAATGAACAGCTGCCGGAAGAATCCGGCAAGATCCACATTTCCACCATCCATTCCTACTGCGTGACAATCTTAAGACAGGACATCAGACATCTGGGCTACCCGAGCAACTTTACGATACTTGACGTAGACGACCAGAAGAGCATTCTCAAGGAAGCTTACAAGTATCTGGACATCGACAGCAAGAAATACACCCCGGCCAGCATGCTGGATTACATTGCCAACATGAAATATGCGCTGTATTCCGGGGATGAGGCCATTGCCGGGGCCCGTACGCCTTATGAAAAGAAGAAGGCTGAGATCTATGATTTCTATCTCAGACGTCAGGGTGAACTGTATGCTCTGGACTTCGACGATCTGTTATTATGGACCGTAAAGCTGCTGAAGACCCACAGCGATGTCAGAGAAAAGTGGCAGAGAAGATCACAGTACATCCTGGTTGATGAGTTCCAGGACATTGACAATACCCAGTATGAAATGATCCAGCTGTTAACGACTGAAAATACCAGCCTGTATGTTGTCGGTGACCCGGACCAGACCATCTATACCTGGAGAGGGGCCAACATCAACATCATCATGCATTTTGAAACGGATTTCCGTCCGTGTCAGACCATCGTTCTGGAAAGAAACTACCGTTCATCCCGGAACATTCTGGGAGCAGCCAACAGTCTGATCAAGTTCAACCGCAACCGTGTCAAGAAAGATCTGTTTACCGAAAATGAAGACGGTGAACTGGTCATTCACTACAAGGCTCTCAATGAAATCGAAGAAGCCAACTTTGTGGTCTCAACGATTCTGGACCTCAACAGACAGGGATATGATTATGACGATACAGCAATCCTGTACCGTTCAAACTACGTCTCCAGGGCTTTTGAAAAAGCCCTGATGGACATGAAGCTGCCGTATGTGATCTATGGTGCAGTAAGATTCTATGAAAGAATGGAAATCAAGGATGCTCTGTCATATCTGAGGATGCTGACGGCAGCAGATGACCTGTCTTTCAAGAGGATCATAAATGTACCGAAAAGAGGCATTGGCAACAAGACGGTTGATGCGATCCTGGATTATGCCAGGGAAAACCGCATGACCATGTATGAAGCCGCCAAGGTGCTGCGGTTTCCAACCAAGACCCAGAAGAGCATTGACGAACTGATCCGGAACATTGAAAAGTGGAAGCAGGCCAGTGCGGAAATGAAACTGGAAGAGATCCTGCAGATGATCCTGGAGGAAAGCGGCTATAAGGCGATGCTGGAAAACTCCGATGATCTCAAGGACGTTGACCGTCTGGAAAATCTGAAGGAACTGATAAACGACATGTATGACTATACGCAGATCAACCCGGAATCCGGGCTTGATGAATATCTGCAGATGGTCGCCTTATATACGGACATTCAGTCAGACAAGGAAGGCAAGTTTGTCTCCCTGATGACTGTTCATGCTGCCAAGGGCCTGGAATTCAAGAACGTCTTCGTGGTCGGCCTTTCCGACGGCATCTTCCCGTCATCCAAGAGTCTGGAAGACGGAATCAAGGGCCTGGAAGAAGAAAGAAGACTGGCCTATGTAGCCTTTACCAGAGCCAAGGAAAATCTGTATCTTACCGAAAGCGGCGGCTACAGTTATGCCACCAGCACGGCCAAGGAATCGTCAAGATTCCTGGATGAAGTTGACGAGACTTTCGTCCAGCCGAAGGGCAAGCTTCTGGAAAAGGAACCAAGCTATAATCCAAGCATGTTCAACACCGAATACGTGGCACCGACCCGCAGGCCTAAGAGCAAGCTGAAGCCGGGTGACAGGGTCATTCACGATGATTTCGGGGAAGGTGTGGTAATAAGTGTCAACGGAAACTTCGGTGACATTGCCTTTGAATATCCGTATCTGGTAAGAACGCTGTCGCTTAATTTCCCTAAGCTGCACAAGAAGGAGAACAATGATGAGTGATGTAAGAGAGAGGATCCAGTATCTCAGAAAGATCCTGGAACAGTACAATCTTGAATATTACCGTGACAACAAGCCAAGTGTCCCGGACAGTGAATATGACCGTCTGATGAACGAACTGAAGGCTCTGGAAGAAAGCCATCCGGAACTGGATGATCCAAACTCCGTTACTCACCGAGTAGGAGGAGCTATTTCCGAAGGGTTTACCAAGATCGTCCATGAAAGAAACATGCTTTCACTGGGCAACGTATATAACTATGAAGAAATAAAGCAGTTTGATCAGCGAATCGTCAATGAAGTCGGACCGGTGGAATATGTCGTGGAAATGAAGATCGACGGTCTGGCCATGAGAATGCTGTTTCAGGGAGGACGCTTCATTCAGGCTGTTACCAGAGGTGACGGTGTCGTGGGTGAAGATGTTTCCATGAATGTCAGGACCATCAGATCCATTCCAATGAATGTTGATTTTGAAGGGGAACTGGACATCCGCGGTGAAGTCTACATGCCGAGGGATCAGTTTCGCCATCTTAATGCACAAAGGGAAGCCAATGGGGAAGAACCGTTTGCCAATCCGCGTAATGCCGCAGCCGGTTCGATCCGTCAGCTGGACTCTTCCATTGCCGCCTCCCGCGGTCTGGAAGCTTTCTGGTATCATCTGCCTAACGCACAGTCCTATGTTTCCACTCATGAGGAAGCCTTAGAGTTACTCGAAGGTTTGGGATTCCGCGTCAATCCGCAGCGCCGCCTGTGCCATGATGCCGATGAGATCTGGCAGTTCATTCAGGAAATAGCTGCGCAGAGAGATTCTCTGCCATATGATATCGACGGCATGGTCATAAAGGTCAATGATCTGGCCAAGCAGCAGGTACTGGGCTTTACCGCCAAGTATCCTAAGTGGGCTACCGCCTATAAATTCCCGGCTGAGGAAGTCGTAACTGAGGTTAAGGACATCTTCTGCACCGTGGGAAGAACGGGAAGGGTAACACCTAATGCCCGTTTCAGACCGGTGGAAATCGCTCAGACGATGGTTGAATATGCCACGCTGCATAACTGTGACTACATCATTAACAAGGACATCAGAGTATCTGATTCCGTTGTCGTTCATAAAGCCGGAGACATCATTCCGGAAGTGGTAAGGGTCATACCGGAAAGAAGAAAGGCCGACAGTGTGCCTTATGTATTCCCAGATACCTGCCCGGTCTGCGGCATGCCGCTGCACCGTTTTGAAGGAGAAGCTGATTATTACTGTCTTAACAGTGAATGTCCGGCCCGTGTGGTTGAAAGCATTGCCCACTATGCCTCCAGAGATGCCATGAACATCGAAGGGTTGGGCGAAAAGAAGGTGGAAATGCTGCATCAGGCCGGTCTGCTAAACAGAATTGAAGATATCTATAATCTGAAATACTATCCGGAAGAGGTAATGAGTCTGGAGAAGATGGGACGCAAGTCCTTTGATAACCTGGTTGAAGCCATTGAAGCCAGCAAGGAAAACGGTCTGGACAAGGTACTGTTCGGCTTGGGCATCAAGCACATCGGTGCCAAGGCAGCCAGAGTACTGGCAGAAAACTTCCCGAACATCGATCAGCTGATGGAAGCAACCATGGAACAGATCAGTGCCATTCCTGACTTCGGTGACGTAATGGCTGATTCCGTTGTTCAGTTCTTCGCTGACCAGCAGAACATAGAGTTCATCAATGCTCTGAAGAAGGCGGGAGTATCGCTGCTGTATAAGGCCAGAGCCAACTTTGCCTCGATCTTTACCGGCAAGACGGTAGTGCTTACCGGCGGTCTGGACTCAATGACCAGATCACAGGCTGAGGAAACACTAACTCAGCTGCAGGCCAAGGTTACCGGCTCAGTTTCCCGTTCCACGGACATTGTCATCTTCGGACATGATGCCGGCAGCAAGTACGATAAGGCCCTTAAACTGGGCATACAGCTGATGGATGAGGACAGTTTCACCTCTGAACTGGAACGCCTGGGAATTCTTAAAAAATAATTAAAAGGTGGAAATACATTCTGTTATTTTGTAGAATGTAGTGTAAGGAGGTTTGAGATGGCTGAAAAAAAGAACTCAAACAGCACCGGATCCGGCGTTCTGAAGAAAAGAAACGCTGATAACACCGGGAAGAAATCCAAAGTAAAAACTGCAGGCAATACTCAGCGAATTGACACCAGTTCTCTTAATAATGCCGAATTGCAGAAGACTAAGGAATTAAAGACTGTACCTGCCCGGACAGCCGTTAAGGATAAAGAAGCAGAAAAGAAGATTGAAAAGGCTGCCGCCGGCAGCACTAAGAAAACTGTAAAGACCAGAAAGCCTAAGAAGGAAAAACTGGGAATCAACTGGTTCTTCTGGATCGTTTTGATCCTGATAATCATTCCGGTATTCTACTTTGTCAAGCTGCTGCACGATGCTTCCCTTGAAGGTAACGTTCCGGTAGTGGGTGAAAGACTGAAGCATAATCTGCAGTATGTCATAACCGATGAACAGTTATCATCGATGAAAGGCTCAATTGAAACCATCGACGGAGTTGAAAAGTATGAAGTAAATCTCATTGTCGATACTCTGAGAGTAACGGTTGATGCCAGAGATGACATGACTGCCGACCAGCTCAAGGAAATGACCAAGAGCATCTATGAGATAGTCAATGAAAACGCTCCTGTTGATAAGTACTTCACACAGGAAGATGACTTCAAGCAGTATGACATGGAGATAAATGCCTACAATACTCTTGAAGCAGAGGAACCGGTCATCGTTTCTCTCTACCGCAATTCCAATATGGAAAACTACCGTCTGCAGGTTATCAGCAATCCGGTAAACAAGAAGATTGCCGATGCTCTCAAGGAAGAAATGCAGAAGCGGCTGGAGGAAGAGGAACGCGAAAGACAGGAAGCTGAAAACCAGCAGAACGCTGAAGGTGAAAACACCGAAAACAGCGAGAATACGGAGAACAGTGAGTCAGCAGAAAACAGCAATGCCGGTTAAAAACCAGCACTTCACAGGTCGCTGTGAGGACTATACTTATGATGGAATGGGTGTCGTCAGGTACGGCACCTTTTGTGTTTTCGTCAAGGACATGGCCTATGGTGATGAAGGTGAAATAGTCATTACCGCCCTAAGAAAGGACTATGCTTACGGAAGACTTCTGAAACTGGAGAAAGCCGGTCGGGGCAGAAGTGAACCGGTCTGTCCGCTATCGAAAGTATGCGGCGGCTGTCAGCTGCAGCATCTTTCCTATCATGAACAGCTGCGTTTCAAGGAAGAACTGGTCCGCAATAACATCACCCGAATAGCCGGGATAAAGACGGAGGTATCTCCTATAATCGGAGCAGGGGAACCGCTGTATTACCGCAACAAGTGCCAGCTACCGGTCGGGACTGACCGTAACGGCAATACGGTTCTGGGCTTTTACCGTTTCAATTCGCATGAAATAATCCCGACTGAGAAATGTTATCTACAGAGCGATAAGGCCAACAGATTGACCGTTCTGATCAGGGAAATGATCGAAGAATACCGGCTGGGTAATGAGATAAGACATCTGATGATCCGTGACATGAAGGCTACGGCAGAGATGATGGTCGTATTTGTAACCTGGAAGGAAGAGGTTCCGCATATTAGGGAGATCTGTGAGAGAATCGTCAATGCCGAAAGAAGCGTCAGAAGCATCATCCAGAGCATCAATCCTGAGCAGACCAATGTGGTACTGGGTAAAAGAGAAAAGCTGCTGTATGGCTGGGAAAACATTCAGGATCTTCTCTGCGGTCTGAAGTTTAACATATCAGCGCATTCCTTCTATCAGGTCAATTCCCAACAGACGGAAGTGCTCTATTCCAAAGCCATTGAACTGGCTGATCTCAACGGTCAGGAAACTGTTATCGACATGTATTGCGGTGTCGGTACGATCGGCATGATTGCCAGCCGTAAGGCCGGTAAGGTCATCGGGGTGGAAATCGTTGAGTCGGCTGTACGGGATGCCCGTAAAAATGCCCGGATCAATGGCATAACCAACGCTGAGTTCATCTGTGCAGATGCAAAAAAGGCCTCTGTTGACCTTGTTAAGCAGGGAATAAAGGCTGATGTGGTATTTGTTGATCCGCCGAGAAAAGGCTGTGATACGGTAACGCTGGATTCACTGGTTACCATCAGCCCGGAAAAGATCGTCTATGTGTCATGTAATCCGGCGACCCTGGCCCGTGACCTTAAGTATCTGGCTGAAAGAGGATACCGGACGGTTACGATACAGCCGGTTGATCAGTTCCCGCAGACCTATCATGTGGAAACCGTCTGTCTTCTTAAGAAGTCTGACCGGCAGATGGAAATGAAACAGGTTTTTGAATCAGAAAACATCAGTTTCGTCGAGGTTTCCGAGCAGCTGATAAATGACTATCTTGCCATGATCAATGACGAAAAGAACTTTGCCAGTTACATCGGCGGAAAGGCAAAAATGTTTACCATAGAACAGGAACGCCGGTGGGTAAAGCAGAAACTGGAAGAGAAAGCCATTGTTTTCTCAATGATTGAAAAGAAAACCGGAAGGTTCATTGGAAACATTGAACTGATGCATCCGGATGATTCCCAGGGAGAACTGGGAATAGGAATTACGGCAGCCATGCAGAACAGAGGCTTTGGAAGTGAAGCTGTCCGGGCATTTATCGATTATGGATTCAGTCAGCTGGGAATGAAAAGGATCTACCTGAGAACAAATCCGAATAATGCCAGAGCGATCCGTGTTTACGAAAAGTGCGGATTCAGGGAATATGCCCGTGATGACAGTCATGTGCACATGGATGTAACAGGACAGTAACTGAGGTATAATTACTTATAGGGAGGATCAGTCTTCATGAGAAAGTATGCATATCTTAAAATGCCGCTGGCAGTTAATGACACAGACTTCATCTTCAGGATAATGCTTTATGAAACTGCAGAAGGAGCGTATCTTTTTGAGTATTTCAATATCCATGAAATGCTGCAGAGCAGTGCTGATCTGTACTATGAATCTCTGGATGATCTGTATGAGGAATGGAATGATCTGATCGATGAAAAAGGCTGGATCGACCTTGATGATCCTGTACCTGGAGCCCAGCATGATGCCTTTCTGCCGGTCCGTGTAAAGGGACGCGACAGCGGAAAGCCTCAGTGGGGTCAGTGGGAAATACTGCAGGATGGCAGCTGGATCGACTATCATCCTGAACAGAAACAATAAACAATTATCCCGGTCAACGGGATTTTCTTTTGTCATTAGCCGATGTCAACATGTGACAAGTGTGCTATACTTTAGTTGATGTATTACTGATAGAGAATACAATTGCATGACGAAATCAGTTTTTTGCCATGATTAAGGGCAGATAGATTGGAGATAATATGAAACTGTTATTTGTTACCAGCGAGTGCGCGCCGTTCTCCAAAAGCGGAGGTTTGGCTGACGTTGCTTTCTCATTGCCGCCTTCACTGGATAAACTGGGAAATGAGATCCAGATAATAACTCCTTATTACAAATGCGTGGATGACCGTTTCTATGACGATGTTGAGTTTGTCAAGAGCTTTACCGTCTGGCTGGGAAACCGTCCGATGTATTGCGGTCTGTTGAAGGGGGAACTGTCAGGTGTTCCAGTATGGTTCATTGATAATCAGGAACTGTTCTACCGTGACAAGCTGTACGGTTACGATGATGACAAGTTCCGTTTTGCCTGGTTCTCCAAGGCCGTAATTGAATCAATGGAACAGATCGGTTTCATTCCGGACATTCTGCACTGCAACGACTGGGAGAGTGCTCTGGCTGTCATTTATCTGAAGGATGATCAGGCTAAAAGACCGGTTCTGCGTAATGTCAAAACCGTATATACCATTCACAACATTGCCTACCAGGGCCAGTTCGGTGCTGACGAACTGACAACGACCTTTGCCCTTGATCCGGGCTGGTACAATGGCGGTCTGGCTTATGAATATCAGGGCAGACATGACGTCAACCTGATGAAGGGAGCCATGCTGATGGCTGATGCGGTATCAACCGTTTCTCCAACCTATGCCAGGGAGCTGCATACACCTAGATTCGGCAGAGGTCTGGAAGGCGTCTGTGACATGATCGAATCCAAGATGTACGGCATCATCAACGGCATTGACCCTGATCACTATGACCCGGGCAAGGACGCCAGGATCCCATGCAACTTTACTGCTGATGACAAGTCAGGCAAGGAGAAATGTAAGGAATACATTCAGGAGACCTTCGGCTTACGCAAGGAAAAGGAATGGCCTCTGTTTGCCGTGGTTGCCAGACTGGTTGAGCAGAAGGGTGTTGACTTGATCATGGAATTGCTGCCTGAGTTGATGAAGAAGGGCATTCAGCTGATAATCTTCGGTCAGGGTGAAGCCAGATATGTGGATTATTTTACCGAATGCACCAGAAGATATCCTGGTCAGCTAGGTTTCTCTGATAAGTACAGTGAGGAAATGGCTGCCAAGGTATTTGCCGGAGCTGATCTGTATCTGATGCCTTCAGCCTTTGAACCGTGCGGTCTGTCTCAGATGATGGCCATGCGTTACGGTACTGTTCCGGTAGTTCACGAAACCGGCGGGCTGAAGGATACGGTAAGACCGTATTCTGACTTTGACGGAATCGGTGACGGTTTCTCCTTCTCCGAGTATTCTGCCAAGGCCCTGATGCTGGCTATTGATGCCGCCATCAAGGTATACTTCGGTGAACATAAGGTCTTTGAGAAAATCAAGGACAGATGCATGAGGAAGGACTTCTCCTGGGACAAGTCAGCCATGAGCTACATGAAGATGTATTCCGACATCTGCGGCAGCGGCTATGATCCAAGTGTCAGCTTCCTTGATGCTTTTGATGCGCTGAAAGTAGTCTATGAAGATCTGGAAGAAGAACGTAATGCCTATCTGGCTAAATTACCGGATGATTTCCAGACGGTTGCTCAGATCAGAATTGAAGGACCTGGTTCCGGCACATACTATGTCAAGTTCACCAAGCAGGGCATGGACATGCAGCCGTATAACTATAATGATGCTGATGTCTTCATTGCCACCAGTCTGGATAATCTCTACAGAATGGCAACAGGTGTCGTTTCAGCGGACAGACTGTTTGTCAACGGACAGCTTAAAGTAGAGGGAAACATCTCTAAAGGTGCTGAATTGAGGTATCTGATTGGCAAGCGCAAAGCCTGAGAGTAACTATCAGATATTACAAATAAGCCAAATAATCTGAAATTATGAGTAAATAACTAAAGTTAGCGTATGCTAACTTTTGTGTTGATTTATTCACAGAATACTGTTTAATGAATTTGTATTGATAACTTCTGTATGAATATCTTCAAACATGAGTTATAATATTAGCGTATAAAAAGGAGAATAAAAATATGTCAAAACCGGTAGTACTTGTGGTTATGGATGGTGTAGGCTGGACCCCTAAGGATAAGGGCAATGCCGTATTACATGCTTATAAGCCACAGTTAGATGAATTAATGACAAAATGGCCTCATACGACTATCAAGGCACATGGAACAGCTGTAGGTCTTCCTTCAGATGATGACATGGGCAACTCAGAAGTAGGCCATAATGCTCTGGGATGCGGCCAGATCTATTCTCAGGGTGCCAAGCTTGTCAATGAATCAATTGAAAGCGGAGCCATATATCAGTCAGCTGCCTGGAAGAGCGCAGTAGACTTTGTTAAGCAGCATGATGGAAAGATGCATTTCATCGGCTTGCTGTCAGACGGTAATGTTCACTCAAACATCTCACATCTGATTGCCATGCTTGGCCAGACCAAGAAGGAAGGATTAAAGGAAGTAAGAGTACACATTCTGCTTGACGGCCGTGACGTTCCGGAAACATCAGCACTGAAATATGTTGATCAGCTGGAAGAAGTCATTGCTTCACTGAATGATGAAAACTATCACTGTGCCATCGCCAGCGGCGGCGGCAGAATGGTCATCACAATGGACCGTTACGAAGCTGACTGGTCAATGGTTGAAAAGGGCTGGAGACATCATGTTCAGGGTATTGGCAACATGTATCCATCTGCCCGTGAAGCCATTGAAGCCTTAAGAGCTGAAGGCGGCTATACTGACCAGTTCTTACCTGGCTTTGTCATCGGCAAGGACGGTGTTCCGGCAGGAACAATTGATGACGGTGATTCCGTTATCCTGTATAACTTCAGAGGTGACAGAGCTGTTGAATTATCAAAGGCCTTTGACTACATGAACAGCGGCTTTGACAAGTTTGACATGCAGAAGAAGCCAAACGTCTTCTATGCCGGAATGCTGCAGTATGATGGCGACCTGAAGCTTCCTGAACACTTCCTGGTTGAACCTCCTCACATTGAGCACACACTCTCAGAATTCCTGGTAAACAGAGGCGTTAAGTCATATGCCTGCTCTGAAACCCAGAAGTTTGGTCACGTAACCTATTTCTGGAACGGTAACAGAAGTGAAAAGTTCTCAGATGAACTGGAAACCTGGGAAGAGATCCCAAGTGACATCATTCCATTTGAACTGAAGCCTTGGATGAAGGCTACGGAAATCACTGATCGCATGGTAGCTGCCATCGAATCAGGCAAGTATCAGTTCTTAAGATGCAACTATCCTAACGGTGACATGGTCGGACATACCGGAAACTACGAAGCAACCCTGATCGGTGTTGAATCAGTTGACCTGATGTTAAGAAGGATCATGAATGCCTGTGACAAGATGGATTACTGCATGCTGGTAATGGCTGACCACGGCAACTCAGATGAAATGTATGACAAGGGATTCAATCCTGACGGCTCACCGAAGCCAAAGACCAGCCATTCACTGGCACCGGTACCATTTGCCGTATACAACGGACCTGAGGGAACTGAAGTCAAGGAAGACGGAGAATTCGGACTGGCTAACGTAGCTGCTACAGTTGTCAAGATCTTGGGATACGAACCTCCTAAGGAATGGCTCGAAAGCATTATCAAGTAAATGAATATTAAGGATGGCTCTTTAAAGAAGAGCCATCTTTTTTTATAATTAGTCTATGAGCAGAACATTGAAACCATGTCCGGTCAGAGAGGTCTGCGGAGGCTGTCAGCTGCAGCATCTTACCTACCGGAAACAGCTGGAATTCAAACTGGAAAAAGCCCGCCGAGAAGTCGGGAGTTTTGGCAGTGTAGATGAAATCATCGGAATGGATGATCCTTATTTCTATCGCAACAAGGTTCAGATCAGTTTCGGATATGACTATAAGGGCAGGGTACTGGCCGGAAACTATGTTACCAGTACTCATACCATCGTTCCGGTAAAGCAGTGTCAGCTGGCTGATAAAAAGGCAAATGACATATTCAATACGATCATATCTCTGCAGAAATCATTCAGACTCAGTGTGTTTGACGAACACGCCATGCAGGGGTTCTTACGTCACGTCCTGGTAAGAACCAGCAGTGATGGTGAAGAAGTAATGGTGGTCATTGTGGCCGGTTCACCTATATTTCCAAAGAAGAACGGTTTCATAAATGCTCTGCTGGATAAGCATCCGTATATTACTACCATTGTCCTTAACGTAAACAACAGAAGGACAAGCATGATCCTGGGAGACAGAAGCATGGTTCTTTATGGCAAGGGATACATTGAAGATGAATTACTGGGATACACTTTCAGGATATCCCCGTCATCTTTCTATCAGGTCAATCATGTTCAGACCGAAAAACTGTATCGTCTGGTAAGTGAGTTTGCCCAACTGAAAAAAGAAGATGTGGTCATGGATGCATATTGCGGAACCGGTACCATAGGCATTACCCTGGCTGATCAGTGCAAGGAAGTTCTTGGTGTGGAGATAAACAAGGAAGCTGTCAGAGATGCCGGGAAGAATGCCCGCATAAACGGAATTAGCAATATTTCGTTTTATTGTGACGATGCCGGTAAATATATGGTCAGAATGGCTCTGCAGAAGCAGAAGGTTAACGTTGTCATCATGGATCCACCAAGAGCTGGATCAGATGAGAAATTCCTTTCTTCCCTGATCAGATTGAACCCTGACAGAATCGTATATGTATCATGTAATCCTGTTACGCAGAAAAGAGACCTTAAGTATCTTACAGCCAGAGGCTATAAAGTTAAGAAGATAAAGGCAGTAGACATGTTCCCGTTTACAGAACACGTGGAATGTGTCGCACTTCTCAAGAGAATAGAACAAGAAGTGAAATGATAAATCGGCAATTGGTGAGGCTAATTGTCGCATAGGTTCGTTTGTACTTCTAGGAGATTAAAATATGATTTACAGAATAAATGATTTCAGTAAGGTTGAAAAACTCTTCAATAACTGGCCTTATCCAGATTGGCACAAAGTAATGAATCTGAAGGTGGAGATATACGTTGATGATCCTGAATCTCCAAAATCAGCAGTAGGATTTCTGGGAACCTGGTGCTATTGCGTTGGCGAACCGAACAAAGCACTTATCACAAGAAAGCGAAAAGACTGGTATGGCTTATTCCCGCAGAACAGGAAATGGGAAAAGCTGATTAAGGAATGTTATCCTGAGGCAAAAAGATACACCCGTTATGCAATCAAACACGATGCTGTTTTTGACAGGGAAAGACTTCAGGCGATGATCGACGCTCTTCCTGAACAATACGAACTGAAAAAGATCGACTCCAAAGTGTATGATTTATGTCAGAAAGTTACAGATGAAGATCTTGAGGAGCTGACTGACTGGTTCAGAAGCAAGAAGCAGTTCCTCGAACTGGGGCTCGGTTACGCTGTTATTACAGACGGGAAAGTAGTGGGCGGTGCCTCAACTGCCTTCCGTTTTCCAGAAGGAATTGACATTGAGATCGATGTCGACAGAAAACACAGACGGAAGGGTTTAGCAAGCGCGGCAGGAGCCAGGTTGATTTTAGACTGTCTGGAAAGAGGCTGGAAGCCAACCTGGGATGCCGCAAACATGAAATCCGTCCATCTGGCAGAAAAACTTGGCTATACATTTGACTACAAATATTACTGCTATGCTGTAAGTCCGATCTTTTTAAAAGCGATAAAGAATCCCGATAAGAGCAGATGGGAATCATACTGCGGTAAATATGAAACTAACTGTAAGGACTTTAAGCTGAAGAAAGTCTGGATGAAAGACGGTGATCTGTACGGACTGGCTTCCAATGAAGTCAGAAGGAATTTCAAATTCAAATTCTACCCAATCGGTGATAGTACTTTTGGAAGAAGGGATGGGGATGCCATAGTTACTTTTGGAGATGGTTTCTGCATCATTGATAACATAACCTGCCAAAAGCTATAGGATGGATTGGTATGGAAAAGTATTAGTGGATAATATAGCAATGTCATAGCACCTTTTCAAAAGACCGGAAAAGAAATTGCTGAGAATTTAGGGATGGCTCCCACAAGCGTTTCCATATACATGAAATCCTTAAGGAAGGGTAGGAATAACATCCTCCCTTTTTGGTATGAATACAGATATAATGTTATAAAGGATGATAAGGAAAATAGGAATGCTGAAGTGCTGAGATTATGGAGTGATCAACAAACAAATAAGTAATTATCCAGTGTTGATTAATCCTTCAACCTTGCACTAGGTTAAATCATTAATCCTTCAACCTTGCACTATACACGTGGAAACTGTATGCTGCTTGTACCACCAAAAGAAGGATTTCATTTCAGTGCCGTATGAACCGAAATATGACGACTATCTGAAGAACAGATGAAGACAATGGACAAATCTGGTTTTGAGGAGAAGAATAAATGGATTATAAAATCGGGGATCTGACGAAAGAAGAAGCCATATATATCGGCGAAAAAATCAATGAGATCGTGCCGCGCGAAGTGGACGCTGAGGTCGAGGAATTCGTCCTCAAAGTCGAGAACGAAAATGGTGAGATCATCGGCGGATGCATCGCAGAGGCATACAAATACCACTGGTCGAGAGTTCTGCTTGAAGAGCTTTGGGTGGATGAACGCTATCGCCATCAGGGGATCGGCTCTATGATCATCCGCGAGGTCGAACGTATTGCAAGAGAGAAGGACTGTCGGGTCGTCACTCTCGGCACCGCCAGTTATATGGCAAGACCGTTCTATGAAAAACACGGCTACACTGTTTTTACAACGCTGAATAAGGCAAACGGTTATATCAGCTATTCATTGGTCAAATACCTTGACATGGACACTCCTGACTATGTGCCGACGAACAACAGCGGTACGCGGTTCAAGGTTTCCTTCGGCAATGAGGACGACGCGGATGCTATACAAGACGGCCTTGACAAATACGACGAAGCCTACGAGCCGAAATACGAAAACGTTGGTTTTTATAAGAAACTTGTGGATAAAGACGGCAATTTCATTGCAGGCGTGATCGCGGAAGTGGAAATGGGAGGAAATGCTTTTGTTGACGCACTGTTCGTGGAAGAGCCTCTCAGGTATAAAGGCCTGGGAACGTATCTCCTGCAGGAAGTGGCAAAATTGGCAAAGGAAAACGGCGCTCCAATGATTTTGACTAATGCGGGCGATTGGAACGTCGATTTCTTTAAGAAGAACGGCTATCTGGTCAGAGGCGAACTCAAAGATGTTCCCAAAGGACACAACTGCTACGAACTCTTCAAAAAGTTTTAAGTTTGGTGAAAACCAAAAGGAGAAAACAAGGATGGAACACAGAATAATACCATGCGCTGAAGGCGATGATGAGTTTATTGCTGATAAGCTCAATGCGATCACTAATTCAAAGATAGATTTTGAAGATACTATCGGGGATGAATTGGTCGTATTCAAAGTTACCGACAGCGCTGGAAACATTATTGCTGGGTGTAATCTTCTGATAAACTGCTGGAGGGTTGCGGATCTGGACATCCTGTGGGTGGAAGAAAAGTACCGCAAACAGGGAATCGGCTCCGCCCTGATTCGCGAAGCGGAGCGCACCTCAAGAGAAAAGGGCTGTCGTTTTATGACGCT
>SVBJ01000008.1 GCA_015058955.1 Erysipelotrichaceae bacterium
GCAGCAGTTCTCTGCTGTTTTAGTATGTTTTTTCCGAAATTCCTTCAGGTTTATCTGTGAATTATGGTACCTGTCTCCCCTCTGAGGGCCTGTTTGGCCTTGTGCAGTGAGGTGATCAGAGCCTGGCCGTCTTCGCTTTCCTCTACATAGGTAATGCAGGATTCAACCTTTGGCAGCATGCTGCCCGGAGCAAACTGCTTTTCGGCAATCAGCTTTCTGGCCTGCTCAACGGACATTTCAGCCAGTTCCTGCTGGTCAGGTTTGTTGAAGTTGACACATACTCGGTCAACGGCAGTCAGGATCACCAGCATGTCGGCATGCAGATCCAATGCCAGTCGGCAGCTGGCTCTATCCTTATCGATTACTGCAGCCACCCCTTCATACCAGCCGTCAGCCTTCACTACCGGAATGCCGCCTCCGCCAACCGTAATGACGATGGCGCCGTTGCTTACCAGTTTTTCCACGACATCCAGTTCCACGATTGAAACGGGAATCGGAGATGGAACTACTCTGCGGTAGCCTCTGCCGGCGTCTTCTACAAAGGTATAGCCGGTTTCGGCGACGATCCTGTCAGCTTCTTCCTTACTGTAGAATGAGCCGATAGGCTTGGTCGGATTCTGGAAGGCCTTATCTTCCCTGGATACTTCCACCTGGGTAACGACCGTTGCAACCGGTCTGTTTATTCCTCTTTTTTTCAGTTCACGGCCAATTGACTGCTGCAGGTGATAACCGATGTAGCCCTGCGTCATGGCTCCGCATTCCGGGAAAGGCATTTCCGGAGTTCCGCCGACCTTGTTATGAGAGTTTTCAAACGCCAGGTTTACCATGCCGACCTGAGGTCCGTTTCCATGTCCCACGACAACGTCATAACCCTCTTCAACCAGGTCAACAATGGTACTGGCGGTTTCCTTGACTAATTCCAGTTGCTCTTTAGGTGAATTGCCTAAGGCATTTCCGCCCAGAGCGATAACCAACCTTTTTCCCATATTACTTCAGCGTTGCATACATGACTGCCTTGATCGTATGCATGCGGTTTTCAGCCTCATCAAATACCTTTGACTGAGCTGATTCAAATACTTCATCACTGACTTCCATTTCAGGCAGACCGAATTCCTCATAGATCTGTCTGCCGGTCGTAGTGTTAAGGTCATGGAATGAAGGCAGACAATGCAGGAAGATGCAGTCAGGATCAGCTTTCTTCATGACATCCTTGTTTACCTGATATGGAGCCAGCAGCTTGATTCTTTCCGCCCATAATTCCTTAGGTTCGCCCATTGATACCCAGATGTCGGTATAGATGACATTGGCACCTTTGGCAGCCTTGTCGACATCATCAGTCAGAGTGATGGTGCAGTGATTTTCCTTAGCGATCTTCTTGCAGGTCTTTACCAGATCGTCAGCCGGCATGTTTTCCTTCGGCCCGCAGGCAACAAAGTTAATGCCCAATTTGGCACAGACTACCATCAGTGAGTTGGCCACATTGTTTCTGGCATCTCCGAAGAAGACCCACTTCAGTCCCTTATAGTACCCGAAATACTCATAGGCTGTCATTACGTCAGCCAACATCTGAGTCGGATGGAACTGGGTAGTCAGTCCGTTCCAGACCGGAACGCCTGAATATCTGGCCAGATCCTCAACGATCTGCTGATCAAAGCCGCGGTATTCAATGCCATCAAACATTCTGCCCAATACTCTGGCAGTATCGGCCAGGGATTCCTTATGGCCCATCTGTGATGAACCCGGATCCAGGTAGGTTACTCCCATGCCCAGATCGTGTCCGGCTACTTCAAAGGCACATCTGGTTCTGGTTGAGGTCTTTTCAAATAAAAGAACGATGTTCTTTCCATCAAGATATTTATGCGGGGTATTGGACAGTTTCAGATTCTTGAACTGTCTGGCAAGGTCCAGCAGATACTGGATCTCTTCCGTTGAAAAGTCTAACAGCTTTAAAAAGCTGCGTCCTGATAAGCTTCTTGGCATTTTCTTTTCTCCTTCTCTAGTCTTCACGCCATAACGGCATGCTCATGCATCTCGGGCCTCCTCTGCCTCTTGACAGTTCAGCGCTTGGCATGGTCAGTACCTTCAAGCCCTTCTCACGCAAGATGGCATTGGTTATATCATTACGTTCGTAACAGATGATTACGCCCGGAGCGATGCATAATGTATTGGAACCGTCGTTCCACTGTTCTCTGGCTGCGGCAATCAGATCATCACCGCCGCAGTAGATCAGTTCTACTTTGTCAACACCCGTGTACTTTTCCAGAATGTGTTCCAGGGTGTCTTCCAGTTTTCTGACCTGCAGGTCATCGGGATTGTGCTTTTCACCTTCAGGAGGTGTTATTTCATAAACTTCCAGAGGTCCGATGATGGCCGGATGCACGGTATACTTGTCAACATCAACTCTGGTAAAGACCGTATCAAGATGCATGAAGGCGCGTGATTCCGGAATCTTGAAGGCCAGAACCGTGCGGATCCTGCAGTCAGGGTCACTGAACAGGTTGATGGCTGCTGCTTCAATGGCATCAGGTGAGGTTCTCTGGGATATGCCGATGGCCAGAACCGTATCCGTCAGATTGAAGACATCGCCGCCTTCAATGGTGGCATGATAATCACGGTCATAATAACGTTTGACAAATCCGGCAAAATCCGGATGATATCTGAAGATGTAATCCGCATAGATCGTTTCACGGTTACGGGTCGGATAGCGCATTCTGTTAACAAAGGCACCCTCTCCCACTGAGGCAAACGGATCACGCTGGAAATAAAGATTCGGCATTGGAGCAACTATCAGATCGTCATTCGGTGCGATCCTGTCCTGCAGTGAATAGGCCTTGACCTTATCTCCCAGGTATTCCTGCATTTCCTTCAGGGTGATGCCTTCCATGGTCTTGAGAACCAGATCCTTTCCCCTGAAACGGGTGATCATGTATCTGTACAGGATGTCACGCCATCTTTTGGTCTTGATATCACCTTCCGAGAGCCACTGATATACAAACGACTCAATGAGCTTTGGATGAAGAGTCAGTACTTCCGTCATCAGATCTTCCAGATACACTACTTCCACACCGTTGTCCTTAAGGATCCGGACAAAGGCATCATGCTCTTTCTGGGCATCCTTTAAAAACGGGATGTCATCAAAAAGCAGCTCCTGCAGGGTATCCGGTGTCAGATTCAGCAGTTCCCTTCCCGGACGGTGAACCAGCACTTTTCGCAGCGGCTTTATTTCACTTGTTACATGAATTCCCTTCATTTTCCGATATTATCTCCTTTCTTACAGGAGTGTCTTAAGCATCTTAATGATACCTCTTCACCATTACTGTAAGTTAATTTATAAGCAGGTCATGCTTCTCTCATTTTACTTAATATTCTATCTTTCGACAACACTTTCGGCCAAATTAAAGGGATATCCTCTTAAGAAGATATCCCTTTTGTCTTTTTACTTCTGATACAGTTCAATTGGTGAACTGCTGCTTAACCCATACAGTTTCCTGACCGTATCATCGTCAATTCTGGCAGTACCGCCCAATACGACACCGTCAGTAATTCCCTGACTCTGCAGGTATTCTCTGGCTATGGAGGCTTTATCAGATCTGGTCAGGATGACCGGAGCCTTCAGCATCTGAGCCAGCGGTCCGCCGCATAAGCCATCCGGGAAGTCATTGCTGAAAGCCAGTACTGCACACTTCGGTGCTTCAAACAGCTTCTCAGCGATCCTTACTGATGTTTCAAATCTGTTGGCACCGGCAATTCTTTCAACTGAGCCATATGTCTTCAGCTGGTTTTCAATGTCGCTGCTGACGGCTTTTTCACCGCCCAGGATGATGAATTTCCTGCCCCTGATATCTTTCAGGTATGACTTCTGAACATCGTCCAGAGCGTCCTTAACCAGCAGCAGAGGCAATCCGGTGGCGGATGCAGAGAGTGAATCCGCAAAATCCTTACCCGTAGCTACCAGTATGACTTCAGAAGTCAGGTCAGAATCCTTCAAGATTTCCAGGTTGGTTCCGTATCTGTTATCGCCAGCCAGTCTGACAACGTTCTTAACGCTCTTTCTGACTTCCTTTTCAATTTCAGATGAGATGGCTGAAGTACCGCCCAGAATGTAAACCTTACCGTCCGGATTCATTACAGTTTTCAGATATGCTTCAATTTCAGCAGCACTCTTATCATCGATCAGCATGATCGGACATTCATTGACTGCCGCCAGATAAGAACCTGATAAGGCATCGGCGAATTTTCCGCCGCAGGCCAGGACGATGGCATCAAGTTTTTCTTCCGCCTTGGCTTCCATGATGAAGTCAGTGATTGATTCAGCGGTCTTATATCTGTTGTCACCGGCAACTCTGACGATTCCTTCAATTACCGGTTCTTCAGAAGCCGTTACGGAATACTGGCCATGGCAGATTGCACAGGTGTAGGTCGTCGTATTGCCGACTGTCACACCTTCATCATACTGACACTTTTCAGTTTCCTTATGCGTTGGATCATTGCCACAGACACGCGTATGTGTACCGACCTGTGCACCATCATAAATCCATTCACCATAGTCATGGCCCAGAGCATTTATCTCTCTGGTTTCCTTTTCATGACATCTTGAGCATTCTCTTTCTTCCAGGCCCTTTTCCGTACAGGTTGCTGCCTTGGTGACAGTCCAGCTGTTCCAGTGGTGCCCAAGTGCTGCAATGACGAAGTGTTCGGATGAAATGACTTCATTGCATACCGTGCATCTGACAACCTCATCATATGAGCCTGCAGACGTACAGGTAGCTGCGACTTCGTTTTCCCTGTGCTTTTCATCGGCTTTATGTCCGGTTGGTTCAACTCTGACGGTTTCTCTGCTCAGCTGTTCACCGCATTCACTGCAGTATATGACGATGTCATAAGAACCTTCCTTTATACAGGTTGGCTCTACCTTGTTTTCGATGACCTTGTCACCTTCCTTATGACCTGTAGTCGGAATGTTATCCAACTTTTTCTGCTGAGACATAAACATCTTGTTGGTAAAGGCGGCCGTATAGGTCGTTTCACCCATTTCGGTACAGGTTGGCTTTCTGGTCACTTCACTGCTGGTCTTAACGGTTTCGGTAATCTGATGAGCATTATCGTTAAGACAGTGCACACTGGCAGTTGCCTGACTGTTGTCTTCAGACCAGCTGTATGTTATTTCACCCCAGTTATGACCAATGGCAGATAAAGTAACCATCTTGGTTTCACTGTGCTGTTTGCCGTCATAGCTTTCTGTAGCACTGATGAATACTGTATATGTGACGGATCCATCTTCTGTACAGGTTGACGCAACAGTCACTTCCGTGCTGTTTACGGTAATGAATCTGGTTTTTCCTGACTCTTTATCGGTATAAACCGCATCAGCCTTTGAATAATCATCAGACCATCTGAATTCAGTGAACTCAAAATCATACCCCAGAGCCGGAAGAGTTATTTCCTTCTCATCCTGATATGTCTTGCCATCAGGACCGGTAACACTTACAGTGTAGGTTCTCTTGCCGTCAGTCTGATGTGTAGGAGAAGTCTCCTCAATTACAGCCTCAGCTGATCTGATGCTTTCCTGATGTGAGGCATCATTCCGGCAGGTAAATGTCGCTGTTGCATGCATGAAATCATTGTCCCAGCTCCAGACAGGTTCTCCCCAGCTGTGGCCGGTAGCCTTAATGATCAGCTCAGTGGTCATTACCGGCTGACTGCAGACTTCATCAAGGAAAGATGTTCCGCATCTTGAACATGTATAGTGTGCCATCATGCCGTCCTGTGTACAGGTAGCAGGTATCTCGGCATGATAGCTGACATCGTGTCCCAGCATAGGTAAAGTGACATCCTTATGTTCCTGATGGCTCTGCTTATCCGGGCTGTTTTCCGCACTTATTTCAGCAGTATATCTGTCCAGACCGTTTACATCGCACAGCGGATCCTTCTGTCTTTCCACGGTTACCTTTGCATTGGCAGTTGTCTTATGCCGTGAATCATTAAAACAGGTGTATTCAGCCACGGCACTTTCATTGCCGGTCCAATTGAAGCTGGTAAAGTTCCACTTATGTCCTGTTGGATTAATATTGGCCACAACGCTGTTCTGATTTTCAAAAGCAGGATTTGTGAATACTGCGGTATATGTTGTCTCACCTGCTGTTTCACAGGTTGCCTGTTTTGTTACCCGGGATGTCGTACTGACGGTTTCAGTTTCAATGTGCCCAGGATCATTTGCACAGATCCTGCTGGCTGTGACCTTAGTGTTGTCAGCCGACCATTCATATGTAACTGTTTCCCAGTCATGTCCAGTTCCCTTAACCGTAACCGTTGATGATTCATTCAGGGCAAGCTGAGTGTTTCTCTGAGAAGTAACGACGGTTACCTGACCGTCATCACAAGGTACCTCAAATCTGACGGTGGCAATTGCCGTATTGGCCTTGATTGAATTTCTGGCACCGTAGACGATCTTAATGGTTCCGGTTTCTTCATTGATATTGAATGATACGATTTCTGCCGCACTTCCAACAGTAACTGTTGGATTGCTGAGGACTTCCGTATCGTAAGTTATTTCAAAAATGCCGTTTTCAGATGCACTGTCTTCTGACAGAGTTATGACAGCTGTACCTGATTCGGTAACGGAAACTCCATTAACCTTTTTAATAACCAGGTTGGCAGGTATTCTGTAAGCTTCGGTAGAACCGGTTACTTCATTTACCGCTTCTTCTGTTTCCGCAACTTCTTCCATTTCAGCAACATCACTGACGGAAACCGTGATGGCTCTTTCCATCTTTTCTGCTTCAGCATGGAAGCGGCTGAGCACTTCATCCGTCATCATTTCTTCTCTGGTCATCTGTTTTGTCAGATTGAGTTCCAGCGGTTCCTCTATATCCATCGGTTCATCACCTGCAGAAGCCGGAGCTGCTGATCCCCTGACAAACAGTCCTGCTACCGGCCAGACATCTTTACCGAAGTCGCCGGCATGATACAGGGCACCCGTACCCGGATTAATGATGATCAATTCTGTCTGTGAACCGTCACAGTGTGTCCAGTAAATGTATGTTCCGTCATAGTAAAGTGACTGATACAGAAAACTCGTGGAGATTCCGGTATCAATTACCTGTGTCGGAGTACTGAATGTCAGACCTGTTCTGGATGAATAGGTCAGATTTGTCTGCCAGATCTTTCCTGATTCATCAAGGTAATAGTAGGTTCCTGAAGTTGTACTTATCGTCTTGGCTGCAACACCGCAGATATAGGCGTCACCGCTGGTTTCAGAGATATCCAGCAATCCATATGGGAATCCTGAATATGTTCCCAGTTCATCATCAGTTTCCGGGCTCAGGTTTCCTATTACAAGGTAATTGGCAAAACCGTAGACATAATAATTATTGAAACTGCTGCTGGAAGGACCGCGGGTCGCATCAACTGCAACCACATAGTTTGTTCCCAGTTCAGTTAAGGCATAACTGGAGGAATTGACAGAATAAAGAATCGTTTCAGCACTGCCTGCATCAAGAGTTCCGGCATACAGCGCTGATGCTGTATTCTGGAAGGCTGAGTGCAAGTCCTTTTCCCGGCTTGAATCATGCAGTTTATTCCATGTCGGAAGACTGCTGGTATTGAAGCCTGAGAAATAAACCTTTCCCTCTTCATCCCAGACAATACCGTTGAGGTTCTTATTGACAACGGTGACCCTGACACTACAGCTGGCCGTTACCGCATTATTAGAATTGGAGGTGGCAGTGATCGTAGCATTTCCTGAACCTACCGCCACAACATGTCCGTTCCGGTTAACAGTGGCAACAGAATTATTGCTGCTGCTCCAGCTGACCGTACGGTCTTCAGCAGTTAACGGAAGTACCCTGGCAACAAGATCAGTCTCATTGCCTTTATACAGGTCAAGTGATTCCGGTGTCATCTTAATGGAAGTGACATTATATGGATCTACTTCCATCCTGATAACGGTTTTCTTATACAGATAAACACTGGCTGCCGAAGTACCCAGAGTGAAGGAGCTTCCTGAGTAGCCGAGATATCTCGAGTTATTTGTCAGCTGATGTGATGAGCTGTTCCAGCTCCATTGTGCTCTGCCTGTTGATGTGGCAAAGGTCAGCCGGTTGCTTGTGCTGCGTGCGGCATAATAGTTTCCGTTCTTGAAATACCAGCCTTCT
Organism: Erysipelotrichaceae bacterium; assembly: GCA_015058955.1. Classification (GTDB taxonomy): domain Bacteria; phylum Bacillota_I; class Bacilli_A; order Erysipelotrichales; family Erysipelotrichaceae; genus RUG521. Next base: position 8,154 of record SVBJ01000008.1, read on the forward strand.
GAGACTGTAAATATGGATGTAGCAGCAGCATCGGTACTGTCGATGTATGGACTGCCAACTGTGCTGTTTGCAGCCCTGACAGTTACACTGCTGGTATTTGGAGTTGTATTTGTATGTCCCAGAGCAACACCGTTTCCTACTGTATTTCTGTTTACGATCAGATAATCCTCTTCAGCAGTAAGCGTATCTGTCAGAACATATACAGTTCTTTCTTCATAGTTGTTATCATTGACTTTTACGGCCTTAGCTGTTTCATTACCGGCATAGTCACCCGCAAATACAGCAACATATCCATGGGCATTGGCAATCGCTTCAGATGCATCAAAGGTAATTGAGTATTCGGAAGTTCCCGGTGCCTTTTCAGCATACTTTACTTCACCATCAAGTGACAGTACGGCAACATAAGCCAGTTTATAGTTATCTGAAGCAGTAACAGTCAGATTGCTGCCGCTTAAGACAGCCTTGGTTATGATTGGATCGGTATTGTCGATCAGGAAATCATAGCCAACGAAAGCACCCCTGCCCAGTTCATTCTTCATCAGCAGAGTTTCAAATCTGGCTGATGACAGTATGCCGGCATTGGCTGACGAGTAGTCATTGTTGACTTTCATGGCGTTGTATTCCGGAACAGCATAGAAGCCAATGCGGAACATTTCGCCTTCCTTCAATCCCTTATCAGACGGCTTGAAGTTTGACTGAATGAATTTGATACCGGTGTTCTGCCATGAACCCTGAGATTCATAATACCAGATGCCTTCGACTTCATTGCCGATGACTCTGTTTTCCACGACATCGGTAACTTCACCGTCATAATCACTGATTTTTGAAACCGCAAAGCCGGTAGTTCCAGCGGAACGGATCAGGTTGTAAACGATCTTATTAATGGTTGAATAGCTGTTAATGGCCAGTTTGTCAGATGGGAAAGCGTCTTCAACCATGTAAGGGTTGCCTGTAAACTTGGTGTTGACACCGTTATATGTCAGTTCAATGTAATTTGTATTTGTATTGCCGGTATATGGGATCTTTTCTGTTCCATATACAGTATCCACATATGAAGTATTGTCAAACATTGACGGATCAGTCCAGTTGCCGTAGAAACCTAATAATGGAATGGTATGTGTATGCTGATAGCTCTTTCCTTCACTGTCGGAAGTGATGCATTCAACTTTGGTAAAGCCTTCAATGTATGCTCCTGAAGGATAGTTATTGAGCTTACTGTCAGAAACACTTATTTCAACGGTGACCATTCTGCTGCCGTGAGCAGGTACGGTATTTGCCGGTACACTTCCTCCTTCCGGCTGCCAGTTAAGAAGCAGATGGATGTCTCTGGAACTGATGGTGTCATCCTCATCCATGTCACCGGCTGACAGATCAAGAGAACTGCCATCAATGTTTCCGGCCAGGTGTTCTGCCAAAGCCCTGGCATCCTGCTGATCAGTCTGACCATCTTTATTTACGTCGTGCTGAGGTCCGCTGACTTCCCCCATCTGCTGCCAGATGTAGTTTACGGAAGAATTAAGCGGTGTAGTTGTATAATCCATGAACCATTCACCTTCATCAGAATATCTGTCCTGAGTGAAGATGTCCGTGCTCAGTCTGTATTCCAGATCAGTATTGCTCAGGTTATAGATGGTAAATGAATATGAATAACTGCCTGTCTTTGCAGGATCATCGCCGAATTCGACCTTTACCTTGCCGTCAGCGGCAGAACCTGTTCTGGCGGTAAGAGTATCATCGTTTTCATTGATCATGATGACCGAAGAGGCAGTAACAGCCTTTGAGACTTCAGCCAAACCTGAACCCTGCTGAAGAACTGATACGTAATTACCGTTATTCTTCATCGGTGTAGCCGTAGACATCAGAAGACTCTGAGTTACGGCACGCGTTGAATATTTTTCATTAAGTGCTTCATTTGAATCAGCTATCTTATTCTCTCTGAGATACTGGGCAACAACTGCTGCCAGACCGGTTACATGCGGAGCAGCCATGGAAGTACCGCTCATCAGTTCATACTGATCTGAACCTCCGGTTGTACTACCGCTGGTGGTCTTATTGGTTCCGAAAATGGAATAGATATCTCCGCCAGGTGCCGTAATCTCCGGTTTCATGATCAGAGAACCGGGAACACCCCAGGAGCTGAAATCCGTCATTTCAGCATCTTCTCTGGCAGTGATCTGTCCGTTAACAACGCTGCTGGTTACGGTTATGGTTCCGGTATAGTATGTATAATTTCCAGTCGTTTTCTTAGTTGAATTGTTCTTGATGTTTTCAGCGTCAGCCAGAGTAATTGAAACTACCGGGAATGAACCGGTAAAATCATCTAAGTCCATGCTGATGGCACCAGGCTGGTTATTGGCAATTATCAGTGCTTTCGGTTTGTAGCTGATGGAATTATTGGCCTTGTCAACGAAGGTATTACTGCCGCGGTTAACGATAACGATCTTGTCATTCAGAGAGACAGCACTGTTAACGGCACTGTAATCATCAGCTTCACCCAGAGCATCAATGTATACAAATGAATATGAACCGGTAATTGAAGTCATGGCAGTCTTGCCGGTATCAGTGTAGTAAATGTCCTTACCGTTGAATTTCAGAGGAGCTCCAGTTGCTCCAATATTCTGAGCTGCCGCAACACCCAGACTGTTAATGTATGTTCCAGGTGAACCGCCTGTATGCAGGCTGACATCGTCAATGTACAGATCTGTTTCCAGATACTGGGTCAGTGCATAGGAGTTGCCGGCTGAAATGACAACAACCATTTTGTTATTGGCATTAGTTGACAGTTTATTAAGCATTTCCTGATAGGTATTGCCAAAGGTAAATCCAGGTGATCCGCCTCCAAGCGACAGGTTGGCACTGTCACATCCCAGGGTAATGGCATCTTCAAGGGCTGCAAAGTAATCAGAATCATATGCTCCTCCTGCTGCGCCGAATACCTTCATTACCAATATCTGAGCATCAGGAGCCATGCCTACCGCGTGAACTGTTGAAGCAGCGTCAACATAACTGTTTCCCTGCTTGATGAATCTGTTGGCGGCGGCAATGCCGGCAACATGTGAGCCATGTTCGCCTTCGGTATCATCAAGATGTGTTATTTTCTGATTTTTATCAACATAGTTATATGCATAAGGAATTTTTGCAGATATGTACCGGCCCTGTCCATTCAGATCCAGGTTACTGTAATCAGCCGCAGTCATCAGAGTTGGCTTGTTTTCCAGCTGATTAATGGCATAGTTAAAAGCATCTGCATTAACAGACTGATGTGTAGTGTCAAGTCCCGTATCAATTATGGCTATTCTGCTGCCCGCACCGGTATAACCGGCAGCCCAGGCTGCGGTTGCTCCTACCATGCCGGTTGAAGTATTGGCAGTCAATGGATCAGATACGCTGTCATCCATCGCTTCATAACGGTTCTCCAGGAAAACTCTCTTAACACCGCTGATCATTCTGATCTTGTTGATGTCCCCGTATCTGACATTAGCGGAGATGATGTTGGCAGCCAGAGTAAGATTCCATTTGACATCCAGCGGTCTGTTCAGCTTCCGTTCAATGGTCTTTGTCATTGCCGCCTGCTGTTCAATAAGAGAATCACGGTAAGAAACCGCACTACGGTTCTTGGCAATGTTCTCCGTTGAATATCCGGCATCTATCGTTGAAGGCTTATCCAGTACAATGGAAACACGTACCACGTCATCCCGGTTGAAATCAAATGTTATTTCCTCTTCAGGTTCTTCCTGCTGTTCAACTTCTCCAAGTTTATGAATGTGGAGTGTTGATGGATCAAGTTCTTCCAGTTCCAGCTCAACCGGTTCCCCGTTTCCGTTATCCGGCAGGTCAGAAGTATCTGCGTATACCGGCAGAATATGTGAAACAGATATAGCCAGTGCCAATATCATTGTTATAAATTTTATGGTTTTTTTCATAAAATCACCCTTAATTAAAAACATAAACTGTTTTAATTATATATTTTTGCACCCATGTTTTTCAAGAACTGTTCTGAAAACTATCTGATGTTTTCACAGTCAATGAAAACTGCTTTCAAAAACACAGTATCTGTCTTTTCTCAATCAGTCAAACTGTTATATAATTTAGTTACAAAGACAGACGATAATTGACTTGCTCTGAGAGGAGAACGACCATGAACCTGCTGATACACGACCTATCACCTCAACAGTTCAGTAAGATAAGCAAGGATTATGAAGATTGGACAGTAATATCTGATAACGGAAAAATCCAGCCATGTCTGGGCTGTTTTTGTTGCTGGCATAAAACACCTGGTGAATGCATCCGCAAGGACGGCTATGAAAACATGGGTGCACTGGTCCATTATGCCCAGAAAGTCACCATCATCAGCAGATATACCTATGGTGGGGTTTCCGGCTTCGTAAAAAACGTCTTAGATCGCTGTCTGGGTTACGTCCTGCCGCAGTTTGAAATAGTCAACGGTGAATCACATCATCAAAAAAGATATGACGATGACAAGCCTTTCACCTTCATCTTCTACGGCAACAACATAACTGAACAGGAAAAAGCTGAGGCAATCCGTTATGCAAATGCAGTATGTGCAAATTTCAGATGTCATGTCAGACAAGTAGTTTTCCAGAAAACAGCTGAGCCGGAGAGGATTCCGGAAATAACGCCTGTTGAGGAATCCGGCAGAACCGTTTTCATTAACGGATCTCTGCGATATGAAAAAGGCAACTCTGCTGCCTTTGCATCAATACTGGCTGGAATGTTGAAAACAGAGCCTGAAATCATTGCGCTGCGGAAGCATCTTAACGATCTTTCCGGGCTGACAGCTTCTCTCAGGAACGCATCGACAATCGTCTTCTGTCTCCCGTTATACGTAGACGGCCTGCCTTCTCAGATAATAAGACTGCTGGAAACCTTCCAGAAAGAATACAGCGGGCCATCCAAGAGAATATATGTTCTGGCCAACATGGGATTATATGAAAGCCAGCAGCTGGTCAACCTGTTTACGGCAGTCAGACAGTGGAGCAGTAAAATGGGATTTGATTACTGTGGCGGATTAGGCATCAGCGCCGGTGAAATGATAGGTCTGCTGGTACAGCAGCTTCCACAGGGTTTCTGGCCAACAAATAAGATATACAAGGGAATTAAAACTCTGGCTGACGCCATCAACAGAAACGCCGGAATCGAAGACGTTTATGCTGAACCATTCCTTTTCCCTCGTTCCCTGTATCTGGGAATTGCCAACAGAAATTGGAATAACCTGGCCAGAAAAAACGGCATAAAGCCGAAAGATCTATACAGAAAGCTCTGAACACAAAAAAGTTCCTGAATTCAGGAACTTTTATTATCTATCAGGCAATACAGTGCCACCGGAAGGTGTCATATCCTTCCGTTCATCAAGAATGGCACTTTCCACATAGTCCAGTTTCACAGCGTTGTCTGCCAGTATGGTTAATCTCTTGAAGCTGGCTGGTTCGATTTCAAAGACATAGATTCCGGCTGATTTTATCTGCGATCTGAGTTTACCACTGCAGAACCGTTCAAACCGAGTTACCTTGGAGTCGCTCTCACCATCAGTAAACTTTACAACTATGCGTGAACTGCTGTACTTTTTACCTGTCTGAGGATCTGTTACCGTCTTTTCACTCTTAATCAGCATCCTGTCTTTTCCCAGATCATTGGTCTTCTTGATTCTCTTTCTGACCTTGTCTGTCACTCTTTCATCTATTTTCACACTTGGTTCTCCGCCCATCACACAAACACCCTCTTCATCTATTTTCACCAGCCTGCCATTATTTCTGATCAGCAGGTATTTTTCATCTGTTTCCAGAGTAGTTCTGACCATGTCTCTGGAAATGAGCTCTTCCAGTCCTTCAGTATGAATAATAAGGCATGCCAGCCTGTCATCCTCATAAACCGGATAGACATAGGAAACATAATCAAGAACCTTGCCTTCATCTGAGAGATTGTTTATTTCAACCCCGGTTCCCATATAATAGAATCCTGTTCTTTCACCAAGAATGAGAGAGGCATACAAAACAACATCTGATGGGATTTCATCAGGGTCCATGTTCCTGTTCTCAATTACATCATCCGGCCTTGTACAGCCGCTTAAAAGCAGGCACAGAGCAATAAAGCACAATAATTTCTTCATTAAACACATTATCAAGTAAAAAGCCGAATTATTCAAGTAATCCGGCTTTTTGAGTTATTGATCAGAAATTATTATTTCTGGAAATAACCTTTCTTCTTCATTGTGAAGAATACATATGCAAGAGCACTCATGCTTCCTAAGAATGCAATCGTCCATGCAGTGATGTTGAGTGCATCTCCTGTTTCAGGAGCAGGTTCTGGCAGAGCAGGAATTACTTCTTCATACTCAGTGCTGTATTCCTTTCCGTCAGGTCCGGTTACGGTAACCTTGTATACTCTCTTGCCTTCCTTGCCAACTTCTGCAGGAACTTCTTCGGTGATCTCAGACTTTTCAGTTACTTCTTCAACATGATCTTCATCATGCTTGCAAGTGAACTTGGCAGTGGCTTCACTGTGGTCATCATTCCATGTCCATTCAGGTTCGCCCCATTCATGTCCGACACCTTCAGCCTCAGTTTCCTCAGTAGCGATGACAGCCTCTTCACCGACTTCGTCATTGCTTTCAAGAGTTTCAATCTTGACAGTTGCGTCATCGCATCCCTTCTTGAAGATGATGGTTGCGATAGTATCGCCTTCTTCAACACCTTCGAGATCAGCGAATGCAATCTTGATCATTCCTTCTTCAAGGTCATTTACTGAAGTGTATTCAAGTTCAGTCCTGGTCTCAACATACTCGAGTTTCTCTGGATCATAAGTGATTCTGTATAATCCGTTGTGTGAAAGATCCTTGGCTGTCAGAACAACTTCAAATGTATCAGCATTTTCTTCTTCTGCTGGTTCATCAGCAACCGGTTCGTCAGTTGCAGGTTCGCCTTCTTCTCTGTTGATTCTTACAGGGTTGCTTGTGAAGCCCTTAACGGCATTTGCCGTACCGGTTACTTCATTAGCAGCTTCTTCAGATTCTTCAACAGCAGCTGCAGGTTCAACTAACTGAACAAACTGTGCGTGGAACTTGGTTTCAAGCTTGTCTGTTCCGATAATTTCTTTTACCTTACCAGAACCTGTTTCAGGTGCGATATCTTCATATACCAATGCATCATATCCATCATTGAACAGAGATGACAGGTTGGTTGCACCATCTACGACACCGATGAACTGAGCATCAGCTTCACCATTGAAATATACTGACATGATATCAACATAGTAGATACCCTTTGAAGTATTATCACCAATGAATAATCCCCAGTCGTCGAAGTCCGGATTACCTTCTTCGTCAAAGATATGACCTGTGCTGCATGTCATTGTATAAGCAGTCAGATCATCACTGATCGTGATTCCATTTACCTTACCTAACAGCATTGAACCGCCGTCAACATCGATACCGCTGTCTACTTCAATACCATATACATAGTAGAGATACAGTGATCCGTCAGCAGTCAACAATGCATAGTCAAACTCTGGGTCAGTTGGATCTTCCAGATCATAGCCAATCAGTGCCATGGCAACGATGTCTTCGATATCAGTATCCAGATACCATAAGTTACCTGTATTAGTGTAGAATACCAGCTTGTTTGCAGCTGATACACCGGCCGCAACATATGCATAGTCAAGTTCGCTGCCAGCTTCACTTACTCCTACCCAGTGAGGGATCATGGCACCGTCGATCATGACATACTGCTTATCAACAGTTACTTCAAATTCACTGTCAATGGCAAATTCTTCAGCATCATATCTGTGGATGGTGTTACTCTTGTTGATTCCATATACATAGTTGCCTGAACGGCCGCCATTGTATACTTCTTCAGCTTCGGCATATGGATATACGCTCATGTCAGTAAGGTCGATAGCACCATAATATACGCCATCGCCATCAGCAACCTGAGCATTGATGTAACCGTTGACAGGGCTTGCCTCAACAACGTTTACAACTGCCTGTGCAGCCATTTCAGGTGTCTGATTTGAAGTAGCAGTAATGGTTACCTGACCTACAGATACTGCTGTTACTAAGCCGTTTTCATCAACTGTAGCGATTGAAGGGTCAGATGATTCCCACTTGACACTCTTGTCTTCAACAGTGACAGGCTTGATAGTAACGTTGAACTGTCTTTCTTCATCAACACCCATGATCAGGGTAGTCTTGGTTGGATCAATTGTGATTTCGCCGACTTCTTCAGGATCTATCGCTTCTACAAGCTCAGTCTTCTCATAAAGATAAACCGGCCCTGGTTCAGTTTGAGTGAAAAGGAAGTAAGTGTTGAAATATAACGCTCCAAACGGAACTGCTTCTCCTGTTTCCTCATCTATTGTCATATCAAACAGGATGTTATTAGAGTAGGTAAATCCGTCTGCATATGAAACATCACCCCAGTTTAGTAAAGGATAGTCTAAACGATTTGCAACCAGAATTCCTCCATCACTCTTACTCTGGAAACCAACACCATATGGATTTTCAAAAGTATACCAGATAAATGTATCATCAGTATCTTCTGCCAAAATATATGGAGCATTTTCGCCATCATCAGTAATTACAGTTTCTTCAACAAGCGTGTAATACTGAATACCCTGTGAATATAAAGCATTTGTCTTACCAGCTTTATTTGTGCTGGCAATAATATATTCACTGTCAGGATTTAATGTGTCTGTCAGCATGTAAACTGTCTGTTTAGTGATAACATCACCTTCCTGGAAACGGACAAGCTTTACCTGTTCATTTCTTGCATAGTCACCGACAAATAATGCTGCAGCATTTGGAAGATTCTTAATTCCGCTGACATCCAATGTAACGGTTACTTCCTGACCAGGAGCTGTCTGTTCAGGTACTTCACCGACTATTACGATTTCACCCTGAACATCCATCAGGCCGATGAATGCAATGTATTTGTCATCCTTGGCAGTTACTGTAACAGTTGTCTTGTCTTCAGAAACTTCGAACTTGCTGATTTCAGGAGCAGTGTTATCAATTGTAAACTGATAGCCTAAAGCTGCACCATCACCAACTTCACCGTTTTCAATGAATTCAAGTAACTGGTCTTCAGTAAGCTTGTTGCCCTTGCCTTCGTTGGCAATGACACCAAAGTATTCAGGAACTGTATATACATCAATTGAGAACTTGTCGCCCTCATCATATCCGAGTTCCTCAGCTGTGATGCCTACAGGAACCACATTGGCACCGGTGTAGACCCAGCCTGGTGTAGAAGACTGAGAGTTATAGTATGCACCAACGGTCGGAGTTGCATCAAAACCGAACTTGTCGATGATATTACCGTCTGCGTCTCTGATCACAACGATCTGAGCTACAAAGTTTCTGTATGTTGTATAACGTGCATTCTTGATGACAGTTTTGCTGTTGATGGCAAATCTTTCTTCATCAATTTCAGGTTCAGCAATGTAAGGGTTGCCAGAGAACCATGCATTTCTGCCGTCAGCATATTTCAGCTGATAGCCGTTTGTATTTTCAGCACCCCAGTAAGATTCCTTTTCACTTGAACCCATAGCCTGTTCAACATATGATACTGCATCATACATTGAAGGATCAGTCCAGCTGCCATAGTAACCTAATACAGGGATTGAATGCTGTACGTCGTCTTCGCTCTTAACGAATGTAAATCCTTCAACATAACCGCCGTTTTCACGTTCTTCAAGGATGGATCCTGAAACATTGATCGTTACGGTTACTGTAGCTGTCTGACCGGCTGCCAGATAGATGAAGTCTTCACCGATACCGTGTTCTTCTTCTAACCATGCCAGTAACAGATAAGCGTCTCTGGATGTAATTTCTTCATCTTCGTCCATCATACCGGCTTCCAGATCACATTCTTCTTCTGCTCTTAATCCTGTGATATAGTCCAGAATTGCCTGAGCATCATCAGAATCAGTATCGCCGTCCTTGTCGAAGTCATGACCTTCAGCTCCGCCTACGATGTTATAGGTAACTTCACCTTCAACAGGTGCAGTCCAAGGAGCCAGGAATTCTTCATAGATGTCCTGAGTAAACAGATCTGTGCTGAATTCATACTTGATTGTGTTTTCAGAGAAATTGGTGAGTTCAAATGTGTATTCAAATTCGCCGGTTCTTTCAGGATCATGTCCTAATTCAGCCTTTACCTTGTAGTCAGCTGCTGCACCGGTGATGGCTGTCAGGTCATCGCCTTCTTCACTCATGTGAATGAATGACTTGGCGGTAACTGCTCTTTCAACATTGACCAGACCTGAACCCTGCTGTAATACAGGATAGTAGCAGTCTTCCTCATCCTTCAGAGGTTCTGAAGTTGACATCAGCACGCTTAAAGCATACTGCCTTAAAGTTAAGCCGGTCTTGCCTTCAATGTCATTCTCTCTGTAATACTGGCCGATTGCGGCGATGATACCGGAAATCTGAGGAGCAGCCATTGATGTACCTGACATCAGTTCATACTCTTCGTGTCCGCCTAAGATATCATCACTGTCTTCAGCCATGTGTAAGCCATTTGCAGAGTAGATGTCTCCTCCTGGAGAAGTGATTTCCGGCTTCAGGACCAGAGAACCAGGAACACCCCAGCTGGAGAATTCACTCATTTTGTAATTAGGGCTATTGTATCCCTGATGTTCAATTGAAGCACTGATGCCGATCTTACCTACATAGTATGTATATTCTTTTTTAGCTACGTCATCAATTTCACCTTCATCATCATAGATCAGTTCATAACCGGTAAATGTGCCGCTGGAAGTAGCATTATCCTTGAAGAAATGACCGTCATCCAGCTGTACCAAAACGGCTGGTGCTGTAGCCAGATAGCCAGTAAGGTTCATGCCCATGTTTCCAGGCTGATTATTAACGATGATCGTAGCGATACCGCCGGCAATTACTGAACCGTTGGCTTTGGCAAAGAATGAGCTTGAACCACGGTTACATACGCCGATCTTTCCTTCAAATCCAACTTCCTCAGGAAGTAATGCAAAGAGGTTGAGCGGTGTCCGTGCTGTATAATATCTATAATCTGCATCTGCAGCATCACCATAAACATCACTAGGGTTGCAGATCATGCCCGGACCATCGATGTATACATATTCATATTCACCGGCAATTGAGCTGATTGGTGCGTTGCCATATGTAGCTGATTCGTTGAATGTGATCTTGTCTCCGCCAACATCAAGCAGCTGCCCGGTATAACCGTCGTTATCAACTGAGGCAACGGAGAAAGTGTTGATGTAGGTTCCAGGAGAACCGCCTGCACTGTAGTTGATGTCATCAGAATACAGAGTAGCCTGCTGGTCCCAGGATGAGTTGTTACCGGCTGAGAAGACAACTACCATTGCCTTTTCGGTCAGAGAATCCAGAATTTCCTGATATGCATTTGGTGCATAGATGAAACCAGGATCAGCTGAACCGAGTGACAGATTAGCTGAATCTGCACCTAAGACGATGGCATCTTCAATTGCTGAGAAGTAATCTGAATCATAAGCGCCGCCGCCGACACCGAAGACCTTCATGACTAAGATCTGTGCATCCGGTGCCTGACCTACGGTAAACTTTGCTTCAGCAGCGTCAACGAATTCACCGTCAACCTTGACATATCTGTTGGCAGCTGCAATACCTGCTACGTGAGAGCCATGTTCGCTCTTATGGTCATGAATGTGTGAAACGTCAGTATTCTTATCAACATAGTTATAAGCATAAGGAACTTTTTCATTGACATAGATACCAGGAACGTTCAGTGAATCCCGCAGTGCTGCCAGATCATCTTCTGTCATTAAGCTGTCAGCGAAACCGCCTTCTTCAGCAGAATGTGCCAGAGCGTCACCGGCAAAGGAAATGTGTTCAAGGTCAAGACCTGAGTCAATGATGGCTACCTTGCTTCCGGCACCGGTATACAGTGAGGAATTCTCGCCATTTGATTCAGTCATGTCTCTTGAACTGATCATGTTAGGATCAGCACTGCTGCCGCCGGAAGTCTGTGACATTTCATATCTGTTTTCAATGAATACGTCCTTCACACCGTCCAGCAGTTTGATCTGATTGATCTTACCGTAAGGAACTTCTGCGGAAATGATGTTGGCTGCCAGCGTAAGATTCCACTTTACATTGAGCTGCTTTCCGCCAAGAACCTTTGAAGAAATCTGAGCAGCGATCTTGTCCTGCTGTTTCTTCAGGGAGTTACGGTAGGAAATAGCCTGTCTGTTAGTTCCAATGCCCTTTACGTCATATCCTGCATCAATGGCAGAATTGCCTTCAAGAACAATAGAAACACGGACAGTCTGGTTTTGAGAGTATGGAAGTACAACATCAATGTCTTCCTCCTCATCGAGTTCTCCCAAAATCGGTGCACTGAGCCCAGGCTGCTTTTCAACCTCAGTTACAGGTCCGAATTCAGAAGGTTTTTCATCTTCGGCAAAGACAGTGGTCACATGCAGATGTGAAACCATCAGAGTCAAAGCCAGAAGAATCGTGAACCATTTCTTAAAACTCTTCTTCATAAAACTCCTTTCCATTCCCTTTCCACGCAATAAATCTTAATCGATTAATCGCACAAAAAAGTAAAAAAGATTTTTCCACCTATGGTTCTTATTTTACCGCTTAATTTTCATACCATCAACGTTTTTTTCAGTTCTATTGAAAACTTTTTTTGGTTATGAAAATTTTTCATAAAATCGAACCGAAAACAACGAAAATTGTGTTTTGTTCTGTTTTATATTCGAATGAAAACAAATAATAGCACATTTGGTCAATGCAGATGTTTAGGTTGAAGATAAAGTACTTGTATATTATAATATTAAAGTTATGAGGATATCTTCCCCGTCATAGCAGCCGCGTATTGCAGGAAAAGAGGTAGAACACATGAAAATTGAAGACATTCTGATTACATCCATTAAGCAGACAGTTGAAAGTCTTTTCGGCATCGTTCCTGAAGACAAGATGGTCATGATTGAGATCCCTAAGGACAACTCAAACGGTGACTACTCTACCAACATTGCAATGCGTCTGACCAAGCTGCTGAAGAGAAGACCGCAGGAAATCGCTGCCCTGATAACTGAAGATCTGCTGAAGAATGTAGCGGAAATTGACAAGGTTGAAGTTGCCGGTCCGGGATTCATCAATTTCTGGATCAGAAAGAACGCCATGGCTGACATCATCAGCAGCGTCATCGAACAGAAAGATGACTATGGCCGTTCCAATACCGGCAAAGGCATCACCTATCTGGAAGAATATGTCAGTGCCAACCCTACCGGACCTTTACACTGCGGACATGCCCGCGGTGCCGTCTGGGGTGACAGCTGTGTCCGCATCCTGAAGGCTGCCGGATATAACGCTGTCAGAGAGTACTACATCAACGATGCCGGCGCTCAGATCCATAATCTCGGCCTGTCATTATATGCCCGTATCAGAGAACTTCACGGTCTGGACTTCACTCTTCCGGAAGACGGATATCATGGACCGGATGTAGTTGAAATAGCGAAAGAGATCGTTGCCGAGACCGGCGATCATTATCTGACGATTCCTGAAGAAGAAGCCGTTGAACAGCTTGCTGAATTGGGCCGCAACAAGGAACTTGACAGAATCAAGAAGGACCTGCGGTACTACGGCTGTGAGTTTGATTCCTGGATCTCGGAAAAATGGATCGTTGCTCAGGGCATGGTCGAGGGTGTCGTAAAGGAAATGAAGGAAAAAGGGCTTACCTATGAAGAAGACGGTGCCTTATGGTTCAAGGCCACTGAATATGGCGATGAAAAGGACCGTGTCTTAAGAAAGTCAAACGGCTTATATACGTACCTGACTCCGGACATCGCCAACCATAAGTACAAATATGACAGAGGCTACCAATACCTCGTCAACATCTGGGGTGCTGACCATCACGGCTACATACCTCGTATGAAAGCCGCCATGAAAGCTCTGGGTTACAATTCAGACAATCTGCTGATCGATCTGTGTCAGATGGTCAGAATGGTTGAAAACGGTATTGAGGTCAAAATGAGCAAGCGTACCGGCAATGCCATTACCCTGCGCGAACTGATCGACGACATCGGACTTGATGCCGCCAGATACTTCTTCCTGTCCAAGGCCCTGGATTCTCATCTGGAATTCGATCTGGGGCTGGCCAGAAGCCAGACCAATGACAACCCGGTCTATTATGCTCAGTATGCCTATGCCCGTATCTGTTCCGTATTACGTCAGGCTGACAGGGCTCCGGAAAAACTGGAAAGCTATTCACTGCTGACTTCCCAGAAGGAGATCGACATGCTGAAGCACATCAGCTCCTTCCCTGAAGTAGTGGCTGATGCTGCCGTTAACAGAGCCCCGAACCTCATCTGCAATTACGTTCAGAAACTGGCAGCCTATTTCCATTCATTCTACGGCTCCTGCAAGGTAAATGACAGGGATAATCCAGAATTATCCGCTGAACGCTTAGCGCTGGTAGAAGCCACCAGAATCACTCTGAAGAACGCCTTATACCTGTTGGGTGTAAGTGCACCTGAGAAAATGGAAAAGACCGAATCAAAATAGGAAATGTCCAATAAAAACAAAGCTAATGGGAATACTACAAACTCCATTAGCTTTTTTATTTTCCAGATCAAATTCGTAAAGGTTTATCAGGCATTCTCCTATGTCTTCATAATACGCTTCCAGATTACCGGAATACGTGAAGCCCCGCTTCAGATACAGCCTGCCAGCCGCAAGATTGCCATCCAGTACGTCCAAATGAATCACCCTGGCCTTCTTGCCGGCCTGTTCTGTCAGATATTTCAGAAAAGACATTGCGGTTCCCTGTCCGCGATAACTCGGAGCCACAGCCAGCAGATGAATTACTGCCACCTCTTCATCACTGACTCTTTTGCGCCAGTTCCCGGCTTTATACATGGGATCCTCGCCAAAGCACAGTACAGCCCGGCAGCCAAAGGCACCGTTGTCTTCCCCGGCATGAAACTCTCCCCTGCTACAGTGGGATATGTAATCCTGTTGGCAGGGATAAATGTCCCTGGTCCATTTAGGTCCATATTCATCAAAAGGCTGACGGTCAAGTACCTCATCGTACATTTCAGCCAGTTTTCCAACCTCATCCGGATTTACCTTACGAAATATCATGCAACAACCTCTTTGAAGGTATTATATTCGAAATAAGGGCACAGAAAAAGTGCCCCTGCGGGCACTTTCCGTAATCAATTATTCTGCCTTTACAACTGGGCTGTCAACGGCATTCTTTCTGACGCTTTCAATACCGTTCTTGCAGCCGGCCTTCTGAGCATAACCTTCAGAAGCCAGAATGATTTCACCATTGCGGGCTTTCAGTCTGAATCTGAATTCTCCAGCCTTGTCAATGTACATTTCGAACTTAGGGTTCTTGACCTTTTCTACTTCTTCAACTGTCTGGTCTTCTACTGGTGCAATTGGAGCATTCTTTCTGACGCTGGCGATACCGTTTCTTAAACCTGATCTTGAAGCATAAACTTCAGAAACACCAATAACTTCTCCGTTACCGGCAACCAGATTGAATCTTCTGCCTGTATTGACTTCCTTAACTAAAAATTTTCCCATATTATCCTCCTTGGGTAAATTAACCTCTTATAGTTATTCTAATACAGTTTTTTTCATTTGTCTTGTTTTTTTAACTGTCTGTTCTGCGTCTTGTTACCGCTGAAACATCCGGCTCTTCAAAATCTTCAAGATCATCCTCATCATAGTCGGTTTCAAACGGATGAATGCCATATTCCCTGATAAGTTTCTGAGCAATGTTGAAGTTCTTGATGATTGGATCAAACAGGAGCAGGTCCAGATCCATCATGAAATCGTAACTTTCCTCACTTAAAAACCAGACCGTATGCTTGCTGGCGGTAACATTCATCTTGATGCTGTCACTGACAAAGAACTCGCCGTCATCATCATACCCCATTATCGGTAGATCTATCTCCTTCAGTTGGTCCCAGATTTCCAGGTTTTCCTCATCTTCCTCGATTTCCGGATCAAATTCATAGTGTACCGTAATGGTAAGTGCCTTCAGAACAGGATTGGAATTCTCAATCTTAATGAAATCAGGAAGCAGTTCCCTCTTGAAGTCGATCTGACGGAAATGCTTGATGAACTGATAGGAATTGTACTCGTGGTTGTACACAATGGCCCCGTATTTTCTGATTTCATGGTCAAATTCCCTGATGAATTCACAGTTAGGGTCCGTAATGTCAACGATCTGATTCAGATAAAGATCTCTCATAAAATATCACCTTCAATATTCTATCACAAATAAATACCATCTGTGCTATAATGATTCATGGCACAGGTCCCCGTAGCTCACCAGGATAGAGCGACTCCCTCCTAAGGAGTAGGTAACAGGTTCGAGTCCTGCCGGGGACGCCATTTTTTTATTGCTTAGGCGAATGCATGTAAAAACTCAGGTAAAATGCCTGAGTTTCTTTCGTTCAGATGAGTTTTAGTGTCCGAATGACTTTGGCAGCATGGCTGCACCGACGATTCCCGGTTCTTCCAGACTTGATACCACAAACGGTGTATCATGAACGGCCAGATGTGACATCTTCTTGTAATTTTCGATTACGCCAGGCATGAAGAGATCGGCACTCTTGGACATGCCGCCGCCGATGATGAAGATATCCGGGTCACAGACACAGGCAATTGTTGCGAACAGCTGACCAAGGTCTTCTTCCATGTCAGTGATGATCTTGATGGCATCAGGGTTTCCCTCTCTGGCCAGATCAAATACCTTACGGGTATGATCAACTTCCTCACCGATGATCTGGCGACCCTTTCTGAAAATGGCTGTACCGCTGGCTTCGTTTTCAATAGCACCGACATTCAGATAATTAACCTTTTCACGGTTGCGGTCAATGATGATGTTGGCGATCTCACCGCCAAAGCCATGCTTACCGGCAACGGTCTGTCCGTTAACTACCAGACATCCGCCGATACCGGTTGAAATTGTGACATAGAATACGACGTTTTTGCCTCTTCCGGCACCAACCAGAGCTTCTGCCAGACCGGCAACATTGGCATCATTGTCAATGTAAGTCGGCAGCCAGAAAGTCTTTTCCAGTTCATCAGCCAGCGGATAACCGGTGAATCCCGGCAGGTTTGTTGACAGAACCATGGTTTTATCAACCGTATTGACCGGTCCCGGAACACCGACACCGATGCCTGAGCAGTCTTCCCATCCCGGAATCTGACGGATCAGATCCTTGAGATTTGCCATAACCTTTTCAGGGCCTTCCTGTGCATATGACGGTCCCTTTACAACTGCCTGTACAGCACCGTCTTCCGTAACTTTTGCCACGCGGACATTTGTACCGCCCAAATCAATTCCAATGTAGGTTTTCATTTTAATATCTCCTGATTTTTCTTTATTTATTATTATACACCAGAAAGGAAATACTCTTAAAGAGATTTGTTCAGTTCAAAAAGAAAGAACCCCGCGTGGGGTTCATTTTTGCTTTCTGCTTTATTTATAGATGATTGCGTTATATACGTGTCTTTCACCGGCACCCTGATAGGAAACAGGTTCATTCATCAGTTCACCGTTGATTGCCAGCATCGTGCTTCCCCCGCCATCCAGGTTGGCTGCATTGATGCAGGAGTAACGGTCAAACAGTTCGGTCATCTCACGGAAGTTGGCTCCGCGTGATCCGTTTCCTCCCCTGCCCTCAATGGTCATCAGCAGAACGATTCCGTCTGCCCTCTGACCAATTGCGGTACGAGGCTGCAGACCGCCCGGGCTGCTGCCGGCACCGTACTGGGTCTTGACCCCGTTGACAATGAAGAACGGAGTGAAGAACAGTGCCCACTTGACATCATGAGTAGCCGCTTCCTGAATGGTAGTATTCAGTAACAGCAGTTTTCCCTCATTGGTCATGCATATCAGCATTTCCTTTTCGCCGGTATCCTTGAAGACCTTGCCGTCAAGAATGATCGAGCCCAGATTGTATCTGGTATAGTCATCAGTCAGGTTGAAGCCTCCGCCGTTGATCGCAACCTTGGCATCATAGCGGTCGGAGAACTCAGTAATGAATTCACCCTGAGCACTGTTGGTAACCACCAGGTTCAGTCTCTGCGGCTGATAGATTACCGTGATCCAGCCGTACATTCCATCCTCGTCAATGGTGATCAGCTTGTAGTCCTGATCAGGATCATGCTCCAGGATCTCTCTTTCATAGGCATTGGCATAAACGCCGGTATTGGGATTGTCAACGATGGTGATCATGTCTGGATCACTGGTACCGCCGGTATACATGATCCTGTTTTTGTTAATGACATCATCGATCTGTTCATTGTTATAGAAGATGTAAGCCAGGTACTTGTGCTGGCCGCTGGTAATGGCGGTCAGGATGTACCATTCTCTGATTTTCTCATAAGGTCCATAGACAACGAAGAAGCAGATGGCTGCACAGACATCGACCAGCAGTATCAGCTTGGTCAGCCAGTTCAGTTTCTTTCTTGGCTTTTTTTCCTTCTGGGTGAGGTTTGTGTTTTCGATTTCACTCATTATTCATTCACCTCCACGATATAAGGATTATCCAGAGTTCCCTTGCCGGAAACGATTCCGACAGAGGCCTTCATGGCAATTAACGGTCTGACCTTGTAGGCAACCGTATCATAGTCACCAAACAGTCTTCCCTCATTATCAATGACATAAATGGCATCGGTATTGTGAGCGTCGTAGTTTGACAGCAGGATACCGTTATATCCGCCTAAATAAGGTGTAGCCAGATTAGGTATGCCGACATAGCAGGTAGCAGACTTGTCAAAGCTGCTGCTGTAGTCAAAGTCGCTGGCCGTACCGGTCGGGCCATAATACCAGGCGTGTTCCGTCAGGAACTTTTCATATCTGTCCAGAGTCTTGACCCAGGTACCGTTGAGATACTTGCCGGCTCCGTTATCAGCGGAATAGGCTGAAGCAGTACCGTAGCTTACCTTTTTGGCTTCCCCATTTTCACTGGCATAGCCTTCCAGCATCAACACGGTTGCCTCTTCATCCTGAGAAACGACACGCCACAGCTGATCACTGTATTTTACATAGTCGCCGGCATAGAGATTGGAAACAAACACTGCCGTTGCCTCACCGGAGAGAACAAACGGATCTGCTGCCGTTCCGGCTCCCTTTCCTACCAGTACATCAGCACTGATGAAGATGACCGGTCTGATTCCCACCAGCTGAGTATTGAAATCGGATACTGAAAGCGATCCGTCTTCATTGACATACCAGAACTGCTGCTCACTGTTATTGGAAGCCAGCCAGAATCTGGTACCGTTGTTCAGGAAACCCTTGGCACCGCCGGTTGAGAGATAGTCTTCCAGAGTCAGCATGGTTACGTTGACCTTTTCGGAATTGACGGTACAGGCAATCTGGGAAGCATCATCGACCTTATCGGTGCAGAATACACCGCCGGTGAGATACTTTTCGGTATTTCTCAGCGTCTTTTCAAAAATGCCGTCCTTTTCATTCTCTGAGGAATTGAGCCATCTGAATAGTGATGATCCGGTAAAGTCCTCATTCTTATTGAGAACGGAAATGCCCTGTACATCCACAGCTGCCATCTTTACGGTCTTGTCACTCAGAATTCTCAGAACTCTGAAGGTCCTTCCGGAATAAACGACATAGTTGTTTTCCGGATCGTTGATGTAATAGTGATCCCCATTGTCATCCTTGAAGACATTGAGGTCACCGTTGGCCTTTTCCAGCAGAGCATCAGCCAGAGTTGTTGCTTCACCGGCCTGAGCCGTTGCCAGCTTGTCAAAATAGTCTTTATACGTATAAGCTCTGTAGGTGTATGTGCCCAGTATTGCCACTATCAGCAGTAAATTCACGATCTGGAATATCTTTTCGCCTACACCAGCAGGCTGTCTTACTTTCTTTTCTTTCATCGTTAAGTACCCTCACGCTTTTATGATTATATATCATTTGACCCGGCAATTCAAACCTTTACCGGGTTTTCACATAATATACTGAAATCATGATGCAGCTGCATTCAGACAGGATATAAAAGAAAACGCCATCCGCTATTCCGGGATGACGTCCTGTGATTATTTGTTTCTTCTAATAGTTCTTGGCTGCTTCCAGAGCGATTTCCATCATCTTGGTGAATGATGTCTGTCTTTCTTCGGCAGTTGTTGCCTCATGGGTAACGATGGAGTCTGATACGGTCAGTAAGCAGGCTGCCTTCTTGCCCAGACGGGCGGCGTTATGGAACAGAGCGAATGATTCCATTTCAGCAGCTACGCAGCCTCTTTCCAGAGCGATCTTCTTTTCAGTCCAGTCATCGCCATAGAAAACATCTGATGAGTTGATCGGTGCATAAACTACCGGATATCCCAGCTTTTCAGCAGCTGCCAGGATCTTTTCATTCAGTTCAGGATCCGGATACTTTTCATCTGCTTCATCGCCGCTTTGAGTCTTTCCATATGATGACATGCTGTAGGCGAACTTGGCCAGGATGATGTCATAGACGTGAACTTCCGGAACCATGGCACCGGTTGATCCGATTCTGATGATGGCTTCTACATCGTATTCATTGAACAGTTCATATGAATAGATGCCGATGCTCGGCATGCCCATGCCTGAGCCCATGACTGAGATGCGGTGTCCCTGATAGTAGCCTGTATAGCCCAGCATACCTCTGACATGGTTGAATTCAACGATGTCTTCCAGATATGTCTCAGCGACGAACTTGGCTCTTAAAGGGTCTCCCGGCATTAAAACTATCTTAGCAATATCGCCTTTATTTGCGGCATTATGTGGTGTACTCATTCAATCTCCTCCTTTACCCGCATAATATTATAATCAATGCTTTATCTAACTATAAACTATCATAATCTGTCCTTTGATTCAATCGCTTTAGCCTCGTTAATCAGTTTGGACAGTTTGCTTTCCTTCTTGTTCTTGCGGGCATCAGTGATCCTGAATACCACACCTTTTTCCAGGTTTTCGGCTTCAATGTTATAGCCGTAAGCAACGCATACCTTGTGACAGATGCTCAAGCCCAGGCCGAACTTGCCATGAGTTCCCTTTTCAAAAGGTTTGAACAGACGGGCCATTCTTTCTTCCGAA
The DNA here is from genome assembly GCA_015058955.1 of Erysipelotrichaceae bacterium. Taxonomy (GTDB): domain Bacteria; phylum Bacillota_I; class Bacilli_A; order Erysipelotrichales; family Erysipelotrichaceae; genus RUG521. Next base: position 29,240 of record SVBJ01000008.1, read on the forward strand.
ATGGCCGGGCCGTCATTGCTTATGGCCATTTCATTAGGCTTGAGGGTGATCGTGATGTTGCTGGCGGCATAGCGTAAGGCATTGTCGATCAGGTTTTCGATCACGATTCTCCAGCTTTCATCATCACCGCGGAAAATCGTATTCTCCAGGGTGCAGTCGATGCTGACATCCGGCCTGATCATCTTCAGCGACAGCAGAACTGTCTCAATGGTGGCCTTCATGTCGGTGATCTTGTCAGTCTCCTGTTCCTGCTCCATCATGTAATCCAGTCTGTTAAGGAACAGCAGACTGTATACCTTCTGCTCCAGACGGTTGGCATTGTCAATGATTACGTCAACGCTCTTCTCCAGCGTATCGTATGGGTAAATGCCGTCCTTGATGCTTTCCGCATAGGACTTGATGGTGGCGATCGGAGTCTTGAGGTCATGGGAGATGTTATGAATCATTTCTTCCTTGGTATCTTCCTGATGCTTCAGTTCTTCCTGAAGGGAAACAAGTTCCTCCGCCAGTTCCCCTATTTCATCAGAACGGTTGATCTTCAGGACGGCCTGTTCACCCTTGCGGGCCTTGTTTATGTAGCTGCGGATCTGCTGCAGAGGTGTGATGATGGAGAATGTCCAGATCATTATCAGCAGAAATACCATCATGATCGCGATGGCCGTGGTATTGGAAATGTTGGTCAGCAGCGTGCTTTCCATCTGCAGGCCGTAAACACCGGTCAGCAGCGATACGATCGTACGGTTGTTATCGATCCTGGTGCCCAGGTAGTAATAGGACTGATTCTGAATGACGATCATGCCCTTCAGCTCTTCCTGATCAATGCCTGCGGAGATCTTCTGTACTTCTTCCACGAAGTCGTTATCAAAGGTTCCTTCGTAAACGCTCAGAATCAGTCGGTCACGGTTGAAGACGAAGTGCATGACATCAGCGTCAGCACCGACCTGTCTTCCGCCGGAAGCCTGGCTTTCCACAATGTTGATGACCTTGTTCTGCGAAATGGTCAGAATGTTCATGACCTGGTCATCAACGAAGCGGTTGATGTTGTTTCTCAGATAGACACTGAAAAACAGTATCAAAACAAAGCCGAACGTGAAGATTATCACGGTCAGCTGCTGAAACAGACTGAGATTTGTTATGGAACGAAGAAACTTGCGCATTAACCTAACCTGTAGCCAAACCCATACAGAGTATGAATACTCAGATCAGGCAGTTTCTTTCTTAATCTTCTTAATGTGTCGTCAACGACACGGTCACTTCCGAAATAATCGGAACCCCAGACCTTGTTGAGGATCTCCTCACGGGAGAAGGCATTGCCCTTGTTGTGAACGAAGAGAACCAGCAGTTCAAACTCCTTGGTTGTCAGTTCAATGTCTGTCTCCAGCTTCGGAGAGGAAACCTTTCTCTGCTTTTCGTCGATCAGATAACCGTCAACTTCCAGCAGCATGTCTTCACGGTAGGCACGTCTCATGATGTTATTGATGCGTAAGACAACTTCCTTCATGTTGAAAGGCTTGGTAATGTAGTCATCAGAGCCTTTTTCCAGACCGATGATGCGGTCAAATTCCTTGTCACGGGCGCTGACAAAGACGACCGGTACTTCACGGCCCTGCTTCTTTATTATTTCAAAAAGATCAAATCCGCTCTTTTCATCGAGCATGATATCCAGCATCCAGAGATGAATGTCCTCATCATTGACGTGCTTGAGAGCCTGTTCATAGGAATAGTAGGACTTAACTTCATAGCCTTCCTTTTCCAGGTAGCTCTTCATCAGCTCGTTGAGGTCCTTCTCATCGTCAACTATTGCTATTACTTTTTTCATAGTTCACCTCTGTTATAATTTTAACTCATTTTGACAGTATTTCCAAATACTGCCTGAACCTTTCCTCGTTGTCCTTATGGTCAAAGCATTCCCGCTTTTTTTCATAGAGATCAACGATCATCTTCATGTATTTTCTCAATATCGGATCGATCTGTTCAGGATAATGCATCCTGCGACGGTGCAGCCGGTATTCGTTTTCATCCAGCAGCAATACCGTTCCGTCCGGATAGATCTTGTAGTCCAGGTCATAGTCAATGTACTTTACAGCCTTGCCGTCGTAAAGAACCGGTGAAGCGAGGTTGCAGTAATAGTATGTTCCGGTTTCTCTGAGCATCGCTATGACATTGAACCAGCGGTCCGGATAGAAGTAACAGATGGCCGGTTCCCTGGTAAACCACTTATGTCCGTCATCATCTTCAACCCAGGTCTTATTGGTAACAATGATGTATCTTTCATCACTGGCTTCCAGCACAAAACCCTGGTCCCAGCTGCGGCGGATGTGACCATCGTGTTTGTAACTGATGATGTTTACATAAGTGTTTTCCTCAGGAAGCATTGTTAATCCTACTTATTGATCAATGGTCTGATTCTGAAATACAGTAACGGTACAATGACCATGTCAGCTATCATTGTTGGAATGATGTAGCCGGCATTATAAACGAATGATGCACCCCAAGGTGATCCGAAGGCAGCTACACCTGAATAAGTTGAACAGGCCAGTCTGAACAGGCTTGTAATGAGAATGCCGGTGAAGAAATACTTCACGTTCGGGAACCGGCTGGCAAAGCCATATCCCGTATAGGCAATGATATAGTCAAAAAATAAACTGATGACACTGCCGTAGAAATTCATCGAACCGGTGATGTAGAGCAGGAAATTGCTGAACAGACAGACAATTGCTCCCTTCTTCCAGCCCAGATGATAGCTGGCCAGTAAAAGGGCTATGGTTCCCAATCCAAGATGGCCTCCCTGCGGCATGGCAAGCAGGTTGAAGGTATTGGTCACAAAGTCCAATGCAACAAATAACGCGGCATATAATGCCATGTAAACCAGATCTCTCGTATTACTATTTTTCATAAAAAAACACCTCCTGTGGGGGTTACAAGGAACTCCCTACGCTAGTACTAACTAGATCAGGTACTAAGGGTAACTCTCAGCTTACGCACCCCTGTCCACATTTAATTATACAATCACAGTCAAATATTTCCACTGAAAAAAACTGGTTGTGATATAATTCAGTCATGAAAAACGAAACATATGAAAACCTCATTATGCAGTTTGAAGGACTGATGAGCGATCAGAAATATCTGATCACCCTTCTTTCCAACGCCTCAGCCTTGCTGATGGACAATCTGGATGACCTCAACTGGTCAGGCTTTTATCTTTACCGTGACGGCAGACTGATCTTAGGCCCTTTCCAGGGCAAGGTAGCCTGCGAAATAATTGAAATGGGCAAGGGAGTCTGCGGTACCAGCGCGACTAAGGATGAAACTGTTCTGGTCAGAAACGTTCATGAATTTCCGGGACACATCGCCTGTGACAGTGCCTCCAATTCCGAAATCGTCATCCCATTACATGTCAATGGCAGGCTGTTTGGCGTACTGGACATCGACTCTCCGAAACTGGAACGTTTTGATGAAACCGACAGAAAGAATCTTGAAATCATCGCCCGCATAATTGAAAAGTCAATTGAGAACACTGATTACTGCAAGTAAAAAATGGCCCGAAGGCCATTTTCATTTTCCGGCTAGTTATCCTTTGAATGACGTTCACCGATCTGATATTCGCTGTTATTGGCGAACATTTCCCTGACAGTGATCGGCTTGTCACCGGTCAGCTTTTCAAAGTCATCAGTCCAGATGTCCATCTTTCCTTCTCTGATGGCCTGGGCAAAGGTTACCATGCCGTCAGAAGAGAACGGTGCTTCGCTTCCCTTCAGGAATACGCCATCAGTTGTTCTAGGAACACCCATGGCATCAAAAATCTGATAGTTTTCCTCATCAGTAACAAACTGATACCCTACATTATTGCCGGTTTCTTCATTGCCGATCTCACAGAAACGGGTGATCGTCATTAATTCAGGTCCGTTGATGTTCAGTGTGGCATGATCGTACTGAGGTTCAAATGCTCTGTGTAAGGCATAGGCAACTGCCTTGGCACAGTCCTTGCGGGAAATGTAAGCCATTAAGCCGTCACCCTGGGAGTTGGTCAGAGGTCCGCCCATCTTTACATAGGTAAAGTAGTTGGTGATCATGGCTTCAGCATACTGGGAGTTTCTCAGGAAGATATGATCCAGTCCCTGTTCGATGATGTATCTTTCCGTATAGATATGGTCTTTCTTTTCAACAGAAGGATTTGTTTCATCACCGGCATTTACCAGTGAAGTGTAAATGATCTTCTTAACGCCGGCTGCCTTGGCGGCATCAACGCAGTTCTTATGAGCATTCTGTCTCTTTGGTCCGACAAACGGCATGGAGATCAGAGCCAGAGCATCAGCACCCTTAAAGGCTTCAACCAGACCTTCAGGATTATTGAAGTTGGTTACATGTGTTTCAACACCCATTTCTGCATACTTCCGTAAGGAAGCAGGATTGTATCCGCAGAAAACCAGGTTTTCCTTAGGTTCAAGAGTCAGCAGGACCTCAGCAGCTGCTGAGCCCAGGTTACCGTCTACACCAGTCAGTAATAATTTCATGATTGTAATTCTCCTTTAAACCATTATAACAAAAAATACAGGCTGATTTTCCTGTATTTTTTTATAACTGTTCAGTCAACATACTTCTGTTTCAGATATTCCGCCGTGAAATCCACTGCTTCGATCAGCGAGAACAGTCTGGCCTCACTGTTACCTATTCTGCCCTTCTTAACTTCAATAAAGGCTTCCATGCGTTTGCCGATTTCAGTGAATTCATCTGAGTTCAGTCTTAACTCCAGATAGCTGACCCATTTGCGGTAGCCGTTCTCCTCTATGGCTCCTCCCTGCAGTTCAACCGGACGGGCATTGGAACGGTATTCACCCAGATGCATGGCCGTGCAGTTATCGTATCCCACGCCTAATAACAGAACATAGCTTGGCAGCTGATATAAGGCCGCCAGAGGGCTTTTTTCACCAAGTCCGAAATTCAGTTCATGCTGGTGAGTAATCAGCTTGGCGTACTTTCCATAGGCCACAAAGCTGCAGCATGGATGATACGAACGGTAGGCCCCGGGACGGCGGTTGAGGTTTTCCGCTACGGCTCCCATCAGGCGAAACTGTGACTCATCAGGCTTGAAGGCTGGCATGTTATCACGGACCGTCTGCCACAGATTACGGCTGATCGGCGGGTCGATCCAGAAAGAAGGTTCGGTATTGTCCCCTGCCTGAATAGTCATGACCACGGTTCCGCCATATCCGACCGTTTCCAGCAGAGCATCAACGACAGTCTGACTGCCGCCGATCACATAACCAAAAGTGTGCATTGCACAATGCACCTCCAGTACCATTCCTTCTCTGACTCCCAGCTCCTTAAGCTGTTTTATCAGGTCCTTTTTGGTCAGTGCTTCCGTGATCTTAGTCTGAGATTGCTCCATTGTCCTTTAACCATATCTTCAGTGAACCAACGTGCATCAGAGAATTGTTTTCGTTCTCATTGAGGTTGACGACCTTGCCGTTTTCCACGATGTACATAGTCGGTGTCCACTGCAGCTTATATAAATAATTATATATCAGATTTTTCACATCTTCATCTTCATAATCATCTGCCAGCAGATAGTAAACTGTCAGATCATAGTCATTAAGTACCTGTCCCAGAATATCGCGGAATTCATCACAGGTCCCGCAGTTGCTGGTGCCGGCATACATGACAAAAGACTGTCCGTCATCGAACATTTTTATTAATTCAGAAGCAGTTTTGTCAACGATCCTGCCCTTTGAACACCCTGACAGCAGCACTAAGGCCATCAGTGCGATGATCAGAATTCTTTTCTTCATGCTTTATTTTATTTCCGTTACCACAGATTCCTTCTTTATCTTTTCATAAAACTGCTTCAAAAGTTCTTCACTTATTTCACTGCTGACCGTATCACTGCTTCTTATCGCAATGGCACTGGCCGCCAGAGCATAACGCAGTGAATCCAGGAAAGAGTGCTGATGATACTGACCGTAGATGTATCCGGCCATAAAGGCATCCCCTGCACCGGTAGTATTGACGATTTCAATGTCAGCGTTGGAAAGATGATAGGCCTGTTCACCCTTACGTCCGATGACACCTCTGGCACCCATGCTGATGACGATGCTGCCGCTGCCCTGTTCAATAAACCAGTCAAGCACTTTCCTATAATCCTTTTCCTCTTCCAGTTTCAGTCCCGACATGATTTCAGCCTCATAATTGTTGGGTTTGAGCATCTCTAACCTGTCCAGATGATCCATTATTCTGACTGATTTGGCAATGCTGATTGGATCAGCATAGATTCGGCAATGGGACAGTTCAATGATTCGGGAGATCTGCACTTCCGTAAGATTGGTATCAATTACCAGCAGATCATCGTGATCAAGCCGGGAAAGAACGTCAGCCAGTCTTTCAATGTCCAGTCTGGACAGTATTTCCATGTCGGCAATGGCAACCTTCATTTCACCGTCAGGCTCCACTACCGCCAGATACAGCGAGGTCCCTTCTTCCGGGATTATCTGACTATGCTCAATAGAGATGCCTCGGTTAATGCACTCATCCTGCAGCAGATCACCCCAGTTATCGGTTGAAAAAGCGGTGATGTATTCCACCGGCAGACCATAACCGGCCATGTTGGCGGCAATGTTATGAGCTACTCCGCCAAAACTGTAGGAGACCTTGCCGGGATTGGAATCGTATTCTCTTAAAGGTTGATAGGATCTGGCGGAAATGTCGACGTTGGCACCGCCTATAACATAAACTCTATTCATATCGGCCTAACAGCGTTTCAAATTCCCTGCGCAGGTTGAAACGGAGTCTTTCTACCTCCCTTTCCGTCATCTTTCTTTCACGGGCATTATGTGAATTGACCGTTCCCTCATGAAGAACAACCGGCTTGCCATACTGCAGGAATATGATCGTCGGTGAGTAAAGTATCGGCTTGCCTTCACTGTCGGTTTCCAGCAGCTCCTTTACGGTATCTTCGATTATCTGCAGGTTTTCAGCACTGCCGTTTTCACCCAGTTCAATGTCATAGTAATATGCTCTGAACTCATATTCCCGCAGAAACTCATCAAGGATCGGACACAGTTCCCGGCACCACGGACAGTTTTCATATCCGAGATAAACTATTGTCGTCTTTCCATCAGCTACCAGCTGCTGAAAAACGGTAATGTCACAGTACCGGAAATTATCATTGGAAATGCCATACCAGCTCATGTCAGCTGCTTCTCCTTCAGCCTGATCATAGACGATCTCCTTACGGTGGCATCCTGAAAGCGTCAGCAGACACAGCAGACATATAAACAGTTTCTTCATAAAATCATTTTAGCACTATCTCCCTTTTTTGAAAAACGGTGTTGACAGTCACTTTTTCATCAGATAAAATAGTCTTAGTTAGCATACGCTAACTTGGCCAACGCTTATTGTCATTTTGTCTGTATTTCTTTCCTTTTTAAAGACATATGATCTGGGATACCCGTCAGTCATGACGGGTTTTTCAGTGCACAGAAAAGAGCCTGACCGGCAGGCTCTGATTTCTTGACTGAGATGGATTAGTCTTCGTCGTCTTCGATCTTGGCTTCAGCAATTACCTTATCAGCTACCATCTGCGGAGCATAGTCGTATCTGATGAATTCCTGAACATAAGAACCGTTACCCTGAGTCATTGAACGTAACTCAGTAGCATAGTTGACCATTTCACCCATTGGTACTTCAGCAACGATGACTGTTGTTTCATCATCGATGGCTCTGTTATCCATGATCATGCCTCTTCTCTTGGAGAAGTCGCCGTAAATGGTTCCGACATATTCACTTGGAATTGTTACTTCAGCCTTGATGATTGGTTCCAGCAACGCCGGCTTAGCCTTTGGCATGCCAGCCTTGTAAGCCAGACGTGCTGCTGACTTGAAGGCGATTTCCTTGGAGTCAACCGGATGGAATGAACCATCGAATAATGTAGCCTTGACATGAACTACCTTGTAGCCTGCCAGAACGCCTCTGTTCATGGCTTCTCTTAAGCCAGCTTCAACAGCCGGGAAGTACTGCTTAGGAACAGCACCGCCGACAACGGCTTCTTCGAAGACCATTTCTTCTGATTCTTCGCATGGTTCGAATCTGATCCATACGTCACCATACTGTCCGGCACCGCCGGTCTGCTTCTTATGCTTACCTTCAACTTCCACGGTTCCGCGGATGGTTTCACGGTACTGTACCTTTGGTTCGGTCAGTTCGACTTCGACTTTGTATCTGTTCTTTAACTTGTTGACGATTACGTCAATGTGCTGGTCACCGATACCGTATAATACCAGTTCTCTGGTTTCGGTATTGTTGACAACCTGGCAGGACAGATCTTCTTCACGGATCTTGGCCAGACCTGAAGACATCTTGTCTTCATCGTTCTTTGACTTAGGCCAGATAGCCTTGCCCAGCATGCCGCTTGGGAAGACGATCTTAGGCATTTCGATTGGATTTGCCTTGGTAGCCAGAGTTTCGTTTGTTTCAGTGTACTGGAGCTTTAATAAGGCACCAATGTCACCGGCACATAATCTGTTGACCTTTTCCTGGTTCTTGCCTCTGATGACAACGATTGAGCCGATCTTTTCGTTTTCGCCCTGGTTGACGTTGAAGGCCGGTGTTTCAGGTGTCAGAACACCGGAAATGACCTTGATTAAAGAGATCTGAGCAAAGGAGTCATTGATTGTCTTGAAGACGAATGCTGCGAATGGTCCGTTTGGATCAACCTTGACTTCAATGTCTGCGCCCTTGCCGTCCTTTGCCTTGTAGGTAACCTTGTCAGCTGCCAGAGCATAGTCAACGATGGCGTCAAGTAATGTATCAATGCCGACATACTTTGTGGCAGTGCCGCATAAGATAGGTGTAATGGTTCCATGACGTAAACCGTTTCCAAGACCCTGGATGATTTCCTCGTCAGTGAATGGTTCTTCCATTAAGAACTTTTCTGTTAAGGCATCATCAGTCATGGCAACTGCTTCGGTTAAGATCATGTAGGCTTCTTCAACCTTATCAACAAGATTAGCCGGGATTTCAGCTTCCTTGCCGTTGATGATTGCCTTCTTTGACAGAACATGAACAATGCCTGTCACCTTACCGCCTTCAATTACCGGTAATACTACTGGAACGGCCTTGCAGCGTCTTTCCAGTTCAGAAATGACCTTGTCGTAATCAGCGTTTTCTTCATCAACTCTGGTGACAAAGAAGAATAACGGCATGTGCTTTTCCGTTACTGAACGGTAAGCCTTCATGGTGCCTGATTCAACACCGTCCTTGGCAGAGACAACGATCATGGCATTGTCAGCTACTGCCATTGCTGCAGTCTGTTCACCTGAGAAGTCCAGATAACCCGGGGTATCCAGGAAGTTGATCTTCTGGCCTTTCCATTCAACAGGAACTACATGTGAGTAAACTGACATTCCACGCTTTACTTCTTCGCTATCACTATCAATAATACTGTTACCATCTACTGATTTGCCAAAACGGTCAGTGATCTTATTATTGAAAAGGATTGATTCCAGAACTTCAGTTTTTCCTGAACCTGTATGTCCTAAGACAACAACGTTCTTAATGTTTTTTGTTTCGTAATCTTTCATTTTCCTTCTCCTTCTATCTCAATTGATCTTCTATATCAGGATTGTGATGTCTGGTCACATAGTAGTCATATGCTCTCCTGCCATCACTATCTGTTATATCCTTATCCGCGCCATGCTGCATTAACTGCTGCACAAGGATGTCGTAGCCGGCATAGGCTACTCTCATCAGGGCTGTACAGCCCATTCTGTCCTGGACATTGACATCAGCCTTACGGGCCAGCAGTACGTCAATTACATTGATCGCTCCGGCACTGCAGGCTTCCATCAGGGCAGTTCTGCCCTTGATGTCCTGCTGATTGATGTTAGCTCCGTTTCTCAACAGAGTTCTGACGATTCCTTCATAGCCCATGAATGCTGCTCTCATCAGGGAAGTGCTTCCCTCTTCATCAGCTGCATTGACATCGGCACCGGCGTCTATCAGCATTTCCACGACTTCCTCATGGCCTTTCTTGGCCGCTCCCATGATCGGAGTCTTGAGGTTTTCGTCAACGGCATTGACATCTGCTCCCGCATCCAGCAGTAACTGGGTTACCTGCTTGCGCCCTCTTCTGGTACAGCGCATCAGGGCGGTTCTGTTCTCTTCATTTCTTACGTCTACATCGATTCCCTCTGCCAGCATCTTCTTTACGACGTTGACGTCACCGACTGTTGCGGCTTCAAGGAATCTTTTCTCTAACTGACCCATGATGATCAACCTCCTGTCTTGGATCGTTAAGTTATAAAAAGGTGCTCACAAAAAAGCACCTGAGAATTTCATGATATTAAATTAACCACCATCAAGGTGGCAAGATCCCCCAAAACATTACTGTTTTCGGATACATGTGTTTCAGTGATAAAAATCTTCTTCATAACGTATTACCTGTCGATTAATCTGCTGAAAAATCCTCACCAATATTCTACTCATTTTTACTGTTTCGTGCAACCCTTATTATTGATTATTTCCGGCTAATACTGATACAATATAGGTAATAAAAACGGAGGTATTAATAACAATGACTAGTCCTGTTCTGGTAATTTTAGCTGCCGGTTTAGGCAGCAGATACGGCGGTCTGAAACAGATCGACGTCGTAGGTAACAATGGTGAAAGCATCATCGATTTCTCCATGTTCGATGCCATGAGAGCCGGCTTCAAGAAGGTCGTTCTGATCATCAGACCTGAACACGAAGAACTCTTTGACATCCAGATTGCCAACAAGATCAGACCGTTCATGGAAGTTGAATATGCTTTCCAGAGCGTTACTGACTTGCCTGAAGGCTTCAGCTGTCCGGAAGGAAGAACCAAACCTTGGGGAACTGTCCATGCCCTTCTGGCAACCAGAGGACATGTCAATGAACCATTTGCCATCATCAACGCTGACGACTTCTATGGCCGTGAAGCATTTGAGATCATGTACAAGTTCCTGACTGAAAAGGTCGAAGACAACAAGTTCTCAATGGTCGGCTATCAGCTGTCCAATACCCTGACTGAAAACGGCACCGTAACCAGAGGTGTCTGTGATCTGGAAAACGGCTTCCTCTCCAAGATCGTGGAAACCAAGCAGATCAAGAAGGTCGGCGACGATGCCTATTCTGTAGATGATGAAGGAAATGAAACTCTGCTTCCTCCTGGATATGTTTCAATGAACTTCTGGGGCTTCACTCCTGGAATCTATGATCTGATGGACGAAAAGTTCGTCAAGTTCCTGGAAGGAAACGTTGATGTTCCAAAGTCAGAATACGTCATTCCTACTGCCATCGGCGAACTGATCAACGAAGGCAGAATCACTGTCGAAGTTCTGGGAACCGATGCTGAATGGTTCGGTGTAACCTATCCTCAGGATAAGGAAAATGTCATCAGAAAGATCGCATCCTATAAGGTTCAGGGCGAATACCCATACGATCTCTGGAAGAAATAATACAGACCAGTTGAAAAGCTCCGCGAGGAGCTTTTTTCTTTTGTGTTAATCCAGAATAACGATCTTATCGCCATCCAGTACGACAGCACAGCTGTAGAACCGTTTCAGGGCATTTATCATGTAGTCAACATCCTTGCTGCCTCCTGTTTCAAAGCAGGAATGCATGGCCAGCTGCGGCAGGCCGATGTCAACAGCCATGGACGGAATGTTGAAACTGGCAATTGATGCCTGAGTGCCCCCGCCCCTGACATCGGAGCGGTTGGCGAAGAACTGATACGGAGCCTTGCCTCTTTCGCACATTTCCTTCATGACGGCTTCAGATACGGCATCGGTAACATAGCTCTGAGCAGCATGTCTTTTGATCACGATGCCCCTGTTCATGTAGCAGCGGTTACCCTGATCGTAGTATTCAGGATGATTCGGATGAACGGCATGAGCATTGTCGGCACTTACCATGAAGGAGTTTGACAGAATGGCTCTGGTCTGTGCATCACTGCAGCCAAATGATCCGAAGATTCTGGTAATGACATCCTGCAGGAAGGTTGAGCCCATTCCCTGTCTGGTCCTGCTGCCGACTTCCTCGTTATCGAATACGGCAAAAATATTTACGGCTCTGGCAGATCCGGCTTTCTTAAATGCCTGTAAGGATGTGTAGGCACAGGCCAGGTCATCCAGACGCGGAGCACTGATAAATTCCTGATCCTGACCCCAGACGTAACCAGGTTCACGCAGATACATAAACAGGTCATAGCTGATCACGTCTTTCCTGTCAATTCCCAGTTTTTCCGCAATCTTTCCGTTCAGGAAATCAGGTCCCTTTTCCAAGCCAACCAGCGGGATCATGTCAACCTGCGGATTCCATTTGTAACCGTTATTGATTTCGCGATTCTGATGAATGGCCACATTAGGAATCATGGCAAGATTTTCATCAAAGTCGATCAGTTTGCTGGTCAGGACACCGTTTTCTCTGACGATCACTCTTCCGGCAGCAGACAGAGGTCTGTCCAGCCACACCGGTAAAATGGCACCGCCATATACTTCAACGTTCAGCCTGCTGTAGTTAGGATCGGTAAGATCGGCTACCGGCTTGATCTTGAAAGTCGGGGAATCGGAATGGGAAGCTACGATGTTGATCGATCTTATCTGCTCCTTTTCCGGAACCTTGAAGGCTATGATACTGGTATTGTTTCTCTTTACGTAATAGCAGCGGTTTGATTCAACAGTCCAGTCTTCATTTTCAAACAGTTCAGTGAACCCTTCTTCCTGCAGCTGTTTCTCCATTAAGGCAACTGCATGGAAAACACTGTGACATCCGTTAAGGAACTTTACCATCTTTTCAGCATTACTCATCTGTTTTCTCCTTTCGGGCGGCAACAAGCACGCCATCTCCTATCTTAAGATAACTGCACCGGTAATCCGGATTGCTCATCATGTTCTTTACAAATTCATCAAGTTTCTCGACCAGTGGTTTCAGACGGCGAGATCTGATCAGTTCCGGGTGTTCAATGAAGCCATGGAACCAGACATCATCAATGATGAAATAACCTTTTGACTCAAGATTCTTTTCAAATCTTTCAAACAGCTGCTGATTGTGAGCCTTGGGGCCATCCAGAAAGATGACATCAAATTTTTCCTCAGTTTCATATTCCCTGGCATTGGTAAGTACCGCTGATATTCTGTCAGACAATCTGCATCTTTTGATGTTTTCAACTGCCTGATGATATCTTTCCTCATCCTGTTCCAGGGTAAGGATTTTCAGCTGCGGGTTGTGAAAAGCCATCATGATGGAACTGTAGCCCACGGCGGTTCCGACTTCCAGCAGTGTTCTTATCTGATGTTTCTGCAGGAATTCACACAGAAACTGCAGTCCCTCATCTTCCATGATGGGTACCCTGTCCTGCAAAGCTTTCCGCTTTATTTCCGCAATGGTCTGTTCAACGGTCATGTCTGTATTGTATACCATATCTGCTTTTCCTCTCAAATGTTCAGCCCGTAAGTTCTGCCAGGCTGAAATCAATGGCTTTATGTAATTCATCAAGGGAGATCTCAACCTGAAAGCCGATTTTTCCGGCGGAGAAGATAATGGCATCATACAGGATGGCTGATTCATCTATCGTGGTAATGAAAAACTTCTTCATTCCTATCGGCGAACATCCGCCATGAATGTATCCGGTCAAAGGCAGCAGTTCCCTGCTCTTGATCATTTCAATGCTCTTTTCCCCTACGGCCTTTGCCGCTTTTTTCAGGTTCAGTTCACTGTTTACGGGTATGACAAAGACATAGTGTTCATGACTGGCACCTACTGTTACCAGCGTCTTGAACACTCTTCCCGGATCTTCTCCGATCAGTTCAGCCACCTGAGTTCCGCTTAAGGCCGTATCAGCAGGATATGTGTGTTCCTTAAACTGTACCTCCAGGGAATCAAGCAGGCGCATGACATTGGTTCTTTCCTTCTTCATCTTATTTTCACCCTTGTGTAGTATATCTCTTCATCTTCATGATCGATCCAGGCCCCGTTAGCCAGCATCACCTTCAGGGAAGCTTCATTATAACGGAAGCAGGACATGTAAACCGTATCCTCCCTGACAATTTCCCCGGCTTTTTCCAAAGCCAGTTTCAGTCCCATGGATCCATAATGACGGTTGCGGAATTCTCTGATGATACCAAACCCGATATGACCACTTCCCTCTCTGAGAACCTCGTTAAGATAATGCCTGATCTTGAACAGACCAACAATGGTATCGTCAGCCCACAGGAAGAAATAACTCTGGGGAACATGTCCGGGCTTCAGATTGATACCTCGTCCTTCATCCTGCATTCTGGTAATTCCCGTCTGGCAGAACTGCCGGTAGCTCATCAGAGCAAAGCGGTTTTCAAAGCCATTCTCAAAAAGAGGCATTTTTCTTATTGCCTCATACAGCTTTTCTCTGTCATCGTAACACGGTTCCTTAAGTACGAGCATTTCCTTTCTCCCTAATCCATTCTAAACCAAAACAGAAAAAAGCGACAGTCAGTCTGCCGTTTCATCTTTTGTGATCGTAATAACTCATTTTTTACTTTATGACGCTCTGGTAATGGATGTACCCTGTTTCATAAGGCAGGGTAACCTCACGTCCTTTTTCCCCGGATCTTAATCTGACGATCTCATCAATTGCCCGGGCACCCAGCCGGTAGAAATTCTGTCTGACTGTCAGAACGGAACTGCTGACATAGCCCAGCAGCCTTATGCCGTCAAAACCGGAAATACGGCGTTTGATGCCCAGTCTCTGGCAGGCTTTTCTGACACCTATTGCCATCAGGTCACTGGCACATACAAACGTATCACAGTCATCTGCATACTTCAGTGCTGCCTCATAGGCTTTAGATTCAGAGAAGTCACACTGAACGACCTGCAGTCGGAAATCTCTTTCTTTCTGCAGATCCATGATTCCCTGCAGTCGCAGATCAGTTATGTAGCCGTTGGCCTTACCGGACAGATAAACAACACGGTCGTGATCTCTGATTATCTGATCTGCCACATCATGCTGGGCTTTTCTGTGATCAATGGAAACACTGGAAATGTTATCCCTGACGATAGGTGCATCGATCACGGCGAAACTGAAGCCCTCATCCTCCATAAGGTCAAGCATTCTCTTATCGTCTTTGTTCAGTCCGAATACCGCAATTGAATCAACGGAAAGAGACTTGAAAAAGACACGGCTGTCCAGTCCCTTCTGAGCATCCAGAGTTTCATTGTATACCGTTACTGCTCCGATTCTCAGCCGGCGGGCTCTGTCCAGGGCTCCCAGAACATAAAGCATGTTGATCTCGTCAATCTGCTGGAACTTGTCATTAATGTAAAGATAAATGGCAATCTTCCTCGGCCCCTTGCTGGATAAGGTGCTGGCAGCACTGTTTGGTATGTAGCCCAGTTCCCTTACCGCTTCCAGAACCTTGTTTCTGGTTGCTTCGGATATGCTGCCATACCCTTTCAGAACCTTCGATACCGTACCGGCCGATACTCCTGCCTTAGCAGCTACATCCTTAATACTAGTCAACTAATGTCACCTCTGTTCAAAAAAACTATCAAATACTGAAAAGATCTGCATTATTACGTTATTATAAAGAAAACGATTTCCTTAATATTATTCTATCACTTAGAACAGAATAATCAACCTGTTAACCATATTTATTTGTATAAAAAGAAAATGAACAGTACTTTTTATGCACTGTTCATGTTATTCAGCGGTTTGCTGCCTTAATCATTTCCTTTATTTTCTTAAGTCTGGTACTTAAGCCACGGAAACCGGTAATCTTGTATTCCCAGTTTGGAGAGCCGATCGTGCCCGGCAGATTGATCCTGCGGTAGTCATGGAGAATGTCATTGACTGATAGCACTGCAATTTCACATCTGGAATCCAGACAGTACTGCAGGAAACGGTCCAGTCCCCTGATCTTTGGATATTTCCTACATATGAAGCGGGATACGGCATATTTTTCCTTAGGCTCCATGTCCCTGTACCATTTTCTCAACGACTCATTGTCGTGAGTGCCGATGTAGCAGATCTGATGTTCCCTGGTTTCATCAAAGAAATTGAATTCCTGTACCAGCATGCCCATCAGATTGAAGTCATCTCTGAGCTTTCCAACTTCCGGGCGCAGATCGCCAAGGTCCTCGGCAATGATGTTGATGTCAGGATACTTGCGGTAGAAACGGCGGAAGAAATCATGGCCGTTGTTGACGATCCACTCACCGTTGATGGCTGTTTCTTCGGAACTGTGGATCTTCCAGTATGTATCAAATGCCCTGAAATGGTCAATTCTGACAATGTCATAGATCTTCGCTGCATCAGCAATCCTTTCAAACCAGAAATCGTATTTGTTTCTTCTCAGATGATCCCAGTCGTAAAGAGGATTGCCCCATCTCTGCCCGGTGGCAGAGAAATAATCAGGCGGTACACCGGCGATCCATTCCGGTCGTCCGTCATCATACAGCAGGAAATAATCGCGGTTGTAGTATACATCATCGGAGTCAATACCCACATAGAAAGGCATGTCTCCCATGATCTCTATGCCCTTCTCATTGGCATATTTCTTAAGGGCATTGAACTGCCGGTACAGCTGATACTGTACATAGCAGTGGAACCGTATGGTCTCGGCAAACTGTTCCTGCAGCCAGTTTTCGTGAGTTTCAGGATAGTTCTTGAATTCATCAGGCCACTCTACCCAGCAGCGGTTATCATTATGTTCCTTGAAGGTAATGAAGACCGCATAATCTCTTACCCATTTCTGAGAAACGAAATCAGCGTAATCCAGTGTACCTTTAAACCGTCTGTAGCTTTTCCAGAGATATTCCCTTTTGATCAGCTGAGATGACTGGTAATCAATGGTGTCCGTGCGCTGACTTTCAGGCAGTTCAGTAAGCAGTCCCTCATCCCTTAACTGCTCAAGCGAAACGTATCTTTCGTCCAGAGCACGGGAAGAATATGCCTGATAAGGTGAGTTTCCATAACCTAAAGGATTAAGTGGAAGTATCTGCCACAGTTTGAAACCAGCTTCGGTGATCATGTCCACAAAGCGGTAAGCTTCCTTTCCGAAATCACCTACGCCATGAGGTCCCGGCAATGAAGCAACCGGCATCAGAATACCTGCTTTTCTCATTATCATCATCTCCAATTTATCTGTTAACTTTATTGTAAAACAACCCTAAATAGATGTAAACCGAATTAAGGAAAACGTTTTTTGTGCCATTTGTGAAAAAATTAACATTATTATCATAGAGAATCATTTCAATGGTTTAGACCATATCTTTTAGATTAAAATATAAGAGTAAAAAGTGTCATTAAAAGGAGGAAATATGGCAAACAGATTTGTCTTGAATGAAACTTCATACCATGGCGCAGGTGCCATTAAGGAAATCGTAACTGAATTTAAGAACCGCGGTTTCAAGAAAGCATTTGTCGCTTCTGACCCTGGCTTACTGCAGTTCGGCATTACTGCCAAGGTAACTGATCTGCTTGATGCAGCCAAGATCCCTTATGAGATCTACTCAAACATTCAGCCTAACCCTACCATTGAAAACGTTCAGACCGGCGTTGAGGCTTTCAAAAAGTCCGGTGCTGATATGATCATCGCCATCGGCGGCGGATCATCAATGGATACTTCCAAGGCCATCGGTATCATCAACACCAACCCTGAGTTCGCTGATGTACGTTCTCTGGAAGGCGTTGCTCCTACCAAGAAGCCTTGCACTCCGATCTTCGCCGTACCTACTACTGCCGGTACCGCTGCTGAAGTAACGATCAACTATGTCATCACTGACCCGGAAAACAAGAGAAAGTTCGTCTGTGTCGACGTTCATGACATTCCGGTAGTTGCCTTTGTTGACCCGGAAATGATGTCATCAATGCCTGCCGGCTTAACCGCTGCCACCGGCATGGATGCCCTCACCCACGCAATTGAAGGTTATATCACCGGCGGTGCCTGGGCACTGTCAGACATGTTCCACATCACAGCCATTCGCATGATCGCCAAGAACTTAAGAGGCGCTGTCAGGAATGAGCCAGCCGGCAGAGAAGCCATGGCTTTAGCTCAGTATGTCGCCGGCATGGGATTCTCCAACGTCGGTCTGGGTGTTGACCACTCAATGGCTCATACCTTAAGTGCCTACTACAACATGCCTCACGGCAAGGCCTGCGCCACATTGCTGCCAACTGTTATGGCTTACAATGCTCCTGTAACAGGCGAAAAGTACAGAGACATCGCAGATGCCTTCGGTGTTGAAGGAGCCTATACAATGCCTCTGGAAGAAGCCAGAGCTGCAGCCGTAGCCGCCGTAAAGAAACTCGGTGAAGATGTCGGCATTGAAATGTCATTGAAGAATGTCGTTCCAATGGAAGACGTAGATGCCCTTTCCGCTGACGCCTTAAAGGATGCCTGCACACCGGGTAACCCAAGACCTGTCACTGTTGAAGACATTAAGGAAATGTTCCTGTCATTAATGAAATAAGGCAGAATGAAGGCCGGGGATCCCCGGTCTTTTTTATGCTTACTTCATGTACTTTCTGAAGAATTCACATTCCTCATCATTGCACAGCGCTGCATCGGCAGTCTTTATGTTGCAGTGGAATACATGGCCCAGCCTGTTATTTTGATCGCCATAGAATCTGAAGGTAAACGGCACATCATTTCTGATCAGATCAGGGATCAGTTTTTCCGGCTGATCCTTCAGCATGTCCCCTACTGAGGTCATTATGAAGCAAGGCGGGAAATCAGGGGTGACATTGCCCACACAGTCAAGCTTGTTAAGATCTTTTCCACTCCAGTCTGCCGGTAATACCTCTCCCATCAATGAGTTAGAGAGACTCTCAGTCTCTTTCGGATCGCCCCGGTAACGGCCGCAGTTAAGTCCGATGGCATTGAAACGGAACTTCTTCGGCAGTTTCAGGCCATATTCTTCCGCAAACTTCGGATTGGTCAGTATGGCACTGTATACTGAAAGTATCTGTCCGCCGGCGGAATCGCCGACCGCGAAGACATTGTTGAGATCAAAGCCGTATTCTTCATCATGCTTCAGGACCCACTTAACGACCTTATTGGTGTCTTCCACACAGGCCGGATAATGGTATTCCGGAGCCAGACGGTAAGTAAAGTTGACTACTGCAAAGCCTCTCTGAGCCAGATTCATGCAGTAGAACTGATATACTTCCTTGCTACCATACACCCAGCCCCCACCATGCACGCTGATTATGACCGGCAGTTTTCCTTCAACCCCTTTCGGTCTGTAGACATCCAGAATCTGCCACTTGCGGCTTCTCCCGTAAACAATATCATCATAACGCACTACATTTTCAGGAGTAGTTAATCCGGCATCTCTCTTCCGGTCCCCTTCGCCAAATCTCTTTCTGATCATCTTACTGATTGCTGACATAATATTATTCTTCCTTTTCTTACTTACATTGTACCCGAAACACCCTTACTTTTGGTATATAATGAAAGCAGAAAAGGAAACTGACAATTATGAAACTGATGACTTTTGACGTGGGCGGAACCGAAATCAAGTATGCCCTGATGGATGAACAGTTCAACATTTATGAACGCGGTTATGTTCCAACCCCTATGGACACCTTCGAACATTTCCGTGACGCCATTGACGGTATCTACAAACCTCATGCTGATGAAGTTGAGGGAATTGCCATGTCCCTGCCGGGATTCATTGACACTGAAAACGGCAAGGTCTTAGGCAGCGGAGCCTTAAAATATAACTGGCGCCGTCCGGTGGGCGTACAGCTTGCTGAATACTGCGGCTGTCCGGTCATTCTGGAGAATGACGGCAAGGCGGCAGCACAGGCGGAATTCAGCTGCGGTTCCCTGCAGGGCTGTACCAATGCCGCAGTGTTTGTCATCGGTACCGGTGTTGGCGGTGGACTGATAATAGATAAGAAGATCGTCCGCGGCATTCATGCCTGTGCCGGAGAATTCAGTTTCATCAATGCCAATGCCAACATGTTTGACAACTTCGACGGCTTTGTCGGCAATGCCTGCTCTACAACCGGCTTACTGAATACCTATGCCCGTCTTAAGGGAACTGATGAACTTATCGATGGCCGTGAGCTGTTCGCCAGACTGCCGGAAGATAAGGAAGCACAGCAGGCCCTGGATATCCTGGCAACCAATATTGCCATGCAGATTTACAATCTGTTCTGGCTGCTGGATGTTGAAAAGGTTGCCATTGGCGGAGGCATCAGTCGCCAGCCGATCGTAACCGAGAAGATAAATGAAAAGTTCAGGGAGATACTGAATAAGCATCCTATGCCGAGAATAATGGATAACGTAAAAGTTGAGATAGTTCCGGCCACCTTCAGCAATGACGCCAACCTTATTGGAGCCTTCATGACATATGTCAACCTGAAGGATATCATCAGATAACACAGTCAACGGGGAAAAAAAGATTGGATCCAATCCAATCTTTTTTTCTAAATAGCTGCACCTTCAGTGAACTGAGAGTTCCACAGTTCAGCATAGAAACCGTTGGCTTCCAGCAGTTCACGGTGATTACCGGTTTCCACAATGTCGCCATCTTTCATGACAAGTATTATGTCAGCATCTCTGATGGTAGAAAGTCTGTGAGCAATGGTAAATGATGTTCTGCCTTCTGTCAGCTTGTTCATGGCATTCTGTACCATCTGTTCAGTTCTGGTATCAACTGATGATGTTGCTTCATCCAGTATCAGCAGCGGTGCATTGGTGATCATGGCACGGGCAATGGTCATTAACTGTCTCTGCCCTACCGACATGTTGGAATCATCATTCAGAACAGTGTCATAACCCTGAGGCAGTGACATGATGTAATGATGGATACCTACAGACTTGCAGGCATTTATGATTTCTTCATCACTGACATGTTCCTTGCCAAAGGCCAGATTGTCTCTTACGGTACCATTGAACAGCCAGGTGTCCTGCAGAACCATGCAGAACTGGGAGTGAACACATTCCCTGCTCATGTCTGATGTCTTAACTCCGCCAATTGAAATAGACCCGCTGTTGAGCTCATAGAAACGCATCAGCAGATTTACCAGGGTTGTCTTACCGGCACCTGTCGGTCCGACAATGGCAACATGATGGCCCGGATAAACCGTGAAGTTGAAATCATTGATTACCGTTTTTTCCGGTGTATAACCGAAGTTGACGTGATCAAATACCACATCAGCCTTCTCGACATTGTCGATATGCTGGATCTTGTCGCTTTCATCTTCCATTTCTGGTTCTCTGAACAGCTGGAATATTCTTTCCGCAGCCGCTGCTGCAGTCTGTAATGAAGTAGTTCCCTCGGCTACCTGAGTCAGAGGCATCGTGAACA
The DNA here is from genome assembly GCA_015058955.1 of Erysipelotrichaceae bacterium. Classification (GTDB taxonomy): domain Bacteria; phylum Bacillota_I; class Bacilli_A; order Erysipelotrichales; family Erysipelotrichaceae; genus RUG521. The sequence continues at coordinate 50,548 of SVBJ01000008.1, forward strand.
TCTTGACGTAGACAATAAACGCAATTACTACCCCGAATTCTATCTCGCCTCTGGCTACCAGATAGGCCCCGTAAACACAGACGGCAACATATCCCCGATTGCTGACAAGTTCCATGATTGGCATCATCAGACCGCTGAGGAACTGAGATTTCCAGTTTGTCTCATAGAGTTTTTCATTAATTGCACTGAAGACCTCTTCTGATTCATCCTCCCCATTGAAGCCTCTGACAATGATGTGTCCGGCATACATTTCTTCGATATGGCCATTAAGCATGCCAAGGAATTTTGAACGGTTAGTAAAGAACGGCTGGGAATACTTTATGATGTATCTCATTGCCACAAAACCCAATGCTGCAAACAGCAGTGCTGTCAGGGCAAGACGGTAATCGGTTATCAGCATCATTACTGCACATCCCACGAAAGTAATTACAGCAGCCACCATCTCAGCAATGGTCCTGTCCAAAGCCAGGTTAAGCGTATCTACATCATTGGTGACGCGGCTTAACAGGTCACCGAAACTGGAAGAATCCGTACGGGAAAGCGGGATCTTATTCAGCTTTCGTGAGATGTCATTACGCATCTGCTGGGTCAGGCGGGCAGAATAAGTCGTCATTGTATAGGATTCAACATAAATAATGACCGCACTGAACAGATAAATAACACCCAGTCTTATGGTTAGAGTTACTATAAGGTTAAGGTCCATGCTGCCTGTTTTCATTCCGGAAGAAATCAGATTGGTTATCTGCTTTAAGGTATCAGGCCCAAACAGGGTCAGAATGACACTTATTATTGCACAGCTTATTCCCAATATGATCATCGGCAGCTGTTTACGGCTGTATTTCAGGACCATTGACCAGGCATTGGCAAAACTCTTCGGTTTTTCAGCAGCATTCATGCCGCCGCGGCGTCCGCCTCCGCTTGTTTTCATTTCTACCTGTCCCAGGTTGTAACTGTCTTTTGCCATACTATCCTAATTCCTCCTGAGATAACTGGGTGCGGGCTATTTCGCGGTATATCTCACAGTTTTTCATCAGTTCACTGTGTGTACCCTCACCTACTATCTTTCCTTCATCAAGAACGATTATCTTGTCTGCATCTCTGATCGTACCGATTCGCTGAGCTACGATCAAAGTGGTTACTCCGGCAGTTTCCTTTTTCAGGGCAGCGCGGAGTATGCGGTCTGTCTTGTAGTCCAAAGCACTGAAGGTATCGTCAAAAATGTAGAATTCCGGCTCACGGTAAATGGCACGGGCAATCGAAAGACGCTGTTTCTGCCCGCCGGAAACGTTTGCACCACCTCTGGCAATCGGGGCATTTATTTCACCGTCCATATGGGAAACAAATTCTTCAGCCTGGGCTATTCTTACGGCATCACGGACTTTTTCCTCAACATCTTCAGCAGCGTATGAAACATTACTTCTGACGGTTCCGGTAAACAGAACAGCCTGCTGCGGTGCAAAGCCTATCTTTTCACGCAGTGCCTGCTGTGTATAGTCTCTGACATCAGTACCGTCAACCAGTACGCGGCCCTGGGTAGCGTCAAAGAAACGCATGACCAGATTTGTAAGGGTTGACTTTCCTGAGCCGGTAGCACCGATAAAGGCAACTGTCTGCCCTTTTTCAGCAGTAAAGGAAATATTGCTGAGAGCTTCACTTCCGGCTCCCGGATAGGTAAATGAGACATTTTCAAATCTTAATGTACCCTTTTCGCCTTTTTCTCTGGTCAGCTGACCGTCAGTAATGGACGGTTCGGTATCCAGTATTGCATTGATACGTTCAGCTGAAACAGAAGCACGGGGTATCATGTTGAAGATCATGTTAAGACCCATGAAAGCTCTGACGATACGGGCAGCATAGGTAGAGAATACCACCATTTCCGAGAATATCTCCAGCTGCTCAGCAGAACCGGCAGAGGCGATCATGAAGGCACCGATGCAGTAGATGCCGACATTCATCTCATTGTTGATGAATCTGGTTGCCGGCTGCATGAGCCCCATGGCTCTTCTGGCCTTCAAGGCGTTATCAGTAAGCTCATCATTGGCTTTTCTGAATTTATTCTGTTCATAGTTTTCTGCATTATATGCTCTGATGACTCTCATACCGGTCATGTTTTCACGGGTGACCTGGTTCAGATTATCGGTATACCGCTGCATCTTTCTGAAGCGCGGATGAGCATAGATGATCAGAAATATCAGCAGTACAAACAGCACCGATACTGCTGCTGCGGTAAAGACCAGCCACTGCCAGTAACGGGTGGAGATCTTAAACAGAGCATATCCGGCCATGATCGGTACTCTGATCAGCTGATTAAGACCTCTGGAAATGACATTCTGGATCTGAGTACAGTCGTTTGTTGAACGGGTAATCAGAGAGGCTGTGGAAAAACGGTCGATCTCCTCCATGGAGAAAGCTTCAACACGGTGAAATATCTTGCTTCTGAGATGCTGAGAGAATGAAGCAGCCAGTCTGGAAGAATAGTATTTCGAAATAATGGAAGAAACAAATGCCAGCACAGAAAACAGTATCATCATTTTCCCGCAGGCCCAGATATCTTCCATGCTGCCGGAAGTATTGACCAGTTTGGTAATGTCTGACATGTAATCAGGAACGGTCAGTTCCATTACCACCTGAGCAGCAATGAATATGATCAGACCAAGCATGTAGTAGACATGCTTACCGGTCATGTGTCTGAATACTCTGATCATAGGTTTCCTCCTTTCTTCTTTCCCCGTCCAATACTTTTTCAATCAGACGGTACAGTTCTTTCTTTTCCTCACTGTCCAGAACCGAAAACATCTCTTCGGCTCTTTCCTGAAAGACTGCCTTCATTGCTGAACAGCATTCTTCCCCTTTTTCCGTAATATGCAGGGTGATGACACGGCGGTCATTTTCATTTCTTTTTCTGACAATTAATCCTGCCAGTTCCAGTTCACTAAGCACTCTGGTGAGTGACTGTGGTCTGATTTCCAGTCTGTCAGCGAGCTGAGACTGGGTCAGGCCATCCTGTCGGCGGATGTTTCGCAGAATGCGGTTTTTACTGTTATCCCCATCCGTTCTGCTCATAACCCTTTTGACTGAATTATGCAGAGAACGCATTTTGTGGAGGATTTCCATTTCCAGATTATTCTCCATAAATCCCTCCTGTTTATTTCTAAGCAATCTTATTATAAGACATCTTACTATTATTATAGTTTCATCTTTTGCTCTTAATAAAGGAAAAAGCTGACTGGTGCAGAGTCAGCTTTTCCATAGCAAACATAATTAATAAAAGGAGATTCTAATTTATGTTTATTCCTGTGTCTGATTAGTGAGCCGGTTAACCTCTTTTTTAACTACCAGCTCGTAATATACGAATCCGATGATGCCCGCACACGCCCAGGTAAGCGGATAACACCAGAAGATGTTCTGAATGACATGATCATGTGCCAGAGAGATGGCCAGCCACCGCTGTCTGACAATTACCATGCTGAAGATGTTGTTTATCATATCGAAGGTTGCCTTGTGGAAACCTTTATTTATGCCTGAGAACAGCTGATGCATTCCCATAAAGCCATACAGCGGCATTACGGTATGCAGGAAGCTGACAATTACCTTGATGATCTCCTCATCCGGTGTGAAGATGCGGGCCAGCTGCGGTGCAAAGATGTAAACAATGAATCCAGGGATAATGGTTAATGCCATTACCAGAATGGCGGTTATTCTGACACCCTTGACAGCACGGTCATATTTTCTGGCACCGATGTTCTGAGCAATGAAAGTTGGAATTGCCAGACCGACCCCCTTGCAGGCCAGCTGAGCAAACTGGTCGATTTTCTGACCTGTCGGCAGACCAGCTGTAGCTGCCTTACCGAAACCGTTGATGTAACGGTGAGTGAAGATGTTTCCGATTGAAGTGATGCTTGACTGAATGGCTGCCGGTAATCCCATGGAGAGGACTTCCTTAAGAGCCTGCCAGTTGATATGAAGATCCTTCAGATCCAAAGCATATTCGCTGTCCATTAACTGCATTCTTCTGAATACCAGTACTACTGATATAAACTGAGCGATGATGGTTGCCCATCCTACCCCGTTAACTCCCATCCTGAACACTGCTACAAACAGCAGGTCCAGAATGATATTGGCAACACTGCTGATGACCAGATGCCAGAACGGACTGACCGAGTCACCAGTGCTTCTTACTACTGAAGCACCGACGTTGTATATAGCGGTAAACAACACACCGAACATGTATATGCGCAGATAGGAAGCCGAAGCATCCATGATATCAGGATCAACCTTAAGCAGTGTCAGCATTCCCCTGGCGAAGATTACACCCAGCAATGCTACTGAGACACCGGCAATCAGGGTAAATGTCATTGTTGTCTGGATCGATTCATGCAGATCCTTATAATTCTTAGCCCCGAAATGATGGGCAAAAACCACACCTACACCGGCGGATAATCCGGTAAAGAATCCTACCAGAGTGTTGCACAGACTGGTAGAGGCGTTTACAGCTGCCAGAGCATCCCCGTTGATGAAATTACCGACAACGATGGAGTCAACGCTGTGATACAGTGTCTGGAACAGCTGACCGATGAAAAGAGGTACCGCAAATGCGATTATGACCTTGACAATATTTCCTTCAGTAAGATCAATATTCTTACGGTTCATGTCATTACCTCCCCTTCTTACAGCATCATTATATTAAAGAAGTCTGAAAACTTAATTGCTTAATATTCCTTCATAAAAAGTAAAATCAGACAGAAAAAAAGCGTTAAATCTAACGCTTTCTTAACTGATAGTCAAAAGTATCACCGGACTGAATGTAAACAACCTTGAACTGATTGCCAAAAAACTCCGGCAGCAGCTTAACCAGGTATTTCATTCCGAGTTCCTCAGCGGTAAAATGCCCCATCTCAAACATGACCTTGTTTTGTCCCATAAAGGCTGCATCTCTGACATACTGTGTCAGAGTATAGTCAACTATTTCAAACGGAATGATGCAGTCAGCTTTTCGGCAGGCATCGATCTTGGGAATATCAAACTTATTGAATTCACTGGCAATGACATGTTCAGCAAAGAAGACTGTTTTTATTACGGCATTTCTGTTACCGACAATACGCAGACCATTGAGATTCCACTTTTCCATCAGTTCATCTGCCAGCTGTTCAGCCGTAGTTTCCGGAATTTCAAACCACAGAGGCTTCTTTGGGTCAGAAACGCAATATGGTTTCCAGCCCAGTTCTTCCATGGTGCCATAGAAAATCATGTCGTTTCTTAATCTTTCCGTAACATGAGGGCCTCCGCTTCCATGCATGTGGTCATGGTCACGCCAGATGCAGAGATCATTATCCCTTATGTACTTCAGTTTTGCCTGCAGGACATCATTGTCAACTTCATCGACGTCATACAGTTTTTCATAGTTATAGGTAATTCCCTCATGTGAAATGATCAGGTTTACCCCTTCCTTGACAGCTTTCTGCAGCACATCAAAGTTTGCAGTAGCCGTAACGGCAATACCAGTACACTGCTGATTTGCATTACCGTATAAAATCTTGTCTCTTGTTTTCTTTCCCTCAGTGTATGGCTGATGGAATTCATGCATTTTTTCTATAACTTCACTTATTTTCATATTCTTCACCATTTATTGAAGTGAACACGGTCTTCTTCATAGTCTTTATGCGGGGTATCGCTTCTGTCTTCATCCGGATAGCCAAAAGCTATTACTGAATGAGGCGTAACCGAATCAGGCAGTCCAAAGTATTCCTTCTGGGCCTGTACTTTTTCCTGCTGCGGCCAGATTCCAAGCCAGACTGAACCCAAACCCAGACTTTCAGCTGCCAGGATCATGTTCTGCCCGGCAATTGAGCCGTTTATGATCCGGTATTCAGGAGCACGGCTGAAGGCTCTTTCTCCATCAGCACAGATCAGTACTGAAAAGGCACTGCCAGCTACGATCTTTTCTGCTCTGCCGCAGGCTTTGGCCCATTTCTGCAGTTCTTCCGGATCATCAACAACCACAAAACTCCAGTCTCTGGCATTTACGGCACTTGGTCCGCTCATTCCGCAGGCCAGTACGGTTCTGATCGTTTCTTCATCAGCTTTCTGATCAGTATATTTTCGGATCGATCTTCTCTTAAGTATTGTCTTTACTGTTTCAGTCATTATAAATACCTCCGTTTTCAATTAAATGATAATATCTCTTATCATGAACTTCTCCTCTGTTTTTACCTTTAATAAAAGAAAAAATGACATTACTGTCATTCTTCTGTCATGTTTCCTATCCATAAAGGTGAATTGATTTCCTTCAGATGCTGCTGGAACTCATCAGTACCATACAGTGCATCACGGAAATTGATAAGCTCTACATGGTTTTCAATGATCCATTTTTTGAATTCTTCACTGACGGCTGCTTCATGTTCCTTGCAGCGGTGCAGATTACAGCGTGATTCAGCCATGATATGGGCATCACAGAAACCAGGATGCCAGCCATAGAAATAAATCTCTTCTTTTTCCGTCCACTTCAGATTGATCATCTTTGACAGTGGATCATATTCATCAAAGTATTTCAGGTCAAAACCCTTATCCTTATCCGGCTGAATGTGAACGGAGATGATGTTCTTATCTGCCCATTTAGGATCTGCCTTGCGTACACGCGGAGTTTTGTCATCCGTTGAAAAAATGTTATAGGCCGGAATGTACTTCTTAACAACCTCGTTATAGGCTTTTTCCATTGGCAGATCACTGTCCATCAGTGATGCTATGTCAGGGTAACGTCCCAGATACTTGTAACAAAGCCGCATTTCAGCTTCAAATTCCCGCAGGGCATCTTCATATGTAACATCCTTACGGAATTCATTATGTCTGTGACGCCATTTGAAACGGCCTTCCTCATCCACCATGCTCGGCACCTTATCTCCCAGTACCGGTGATTCCCACAGATGTCTGTGCCAGCCAATTGAAAGCCATGGCTTTTCCTTTAATATCTTCAGTTCTTCAATTACATGCGGTGCATCGAACATTACATCAGCACTGCAGCCGGTTCCGGCATCAAAAACAAGATTTACTCCCATGTCATAGGCAGGAGTATATCCAACATCATCAACACGGTAAATTAGTCTCTTTCTCATTACTTGTCTCCTTTTTTCAGTTTCGTTCTAAGCTTTTCCATTAAGGAAGGTTCACACTTATCCGGAATCAGTTTGATCAGCGTATCATACGCTTTCAGATAGCGGGAATTATTCACACTGATGACGCTGTCATCCGTCAGTGTAAAGTAAACTCTGTTATTAGCAGAATCAACTGACCACATTTTCAGATCTTCATACCGGATCCTGCAGACCTTTGACTGATCTGTTTCATCATATACAACGACTGCTTCGTCATATATGTCCATTACCGGTACGTCCTTAATGATGAAATAACCGGCAATTGCGATCAGAATGAAGAATGCTCCGGCAATTATCGTGAGTTTTGTGTGCAGCAGACACAGAACAACTCCGATGCCTGCCCGCAGTATTATCCGGGCAACAGGCTTCAGCGATATCTTTTCCTTCAGCTTTCCGGTAATTTCAATCTCACCTGCATTAACATATTCTGTTTTGTTCATGGTTCTCCTTGTCATACGATCGTCATGATCTTATCGATGTACTGCTGTACTTCAGAAGCAGGAACTCCCGAAGATATTGTTTCAAATGTCATTCCATACAGTTCTTCCGGGAACAGATATCCGGCCTTGCCGTTGGTATATCCGAATATCAGACAGCACTCTGCCTTGCTGGCCTGCTTGATCTGCAAACCGAATTTGGAAGCCAGTTCTGCCGGTGTAACAATTATCTGCAGATCACCAAGTCTTATGGAATCTGCAAACCAGTCAACGACTACCCTGTCCAGACTCAGAAGCTTATTAAGTGCCGGCATCATTGATTTAAGGACCTTGATACGGTCAAAGTTCGTTGCCGTCTTCAGTTCTTCTTCAGCATCAGCTATCTTCTTTCTGACATCATCATGATCAACCGTAACGTCAACATGATGAGTTATCGTTCTGATGTCATTGAAATCAAGTTCAAGCTGCTTATTTACCGAAATGGCTGCCATTTCTTCAGCCATGCCCCTGGAAATGCGCTCCAGTTCGGCAAAGTCATTACCCTGTCTGGTATTACGGGTTGAACAGTCACCGGCTGCTCCCACTATCATGTGAGGACAGTATCCCTTCAGCCGCTGGTATTTCCGGGCTGTGTTACCGGCAAATTCACTGGTCAGCAGAGCATTTTCCGGTGTTATGGCCGTTGAATGAACTGCCCAATTGCAGATGGCAGATACTACTTCGTCATTTTCATCCCTGAATTCCACCAGAATGACTTCATTATCTGCCAGGGTATTCTCCAGTACACGGCTGGCATAATATCCTGTTATGACTTTTTTGCCATAGAATGCCTTTACTTCCTTCAGATTGTCAAGACCTTTTCTGAAGGATTCAATTCCCATTTCAATCAGCCAGTCATAATACTTCTGATTGAAATGTTCATTCTGCTTCATCTGATCGCCAACTGACTGGTGGTTATGAGTAGCACTTACCAGTACCAGTTTTCTGTCAATTCCGAACTCTTCATTAAGTCTGCTGCTTAACTCCTGGTAAAAGCCTTCTTCTATGCTGATCCAGTCAGTTGAATAAAGAAACATCAGCGTACCATTAATGTCCAGAAGTGACATCTGTACATATATGTCATCGTGAACACCTTCAGCCGGCAGTTTTCTTAACGGTGATTTATACCCTGTTAAATAAAAAGGAGTATAATCCGGAGTTACACACTTTCTTTCAGTATATGCTCTGATCATACTTCCTCCCTGTTAATCGTCGTCTTCTGTATCTTCCGTGGCTGCCAGCAGATTCTTGGCATTTACTATGCCATGCTGTCCGACAGCAGCTATATGATCAATGTCAATGACTGAATACTCTCTGGTTGCCAGTAATTCCATGATCATGGCCAGATTCATTCCGGCAATGAGATCAACCTTATCACCAACCAGCAGAGCTGACTGATTGAACGGTGTACCGCCTAACAGATCGGCAAATATTATTACACCATCATCGCACATTAGTTCATTGACCTTTTCTTTCAGCTTTTCACCGAACTCATCTGCTCCCATGTCGGATGCCAGTGAAAGAGTATCAAACTGAGCCAGGTCCTTTCCAAAAAACATGGAAATTGAATCACGGACACCTGCTGCCATACCGCCATGGCTGACTAATAAAATACTCTGCATAATTACTTCTCCTCGTCTTCTCTTACCTGTCTCTTGAACACCATGTCAGGATTGTATCTTAATGCTGTCCACTGATGAATGTTCTTGGTCGCCTGTTTCATCAGTTTACCGTTTCTTTCAATTTCCTTGAAAGTATCATAATTGTAAGGATCCTTCATGATGGCACACGTTGTCTCATAAAGATTTCTCAGGCAGATAGGATGCAGATCCCATGGACCATGTCCCGGGAAGATACCGCTGAATTCCGCCAGGTGCGGCTGCAGTTTTTCCAGCTCATCATGCATGGCTTCTACCGTACACATTTCTCTGAATGGTGCTCCCTTTGGCTTGCCGCCAACGCCCGTTACGTCACCAACGAAGAAGCATCCGGTCTGATGGTCATAATATCCGCACTGTCCGGCGGTATGGCCTGGAATCAGAATGGCTTCTACAATGTATCCCTGCCCCAGATCAAATTCATAATGGTTAGGAATACCGACTATTTCATATGGATGATATTCAATAACATCCTTTGGATCAAATTCCGTATAAAGAGGCTGACCTGGCGCTACTTCCTCACCGGCTACCATGACCGGGTGATCAGTCTGATTGAACAGATAATCCCAGATATGAGGATTGTTTTTAGTCTCCATGTCAGGTACTTCATATTCATGGCAGTAAATCTTTTCAAACTGTGCATTACCATAGGCATGGTCAAAATGAGCGTGAGTATTTACAACAACTATTTCCTTGTCCCCAACCAGATGCCTTATTAAACCCTTCAGATCTCCCACACCAAATGATGTATCAACGATCATGCACTTTTCCGGTCCGTCAATCAGATACATCCAGACTGCACCGGCACCGTCAAAGGTGTCATTGTATAAAGCCCAGGTATTGTCCCTGACTTTATAGCACTCCGTATATGGATTTATCTCAGGATAGAACTCCTTGAGCGTGCTGTATTCTCTTAATATTTTCATGAATGACCATCTGAACGGATGTTCAGGTTCACGGATCCTTTCACGTGATTTCAGATCACTCCTGATTGGTCTTGGTATTGAGTTAATGTCATTTCCGTTAAAAAGTTTTCCAGGCATGTCTTACCTCCTTTATCTCATAGACAGTATGTCTTTGTTTTCCTATTAATCCACACTTCTGACCAGATATGTCATCAGTGCTTCCATCGTCTGTTCATTACCTCTGAATGCGTGCTCCGGAATGATCAGGTTGGTGCCATCCTCGAAAGCAACGATCATCAGGTCGTAGTAGGTTACAAACGTCTGCGGTTTCTTCACTTCTCCGTTAACCGTCAGAATATCATCGGACATTTTTAGTTCAATGTCCCTGAATTCAAATTTATCTTTCTGCAGCTTTCTTCTGGCTGCAGTTTTGGTTACGTCCCGGAACAGCATCGGTGCCAGGAACACGATCCACAAAATGGAAAGGAAGACAGTTACACCTATCCATAATACAGAACCGTAAAGTCTGAACGCTATTAGCAGCGCTATAAGGAATGCCGGTCCCCAGAAAAATGCGAAGAATCTGGCGATTGCTGTTTCCCTGGCCTTGGTTCCTATCATCTGATAGTACCTGACGGCGTCATCTTCTGTAAGTCTGTATCTGAGATTGATCATATCTGTCTTCCTTTAAATAACTGAAATTAAGCTAAAATCTTTGTCAGGAAACCGACGATGGCAACTGGGATCATCCATAACATGATCTTGGTAGCTGACCACTTCTTCTCCTTAACCAGATAGTATACGATGAAGCATACTACTAATGATAAGAACTTAGGGAAGAAAGCATCAAGTACCTGTTCCTGAATGTTGACAACTGTTTCGCCAGCCTTGGCAACTAAAGCAGTCTTAACGTTCATGATACCAGCTAATACACCACCGATAACAGTGATACCTAAAGCTTCAAATGCCGGAATTGCGCGGTCTTTCAGATCTGAAGAGATAAGCATTTCAGCACCCTGTATACCTGACTTGTAACCGAGCTTGAATAAGCCATATGATAAGGCAGCGTTAACTGCTGTATAAGCTACGAACATGAATAACGGACCCATGATTGAGCCGGTACCTGTTGATAAGCCAATACCGATGGAAATGATGATTGGTGTTAACAGAGCCTGGATCAGGGAGTCACCTAAACCAGCTAATGGGCCTGCTAACGCCTGTTTTACTGACTGAATTAATTCGTTAGTGATGGTTTCGTCCTTGGCTCTTTCAACTTCCATACCTAAGACGATGCCCCATACTACGGCACCTAAACCCTGCTGAGTATTGAAGAATACTTCATGGTTACGGCATAATTCTTTCTGCTTTTCAACATCACTTGGATAGATCTGATCGGCAACCTTTGCCAGAGTGCTGACCATTGAGCAACCTAACATACGCTCACGGGTGAAACACATTGGAACTGACCAGTTGTAACCCCAGAATGCGTCGTTAACAAACTTGTTGTTGTCCTTTAAGGAATTTAATCTTTCTAATTCTGACATTAGTCGTCATCCTCCTCTGCTATAGCAACCTGCTTGCTGCCAGTGAACTGGAATACCAGATAAGCTACCAGGCATGCAACTACTGTAAGAGCGATAGTGCTCCACTTTAAACCTGCAACGGCGATAAATCCGAAGAAGAAGTAGATCCACTGTAATGGTTCATGAATAAGAGTAACCATCAGGATCATGAAGCCAATTGCCGGTAACAGACCTGTGAATGTTGACATGATTCCGTTTACCTGAGGTGGAACCTTGGCAACGATATCAAGAACGATCTTAGAGCCTGCCAGACAGAATACTGGAACTGTCAGCATACTGTAAGCGAATGTCCAGACATGGCTTAATACAGGGAACCACCAAGCCTTCTTGATCTGTCCCTTTTCGATTAAGTCGTCCTGCTTGTGCAGGAAGGCAACCTTAACCATGTTACCAACTGTCTGAGTGATGCTCTGAACAGGTGCGAATGCCAGGGCGATTGTCAGTGCTTCTGCTGCAACTGTTTCAGGATTAGTCTGTCCGGAAACAAGTGCCAACGGCAGTGCGAACCATAAAGCTGTGTTGATGTTAGGTAATGTTGAAACACCACCGATGCTCATCTGACCAATGTAAGCAGCCTGGATGATGACACCTGCCAATAAAGCTTCCTTGGTCTTGCCCATGATAATACCGATAAACATACAGGCAATCAGAGGTTTGCTCATAATGTTCTGGCTCAGCCATCCTAATGGGAACATGCTGGTAGAAATTAAGAAGCAGAAGAATCCGAGCAATAATGCCTGAATTACTGTAATTTGCATAAGTACTTTTCCTCCTCTCTATTTTCTTTAAATAGTAAAATACTCTGCATTTTTAGTATTTATCCTTAACGTTTTTCCAATACAGCGGATCTGCCCCGTCTCCAGGGAACTGCTGGAAATAAACGTTAACACCTAATTTGTCTAATTCCTTGATGGCAGCTAACTGTTCAGGATCGATCCAGATATCCTTGCGGATCAGGAATCCTTCGCCTTCCCGAGGGATATTGGCTACGTTAACTTCCTTGTATAAATCAGGGAATTTTTCATAAAGTTTTAACAGGGTTGAAGGTCTTCTGGCAATGATAAGAGTTCTCTTGTCATTGACCATGCATTTTGAAATCGGTGTTAAGGCATCTTCAAAGGTATGAACGGTAACCTTGACGCCCTGTGGAGCGGCCATTTCAAAGATCCTCTTCAGCATCGGATTCTTAGCTGTTGGATCATCAACACCAATGACACGGTTGATCTTGTTCATTGGAATTATCTTTGTCTGACACTGACCATGAATCAGACGGTCATCTGAACGGATAAATGTAATCATATTCATGTCCTTTCCTTTATTTTCATCTACTTCTATACTATCTTTCGCAAAATCAATCATCTGTTCATTAATTTCCTTTATTTAAGGAAATTTTTGAAACCGCTTAACCTACTTTGCCGGAAGCAAAATCCTCTTCTATTCGGTTCAGTTTTCTGCTGAATAATACGACACATACCACTGCAGCAAATACAGGAATTGCCATTACGGTCCACATTGTCGGAACATATCCCAATGCCTTGGCTACATGCCCGCACACCGCCGGACCTAACAGGGTCGCAGAATCCAGAGCGATGTAATTCGTACTGGAAGCTGATCCTCGGCGGGAAGCAGGTACGCATTTCATGCACATTGACTGCAGGGCCGGCTGCACAGCACCGTAACCGAATGAGTTGATAACGGCTACCGCCAGCAGATGCCAGAGTTTCGTAGATAAGCCTATTAATATAAGAGATGCACCTGTTAACCGACAGGCCGGGATGGCAACTTTTACAAAACCATATTTATCATTAAGCTTGCCTACGATAGGTTTGGTTACCATTAAGGCAATTGCATTGACTGTAAAGTACCAGGTTGCCCCCTGAATTCCTCTTTCTTCTGCATAAACGAGGAAGAAGGCATTAATGGAAGTAAAGCCAAATGAAACCAGAAATACTATCAGAGCCGGAACCAGTGCTTCCACAGCAACCATGTTATTCAGGTTGATGACCATCTTGCCTGTACCTCTGTTTGGCACTTTGACAATTAATGCGACCAGTACTATGGACATGAACATCATGGCTGATGTCAGAATGTAAGTCGTATTGTATCCGAATACATTGCTTAACCGCTTTCCAACAGTTGGTCCTATGGCCTGAGCTACTGACTGTGCCAGGGCAAAGATGCCCATGCCTGAAGAGAATGATTCCTTAGGCATGCAATCCGCTACGATGGTAAGCAGGCAGGCATTGCCAAAGGCATTTCCTATTCCCTGCAGAAGTCTGAAAGCCTTCATAATGGTAATTACGTTTATCCCTGTCATCTCAGCCAGCTTTGGAGAAAAGCTGAAACCAAGATAAGCAGTTCCGAAGAATGCCATTGCCATCTGCAGCAGATTCTTACGGTTATATGCATTCATGGCTGGTCCGGCAATGAAACGGAAGATTAATGCCGTTAAGGCAAACATGCTCATCAGTGTACCGATCTGATCTGCCGGTGCTCCAGTTGATTTGGCATACAGTGATAACATCGAATTACTCATCTGCCCGCTCATGTTAAAGGCCACGCTGCAGATAAAAACACTTATAAACATCGGATTCCATAGCCTGTCTGGCCGTTTCCAGTTTTCATTTTCCATAACAAATACCTCTATATCCTGATTATCACGCACAGAAAAAGGAAGATTCAGCCAGAATCTTCCTTTATTCAACGATTTTTCTGAGTATTATAATGCGTACATTATATCAGCCAGCAGTTCATAGTCCCTGTCTCTGTCAAAACTGATATAAGTGTCATGAGAATGAATAAGTGCTCCCACTCTTCCGGACATGTTTGATCTCGCCATGATGCTTCTTCCCTTGACATTGTACATGACGATCTTGTTCACGATCTTTCCATCAACCAGAATGGCTTCCTTCAGACAGATTATCTTGATGAAACTCTTGTCCAGATAATCCAGAACAGAGTTGATCAGGTAACAGTTGTTGTTACGCGTACCGCCATAAATGCTGTTTTTATCAAAAGCCTTCTGCAGAAACAGTTCTTCTTTTTCCTCGCTGGATAACGGAATGTTTTCCTTAACAAAAGTTCTGATATCCTCTTCACAGTGTATCTTATCGGTATAATACACATCACTTCTGGTAAATACCCGGCGAAACTCCTTTTCGCTTATTGCGAAGGCAAGGCCCATTCGGTCAATGGCTTTCTGACTGCGGAAAAAGGAAAGGCTGAACAGAGGAAGATCAGGATATTGTTTTTCAAGTCCCAGGATATCGGAAACTATTCCACCATATTCTCTGACATCAATATTCTTCAGGTTGATGTACTCCATCGGAACATACTCAATGAAGTAGTTGGTATTCTTGCGGTTAAGGACGTTGGCTATAGTACGGGAATAGAAGAAACCGCCATCTGCTACGACAAGGATTTTCTTACGGTTTATTCCCTGCTGCCGGCTTGTAAAATTCAGGAACATGTAATAGAAATAGGAAACATCATATGGCAGACAGTTTATGTCCGTTTCCATCTTAAGATACTTGTAATATGCATAACACATGTCAAGTATCAGTAATCCGTCAACCATCTGCTGATGAACATTGGCCGCAATGACATGGTTATCAAGCAAGGCAGAATAATACAGATTATAGGTTCCCACACACAGATCCTTGTAAAGTACGTTAATGTCTCTCCCCTCAAGGTCAAACAGTCTTCTAAACTGCAGGAAAAAGCCATCAACAATCTTCTGAATCATGTCTTTTTCCGGCATCTGAGTAAAGATGTGAAAGCGTACAAGTCTGACGCTCTTGAGGAAAATGCTCAGATACATTTCATCCCGACTGCTTAATTCACTGTTTCGCCAGTATGGGAATCCGTCATGGATGTCTCTGATCAGAGCCTTTTCTTCTTCAATGTTAACATCTGTCAGTTTCCTGCTGGTCACCAGCAACGATGCATAGCTCTTTCTGGTAATGCTGAGTGCTGCCATGACGGTAAAACGCTTCAGGGCATCATAGGAAAGAACAAACCCGTGTTTATGAATGACTGTCTCGATGACGTTCTGCAGGGTTTCCAGTTTACTGTCTGTTGACAGGAAAAGTCTCTCCCAGTCTGTTTCGCGTTCTTCGAAATACACCTTGTTCTTGAAAATATAATAGTAGTTTTCGTGCAGCATGGTCAGTCTGATGTGCCATTCATCCCCTTCCAGAGAGGTTCCCTTGTTGGTATGATTGACCAGCGACAGTTTGTGATTTTTCAGAATATCTCTGACCTTCTTAATGTCACGTCTGATTGATGATTCCGAACAGTTGCACCAGTCCATCAGCTCATAGATGCTGATGTTTTTCTTAGCAAGAAAACAGCGTATGATGAAATGCACTCTTTCATCCTGACTGTCCTGATAAAACAGATTACGGTTGCTCTGACTTTTTACCATCCGGGCAAAGGAATTGTACCGTTCCCTGTCATAAATCTCCATTACATAACCGCTTCCCGGATATGAAATGATCTCGCATCCGTTTTCCAGACAAATGACATTGAGATCATCTATTTCCTTCTTCACGGTTTTCAGCGAGCTGTTTATCATTGAGGCAATGATGTTGGCATTTACCGGTGTTTCATGACTGAACAGTACATTAAGTACCGATACCTGGTTATTGAACAGTTCCATCTTGTTATCCTTCTTAAAAGTGATTATATCACAAACTGAAATAAAATCCCTGTACCCATTTTTGCAATTTAAAAGTGGGAATGTCTATTCCCACCTTTATTCGTTTGAAAACCTATGATCAGTCATCCATGTCTTCGTAGGCAGCCAGACCTTTCTTGGCAACTGCCTTCTGGTCACCATGTCTGACCTGAGTCATCGTCACAAAGGATAACCGGACAAATACGGCACCGTAAATAAACAGGACCTTATAGGAAATAAGACGCATCAGCGTACCAGCCAGGGTTGGAGTAACGATCTGAGCGGCCATGCTGGCAGTGTAGTAATAACCTGTAAACTTGCCGATGTCACTGCCCTTGCACATTTCCACGACCATTGGCAGCGAGTTGACATTTATGGCTGCCCAAGCCAGACCAACCAGAGCAAAACTGACATACATTATCCGGTTGATTGAAGTGAACATACTGGTCAGGATAAAGCCGATGAAGAACATCACAGACAGCAGAATGATACCGCCCATGATGGTTTTCTTACGCCCTATTCTGGAAGCAAGGTTACCGATTGGAATATAGGACACAATGGCTCCGGCAGTGGCTACCAGCAGACAGGTGCTGGCACCACCGATGCCTTCGCCCATTACCACACCAATATAAACGGTAAACCAGGATGTTACCGCATTGTAACCGATAAACCATAAGGCAATTGATGCCAACAGGAATCCCAGTGATCTCTTGACTTCCCGCGGCAATGCTTCATGTCCAGACCCGTCATCTTCAGCCAGGTTCCATTCCGGATGCTGTTCCTCAAGTTTTCTGTTTTCAGCGACCAGCACCGGTTCCTTGATGAAGACATACAGCAGAGCTACCGCTACGAACATGATGGCAGCCACCACAATAAACAGAATCTGATAGTTTACATGGGCTACGCCCGCCGTCTTGGCTTTTGGATACAGCACTGCCGTTACTACCAGATACAGCATGCCGCCTACTGCACCCATCAGATTAATGACCGCATTGGCCTTTGATCTTAACGGTTTAGGTGTTACATCAGGCATCAGGGCAACTGCCGGTGAACGGTACGTACCCATGGCGATCAGCAGAATACCCAGAACTATGACAAATGATACAATCTTGAAAGTACTCGGCTTGGCATAATATGAGTTATCCAGTATCGGCAGTATGTTCATCGCAATCAGCGCAATGCCGGTACCAAACAGAATAAACGGCATTCTTTTACCAATTTTTGTTTCCGTTCTGTCAGAAAGTGCTCCAAAGAACGGCAGCATGAACAGCGCCAGGAAATTATCCGCTCCCAGAATGGCTCCGGACAGGGTTTCATTCATGTGAAAAGTATCAATCAGTATTTTCGGAATGATATTGTCATACATCTGCCAGAAAGCGCAGATGGAAAGAAATGCCATTCCTACCAGAAATGTTCTTTTATAGTTGAGTTTCATGATAAATCCTCCATGTATTCATATATATTCTACCTTTTCCTTTACAAATAAAAAAGCACATAAAAACCTCCTTTCGGAGATTATATGTAATTATTCAAACCGCAATGTTTGGCAGAATTCTTCAAAACCGAAACGTTTTTCCAGAGATTCAAAACTGAACTCCTGAATAACAGATTTGTCATTTTTCCAGTAAAGAAACAGCCATGGACCGCTGTCACCGCTCTCCAGATGCTCCTGTCTTTTAATGACTTTGCCGCCTTCAATGAATTCAAAAAACTGCTGCCATTGCCGTGAGGTAAGTTCAACAGTTCCTGATACGGTGATATCACCTTCTGTCAGAGGCCAGTGATCCCCCTCTCTTTTTTCATGGTAGAAGAAATACTTACCTCCTTCAGAATAAAAACGGTAACGCTGAAAATAAGGCGGATTAGTTGAACCGTCATGGGTGTAATAGAAATCATTGACATCATCTATCCTGATGTTTTTACCGACTATTCTACTGCCGTTACCACCGAAAAATATCATTGCGCATACCAAGGCTGCCATAATCAGTCCTCCTATAACATATCTTTTCTTCATAATCACATCATATCCCCGGTCAGCTGAACCATGATCCGTTATATTTCTTCTGCGCTTTATTCATCATGAAAAAACCAATTACAAACCCTGCCAGTAGTGGAACCCACCAGAATGAAGACTTCAGCAGATCCAGCAGACCCCACAGGCATACTCCTACCCCCATCACAATGAGCCCCTGGCCCATCATCCGGGTATATCCAGGAATATCTTCATCTCTGACATTTTTGAAATGATAGTCATGCAAAAGAGAAGCATTCTGCTTTTTCCAGACAGAAAGCCCCAACGCTATTAAAAGTATTCCTGCTGAAAATTCAATGATTAACCCTATTATCATTTTCTATCCTTGTTTATCTTATGGTCCAACCGTACATAGACATTTTCCAGTACAATGGAACAGCCGCCTACTTCCGCTATGCTCATCACTTTTTTATTGTATATCCGTTCTTCATCATGAAGGAAATCCCAGATAGTCCAGATGACCAGATCCTGTTCCTCCTGCCATACGGAAAAAGACCTTTCTATAATGCGGTACTGTCTGTGTGAAAGAGGACGCATCAGCTCACTCTTAACTTCTTCATCTGCATCCTTAAAGTTTTCTCCGTTATTGGCGGCATATCTCCAGTAATGCTGGCAGGTCGTGAATATGTAACCGAAGTTGTCGATAAGAAAACGGTAAGTTTTCGCATGATCCTGTTCTTCAAGCAAAACTTTCAGTTTTTCAAATTTTGCCATGAATTCATCATCATAGTAAATGATTTCACCTGATGCCATAATACCTCCCTGTATGCAACATGCTTACAACATACATTCATTTCCCTTAGTACATGATTATTCTATTTCTTTTTTTTATTATACTTCATAATGAAAACATCTGTCACTATCGACAGATATCGCTTTGTTTTCATACCAGTTTAATTTAAAAGTACAATGAACCCAGGTACCGTATATGCTAAAATATCAATTAGGTTGTGCATGAATGCCGTTTGGGGAGGATGTAATAAAATGCCAAAGAAGTTTTTAGTCATTATCTTACTCTTCACATTGATGATCGTATCTGCAGGCTGCAGTAACAGTGAAAAGCCTGTTTTAAATACACCCGAACCGGTGACTGAAGTGCCTGTTATGGAAACCAAAATGCCTGTATATGATAATAACAGAAATCTTCTAGGTGAAATTGACAGCCGTGCAAACTGTACCGCTGTTGATGCCGGTATTTTCTACAGTATTTCCGAACTTGTTAATTACGAACCTACCGCCACCGCAGAATATCGTTTCTTTAACAAAGAAGACAAAACAGATGTATTCCTGGGCAAATTCGTAGATCATGGTTATGAGGCATACTATACCCGTACGGAACTAAACGGCTGTATTTATACTCTTGTTATTAAGGGGGCTGTAAATTCTGATGCAGTTCCGCTTATGCTTTCTATTGGTGAGGCCAATCCAGATACTGTTAGAAAGAATATTGAAAACCAGGGATGATGGCATTCATCCCATCGACTGAAGATCAATGGGTTTTCTGCCAGAATTTATATAAAACTGACATAAATAGAGGTATCTAGTCTGATACCTCTTTTTCTGCTCAATTGATTTATTTATAACGGTTCATCTCACAGATCATATGCCTTGGACCCTATTACGGTAAGCTTATCTCCAAATATCTCGCGACATATCTGCATTTCCAGTGTCTGTCGATGCTGCAGGTGTAACAATAGATCTTCGTATTTATTCAGGGAACGCTTTTTTGCATACGGTGAATTGATGAAATAATCCATCAGCATGTTGAACCATATTTCATTACCATCCCTGTCCACTCGTTCCCTGCGGACAGCATTCAGGTTTTTCTCGATATCAGGCGATTCAATATAGTAAATCCTGAATTCCTTGCCGTTAAGGGCACACCGCACTTCTTTGTAGAATCCAAGTATGGCATCATCTGACAAATCTCTGAAAAGGATCATGTCTTCCACGGCGTTCTGAAGCAGAGAGCACTCAAAGATATTGCCGTCTCCCTGCCAGTTTTTATACCTCATCAGCACTATCTTTTTATACTCTTCAAATGACGTCCTTCCGTTGTAGATTTCATAGTTCTCCAACTGCTGATAGAAATCGCGGTTTTCACTCTTAACCTGGGTATAACAGACGATCCAATAGCTGCCTTCTTTATGTGACTTATTACGGATCTGATCCCGCAGATCACTCCATTGTTCCAGGATATCAGAAAACTGAGCTTCGCTCATTCGTGCACACCAGGCTAATTCTATCGGAGAATAATCCCCTTCCATGACTACTGTGCAGTCTGGGTACTTTTCAGATAGTTTTCGAACAAGGGTGCTCTTGCCACTTCCCTGTATTCCTTCAACGAAATAATTCATTCTTTACAGCTCCGATTATGTCTCATTTGGTAAGTTGGTCTTGTGTCATCAACAATTTGTTTTTTATATGCTGATATGATACTTAATTCTATTTTTATAAATCTTTTTCTACAATGTAGAAACTGTGACCTTTTGGTAAATCTTCTAATTCACCGGCAACTTTATATCCATTATTTAAGAAGAAGCCGATATTCCAATCGTAAATCTCTTCAGAAAGAATTTTAGTTGCACCTTTTTCTTTTGCCTTCTTCTCGAAATGTTTAACTAACAGCGTTCCCAAACCCTGATGGCGGTATTCTTCATCAACCCAGATCTTCCAGATCCAGCCAATATCAATGTCGTTTATTCCCGCCATGATCGCGGCAACGACCTTGCCATCTTTGTCAACGAGTTTTCTGTTGATCTTAATGTATTCATGTACAGGAGTTATATACTGTGCGTTATAGCCAT
The DNA here is from genome assembly GCA_015058955.1 of Erysipelotrichaceae bacterium. Taxonomy (GTDB): domain Bacteria; phylum Bacillota_I; class Bacilli_A; order Erysipelotrichales; family Erysipelotrichaceae; genus RUG521. Next base: position 71,835 of record SVBJ01000008.1, read on the forward strand.
CATCAAGCTGTTCACAGATATAATCTTCATCATCTTCATTACCATCCAATATCTGATAGTCAATTGGCTTACATTTTCTTTTTGGCGGATTTTTATCCAGGCGTTTATACAGATCATAATCCGTATGTCCTTTTGGAGAATCCTTAATCGCTGCAAAAACCTTATAACCGTTTTTCTCGTAGTAAGGCTTTGCCTGGAAATCCCATGTTCCCAACCAGATGATATGGCAGCCTCTTTCTTCTGCAACTCTCTCTACTGCCTGAAGTACGTGTGATCCCAGTTCCTGTCGGCGATAGTTTTCATCTACCCACATGTCGTCTACATACATACAGCCCCATGGATAAATATAGCCGCCACAGCCGGCGATTATCCTGCCATCTTTATCTACTATCTTTTTGCAGACAAGCTCTTCTTCCTTACTGAAGCCATCAATCACAGGTACAAGCTGATAATAATAATCATAAACAAGTTTTTCTATATTCTCAGAGTCCTGGCGGGCACTTCTTCTTAAACTTAGTTTTTCCATTTGCTTCCCTCTTCATTTTTGACATCTTCAGATGTTTTTGTATAGTTCGTAACAGTTGTGTCCTTTAGGAACGTCCCTGAGTTCTCCTCTGAGCAGATAGCCGTTCTTTTTGAAAAAATCGACATTCCAGTCACCTGCATATGTAAGAACAACAGGTGCATTGTTTTCCTTTGTCAGTTTTTCCACTTCCTGCAGAAGATATGTACCCAGGCCCTGATGCCTCAGCGGCTCTTCAACAAACAGTGCCATGACAAAGCCCTCATTTCCTTTGTTAACATCCGCAATCACTCCTGCTGCAAACCTGCCGTCCATATCCACAAGTTTCTTGCAAAAATCAAATCGCTCGCATTTCTCCTCGTAGATTTCGCTATATGTTCTGATGCCATTTAATATGACATCTGCATCGTCATCATTTCCAGGCAAGATCCTGTATTGGGCACCCCTATTGTGTGTTGGCATATAATCAGGCGTATCCCTGTCCAGGTATTTAACCAATGAATAATCTGTATAACCATTTGCTGCCTTCATGGATGTAAACACCTGATAACCGTGTTTTTCATAGAACGGTCTGGCCATAAAGCTGGCAGTTCCAAGCGTCACGACCCTACAGCCCTTCTCTCTTCTATTCGCTCGACCTCGCGGATGATCATAGATCCGATTCCCTGATGACGATAGCGTTCATCCACCCAAAGATCTTCAAGCAATACTCTTGACCAGTGGTATTCGTATGCCTCCGCGATGCATCCACCGATGATCTCGCCCTTTTCGTTCTCGACTTTGAGGACAAATTCTTCTGTCTCCGCATCCACTTCGTACGGCAGGATCTCATTGATTTTTTCTCTTATATATACGCATTCTTCTTTCGTCAAGTCCTCGATTCTGTAATCCATTATTTTCTCCTCAAGCCCGGATTTATCCATTGTCTATTTCTGTTTTTCGGAAAGTCTGCATTCTTTAGTTCATACGTCATTTAAATGAAGACTTTCTATTGGTGGTACAAGCAGCATACCGTCTCCACATGTGTCGTTGCAGGTTGGGGAAGAGTGACACACCCATTTTACCTGTTTTCAACTAAATTATAGCTTTTTTGACATAAGGAAGGTAGAGCGTTTGCTCTACCCTTCTTTAAGTTTTTTTATGTATCTTGAAATGCTTGTGGGAGCCATTCCCAATTCCTCAGCAATTTCTTTTCCGAGTCTTTTGAAAAAGTGCTATGACATTGCTATATTAACCACAAATACTTTTCCATACCAGTCCAATAATGAATCTCACTTTAATTACTTATTCACCTTGTATAGTCTACCATCAGGGAACTGCCCTAATCTAACATAGTTTCCATCTTCA
>SVBJ01000027.1 GCA_015058955.1 Erysipelotrichaceae bacterium
ATGCGTCAAACAACGATGCTTAAACCAAAAGAAGTAGAACGTACATGGTATGTTGTCGATGGAGCAGGAAAGACACTCGGACGCTTATCAACCGTAGTGGCTTCAGTCTTAAGAGGCAAACATAAGCCTACGTACACACCGAATGTTGATTGTGGTGACTTTGTTATCGTAGTCAATGCTGACAAGATTGTCGTAACAGGCAACAAGTTAGATACTAAGAACTATTATCATCATTCACAGTTCCCAGGTGGAATGCGTATCAGATCAATGCGCACCATGAAGGACAAGTACACTGTAGAGTGGGTTGAGAAATCAATTCAGGGTATGTTACCACACACCAAGTTAGGTGACGTACAGCGCAAGCACTTATTTGTTTATAAGGGAAGCGAACATCCACATGCAGCACAGAAGCCAGTAGAGCTCAAGGTTGACTAGGAGGAACAGGTAAATGGCAACTAAGAAGAAAGAAGTAGTTAAATACCAGGGAACCGGTCGCCGTAAGAGTTCTGTAGCCAGAGTTTACTTAACTCCAGGCAAGGGCGACATCACCGTTAACGGCAAGACATTGGATGAATACTTACCATTAGAGACATTAAGAATGGTTGTCAGAGCACCATTGGAAGTCACTGAGACAATCGGCCAGTATGACGTTAACATCAACGTATACGGCGGCGGTCATGCAGGACAGGCTGGTGCCATGAGACATGGTATTGCAAGAGCCTTATTAGAGGTTGTTGAAGACTATCGTCCAAAGTTAAAGGCAGCTGGATTCTTAACCAGAGACTCACGTGCTAAAGAACGTAAGAAGTATGGATTGAAGGCAGCCAGAAGAGCTCCTCAGTTCTCAAAGCGTTAATTTACTCAGTGTCATGGAAAACCCGTTTCGACGGGTTTTTTGTTGCATATAAAGGGAATATTATAAAAAATTTTCTTTTTACATCGAACAATGTTCGGACCTTGAATTGATTTTTTGAAATTTATGTGAAATAATGAGGTATGTTATTCTCAAAAAAATACACAAGGAAGGGAGAAAGTATGAAAAAGAGTTTAATTATAGCATTAGTCTTATTACTCGTCCTCTCTCTGACCGGCTGTGGTAAGGACAAGCATGACAAGTCATATGTTGACGATAAGACAACATATACCATGCGTTATGCCGTTAACTCCATGCCAACTTCATGGAACAACCACACCTATCAGTCAAATGACGCAACAACAGTAATAGACAATACTGAAGATTCACTGTATGTCTTCGACTACAATGAAACCAAGGATGGTTACAAGATCGTTCCTGGAATGGCAACTGAAATGCCTAAGGACGTAACCAAGGATTATGTAGGCAAATACGGCATTACAGAAGAATCTGAAAATCAGGTTTATGAAATCACTCTGAAGGACTGGCTGAAGTACGATAACGGTGATCCAATCACAGCTAACGACTTCATCGAATCTGCCAAGAGATTAATGAATCCTCAGGCAGCTAACTACAGAGCTGACAACTTCTATGCAGGCAACCTGAAGATCTACAACGCCAAGGAATATGCATATTCCGGAATGACAGTAATCAACGAAAACGCAACCAACGATTTCTATACAATCGCTGACCTGACAAAGGGTGCTGACGGTGTCTACACTACACCTGAAGGAAATACAGTTTACGTTGCAGTTGACTGGGCATTAAGCGAATGGCTGAGCGGTAATACTCTGAGCGACTATGTCGGTGCTTATGGCGATTCTTACTTCGATGTTTCTGACTGGGATAAGCTGGTAGCACGGATGGACGCTGATGAAAACTCTGACCACTATGGTCTGGCTCCATTAACTGATGAAACCTATCAGTATCTGCTGACAACCATGACTGGCAATCCTGCATGGGGCGAAACAGAAGACGATGCTCCTAACTATCTGGCATATGACTATTCTTATCCAGAAGTTGACTGGAGCGATGTTGGCTACTTTGCCAAGGACGACCATACTCTGGTTCTCGCATTAACAAAGCCATTAACAGGTTTCTATCTGAACTATGCATTATGCTCAAATATGAACCTGGTTCATATCCCTACATATGACAAGTGCACAACTGTTACCGATGGTGTTTATTCAAACAGCTACGGTTCATCTGTTGACACATATGTTGGCTATGGCCCATACAAGCTGACTGACTTCCTGGCAGACAGCAACATGGCATTCGCCAGAAACGAATTCTGGCATGGTTACTTCGAAGAAGAACACAAGGGTCAGTATCAGACAACCAATATCACTTACAAACAGGTTTCTGAAGCTTCAACCCGTCTTGAAATGTTCTTAAAGGGCGAACTGGAAAGCTATGGCTTACAGAGAGACGACATGGATGATTACCAGGGTTCTCAGTTCACTTACTTCACAGAAGGTGACTCAACTTGGTTCATCGCTCTCAACCCTAACGAAAGTGCACTGGCAAACGCTGAATCAACTGCTTCTCCTGTAACTGCAGGTAACACTGTTGTCAAGAGAATCATCTGCATCAAGGAATTCCGTCAGGCATTATCATTCTCAGTTGACCGTGCTGCTTATCAGCTGGCTCTGGACCCAACAGGTGCTCCAGCCAAGGCATTATATGGCAACATGATCATTTCTGACCCTGACAACGGTACTGCTTACAGAACAACTGATGAAGCAAAGAACGTTATCGTTAACTTCTGGGGTCTGGCAGATTCTTATGGCGAAGGCAAGGAATATGCTGATATCGATGCAGCCATCGAATCAATTTCCGGCTACGATCTGGCAGGCGCCAAGGAATTATTCAATCAGGCTTATGACAAGGCTGTTGAAGCTGGTTACATCCCTGCAAATTCAGATGCATGGGAAATCCAGATCATCATCGGTCAGCCTGGTTCAGGTTCAAGTGCTTACTACAACAACGGCTACCATCTGCTGCAGCAGGTTTGGACTGAAGCTGTAAAGGGCACAAAGCTTGAAAACCACATCATCTTCACTCAGTCACAGCCTTTAGGATCATCTTCATTCTCAAGCTACCTGAAGAACAACTCAATCGACTTACTGTTCGGTGTAGGTTGGACAGGTTCTGCTCTTGACCCATATGGACTGATTCAGGCATATGTACAGGAAAGCTATCAGTATGACCCAGCCATCGACTATACTTCAATTCAGACAGAAGTTGAAATCGACGGTGTCAAGTATACTGCAGCAACCTATGACTGGTATCTGGCTCTGTCAGGTGAAACTGTCACTGTCAAGGCAGCTGACGGTTCCGAAAAGGAAATCACCGCCGGTACAACAGCTGAAAACAGCTTAAGATTAGCTGTTCTGGCTGCCATCGAAGGTACAGTATTACAGCAGTACACCATGATCCCTGTAGGTCTGGATGCTTCTGCAACTCTGAAGTGCATGAGAGTTAACTACTATACTGAAGAATACGTATTCGGCATGGGCCGTGGCGGATTACAGTACATCACATTCGCCATGGATGATACTCAGTGGGCTAACTACGTTAAGGAACACGGCGGCACTCTGGATTACAAATAAACCGGAAATCCGCAACATTCAGATAACGTAAACACAGGGACGGGACATTGATCCTGTCCTTTTTTTGCGCTTTATTGTGAAAAGAACATAAATACCTGTTATAAATGCCGTACCTATGTATACCTTTATAAAATAAAAGATGGTATAATAATATATCTACGAAAGCGTAATACAGATCAGACGAGGAGGGTTCTGTCGTATGTATTTATTTAAATATGTGTTAAAACGTATTGGACTGATGCTGATGACATTCTTCATCATAACGACAATATGTTTTGTACTGGTTAAGATGCTGCCGTCATTGCCGGCTGAACAGTTCGGCAAGGATATGGCGCTGATCATGCAGAGAAGGGAACTGCTGGGCTATAACCTGCCGATCATGCAGCAGTATGCCCGTTTCTGGAAATATGCCCTGGTCGGTAACTTCGGCATTTCCGAAGTTCTTTACATCGGCCAGGATGTCTGGAAGGTATTCGTTCAGAAACTGCCTTACACGGTAGCCGTTAACGTTTATTCCATCCTGCTGTCAATTCCTCTGGGAATCGGACTGGGCATTTTTGCTGCTCTTAAGAAGAATACCTGGATCGACCATTTCATTTCCACCAGCGTCATGGTAGTCGTTTCCGTGCCTTCATTCATCTACGCCTTCCTCGTACAGTACATTCTGTATTTCAAGTTGGGCTGGGCTTCAGCTACCATGAACACCTCGATGGGAGCCTTCAGCTGGATCGGTTTCAAGTCAATGATCCCGGCTGTTCTTTCCATGTCCTTCGGGACGATCGCCGGCTTCGCCAGATATACCAGAGCTGAACTGATCGAAGTTCTGACTTCCGAGTTCATGCTGCTGGCCAGAACCAAGGGCCTGACTAAGGCTCAGGCAACCATCAGACATGCCATGAGAAATGCAATGGTTCCGATCTTCCCGATGATCCTGGGTGAATTCATCTCCATCATGTCAGGTTCTCTGATCATTGAGCAGATGTTCTCAATACCGGGCGTTGGTAAGCTTTATGTCAGTTCCATCCAGGCTTCGCCGCCTGACTATAACTTCTTCATGCTGCTGTCATCGTTCTATACCCTGATCGGACTGGCAGCCGGTATCGTCATTGATATTTCATACAGTATTATAGATCCACGTATCAGAATGGGGGCCAAGTAATATGAACGAAAAAGATTATCAGAACATTCCTGCTGAAAAGTTCAGACTTGCCAACCGCACTGACAGACATGACCAGAAATTCGACACCAAGGCTGTCGGCTATTTCGGTGATGCCTGGAACCGTTTCAAGAAAAACAAGTCATCTGTCGTTGCCGCCTGCGTCATTCTGATCCTGGTGCTTTATTCCATCATCGGACCGTACTGCTGCAATGCCTCCTATAAGGCTGCCTATGCTACGGATAACGTCATAATGCGTTATCAGTATCTGCTGCCGAAGGTAAAGGCTCTTGATGGTACCGGTATCTGGGATGGTACCCAGGTACTGTCTGTTTCCGAAAACAGATACTTCCGTCTTCTGGGGCAGCAGGAAGAGACTGGAAACAGAGTAATTGTCGATGTAATTGAAAAATACACTCAGGATGATATCTTCAGAGGCAAGCAGACATTCTATAAGGTCAGAGTAGACAGCTATGGAAGCTGTAATGCCTTTGAAGTAACTCTGACAGATTCACAATACCGCGACCTGCAGAACTGGCAGGATGAAAACAATGTGCAGGTCATTCTGCCTAGAACCAATGTTGAAATAATCGGCGGTGACAAGAACGTCTGGTACACCTGTGACCGGAAGGGTAATCCTGTCTTTGACAGTCAGGGCAAATTCATTGCCTCCTATGCCACCACCGGTGAAGACGGTTATACTTCCAGAATGAGACTCGCTTCCGACCCTTATAACAAGGGAGACAGGGAAAATGCCTACCGTTATGCCCAGAGGACCGGAACAGCCGGTACCGGCTATAACTATGTGGTAAGAGTCAATGCCTACAACTACTTCCAGTACCGTTACGGTTTTGAACCGTCATTCCTGTTTGGTACGGATACCCATGGCTATGACATCTTCTCCCGCCTGGCTTCCGGTGCCCGTTTCTCATTCCTGCTGGCCATTCTGGTAAGCGTGGTCAACCTGAGCATCGGTGCCGTATACGGTGCCATTGAAGGTTATTATGGCGGAGCGGTTGACATGGTTATGGAACGTATTTCCGATATTCTTTCCGGAATTCCTTTCATGGTCGTTACCGTTCTGTTCAACCTGCATCTTTCCGGTAAGGTAGGAACAATACCGGCCCTGATCTATGCGTTCATCCTGACAGGGTGGATAGGCATGGCGTCGCGAGTAAGAATGCAGTTCTACCGTTTCAAGAACCAGGAATACGTTCTGGCTGCCAGAACCCTGGGTGCCAATGACTGGAGCATCATGTTCAAACATATCTTCCCTAACTCATTGGGAACCATCATTACCGGCTCAGTACTGGTAATTCCTGGTGTCATTTTCGAGGAAACATCACTGACATATCTGGGTATCATCAACCTTGACTCTCCGGTAATGTCATCTGTCGGTTCAATGCTGGCCAACGGTCAGTCGATCATGACGGCATATCCGCATATCATGCTGTTCCCGGCTCTGTTCATTGCACTGCTGGAAATCAGCTTCAACCTCTTCGGTAACGGTCTGCGTGATGCCTTTAACCCATCATTAAGAGGAACGGAGGACTAGTCATGGAAAAGAAACTTGAAGTAAGAAACCTGAAGATCTCCTTCCGTACTCAGGGAGGCATACTGCAGGCAGTAAGAAACATATCATTTGACTTATATAAAGGTGAGACTCTGGCCATAGTAGGTGAGTCAGGTTCCGGCAAGTCCGTTACCAACCGTACCATCATGGGCATTCTGGCCGGCAATGGCTTCGTTGAATCCGGCGAGATCATCTACGACGGACAGGACCTTGTTCAGATCTCGGAAGACGACTTCCATAAGATCCGCGGCGACCAGATCGCCATGATTTTCCAGGACCCGATGTCTTCACTTAACCCGATCATGAGGATCGGCAAGCAGCTCACTGAAGCCATGCTGCTTAAAAACAGGGCCAGCCGCCGCAAGGCCAGAAATCTCTTCAATTCAAAATTACAGCTGTTAAACAAGAACATGGATGAAGTAGCCAACGGCGATGCTTCAGCCATCGCTCACAACAAGGAAGACTGCACGGTCTTCAATCAGTTCGTGATCAACTCCACCAAGCTGGAAGGGGCCTTTAACGCGGTCTACAATGAAGCACAGGAGCTGAAAGTAGACGTTGATGACTTCATTTTCCTGGTTGATAAAAAGCAGAAGGTGGACGCTAAAAAGAGCCTGAGAGACTTTGCCAAGAGATTGGACAAGACTCTTCATCCGCGTGTCGTAACTGATGGGGAGCAGATCCGTTCCCTGAAGGATAAGCTCAATGCTGATCTCAACGGTGTCAATCATGGTGAACTGGCAGAAGGAACAATGGATCATCTTAAGGAATTATCAGCCATACTGACAGATGCCCTCGCCAAGGAAAAGCCTAACTTTTTCACGCTGGGCTATTACATGATGAAGAATCCTAATGCCAATGTTGATGAGATGGATCTGGAAGAACTCAACAGAATGACCAGAGAATACGCTGACAGTGAATTCCTGAACGGTTTCATCCGGGACGGTGCCAAGGCTCTGGAATATTCACATCGCAGTGCCCTGGAAAAGAAACAGGCCAACATTCCCGCATTAAAGGAAGCAAAGGCTTACTTTGAATCAGGAAAGCTGGAGGAAAAGGAAGCCAAGGCTTTAGCCAAAAAACTCGGTGATGCCGTAACCGGTGCCATCGACAATCTGGAAGTGGTAAAGGATGCCACTGAATATACCTTCCATTCAAGCATCAGGAAGATGGTTGACAAATATTTTGACGGCATCAGACATAATGCTGCCGAAACCAAAAGATATGAAAAGCAGAAGGCCAAATACGAATCACTGACTTCCAGAGGCAAGACTCCTGAATGGAAAGTCGTTGAACCTGTTTACTTTGACGAACAGCTGGGCCTGGATAACATCTCAGTCCTGATTCAGAATATGATAAAGGACTATGAGACGGAAAAGCCGTTCAATGCTGAAGACAAGATGGTCACCCTGATCGACTATTTCAAGGAGCAGGCACATAACCTGGTCTACAGAGTCACTCAGAAGACCGCCAAGGCCAAGGCTCTTAAATTACTGGAAGAGGTAGGCATTCCTGAACCTACCATCAGATACAATCAGTATCCGTTTGAATTATCCGGCGGTATGAGACAGAGAATCGTCATTGCAATCGCTCTGGCAGCCAACCCGGACATTCTGATCTGCGATGAACCGACGACCGCACTGGACGTTACGATTCAGGGACAGATCCTGGAACTGATCAACCGCATCAAGAAGGAAAGAAATCTTTCTGTCATCTTCATTACCCACAACCTCGGTGTCGTTGCCAACATGGCTGATCGCATTGCGGTAATGTATGCCGGCAAGATCGTTGAGGAAGGTACGGCTGAAGAAGTCTTCTATGACCCTAGACATCCATATACCTGGGCTTTACTGAGCTCCATGCCTGACCTGGATACCAAGGACAAGCTTGAAGCCATTCCGGGTACTCCGCCTAACATGATCTATCCGCCGAAGGGCGATGCCTTCGCAGACCGTAACAAATATGCTCTGGAGATCGACTTTGAACAGGAACCGCCAATGTTTGACATTACGGAAACCCACCGTGCGGCTACCTGGCTGCTGCATCCTAATGCACCGAAGATCGAAAAGCCGAAGATCATTACGGACCGTATTAACAGAATGAGAGAAAGGGAGGCCAGAAAGAATGGATAACAACAGAGAAGTACTCTTATCAGTCAGGCACCTTGAACAGTTCTTTAAGATGGGAAAGTCACAGCTTAAGGCTGTAAATGATGTCTCCTTTGATATTTACAAGGGAGAGGTTTTCGGACTGGTCGGCGAATCCGGCTGCGGCAAGACCACGACCGGAAGAAGCATCATCCGTCTGTATGATATTACCGGCGGTTCCGTCTATTTCAAGGGACAGAGAATTGCAGCCGGCATCAGAAGATATAAGGAAGCCATTGAAAACGAAAAGAAGGCCTTAAAGGAAGATCTTGCCAAACTGACTGACAGCGGTGAGATCGACAAGAGAAAAAAAGAATCAGAAGCCAGGATAGCCCAACTGAAGAAGGAAATAGAATCAGCCAAGTACGATCACAAGAACTGCAACAAGGAATATGCCAAAGCGCAGGCTGAAAAGATCGCGGCTGAATATGACCGGAAAATAGCAGCGGCATCAGGTGCTGAAAAAGCTGCCCTGGAAAAGGAAAAGAAGGAAAAGGTAGCCTTTGCCCGCAAGGACAAGCTGACCAACAAGATCCAGATGATCTTCCAGGACCCGATCGCTTCTCTTGACCCTCGTATGACGGTCAGGGAAACCATTGCGGAAGGACTGAAGATCAGAGGTGTCAAGGATAAGGAATACATTGATCAGGAAGTCTACAAGGTTCTTGACAAGGTAGGTCTGGTCAACGAACACGCTAGCAGATATCCTCATGAATTCTCCGGCGGCCAGAGACAGAGAATAGGCATCGCCAGAGCGATCGTTCTCAATCCTGACCTGATTATCGCCGACGAGCCGATTTCCGCTCTGGACGTCTCCATTCAGGCTCAGGTAATAAATCTGCTTAATGATCTGCGTAACGATATGGGCTTAACCATTATGTTCATCGCCCATGACCTTTCCGTCGTTAAGTATTTCTCCGACCGCATCGGTGTCATGTACTATGGCAACCTGGTTGAACTGGCTTCATCTGACGAGCTGTTTGCCCGCCCGATGCATCCGTATACCAGAAGCCTGTTAAGTGCCATCCCGCTGCCTGACCCGAAGATTGAAAAGGGCAGAATCAGGATCACCTATAATCCGCTGGAAGCACATGACTACTCCAAACAGCAGCCTACCTTCAGAGAAGTAGCACCTAACCACTTCGTCTTATGCAATGACGAGGAAGAGAAGAAATACAGGGAAGAATTCAGTCTATGAATGATTCGCTAAACAGCTTTCTGAAGAAGTATGCCGGCATCATCCTGTTTTCCTGCGCATTCACGGTAATATACATCATTACTCATGGTCTGGCAGGGGCAGAAGGAAAGGAAAAACTGAAGATCATTTCCGATGGCTTTGCCATTCCGGGACTGCTGGTAACCAGCTACGGACGGCTGATCTGGGTTTATGACAAGGGAGCCCTGGATGGGGTCCTGTATGCCATGAACACCATGTGGCTGTCACTGGTACCGGGCGGACGTAACAGGGTAGGGCGCTACAGCGATTTCGTGGAAAAGAAAAGCGCCAGCCGCAACAGTGAATTCATCCAGTTTCTGATTGTCGGCGGTGTATTCATCGTTCTGGCGATCCTGCTGACAGTCATCTATAACTTTGTCAAGTAAATAAGAAGTCTGAAAAGACTTTTTATTTTACACAAAAATTAGCACTCAGGTATTGACAGTGCTAAAAATGTGGTTATAATATAATTAGCAGTCGATATATGAGAGTGCTAAAATATTAAGATAAATGAATGGAGGTATATATACATGTTGAATTATTATTTAAGACCATCTAGAAAGAATACAAACAGAGATTTCTTTGACGAATTCTTCGCCCCTGATTTCTTCACCCGTGAAGTGAAGGGCATGAGGACCGATGTTACTGAAACCGAAAAGGAATATCTGCTGGACATTGAATTACCTGGCTTTAACAAGGAAAACGTTGAAATTTCCGTAGAAAACGGTTATCTGACAGTATCCGCCAAAAAGGATGAAGAGAAGGAAACCAAGAATGACAGATATGTCTCCAGAGAAAGATATACCGGTTCACTTACCAGAAGCTGGTATGTGGGCGAAATCGATCAGGAACAGATCAAAGCTACATTTAACAATGGTGTTCTGAATGTCTCAGTTCCAAAGGAACAGAAGCATAAGGAAAAGAAACTGATTTCCATTGACTAAAGAGCAGAGTAAAGCCGTGATCGATTCACGGCTTTTCTCTGCTATTTTTCAAATGACAGCAGGATGCTCTTGTAATCCTTGTCGTATGATGTAGACAGGCTATAGGCTGATTCGGAACCCTTAGGGAAGACGTCAGTCTTGGTCTCAGCAAACTCGCTGGCATCAGCCTGACCTTTGGCATAAGCCTGATAACCGTCGGCAGTCGTTAAGGACAGACGGTCAACCAGCTTGGCGATCTGCCGGTCACTAAGATCAGGGAAGATGGCTTTCAGCAGCAGATTCTGGAAGGCTATGATTCCCTCAACATCCTCTTCTTTGACATTCTGAATATTCTCATAAGGGATCAGCGCATAGAGTTTTTCAATCTCTCCGGTTTCCTTGCCATCAGCAAAGCGTACCAGAACGTAGACATTAGGCATGACGCCTCTTTCAGCGTATTTCTCATAGTTACGCTCATAGATGTCTGTTGAGTCATAGGCACCATATTCAACGGTCATGGCTTCCTCATCATAGAACATCTTGAAGGCGTTCCAGTCCGGTACATCCGCAATGAACTTCTCCAGAGCTTTGGCGATGGTATCCGAGCTGCCAACAGATGATTCCAGTTTCTCGGCAACCGGAGCAGGCTTAGGATCTGGTTTAGGCTTAGGGGTAGGCTCGTTGTCCGGTTTCTTCGTGCAGCCGGCAAAACCACATAACAGCAAAAGGCTCAGTAATAAGGTTAAAAACTTTTTCATGACAGTCACTTCCTTTATATCTGTATTATACTGTGAAAAAAACAAAAACAAAACTAAAAAAGGGTATTGACTATTTTATTGACATATTGTTATAATAATCAAGCGTTCCAGATGGTCCGTTGGAGAAGAGGTTTAACTCACATGCCTTTCACGCATGCACTCACGGGTTCGAATCCCGTACGGGCTACCATTTCCAACTGCGAACTATTTGCGAAAGTAGTTCGTTTTATATAGATAGTTACTTAATGCCTTGCATTGGTGTTGAGTAAGTGTTACAATGAACATGCTGCTTGGATAGCTCAGATGGTAGAGCAACTGACTCTTAATCAGTGGGCCTAGGGTTCGAGTCCCTATCCGAGCACCAGTTTGTATATAAGCTCCCGGAGGTTGATGAAAGGGGGCTTTTTATGTCCAGAATATTCAGAATCACGGCATTATCTGCCAATTACGCTGAAAAAAGCGTCATCATTACTCCCGAATATTACGTAACTGAAGAAAGTGAGGTACATGCATGTTCAACTATGAAGTATTAAGAAACAGAATCATTCAGGTCTATGGCACTCAGAAAGAGTTTGCCAGAGCAATGCGAATCAACGAATCGACCCTGTCCAAGAAGATGAACGGTGTTTCCTTCTTCGATCAGGACGAAATTGATTATGCCGTATCCCTTCTGGGAATCCCTCGTGAAGAGATAGTTACCTACTTCTTCACCAAGGAGACCCCGGTCGTCTATGCTCACTAGATGTTTGCTTGAAATATAATCTAGTGTTATAATAAGGACAGTCAAAAGGCTGTCCTTTTTATGTCAGAAAAACCGAAAACCTATCTGTGCATTGACCTGAAATCATTCTACGCTTCCGTGGAATGCGTTGAACGCGGACTGAATCCTCTGACGACCAATCTTGTGGTGGCTGATGAAAGCCGTACGCAGAAGACTATCTGCCTGGCTGTTTCGCCGTCATTAAAGATGTATGGTCTGCCGGGAAGACCGCGCCTTTTTGAGGTCTACAGTCAGATCAGGGACATAAACAGGGAAAGAAGAAAACAGGCTTATAAAAAGCAGTTCACCGGCAAATCCAGCGACTTCATCGCCTTACAGGGCAATCCCAACCTGGAAATAGGCTTCATAGTCGCCGAACCGCGAATGCAGTTCTACATGGACTACAGTGACCGCATCTACAACATCTATCAGCGCTATGTTTCGCAGAATGACATTCATGTTTATTCAATAGATGAAGTCTTCATGGACATTACGGACTATCTGCACCGCTTCAACGGTTCAGCTCATGAAATGGCCATGACGATAATAAGAAACGTTCTGGCAGAGACCGGAATAACCGCCACGGCAGGAATAGGAACCAACATGTATCTGGCCAAGGTCGCCATGGACATCGTAGCCAAGCATGTTCCGGCTGATGCAGACGGGGTCCGCATTGCCGAACTGGATGAATACAGCTATCGTGAAAAGCTCTGGGATCATCTGCCGTTAAGGGACTTCTGGCGCATCGGCAACGGCATATACAAAAGACTGGACCGTCTGGGTCTGAATACTATGGGTGATGTCGCCAGATTCTCCATTGAAAACTCGCCGACGCTGTTCAAGGAATTCGGCATCAATGCCGAACTGCTGATCGATCATGCCTGGGGTTATGAACCGTGTACGATAAAGGAAATAAAGAGCTATGTGCCGCAGAATAACTCACTTTCCAGCGGACAGGTGCTGCGGGAAGCCTACCCCTATGACAAGGCTGAGATCATTGTCAGGGAAATGACCGATTCCTTGGCGCTGTCGATGGTGGCCAAAGGAGTAGTCACCGATCAGCTGGGACTGATGCTGAACTATGATACCAGCAACATCACTGATGAATATGACGGTGAGATTTCAATAGACTATTACGGCAGGGCGGTACCGCGCCATGCCAGCGGTTCCATCAATCTGGGGGTGTTTACCAGCTCTTCACAGATCATGACGGATGCCATGATCGAACTGTTTCACGGCATTGCCGACCGCAGTCTTTCAGTGCGAAGGGTAACGGTATGCGCCAACAGGATCTTTACGGAAGAAAAAGCCAGGGATACCTGGAAGCAGCTTGACCTGTTTGCGGATGCCCGGGAAGTTGAAAAACGTGACCAGGAAGCCAGAAAGCTGATGGAGAAGGACAAGAAGGCCCGGGAGGCCATCATTAAAATAAGAGAAAAATTCGGCAAGAATGCCGTCATAAAAGGTACCAGCCTGCAGGAAGGCGCTACCGGAAGAGAACGCAACCGTCAGGTCGGCGGCCATAAATCATAAAACTGAAAGTCAGGAGGTGAAGGGATCATGCCGGTATGGAATCCCTGGCATGGTTGTCACAAAAAATCAGCGGGATGTCTGAACTGTTATGTTTACCGCCGTGACGCCATGTATGACAAGGACAGCAACATTGTAACCAGGACAAATGACTTTAATCTGGCCATCAGAAGACACCGTGACGGATCGTTTTACCTGAAACCAGGCAGGCAGGTATACTGCTGCATGACGTCGGATTTCTTCATAGAAGAGGCTGATGAATGGCGAAAGGACATCTGGGAGATGATCAGATACCGTCAGGACCTTGATTTCTCCATCATTACGAAAAGAATAGAGAGATTCATGGACTGCATTCCCGAGGACTGGGGAGAGGGCTGGGATAACGTAACCATCATAGCTACCATGGAAAATCAGGCCATGACCGACGAAAGAATGCCAATACTGTTGGCGGCTCCGATAAAGCATAAGAAGGTCAACCAGGAACCAATGCTGGAAAGCATTGAAATAGATAAATATCTGAAGGACGGACAGATTGAATCGGTTACCTGCGGCGGGGAATCGGGTGACAATGCCAGAGTATGCGATTATGCCTGGATCCTTAATACCCGCAGGCAGTGCATCGAAAATAACGTGACGTTTAATTTCCATCAGACCGGAGCCAACTTCCGCAAGGACGGCCGCATCTACAGAGTGCCGCGCATGAAACAGCAGTCTCAGGCTGCCAGAGCAAAAATAGATTATAAAAAAAGAAGCATGTAGGTTTACATGCTTCTGTTGGTTATGATGCTGATGGCACTGTGAACGGCCCTGAATTCGATTTCGGTTGGATTGCCTCCGTATTCCCCGTCCAGGGTCCACTGGGTATTGGCATCGGTGGTGATCCTGGCGCTGGTGATATGACGGTATTCAATGTACGGATTAGTGAAATCGTTATTGAGAATGGATACCGCTATGCCCGGGATGTCCTGGAAATGTTCAGGCCGTCTGACCAGGAAAAGCTCAAATTCTCCGTCAATTAGGTCCTTGGTGGAAAGGGTATTGATCCTGAAACCGGCTACGGAAAGGGAATTGGCGATTGCTCCGAACAGATAATCTCCTTCAATGATCTCATCGTCGACCTCTATTTTCAGGTGGCACTTGGCAGACAGTATTTCCGGCAGAAGAGTTAAGCCGTTGAATATGTAGGCTGAGAATCCCAGGATGTTCTTGGAAGCCTGGTCAGTGCTGTAGCTGACGGATGAAACCGCGCCGAAGGAAGCAACATAGGCGAAGTAGCTGTCATTGAACAGTCCCAGATCATAGGAAACCGTATTGCGCTGCCTGATTATTTCGCAGGCTTCATCAGGATCCGTTACCAGTCCCAGATTACGGGAAAAGTCGTTGGTGGTACCGGCCGGAATGTATCCCACGACCGGGGAATAGTCAAGCTTCATGACTTCGTTGATCGTACGGTTGAAGGTTCCATCACCGCCGACGCCAATTACCGTGTCAAATCTTTCACTTTTCAGAAATTCACTCAGATCAAGTCCGCTTTCCGGTTCAATGGGAAAAACCGTGACCATGTTGTCACCGGTGGTAAGATGGCTGATGAAATCGTAGGTATAATCCGCGATGTGACCGTTTCCGGCCATGCTGTTAATGATCAGCAGTGTTTTTTTCATTGACAGTTCTCCCATCTGATTAAAACAATTATAACATGATATCAGGTTACAGATTGAAATGAATGCACTCTCTGACATTTTCAGTTATACTTATATATAGACTGTGAGGTATGCAGAATGAATACTGAATACATAGATATCAACGACATTGCCGTAAGCGGCGAACCAAAAGAAAGAATTACCAAAAGACCGATCTGGCAGATCGTGGGCCGGGGAGCGGTAGGCATCGGCATGATGCTTTTCAGAACAAAGGCTACCCTTATCAGCGGAGGCTTCTTTCTGATACTGGCAGTCATGTCCTATTTTGTGATCCCGGATACACCGGTTCTGGATCTCTATGATGACTGCATGGTCGTTCATCATCCTTTTGATACCGGTAAGGCTTTCCTGATAAAGTATGACTGGCTGAATACCTGGTCAGTTGACGGAGCCAACACCAGAACTGTCTTTACTCTTAAGGACGGGTCAGGCTTTGCGGTCAATACAGCCAGATTTAACAGAGCATATAATGTCCTTAAAAAGATTCTCCCTGACAAGATGGAAAAGACCCTGGTGGAAAAGGTCCAGACCCGGAGAGAAAAAGGCAAGCAGGGAAAACTGAACTGATCAAGACGATCTGGGAATCGTCTTTTTTGTAGTAAAGTGATAATTAAGGTATAGTAAATACAGGTGGGGTTATGAGTTCAACGGTAATATCAATGCTGAAGCTGGCAGTGGTGTTTGCTGCTGTAATAGTGGCGATGAGCCTGAAAGTAAAACTCGCTGTTTCGGTTGCGGTTGCTTCCGTAATATGCGTGCTCCTCTTTCAGCTGTCTTTGTCTGATACCATCAACGTCATCGTTGATGTGCTGACTTCAAAGGACTTTCTGCTGGTCATCCGGATCCTTTACTGCATTACTTTCCTGCAGCGCATGCTGGAAAGCCGTAATCAGCTGAAACTGGCTCAGCAGGATCTGGACAACATCTTCCATAACAGGCGCATAAACGCCACTGTAGCGCCGATTCTGATTGGCCTGCTTCCTTCTCCGGCTGCAGCCATAATCTGCGGAGAAATCGTTTCTGATGCCGCAGGAGACGCTCTTGACAAAAATGAGAAGGCCGCAGTAACCAGTTACTACCGTCACATACCCGAAAGCTTTCTGCCGACATATTCAGCAGTGATCATCATGGCCAGCATATCCAGGGTGCCGGTTGGCAGTTTCGTTTTGGGCATGCTGCCGCTGATTGCGGTAATGTATTTGCTGGGATATGTGTTCTATATTAAAAAGATCCCTCATTCGGGAAATGTCAGTACCGATGCAGGGACTGTCATTAAGGGTTTGATCGATCTGTTTAAGCATCTGTGGACCATCATAGCCATCGTTGTTCTGATCATGCTGTTCAAACTGTCAACACTGACGGCAACATTGATCATTCTGGCACTTGCCTGGTTCTTCTATTCATTTAAACCTGATGACCGGTTACCGCTGGCTAAGAGATCTCTGGATGTGTCCCTGATGACGGTTACTTTTGCGGTATATGTATTCAAGGAAATACTCAGTGCCACGGGAGTTATTAAAGACATCCCGGTATTCTTCTCGTCACTGTCGATACCGCCGCTGTATGTCTTTGTTCTGATGTTCTTTGTCGGAACGGTGGTACTTGGTTCCAAGGCCATTGTTACGATCTGTACGCCGCTGGCCTTTGCAGCCATACCGCAGGGAGGCTGGCCGTTAATGGTCCTGCTGCATACCTGTGCCTATGCTGCCATGCAGATCTCGCCGACTCATGTCTGCATGGTCATCATAGCTGACTATTTCAAGTCGACTCTGGGAGCCATGAGCCGCAAGCTGCTGGCCATAGTTTTGCTGTTGGTAGTGATATCTACCGGATACTATCATCTGCTGAAATTATTCTTTTAGGAGACGAATTATGGAGTTTGTTGAAGCAAAAACCATTCTGACAAAAGTCAGATACGGTGATGACTGGTATGGGGTCGATTACAACATGAATCTTTACCGCGGCTGCTGTCACGGCTGCATTTACTGTGATTCCCGCAGCAACTGCTATCACATTGAGAATTTCGATACGGTAAAAGGCAAGAAGAATGCGCTGGTGATCCTGGAAAGGGAACTGTCGAAAAAGAAGGACCATGGGGTCGTTGGCATCGGTTCAATGTCTGATACATACAATCCTTTTGAAAAGCAGTATGAAGTGACCAGGGGAGCCCTGAAGCTGCTGTCAAAGTATGATTTCGGGGTAGCCATCGATACCAAAAGCGACATGATTTTAAGAGATATTGATCTTCTGAAGGAAATCAGCGCCAAAAATAATGTCATCATCAAGTTCACCATAACCACTCCTGATGATGACCTGTGCAGAATAATAGAACCGCATGTCTGTGTTTCATCGAAAAGATATGCCGCAGTCAGGGCATTAAGTGAGAACGGGATATTTGCGGGAATAATGATGAACCCGGTACTGCCGTTTATTACTGACGGGGATGAGGACATTAGGAAACTTGTCAGACTTGCACACGAAAACAAAGCCAGCTTTATTCAGACCTATATGGGAGTTACCTTAAGGGAAAACCAGAGAGATTACTATTACCGGAAACTGGATGAACACTTTCCAGGTCTGAAGGAAAAATACATCAGATATTATGGGGACAGGTATAACTGCAGTGTCCCTGATTATGAAAGACTCTACAGGGTATTAACTGAAGAATGCGACAGATACGGAATACTGTACAACATGTCTGACATAATAAAGGCATATAAGAAAGAGATAATAAGAGACGAACAGCTGGCACTGTTCTGAAAAACGAAAAAAGCTCCTTGCGGAGCTTTCGTTTTTAATGGAGCAAGTGAGGGGAATCGAACCCCCGTGTCGACCTTGGCAAGGTCGCGTTCTACCATTGAACTACACCTGCA
>SVBJ01000028.1 GCA_015058955.1 Erysipelotrichaceae bacterium
CATGGCTTGCCATGCGGAACGTAGGATTCTCCATGTTTCTTCAATTTGGGACTTGATTTATATTATCGAATTTACATACTTGTCTATTTCTTTCTGATCAAAGCAGTTTTTTCCTTTATACGCCTTTTTCATGATGTCGCTTTTACAGATGGCATCGATCATTCCGTCAAAGACATCCATTGTGATCTTATCAGGGGCAGCCTTGTAATAGGAAAAACCATAGCAGGCCAGATACATTACCGGAGCAAACATGTTGTCTTTTAGGGAACCAACAGATGGAGTACGGCTGACCATGTTTCTGTATTCTGTCATGTGTTTTTTTCTGAACTCATTAATGTCAATTCCAGGTACCGCTTCCTTAGTATAGCCATACACTACCTTTCCCAATAACATTGGGAATAATACTCCCAGTAATCCTCTTTTCATAACAGTTCTCCTATAAAGCCTTTCTGATCATGTCATCAAACTGGCTTAAATGTATCATTACCAGTTCCCCATGATTCATGCCATCTATCCTGCGGAAACAAACCCCTTCAAAGTATTTTCTGATATAGGCAATATCAGTCCTTCTGGCTCTTTTCTCATATTCCCCATACCAGTATTCGATCCTGGTATTAAGCTTCGGTGCCGGATGAGGCAACTGATAATTATTGGCTGACCAGAAAACATTGCTGATGGTCCTGGCTGAATATGTCTTATAAAACTCCATCAGACCGTCATATTCGGTTTTCGAATCACTTCCCTCAGCCGTATATCTTTCCGGCGGAGCGACAAGCTCCAGCAGTTTTCGGCTTCTGGTAACACTGTACATCGAAACAAAATCAACGGCATGTATTACTTTGCAGATCCACTTTGGATAGGTATACGGGAGTATTCCTCCGTCGATGACTGCCTTTTCAACCGGAATGTTTCCCGTAGCCAGAAAGCGGACTATTATAGCCCCGCCCATGGAAAGGCCATAGGCACCGTACAGCTCCGTTACCCCGCGCTTTTTCAGTTCAGCCGTCATGTCCGATACTGTTTTCTCTATGGAAATAAAGTCCCCTGGCTGACCGTCATGTCCATCTGCCGATACCGCATAGACATGATATTCATCACCCAGTTTTCGGGCCTGCTTTTCAAAAGCCCAGTATGGTTCCAGAGCCGCTGTTGCGATGAACAGTACCTTCTTCCGGTTATTCAGACCATATTCATAAACCTTCATGTAAGATACTCCTAAAATGAATAATGAAGAATATATCCTCTGCGATTGCCGTCATCAACCACTTTCATGGCTATTCGCGTATACAGCTTAAGCCTTCTTCCCAGATTCTTTCTGGCATCAGTAAAGAATTTCCTTTCTTCCAGAAATACCAGTCCGGTTTCCCTAGCAAAAGCCCTGGAATCATCAATGTAAAATGGCATGTACGCTTCCATGTTCCCGGTCTTCTTCACGTATTTGTTAGCATATTTAATGGCATTCCCGTTCATGGCGTCAAAGACCAGCTCGGCATCAGTAAATACGGCCTTAAGATCATTTATAAGATTTATAAGTCTTTCCTTTTCAAAATACTGGAAGACACCCAGGGCTGTAATCATGGTCGGCAATGATGTATCAATGCCGGCAGTCCATCTTGTGTCAAACATGTCCTGACCGATCAGTGTTTCCCTGGCCCCGGCCGGCAGCAGTTCTTTTCTTAATTCAATTACTTCAGGCAGATCTATTTCATAGAAACTGGCTCTGCCATCAGCCAGACGGTAATACATTGTCTCCAGACCGGCACCCAGGTTTATGATGTTGCACTTGCCGTTTGTTTCAATGAATTTCCTTACGATCTCATCTGCTACCTTATAACGGCAGACTGATGCCATGTAGGCATATTCACTTGAGTTCTCTTCAATGGTTCTGTTTGGAATTTCATTCTCAAGTCCCAGGGATATTTCATCATAAAAGAAATCAGGAAATCTCTTTGATACCTGTATTCTGGCGGTCAGAGGGATGTACAGCGTATTCCGTACAGCATTCTTTCTTAAATTATCTTTACTGCTCATTTTCATTACCTCATCGGCTGACTTCTATCAGCCATCTGTAACCTTCCTTTGCTTCCTCTACTACCGGAATTATCGGATAGCAGTGATACATTCCTTGCCCTACCGTGAGATGATATCTGACTTCATCTCTGTCAAAGGCCTTTTTAAGGGCATCCCAACAGGCATAAAGGCATTCATCACTTCCGTAATTTATGTAAACTTCCGGAAAATCTGAGAAATCTGCTTTCTGCAGCCAGATCATGTAATCAGGGACATCATTGCTGCCGCACCTCATTATTTCCACGGCATTCTTCATGTAGTTGGCATCAATGGCTACATCCTTCTCATTCAGCTGCAGCATTTTCTGCCATTCTTCTTCCCCGTCAACACAGGTTCCCGGTGACAGAGCGATGATTTTTTCCGGTCTTGGCGTATCAAGTTTATTGGCATTAAGATATGCGCACAGTCCCAGCGCCAGATTTCCTCCCGAAGATGACCCGAATACCGATACCTTATCATGATCATAGTGTTTCAGCACTTCAAGATAGGTGTCGTAAATCATGCGGTATGCTGTATCAAGCGGGTAATCAGTACACAATGGATAATACGGCACATAAAGATCTCTCCCGCAGTCTCTGGCATACTGTAATGCTCTTCTGATGTTGCGGGCACTTGGACTGTGGATCATCCCTCCGCCAATCAGAAACAGACAGGCTCTGTCCGTTTCTGCCTTATGTTTCATTACCAGTACCGGACAGTTATCTATCTTGATGGTTCTGAATTCATAATCATCATCCTGAAGATCCGGAATGTGATTTTTCCGGTTAAGTTTTCTTGCTTCTGCAATAAGTTCATCATTAGGTTTTCCGAAAATCTTCTTGAATCTTATAAGTTTAAACAGAGTTTTCAGTAAATAGTATTTTGCTGTCATATAAAACTCCTTTCCACTCTTGAGTTAGCAATTGCTAACCACTTTTATTATACTCAATTAACTTGCCGTGTAAATCGGCAAAAAATCCTGTTATTTACAGTTCTGATCAAAGTATTTAAATCAGATTTATGCTTTTAAGCAAATTACTTTCTGTCCTGTATTGTATAATTACAGTGTAAAAGGAGTTATCATATGAATTTAAATGTGTATGTAGCCTGCTCATCTGATCCCCGGGATTATAAGGAAGCTTTTGAGTTAGGTGCTAGAGGGATACTGACAAATGCCAATCTGCTGCTGAAATATTATGGTGAAGACATGTCACTGAAAGATTCAGCCCGAAAGATGCTGAAAGAAAGCGACCCCCTGATGACAGTATTCCAGTCAATTCACGGCAGAACCTGCGATGAGATATACCGCAAAGCCATGGAAATATGCGTACTTGACCGTAAACGCATTGGTTTCAAAATTGTCTGTAATACCGAAGGATTCAAGGCTATGAGAAAGCTCTCTTCCCAGAATATCAAGGTGATTGCCACCGGTATGTTTACCTGCCAGCAGGCTTACATGGCAGCTGTCAGTAATTGTTTTGCCATCTCACCTTTCGTAGGCAGAGGCAATGAAGCAGGTTACGACATGTTTGAAACAATAAGAAACATCAGAGCATTATATGACCGCATTGAAGGAAGACCGGTGCCGGAAATACTGGCTGCTTCCATTCATAATAAAGAAGAGGCAATGCAGGCATTTATCGCAGGTGCGGATGCCGTGGCCGTTGACATTGCGACACTTAAGGATTTCTGCAATGATCCTAACAGCTTACGGACGGAGAAAGCCTTTGGAGCTGCCTTTGATAAGATAAAAGGCGAAGATGCATCTTACCTGAAATATGACTCAGATGACCACAATTACGAAGAATGATCTGTAACAGGAGGATTTATACATGAAATTACAGACTGCACTTGATACCCTGACTATTCAGCAGTGCATTGATCTGCTGGAGAAAACCAGAGGATATGTTGACATAGCTGAAGTGGGAACACCGTTCATCATTGAACAGGGAATGGTACCGGTAAAAACACTTAAGGAAAGATTCCCGGAAATTGAGATACTGGCTGATGCCAAAATAATGGATGCCGGGGAATTTGAAGCTGATAAATGCTTTGATGCAGGAGCTGACATAGTCACGGTTTTGGGTGTCAGCAATGATGAAACCATTAAGGGTGGCGTCAGATCAGCCAGAAAACACAATGGCAAGGTAATGGTCGACATGATCGCCGTTAAAAACCTGGTGGAAAGAACCAGAGAGATCGACCTGATGGGAGTCGACTACATCTGCGTTCATACTGCCTTTGACATTCAGGCCCTGGGCAATGATCCGCTGGAAGAACTGAAAACCGTTAATTCAGTCATTGAAAATGCCAGCAGTGCCGTTGCCGGCGGGGTAAAGCTTGCTACCATTGATGACATAGTAGCTGAAGGTGCTGAAATAATTGTCGTTGGCGGCGCCATCTGCAATGCCAAGGATCCGGCTGCCATGGCCAGGGAAATGAAAGGACATCTGAAATAATGAATAACCGAGAATATGCTTCAATAGTCTGCCGTGAACTGGAAAACACTCTGGGCAGCATCGATGAAAAACAGGCCGAAGCCTTTGTTGAACTGGTTGACGGGGCTAAAGAGATCTTCTGTGCCGGAGCCGGACGAAGCGGTTTTCAGGTAAGTGGTTTTGCCATGCGCTTAATGCACATGGGCAAAAAGAGCTATGTTGTCGGGGAAACCTGTACTCCAAATATCACTAAGGATGGCGTACTGGTCATCTGCAGCGGATCAGGTGAAACCAAGAGCATGGTCAACCACGCTCAGAAAGCCAAGGAAGTTGGCGCCAGGGTTGCCCTGATCACCATCAATACCGGGTCAACCATTGCCAGACTGGCAGATGTGGTAGTCGAGATCAGCGCCGTCAGTCCGAAAAGTGCCGTACAGGGAGCCTTCAAGAGCATTCAGCCGATGGGTTCACTGTTTGAACAGTCCGAAGGCATCTTCATGGACATTGCCATAATGATGTTAATGGAACGCAATAAGATGGATTCAGATACCATGTTCGGGCGTCATGCCAACATGGAATAAACATTCATAGTAAAAGAGAGTATACTCTCTTTTTTTCAGGGCAGACAAAAAGAGCACATCAGTGCTCCCCTGTTACATCTTTCTTCTTCTTTCTTCCGGATTTCTTTCCGGAAGCTTTTTCGGCTGCTTCTTTCTCACGCCGGGCTTTTTTAGCACGGCGCTGTTCTCTGTTATTTGCCTCCGAAGCGAAAACCTCAACAGCCTCATCAGTCAGGTCATCGTCCCATACCTTACCAGAAATCCTGGTCGAGGCCCATGGACATATTTCCTTATAGTCTGAATCGAGTATCACTGTATAAGGCGGGCCGCAGCGGTCATCTACTGCCATGTAGAGATGACGTCCCTGATTGATCAGGCTGGTTGGCCACTCAATATCCGGATCATCCACATGATCATATATTTCCTTGGTTATTTCATAAAGATCGTGATTGGGCCCTCCGCCTATCTCTGCTGTATAAAGATTTCTTTCCGGATCGTAACAGCATCTCCATCCGATTCCCGTCTTAAACTCCACGATACCCTCTCCTTTCCTGTCAGGACCCTTCCTGCCTGCCTTTTTCTTCTTCTTAAATATAACTGTTTTTAAAGGAATAGTCACTATTTTCAGAGATAGAACAGAACTGTTTGTTTTACTGTCTGAAATACATTGAAATAGTCTTTTGATGATGATTATGCCATACTTTATTTATAAGGATAGCGGGTAATAATATATGAAAGTCTATGATGCAATAGTAACCAGAAGAAGTACCAGACTTTATAAGGATCAGCCTGTTGATCCCCGGCTTCTTGAAACGGTGATTGAAGCCGGCCGAATGGCACCAAGCGGTGGAAACAGCCAGACCAGCCACTTCATGGTCATAACCAACAGGGAACTGCTGGCAAAAACAGCGGAAATGGTAATGAAGAGTTTCGCCGCCATGGAAGTAACTGAAGGAATGTACCGTTCCAAGGCCAGTGCCATTACCAGAGCCAAAGCCGGCAACTATGTCTTTTACTATAATGCTCCCTGCCTGATCGTTTTGGCCAATGACAAAGACTACGGCAACAACATGGCTGACTGCTCCTGTGCCCTGGAAAACATGATGATCATGGCCAATGAACTGGACCTGGGCTCCTGCTGGATCAATCAGTTACGCTGGCTGAACGAAGATAAGGACCTCATAAACCTTTTCCGTCAGCTGGGTATGAAGGAAAACGAAAGAATATACGGTGCCCTTGCTTTGGGATATCCGGCAACCGAAGACGGACTGCCGGTCAGAAAACCTTTACCGCGAACCGGAAATGAAGTAACTTACATAAAATAGGAGGTCACAATGAGTAAACTTAAGTACATTTTTGTCCACGGCCTGTCCGGCTGGGGAAGCTATGATGAAGCCTATCGGAAAACACCTTACTGGGGAATGCGCAACGGTGACCTGATGGTCCAGTTAAGACAGCTGGGCTATGACAGTTATGCCGCATCCGTAGCACCCCATGACAGCGCCTATGACCGCGCTTGCGAACTGTATGCCCAGTTAACCGGAACGGTAACTGATTATGGCAGAAAGCATGCTGAAAAATACGGTCATGACCGTTATGGCCGTGACTTTACCGGCAAGCCGCTGATACCGGAATTCAATGATGATACCAGACTGGTTCTCTTCGGCCATTCCTTTGGCGGTACCACCATCAGGATCTTTGCCCACATCATGGAACATGGCTGCCAACTGGAAGATGATGAAGACTGTTCACCGTTCTTCAAGGGAGGCATGGGCAACAGGATATTTGCCCTGTATACCGTGGCAACTCCACATAACGGCACCACAGCCTATGACATGTATGATGACCCTGACTTTGATGTTTCAAAGGTAAAGGTTCCGTTTTTGGCCAAAAAAGCCAGCAAGATGCTGAGTGAGAGAAATACCCCGACCAAACCGCAGCATCCGGAAGACTGTGCCGCCTATGACATGCACATTGATAATGCCCTGAGATATAACAGTGAATGGCCTCTGTCCGAGAACATCTACTATTTCTCCCAGCCATGTGAAATGACTCAGAAGAAGGCAGACGGCACTTACTATCCGATAACCATGCAGATGGAATTACTGTTCCAGAGTGCCTCACGGCGCATTGGAGCCTATAAGGGAAAGACCAGAGGAGGCTTCATCATTGATGAAAGCTGGCGTGAAAACGACGGACTGGTCAATACCGTATCGGCAGCCTGGCCATTATATAATGATCACAGGAAGTTCAATGAAAAGCACATTGAAAAAGGCAAGTGGAATGTCCTGGACACCTACCATGGTGACCACATGTCCCTGCAGGGAGGCCTGCTGCACCGTAACAAGATCTTCTCCTACTATCTCAAGAAGGTAGTATTGATTGCCCGGCTGGATAAATAAGCCATGTTAAAGCCCCTTTGCAGGGGCTCAGATTGTTGACAAAGTCGATTTTTATGGACGATCTGGTTCATAAAGATCGGCTTTTCATTATGTATTACAGATCCCTCAATATTTGCTGCTCAGAATCGCAGTATTACCGGTATGTTTAAAGAAACAGAAGGATATAATTCCTCAAGTTTCCAGTTCCATAACCCTATCTTCTTTAAGTTGTGCGACGCAAAAATCATCAGCGCCTGATGCTGATTCTTTTTGAGGCCTCTTAGCCTTGTATATCGCAACCCGTGGTTTTCCTTGATGTGCTTAGTCTTGCCAGTCAGCTCTATTTCCTCATCATTCTCATCAAAATCCAGCTCTTCTTTCTTATGAAAAAGTATTATAATAATTGTGTTAGCATATGCTAACTCAGATTTAATAAAAGAGGAAGAGAACTATGCAATTTGACGAAATGGGAAATAAGGAAGGAAAAACGCTGATGCTGTTACCGGGAACGGCCTGTGATTATCAGACGAATTTCGGAAATGTCCTGGACAGTCTGAAAGAAAAATATCATCTGATCTGCGTCAATTACGACGGCTTTGATGGCAAGGGCACGGTTTTCCGGGATATGATCACGGTAACGGAAAAGATTGAAAAGTATATTAAGGACAACTTTGACGGCCGTATTGACGGCGCGATCGGTTCTTCACTGGGCAGCAGTTTTGTCGGCCAGCTGATTCAGAGAGAAAACATCCACATCGACCATGGCATTTTCGGCAGCCCCGATCTGGACCAGAGCGGAAAACTCAGCGCCTGGCTGCAGTCAAAACTGGTGGTGCCATTATTAACGAATTTCAATAAGAATGAAAAGAAAAAAGCGAAGACCAGAGAAAAACTGAAGACCTTTTTTGAAATGAGCGATGAAATGGCCGACCGCTTCATGGGCTGCTTTTCCCGCTTCAGTCCGGAAACGATCAGAAATGAGTATTACTCAGATCTGCTTACCTGGCTGAAGGATGATATCCATGTGGAGAATACCAGGGTTCATTTCATCTATGCCCGTAAAATGGGTGAGAAGTATCTTCAGAGATATAAGAAGTATTTCCGAGATCCGGAGATCCGCGAGTTTGACATGCAGCATGAACAGTGGCTTTTCGGCGGTCAGCAGTACAGCGTACCGGTATTGAAGGCCATCGACGAGTTCATGGAAACAACAGTGGAAAGGAAGTAAGAAACAATCATGAACATATCCGTCATTCTGATTGAAATGGCTGTCTTTGCGGCCATCTTTACCGCAATTGTCATTCCGGCATCCTCCGGAAACAGAAAATACACTCCCGAAGCCATCCATAACTATCCGCCGGACATTCAGGAAGAATACTTCAAGACTCACCCGCGCGTTGACGTGAGTTACCGGTCCAAGAATGTGATACTGGCAAAAAGCCTTGGGATCCTGCTGTTTACCGCCATCCTGGCGGCCTGCTGTCACTTTGCCGGAGCGAAAACCTTCTGGCAGAGTTTCTGGCTTACCTTCGGCCTGATGGCCTGGATCGGCCTCTATGATACCTGTTTTCTTGACTGGGTCCTGTTTGCCAATCTGAAGATGTTCCGTCTGGAAGGCACGGAGCACATGGATGAAGCCTATCACCAGAAATGGTTTCATCTCAAGGGTGTTCTCTTTCCGGGATCGCTGTTTGGCTTGACCGTCGCCGCACTTACCGCTCTAATTACCATGCTCATTCATTAAACAGTCTTACATGACTGTTTTTTTCATCATCACCGCTTTGAATAAACCGTCCGGATTTCGGACAGGGGCACATCAAACGTTCTTGTCAACGTCTAAACAATGGCCCAGAATTTAGTTATCAAAAGAAAGGATAATAATAATGGGTGATTGAGATGAAAAAAGCATATCGCAATGTGGAAAGAACCAAAAGATCCATCCAGTCCGCTTTCTTTGAACTGCTGGAAGAAAGGAAAAGTCTTGACTATGTAACGGTAACAGATCTTGTCAACAAGGCCAAGCCCCTTTGCAGGGGCTTTCATTTCATTCAGATTTATCTGTTATAAGGTCTTTTTCTTAACACGACCCATACAGCTGCTGCCAATGACGTAAGCATCATGACAAACCAGTAAACCAGATGATTGATATCACCGGTCTCCGGAGTTTCCGGATCAACAGGTGTCGGATCAACCGGTTCATCCGGCTTTTCTTCATTAGCCTTGATTTCCAGTGTCGTTGCTACTTCACCGTCATCAAAGCTGATAACGACATCATGAACGCCTTCGCTTAACTGCTCCATCATTTCCTTCTTCAGGGTAATAACGGTACTGCCGCTTTCAGCCAGATAATCTTCATTCAGTTTTAAGATCTTATCATCAATGCTTACTTCAGTGAAGTGAGAGAAACAGGTTTCTTCATTTCTGCTGCGGACAACCTTGATGATGTGATTTTCATCACTGCCCTTGGTCCAGACACCGTCAGCACCTTCAGTAATCTGGTAACTGACAGTTTCAAGAGTCTGGAGAACATTAGGAGTCATGATGACATTTTCACCGGTAAGCGGCATGCCTTCCGCGTCAACAAGCATGAATCTGACAGCCAGAACACCGTCTGCCTCAGCTCTCTCCCAGATCGGGGTCAGATCATAGCGCACTGAATACTTATCCAGGTCCGGATTGGAATCAACTTTGGTAAGGTCAACCAGAGAAACACGGGACTGTTTGGCATCATCGGCATACATGATCTCCACCGCCAGTTTGTTGAGGCTGAGATCCTGGTCAGAGATATTGGTAATGCTCAGGTCAGCATAGTGGTTCTCACCCAGAACGATCTGTCTGCCCCGTAAGGTCAGACTGTTCCGGAATACCGGAGTTGTGAGTGTTGTTCTGACATCCCCACGGTATTTCGGTGAGATCTCAACATGAACTTCATGAACTCTGCCGCTTTCCCAGTAATATGGTGCAGCAACAATGAGTTCCATTGTTACGGTATCACCACTGTATACTCTGCCGATATTATGATCGACTTCATTGCCCAGGTCATACCACTCATGGTTGCCAGGGTTGTAGTACAGTTCATGCATGTCATAGCCATTTTCATCCTTGACGGTGAACGCTACCTGTCCTTCAATGGCGTAACCTACATTCTGGAAGGTTACAAATACCGGCAGTATCTTTTCATCGGTATAGTAGAACAGGTCAGCAAATTCCACATTTGTAGTGATCATGCCGCGCTTGAGGTTCTGCTGCCACTGATAGATGTCGCTGTCGGCGATCATCTTACCGCTGGCTGACAGACTTCTGTCAGGTGTAGTGGAATAAACGACTGATAAGCCCTTGCAACGGCAGTTCTCACGGTTGAATACAGCCGCAAAGACATTGATGTCAGCGTCCTTGACAAAGATTTCCAGCGGTCCGTGCAGAATGGCCTGATTGGTCTTGGTAGACTCATCATAACGGCCTTCCAGAGTATGTACTCTCAGAGTTGAGCCCTTAAGGATGTTTTCACCGGTCTCCATGTTAGCTTCATAACTGGATGTAGTGGATACCAGGCAGATGCCGCTCTTGTCGTCAGTAACGACAAATTCATAAATATTGTCACGATTGACCAGACCTTCGCTGTTTTCCACCTGCTTAAGTCTCATGCCGTAACCGTAAGCATCATAGCTGTCAGCATACTTTTCCAGGAAGTAAAGCTTGCTGGCGATGATGGCATAGTTGGTATTGTTGGCATAGCCCCAGTTAGTCAGGAAGTTTTCATTTTCTTCCAGCACATAGTCCTTAACGGAGACTGAATAGCGGCATCTTGGATTCTTCTCATCAAAGCTGCCGTCAGCCATGTAACCGTCAATTACCACATTGTTACGGGTAGTGTGCGTACGGTTGGTCAGGAAGAATGAAGGTTCACCCGGAACGATGTCTCCACTGGTAAATATATTACCCTTGCCCATGACGGTTTCCTTTTCATTGGTACCGAAGACACAGGCATCGGCATCGCCCAGATATTTATATGTATAGGTCTTCTGATATGCCACGGCTATGTTATCACCGCGTCCGGCAATTCTCGGGTTGAAATAGAAGTACTTGCCGGCATCAGGCAGAGGTGACTTGACCGCAGACTTACGGACTCTGTCAGTATCCATGTCGATGACAATGCCCTGTACACGGGTCGTCAGGCTGCGTGACTGAATGTCAGGCTTGCTGCTGTCAGCAACAATGGCACCGACATAGAAATAGTTAAGATCGGTTGTGGAAGCTGCAACATGGAATTCCGTAACATCATATCCCATGAACGCCGGCAGTTCATAATAATCATCCATGAATTCACCGGAATCAGGATCCTGTTTCTGATATACGACTCTGGTCTTGCCGTCAATGCTGGCAATTCTGAACAATGCCGTAGTCTTGCCGGTGGAGGCGATCTGTACCTGGCTGTTGGCGAAGGTATCGTTTGAAATGGCCTTAATGGTCTGAATGTCATTAACCGTCTGAATTTCAGAGTTAAGCAGATTCATCTTATAATGATTCATCTGATCCTCACCGTTGCCCGCCAGTAACAGGGTTCCCTTTTCACTTACGGCAGCAAGATCCAGGTCAAGGAATTCAGCCTCCTCCACCTCTTCAGGCACCTCCGGCGGCCCGGTTATCTTATCCGGATGGGTATCATATAGTCGCCACGGTCCGAATGATTTATTGAACAGATTGAAACTGAAGAAGGCAATGTACCCGGTTACTCTTACTGACGCAAAGGAGTCGATCAGGAATCTGGTTCCGTCATGGCCTTTTTCATCTTCAACAGTGCCCTCAATTACGGCGAAGTCCATGGTAGCCGCACCGCCTAATTCAATTGAGCAGGCACCCTTCAGGCCGACACCGGCAAAAACTTCAAAAGAAGCTATCAGGTCATAGCGCTGTACCAGGGTATGGTCAGCAGCAGCAAAGGCTGCGCCAATGCCGTCAGACAGTTTATTCCACACGAAGTTTGCTGTTATGGCACTCTTGAATTCGCCGGAGATGTTAAACCCTCCGTATACAGGAATGACGATCGGTGTTGAAATCAGAATATACCAGGTGACGCCGCCACCCAGCTTGACATCAAAAATACCGCCGAAGGAACCATCAAAGTTGCCGGTTTTCTTATTATATACACCTGAGCAGAACAGAGAGAATGCAACATTAAAGGACCAGTTTTTGTCCTTGACCACGGTTGCTCTCTTGGAGTCATTCATCTGGCCGGTTCCGCTCTTGAAGCGCTCTGATTTACGCCAGAATTCCTGCTTGAACGGTTCTAGGATGCCTTCTCCTGCTTCACGGGTCTTTGGATTCCAGCTTTCCTCAAACAGTGAGGAATACTTTGCTGACAGACTTTCAATGTCAAATGTCGCAACGATGATGAATCCGCCTTCCGGGAAGACACCGATGGTTACCGGTACCTTGAAATACTTAACTGTCAGGTTGACAATTCCGGAGCCGCCCATGACATCGGTCAGCGGAATATCTTTTTCGGTGCCTGTCAGAGGCAGCTGTTCTTCAGAAGTGCCCGGCTGCATCAGGGCATTGTATACTCTGACGTGCTTGAGCAGATGATCAGTTCCGCCAACATTAAAATACAGAACGTCGTCCTCTTTCAGCAATCCGCCCTTTTTCATCCAGTCCCGGGACTGGGTAAACATGCGGGATACGGTACCACCCAGATCGATCCGGGAATAGTTAGTGAAGTCAGCAATGCTTCTTTCTGACTTATTATCCTTCAGTGTTATCTTGTCAGGCAGACTCTTGTTACCCTTGGCGGTTATGATGACGCGCATGTCGAGAGGTCTGCTGCCGGATTCAACCAGATACAGGTTGGAATCTTCCGTCCACATGTTCTTGCCGCCCATGTCCACACAGCGCAGATAAATGTCATCAGCGGGTGAATCTTCCAGCTGGAAGTACAGAATGTCGCCGGCAGTTACAGCCTGGTCAAGGATCGTCTGGGCTCGGTAATCAGCAGCCTGGACGTCGATCAGGATCTGATCTACTTCATTCATCTTATCGAAAGCGGCCAGACCAGGTAAATCACCCTCAGTAGTATACTGAGATCTGGTTACGGTTTTACCGTCTTTATCCTTATAGGAAATGGTTACCAGCGCATTCTCAATTCCCTCACCGTCACGGTTTTCTACTCTGATGGCGACTGAATTGCGGTCTATTACGAAAATATAACCGGTAGCGTTATCGTTCCTGTCAATTACTTCAATCAGGTCTTCACCGGTTTCCTGTAAGCCGATCGCATTGGCCATCCGTCCCAGTTCACCGTTGCCTAACAGTCCGACACCGACATCATGGCTGGTCTTGTCAAAACCACCGGAAACCAGGAATTTGTCAACAGCGTAAAGAACTTCGCCGACATCTTCTGAATCGATTGGCTGGAAGTTGAGAACCTTATCGATGTCTTCTTCCAGCTTACGACGTAACCGGCTGTTTAAAAGTTCACCGCTTGCCACATCTGTATTCTCATCAATGGTCAGATCAAGAGAATAATCCAGAGGCGGATTGAGAATAGGTGCCGGTTCAAAAGGCGGAATCTCGTCTTCAGCAACCGGTTCCTCTTCCTGTACCGGGTTTTCATCTACTGCTGTGATTTCAGTATCTTCAGGAAGTTCGCCTTCTTCAGCCCTGACAACAGGCAAAGAGGTGATCATCATGAACATTACCAGCAGAACCAGCATTGTCTGTTTGAAATACTTCATAGTGCATTCTCCTTTGCAGAATTATGAATGAAATACATATTATTCTTAAATATACTCCACAATATTATAACTTAAAAAAAATGGTTTTGAGTATAGTCAACCGTTCATCTGAGAAGAAAAAGACATCTGTTTAGCAGATGCCTGTTTCTTTTTTCTGTGTTTTTTCAATGACCAAAAATCTAAAATTTCAGTCCATGGTGAACAGCAGTTCTCTGTAAACCGGTATCGGCCAGTACTTACGGTCAGTGATCGTTTCCAGTTCATCGGCCTTTTCACGGGCTGATTTCATTAACGGCAGTACCCTGTCTCTGTAATAACAGGCCTTATCATATGCACTGCCATCCGGAATATTCTTCAGAACCGTTTCCAGTTCATTAACATCCCGGTAAAGTTTATTGGATAACTCCGTTTCCCTGGCAAAGATCCTGCCGCTGTAGGAGTTTTCCACTTCCATGCCCAGTCTCATCTGATATTCAACATCCCTGCCTAATTCATTCCGGTATCTGGCACAGGCCGGCAGAATGTCCTTTCTTAACATGTCCAGAAGAGTCTGGGCTTCAATGTTGATGGTCTTGTAATACCTTTCCATGTAGATCTCATATCTGGAGTGCAGTTCAGCTTCCGTCAAAACATTATGATCGGTAAATACCCTGACATTCTTCTCGTCCAGATAATGTGATAAGGCTTCAGGAGTTGAAGGATAATTGCTCAGACCTCTTCTACGGGCTTCGACGATCCATTCAGGATCATAGCCGTTACCGTTGAAGATGATTCTCTTATGCTCTCTGAGAGTATCCTTGATGACCTTCTGAATGGCCGTATTGATATCATCAGCCTTTTCCAGTTCATCAGCGAACTGTTTCAGTTCCTCCGCAACCACCGTATTAAGAACGGTATTTGGTGTAGAGATGGAAGCACTGGAGCCCGGCATGCGGAATTCAAACTTATTACCCGTAAAGGCAAACGGTGAAGTTCTGTTTCGGTCAGTATTGTCTCTCGGGAATGACGGCAAGGTGTGAACATTGAACTGGAACGGTTCCCTCTTGCGGTCAGAATAGACTGTATCATTTTCAATGCTGGCGAGTATTTCAGTGAGTTCATCACCCAGGAAAATGGAGACAATGGCCGGCGGAGCTTCGGAAGCACCCAGACGGTGGTCATTGCCTGCCGAGGTAATGGATATTCTGATCAGATCCTGATAGTCATCAACGGCC
The DNA here is from genome assembly GCA_015058955.1 of Erysipelotrichaceae bacterium. Lineage (GTDB taxonomy): Bacteria > Bacillota_I > Bacilli_A > Erysipelotrichales > Erysipelotrichaceae > RUG521. The sequence continues at coordinate 15,374 of SVBJ01000028.1, forward strand.
TTGATGATGGCACACAGGAATAACAGAAACTGAGCATTCTGCCCCGGGGTATCACCCGGTTCCAGCAGATTGACACCGGTATCGGTCTTAAGTGACCAGTTATTGTGCTTACCTGAGCCGTTAACACCCGCAAATGGCTTTTCATGCAGCAGGCATTCCATCTGATGCTTCTTGGCCACCTTCTTCATGATCTCCATGGTCAGATTGTTCTGGTCCACGGTAACATTGATGGTCTGGTAATTGCTGGCGAGCTCATGCTGATTAGGAGCAACCTCATTGTGTTCCGTCTTGGCCTGAATGCCGACACGCCACAATTCCTCATTGAGATCCTTCATGAAACTGGACACTCTGGTTTTGATTGAGCCATAGTAGTGGTCATTCATTTCCTGACCCTTGGCTGCCGGTGCCCCTAACAGCGTTCTTCCGGTCAGCTGCAGATCTTCTCGCTGATCATAGTATTTCTTGTCAACCAGGAAGTATTCCTGTTCTGCCCCGGCTGTGGCCTTGACATGGTCAACATCTTCATTGCCGAAAACCCTTAAGACTCTCATGGCCTGCGTGTTCAGGGCTTCCATTGATCTTAGTAACGGGGTCTTATGGTCAAGGGCTTCCCCGGAGAAACTGCAGAAGACAGTTGGAATGCACAGGATGTCATCCTTGATGAAGGCATAGGAAGTAGGATCCCAGGCAGTATAGCCTCTGGCTTCAAAGGTATCTCTTAAACCGCCTGACGGGAAAGAAGAAGCATCAGCCTCACCCCTGATCAGATTGTTAGGTGAGAATTCCAGAATGATCTTGCCGCCTCCGGCAGTGGAAACAAAGCTTTCATGCTTCTCTGCGGTAGCACCGCTTAACGGATGGAACCAGTGGGTAAAATGGGTAGCCCCGTTTTCCACAGCCCAGTCCTTCATGGCATTGGCTACTTCTTCAGCGATGGCACTGTTAAGATCGGTGCCTCTTTTAATGGTTTCATGCAGCTGTCTGTATGTTGAAGCGGACAGTCTTTCCTTCATGACACTGTCATTGAAGACCTTCTGTCCGAATATTTCCGATATTTTAGTCATATGTACTCTCCTTATGATTTATTGCGGCTTTTACCAGTCCCCTGAAAAGAGGATGCGGATTATCAGGGCGTGATCTGAATTCCGGATGGAACTGCACCCCGATGTAATAACTGTGATCAGCTAATTCAACAGTCTCGACTATGTATCCGTTTCTGTAAGTACCGGAAACAGTTAGACCGCTGTCGATCAGACGCTGTCGGAACTCATTATTGAATTCATAGCGGTGTCTATGTCTCTCAAAGATCGTATCAGCACCATAGAGAGATCTTATCAGAGTATTTTCTATGAGATTGCACTCGTATGCACCTAATCGCAATGTTCCACCCTTATCCACACTGTCGTTTTGATCAGGCAGATAATCTATGACCTTATATGGTGAATTCTCATTGAACTCACGGGAATGAGCATCCTTCATACCGGCAACATTACGGGCAAACTCAATGGTAGCCACCTGCATGCCCAGACATATTCCCAGATAAGGAACATCATTTTCACGGCAGTATCTGGCTGTCAGGATCATGCCATTGATTCCCCTTGGTCCAAAGCCTCCCGGAACGATTATTCCATCGCAGTCTCCCAGCTTCCTTTCAACGTTTTCTTCGGTGACTGACTCACTGTCGACCCATTTGATGTGGATCCTGCAGCTGTTGGCATATCCGCCATGGATCAGGGCTTCCGCCACTGACAGATAGGCATCGTGCAGTCTGACATACTTGCCGACCATTCCAATGGTGACTTTCTTTTCCAGATGCTTGGCATCCCTGACCATCTTCTTCCAGTTATCCAGATCAGGCTTGTTGCACTTTAAGCCAAGCTTTCTGACTACCACATCAGCCATATGCTGCTTTTCCAGCATTAAAGGCACTTCATAGAGAACCTTAATGGTCCTGTTTTCAATGACACTGTCACGGTCAATGTTACAGAACAGAGCGATCTTTTCAAACAGATCTTCCGGTAACGGCTTAGTGCAGCGTAAGACAATGATGTCAGGTTTGATTCCGATGCCCTGCAGTTCCTTGACGGAATGCTGGGTAGGCTTTGACTTATGCTCCCTGCCACCCTCCAGATAAGGTACCAGGGTAACATGAATGTAGCAGACATCATCCTTATCATTTTCCAGACCAATCTGTCTGATGGCTTCCAGGAAAGGCAGTGATTCAATGTCGCCTACCGTTCCTCCTATCTCACAGATCAGCACGTCCGGATCATCTTTCCTGGCTGCGGAATAGATGAATTCTTTTATCTCATTGGTAATGTGCGGAATTACCTGAACGGTACTGCCCAGATATTCTCCTTTTCTTTCCTTCTGCAGCACGTTCCAGTAAACCTTACCGGTTGTCAGATTGGAATACTTATTCAGATTCTCGTCAATGAATCTTTCATAGTGACCCAGATCAAGGTCTGTCTCAGCCCCGTCATCGGTGACAAAAACTTCCCCATGCTGGTAAGGAGACATCGTCCCCGGGTCTACATTTATATAAGGATCCAGTTTCTGAGATGATACTTTCAGTCCTCTGGCCTTTAATAATCTTCCTAAGGAAGCAGCGGTAATGCCCTTCCCCAGTCCGGAGACAACACCGCCGGTAACAAAGATGAATTTACACATGTGAACACCTGGTATATATTAATTAGCTCACTTAACAAGAGCAGTTAGTCTATACCTTTCCTTTCTACTGATGTTTAGTGT
>SVBJ01000001.1 GCA_015058955.1 Erysipelotrichaceae bacterium
CATAAAAGTGGATACAGTCAATAAGAACGTTTATGAAATCGTGAGCGAAATACTGACGCTTTGATATCAACAAATTCAAGTTTGTCGGTGTGAAGACAAGTGGGGTTAAAAAGTGGGGTTAGTGATAGTTTTCCATTAAAAAACACTGTAAAATAAGGCCTTTTTGAATGTAGGTATCAAGGAGTGTATGCTCCACCATATGTAAATCAAGAGGTCAGATGACCTCTTTTTTATTCAATATTTTTGATTGTTAACTGTTTCAGATGACATCTCAACACTATAGGAAAATCATCATAAGATAAGTAAAAATGATATAATAAAGACAACATGGAGGTGTAATAATATGAAGTGCCCTTTTTGTGGAAGCGAAAGAATTGAAGAAGGTATTGCCTGGGGACAGACAGCTGAGGTAGGCAATATTGGTCTGTTATATAAATCTTCTGTTGGATTTATAAAAGCTGTAGGCACAGCGGAAGTATATTCAGATCTCTGCCTTAACTGCAAGACCATTTTGAGGACTTATATCAAGGGCAATACAGACAAAGATTGGTATCACGGTACGGAATAAAGTCTGTTATTCAGTAAGAAATGCATTTGATTATGTAACGTCAATAATGCATGAGATGCAATAATTCTGACAAATTGGTATTATTTGGAGAAATATATGACAGTAAATAACAAAAAAAGAGTAGCTCGTCGTGGTGACTGGAAAACAGAACCCATGCCTGAAAAGAATAAGACATTTGTGCTGAACAGGCGTTTCAGTGACGAGGAAATGAATGCTCTCCGTTGCGGAAACATTCCTCAGGCCATGGAGGATAAGTGGTTTTGGTATATGGAGGGAAGTACTCTCTTGGCACACCGCAGTTGGAGCGGATACTGCATTTACCAGATTGAATTCAGGGAAGACAATAATCATGTTGTAACGGTAAACCGTGATCCGAAACAGTACAAATTCACCAGCATTAAAAAGGAGACTGAAACCTTAAACAAACTGCTGGACTTCTGGTGCGAAACACCTTATGATCACTACAATGAGTGGCTTTCGGAAACATACGATGCAATAAAGAATGCAGATGAGAAACAGCAGTAAAAGATGTTATAATCTATTATCAGTGAGGATATCAGATGGAAAACTTTAAGGAAACATTTTCAAAAGTAGGAATTCAGTTGCTGGCAATTATTGCAATATGTCTTGTAGCTAAGATAATTGTTTCCTGTGTTTCTCATTTTACCGGAAAGGTAATAAAGAAAAACGAGGAAGGTCCGAATCTGAAGAGAATAACAACTTCGATGACGATTCTGCGCAGTGCTTCAAGATATCTGGTATGGTTTCTGGCTGTTCTGGCAATAATATCAATAATCGGAGGGTTTAATGCCAATAATGCTCTGCTGACAGCCGGGGTTGGAACAGTGATCATCACCATAGGTGCCCAGAGTCTGTTTTCTGATATTATCAGCGGTCTGTTTCTGGTCTTTGACCGTCAGTATGAAGTTGGTGATTATGTCAAGATAGGTGAATACGAAGGGCGTGTCAGCGCTATTTCCATCAGGGCAACTTATCTGGAAATAGGCGGGCGCAAGATCATAATCCCTAACGGTCAGGTAAAAAATGTGATCAACTATCGTGATTATGTCGGCTGTACGGTAGTCATACCGGTCAGCTATAATGCCGATCAGAAAACGGTCAGGGCAATACTGGATGAAGTATGCCGGGAATATGGAAAGAACAACACGGCAAAAGTACTTGATTCACCTTCAGTGCTGGGAATTGATGATTTCGGTTCCAGCAGCATTGACTACAAGATATATGCCAAATGCTATCCAATGCAGCATTTCTCGGTTCCGCGTGATCTGCGCCGGATCATAAAAGACCGTTTTGACCGGGAAGGAATTGAAATACCTTATTCACAGGTTGATGTACATATAACAAACGGGAAAGGTTATCCGGAGGGATAATCTTTTTATATATTTATATATGTCATTAATATAATTAAAGCTCCATTCAGGAGCTGATTCAGTATATTCCATCATAAGTGGCGGAGGATGTGAGATTCGAACTCACGCAAGCTGTTAAACTTCTAACGGTTTTCGAAACCGGCCCCTTAGACCGCTTGGGTAATCCTCCGCTTTGAGCTTTTTCAGGCTCACAGATATTCTATCACATTTAAAGAATATGACTATAAAAAAATATATATAATAGGATATCGCCATTATTTCTGAAAAAGGGGCAATGATTCGTTGTTTCATAAAAATGAAATTTTTTACATGAAAAAGTTAGTGAAAATCTATTTGAAAACACTGAAAATATGAAAAATCGGTTGACAAATTCATGTATTTATCGTTTAATTCTTTTTGTATACAATTTTATGTTGTTTTTATTATGAAAGGGGAAAACAAGATGAAAAAATTATTAGTTGTATTACTTACTGCATTAATGATCTTTTCGGTAGTTGGTTGTACAAAGCCTCAGGAAGATGATCACACAGTTGATACTTATTCCATGATCGACAGCTTTGATATCACTACATTAGACTATGTTTATAACAACAAGTCTTCTAACGGTGACTACACTTCAAACTTCATCGAAGGATTATTAACTCAGGATTCACATGGTACCTTAATCGCCGGTATGGCTGAAAAGTGGGAACCAAATGCTGACATGACTGAATGGACATTCACAATCCGTGACAATGCTACATGGTCAACAGCTGAAGGCGAAGTTTATGGCAAGGTTACTGCTGAAGACTTCGTAACTGGCTTAAAGCATGCAGTTGCTACACAGTCTGAAACTTTATCACTGGTAGAAGACCTGATCGTAAACTTAAGAGCTTACAAGGAAGGAACTGCTACTTGGGATCAGGTTGGTATTAAGGCTGATGGCAACAAGTTAACTTATACTCTGACTCAGAGCTGCGGTTATTTCGATGGTATGACAACATACTCAATCTTATGGCCTATCAACGCTGAATTCTTAGAGTCAATGGGCGATAACTTCGGTACAGTTGATGCAAAGAGCATCCTTTACAATGGCTGCTACATCCTGTCTTCATTAGTTGCTGCTCAGGAAGTTAAGTTTGATGCAAACCCTAACTACTATGACAAGGACAATGTCTTCGTAAAGCACGTTATCGTTACTTACACTGACGGTTCAGACCCTGCACAGAACTTCAACATGTTCGTTAACAACGAAGTTACAGCTACAGGTATCAATGGTGCATTACCAGATGTAGTAGCTAAGGCTGATGAACTCTACAAGGACAACCAGTACAAGAGCATGACCACTGCTACTTCTTACTGGGGTGCATTCAACTTCGACAGACAGTCATATGCACTGTACAACGATCCATCTGTTGTAACAACAAACAAGACTGATGCTGAAAAGGCTGATACAAAGGCTGCTATCCTGAATAAGAACTTCCGTTTAGCTGTCTACTCAGCTTATTCAACAAAGGCTACTCAGGCTATCACAAAGGGTGATGAAAGAGCATTGGACGCTGCCAGAAATACATTAGTTCCTTACACATTCGCTGCAACAAGCGATGGCACAAGCTATGGCGCTCTGGTAACTAAGTATGTTGAAGAATTAGAACCTGAATTCGCAGGCATCAACCTGGTTGATGGTCAGGATGCTTGGTACAATCCTGAAAGAGCTCAGAAGTTCGCTGCTAAGGCAAAGGAAGAATTAGGCTCTTCAGTATCTGCATGGCCAGTTAAGTTAGACTACCCAGTCTATGCTGCTTCTGAAAACCAGAAGAACATCGCAATGGCTATGAAGAAGTCAATCGAAGATGCTATCGGTGACTATGTAGAAATTAACTTAGTATTATTAGAAGGTAACTCTTCAGTTTACTATTCAGCATTCTACAGTGTTCCAACAGGAAAAGATAACTCAATCGACTTCTCATTCGGTGCTGGTTGGGGCCCTGACTATGGCGACCCATTAACATACATCAACTGTTTCGATGCACAGAATGGTGATATGCTGAACTACTCAGGCTTAGACTTAGCTGATGAAGCTGAATCTGAGAGTGGCAAGGCTGCTAAGCAGGCTATCGGTCTGTATGACATCAAGACATTAATCGATGCTGCTGCAACATTAGGTGGCGACGAAAGAATCGATGCATTCGCAAAGATCGAAGCTATGTTATTAACTCAGGGTATCTTAAGACCTTATTCAACTTCAGGTGCTAACCTGGTTGTCAGCAAGGTTGTTCCATTCACAGCTGGTTACGGCTTATATGGTCAGGCTGCTTACAACGCAGTTCCTTACTTCAAGTACATGAAGGTTCAGGACACTCCTGTAACAACAGCTGAATACGAAGCTGCAAAGGCTAAGTGGTTAGCTGGCGAATAATAGCTTAATAAAGTTATAACTAAATAGGGTCAGGTCAAAATCCCTGACCCTATTTTACTCAAAAAAGGAGGATGGATAATGAAAAAAGGATATATTTGGAAAAGATTGCTAAGATCATTCCTTTCAGTCTTTATCATCATGATTATCGTTTTTATCATGCTATATTCACTGGTTCCACGAGACAACATATTTTTTGAAGACGCTACATATAAGAAGCTTGGCGGAAAACCTGATGACAAGAGGGAATACGTCATGCGTACCTGGGAAAAGCTTGGTTATCTTGATTATGAAACACTGAACGATTTCTGTGCTGCCAAATATGAACAGGGCAGTGCTGAAATGGAAGCAGCCATGGAAAACGGTTCAAAGGAATACTATGAATTCATAGATACTTTTGAGAAAAAAGGATATACCGTTGAATATCTGCAGCTTTCAAAAAAGCCTTATGCATTTAAGGATGTACCTTTGGTTCAGAGACTGGCTAAATGGGTATCACATCTGCTGGTTATTGATACACCTTGGTCTGTACAGGATCCTAATAATCCTGATCTCAAGAGGTACATTAAATTAGGTACTACACCGACTGGCGGACTTGCTCTGATCGGCAGCGGTACCACCCATAAATATCTTATTTATACTGATACCAGATTCCCGTTCCTTCACCAGAACATTATTACTCTTAACCTCGGAACTTCATATCCTAAATTTGAGGGTATGCAGGTACTGGATGTTATCTTCCAGTCTCAGGGTACAGAGGTAAAGAGAGAAGTTACTTTTGAAACGGGCGTGACTCAGGAATCAGCAATTAACTTTGGCTCTCTTACATATAAGCCAACACTTGACAGACTTGATCAGGCCAAGTTCGTTGACCATTATGCTAACTATACAACAAACAAAGAACAGTCATCCATGATCGGTACATCCTTTATCATGGGTATCTTCGCCTTGATTCTGGCATATGGCATTGGCTTGCCGGCAGGATTGGCCATGGCCAAGAACAAGGATGGCATCGTTGACAAGATCGGTATGTTCTATATCATCTTCATCATCGCCGTTCCATCTCTTGCCTACATTTATCTGTTCAGATATCTGGGAACAAGACTGTTCAATCTTCCGTCCGCCTTCCCAATCAAGGGTGCCGGAGATGTCAGATCCTGGATCCTTCCGATTATTTCACTGTCACTGCCGTCAATCAGTTCATTGATGCTGTGGACAAGACGTTACGTTGTTGACCAGACAAACTCTGACTATGTCAAGTTTGCCAAGGCCAAGGGACTTAATCAGAAGGAGATCTTCTGGAATCACATCTTCAAGAACGCCATTATCCCAATCGTTCACGGTATTCCTTCATCATTGGCAGGCACCATTATCGGCGCCATCATTACTGAAGCCATTTACTCTGTAGGTGGTATGGGTAAGATGCTGCCTGATTCAATCAAACAGTATAACAATACGATGGTTGTTGCCCTGACATTCATGTTTGCGACAATTTCCGTACTGTCAGTATTAATGGGTGACATCGTGCTGACCTGGGTTGACCCTAGAATCAGCTTAAGCGAAAAGGAGGGCAGATCATAATGAGTGAAATCGTAAATAACGAAATTATGAATGAAACTGCAGTTGAAGAACAGCTGCCTGCTGATGCCTTTGAGTTCGCTGAATTTGATGAAAAGGAATCCGAACACATTGCAGCTCCGCGTTATTCATACTGGGGCTCTGTCTGGAAGACTTTTGTCAGGAACAAGTTTACGGTAGGTTTGGCTATTTTCATCATCATTCTGGTAGCGTTTGCCATCATTCAGCCAATGTTCTCCGGATATGATCCGATGGTTGCACCGTACATCAATGATTCAAGCCATAAGTTCCAGTCACCAAGTCTGAAGTATCTCTTTGGTACTGACAACGTTGGTAACTCAGTTTTTGATGCCGTATTTGCCGGTGCCAGAAACTCAATCATCATCAGTTTCGTTTGTACTGCCATCAACATGCTGATCGGTATTCCGGTTGGAGCCCTCTGGGGTTTCTCCAAGAAACTGGATAAGTACATGATCGAAATCTACAACGTCATTTCAAACGTTCCGTTCCTGCTGCTTGCCATGATCCTCAGCTATGTTCTGGGCTCAGGCTATCTGCCATTGATATTCACAATGACATGCACGGACTGGATCTACGTTGCATACTTCATCAGAACACAGGTAATGATCATCCGTGACAGAGAATACAATCTGGCTTCAAAGTGTCTGGGAACTCCAACCTGGACCATGATCACCAAGAACATTCTTCCTTACTTGATTTCCGTAATCATGACATATATATCAAGAGAAATACCTGTTCTGATCTCCTACGAAGTATTTCTGTCCTACATGGGACTGGGCTTAAGCGCCAAGTATGCTTCATTAGGTAAGCTGATTTCCCAGTATACATCATTCATGACAGGTTATCCTCACCTGTTCTGGATCCCTGTAGGTATCCTGGCCTGCATCTCCATTTCATTATATGTAGTTGGACAGAGGCTGGCTGATGCTGCAGACCCACGTACACATATGTAAAGGAGGACGGTAATTATGGAAGAAAAGAAAGTCATATTATCGGCCAAAGACGTTGAAGTACGTTTCAGAGTCCGTGAGAATTACCTGACAGCTATCCGCGGGGTTTCCCTGGATATCTATGACGGCGAAACATTCGCCATCGTAGGTGAATCAGGCTCAGGCAAGTCTGTATTCACCAAGACCTTTACCGGCATGATCGATTCCAACGGTGCAATTACTGGCGGAAGCATCATGTTTGAAGGAAAGGATTTAACAAAGTTAACTACTGATAAGGACTGGGAAGGCATCAGAGGTGCCAAGATATCAACTATCTTCCAGGACCCTATGACATCCCTGAACCCTATCAGAACCATCGGTTCTCAGATATCAGAAGTAATCGAAAAGCATCAGGGCATTTCCCATGAAGAAGCCAAAGCTCAGGCCATTGAATTAATGGAAAAGGTTGGAATTCAGGACGCTGCAAACCGTTTTGATGAATATCCGTTCCAGTATTCAGGCGGCATGAGACAGAGAATCGTCATCGCAATTGCCTTAAGCTGTCATCCGAAGATTCTGATCTGTGACGAACCTACAACAGCTCTGGACGTTACGATCCAGGCACAGATCATCAAGCTGATCAAGGAACTGCAGAAAGAACTGAAGTTCACGACCATCTACATTACTCATGACCTTGGTGTTGTTGCCAACGTTGCAGACCGTGTAGGTGTCATGTATGCCGGTCAGATCATTGAGTATGGTACTGCTGAAGAAGTCTTTTATGATCCTCAGCATCCATACACATGGGCTTTACTGTCATCACTGCCTCAGCTTGGTGTAAAGGGTGAAAATCTGTACTTCATTACAGGTACTCCTCCATCACTGTTCAATAAGATTCAGGGCGATGCATTCGCACCAAGAAATCCGCATGCTCTGAAGATCGACTTCATTAAGGAACCTCCAATGTTCAAGGTTTCCGATACTCACTATGCCAAGACCTGGCTGCTGGATCCGAGAGCTCCTAAGCTTGAAAAGCCGGAAGCCATTCAGGATCTGCACGGCAAGATCAAGCGCATGACTGATAAGGGAGGTGCATTCCATGTCGAATGATAGAGAAGTTATTTTATCAGTAAAGCATGTCGATGTTTCTTTCGATAACGGAGGCAAGAAGAGATTCAGAGCTGTCAAGGATGCAACTTTCGATATCTACCGTGGTGAGACATTTGCGCTGGTAGGCGAGTCCGGTTCAGGTAAGACTACATTAGGACGTGCCATTCTGCGTATCAATGAACTCAGCAACGGCGAAATTGATTTCAAGGGAAAGAGGATCTCCGGAAAGATCTCCAAGGAAGAGGACATTAATGTCATCCGTTCCATTCAGATGATCTTCCAGGACCCGGCTGCTTCTCTTAATGAGAGAGCTACCATTGAATACTGTGTTTCCGAAGGCCTGTACAACTTCCATCTCTATAAAGATGAAGCTGACAGAATTGCCAAGGTTGACAAGGCACTTGAAGACGTAGGTCTGCTGCCTGAACACAAGAGCAGATATCCGCATGAGTTCTCCGGCGGCCAGAGACAGAGAGTCGGCATTGCCAGAGCCATGATCATGGAACCTGAATTCATCGTCGCTGATGAACCAATCTCAGCACTGGATGTTTCCATCCGTGCCCAGGTACTGAACCTGATGAACAAACTTAAGGAAGAAAAAGGGCTGACTTATCTGTTCATCGCTCATGACCTGTCAGTAGTCAGATTCATCGCTGACAGAATCGCCGTTATCCATCTGGGAAGAATCGTAGAAATAGCTGAAAGTGAAGAACTGTTTGCACATCCGCTGCATCCATATACCGTTTCACTGCTGTCAGCCGTACCTATGCCTGACCCTCAGATAGAAAAAAACAGAAAACTAGTCATCTATGATAATTCCAAGCGTGACTTATCCGGTCCTAAGCCGGTTCTTCAGGAAATCACTCCGGGTCACTTCGTCTTCGCAAACGACCGCGAAATGGCTGAATACAGAGAAAAGCTGAAGAAGATGGATGAGGAAAAGAAAAATCTCACCAATCAGTAGAAGATCAGTGAGATAACATAGGATAAAGCCAGATAGAATAGTCCGGTAAACAAAGGATAGTTAAATCTATCCTTTTTTTGTTCCCGCTTCTCCTTTATGTACCTGTCGTAGTTAATTTCTTTACCGGACATCTTGCGGACAAACACAAAACGGGTAGCGTCAAAGTCTCCTTTGAGATACAGATGATTGAGTACACCGATCAGAACCATTACCGTGGAAACGATGGTCATGACATCAAGAAAAACCAGGAGTCTGTTGCCTTCGGAAGTGAAGGCTTTCAGTGCCGGATACGTTATTACATAAAGACTGACGATCAGAAAATTCTGCCATTTGAAGTTTTTGAAATTCATATTTTTATTATAACTGAAGGTTCTGTAATGTTAAAGAGATGGCTGTTTTTCAACACACAAAACAGCAGAATTGTCAACCCGAAAACAGGGAATAAATCATACAAAATTTGAGTTATTATAGTAGATATTTCACATTGGTTGATGTAGAATATTAAAGGATAGTTGGATTTCCAACTAAAGGGGATTTAATGAGTAATCAAAATAATTTTCTTATAGACATTTCTGTCCTGTATCGCTACACACAGAAGTATTTTGACCGTCACCTGGCCCAGTACGGAATAGGTTCCGGCCAGATGATTTTCCTGCTCCTCATCAATGAGCATGAGGGCATAACGATGCAGCAGTTGACCGTCATGGCCGACTTTGACAAGGGAACCACGACAAAGAATCTGCAGAGACTTGTTGAGCAGGATTACATTGTGATAGGGCCAGATGAAAACGATAAGAGAGTTAGAAGACTGTATACCACGCGCAAGACCAGAGACATCATAAACAACCTCTATGAGATCAGAAATGAATGCTGTAACCGGCTCATGAAGGGTCTCAATAACGAGGAAGTTGAGGAGCAGATTCACAGACTAACCGCCAACTCCCATGACATTGTACCGGATGAAGAGTACAGTCAGATGAGGATCGGCGGTCTGCAGAAGCTGACACTGCTGGATTACCCTAATCATGTCTCATGCACGGTGTTCACGGCAGGATGTAACATGAAATGTCCGTTCTGTCACAACCGTGATCTGGTCTTCATACCGGAAAACTTCGAATTCTACAATCCGGAAAGCATCTTTGAATACCTGCGCAAGCGCCAGGGAACTCTGGATGCCGTAGCCATTACCGGCGGTGAACCGCTGCTTCAGCCTGGTTTAAGAGACTTCATAATGGAAGTCAGAAAACTGGGATTCAAGGTAAAGCTGGATACCAATGGTTATTATCCGGATAAGCTGAAGAAACTTGTTGACGAAGGTCTGATCGATTATGTTGCCATGGATGTCAAGGCACCGCTGCCTAAGTATCCGGTTACGGTTGGTCTGCCGGAATCAGGTTTCCACACTGAGCAGATCCAGAAAAGCATTAAGTATCTTCTCAGCGGAACAGTTGATTATGAATTCAGGACCACGGTTGTAAGGGAATTCCACACTAAGGAAGATCTGGTCGCAATCGCCAAAATGATAAAGGGTTGCAAACATTACTATCTGCAGCAGTTTGTGGATAGCGGCAGATGTATTGAGCAGGGATTCAGTGCATATAATCGTGAGGAAATGTATGAACTGAAGGAAGAAGTAGCCAAATACATCCCGGAAGTTGAGTTAAGAGGAATAAGCTAGGAAAGGGAAACACTATGTACAGAGTTGTAAAAAGAGATGGCAGCGTCGTTGAGTTTGACATCAAGAAAATAGCCAATGCCATCACACAGGCTTTTGAAGCCACTAACAAGAATTACCATCCTTCAACAATCGACATGCTGGCACTTAAGGTTACCAGCGACTTTGAACCGAAGATCAAGGATGAACTGATCGGTGTTGAAGACATTCAGGACAGTGCTGAATCAGTACTGATTCAGGCTGGTTACGATGATGTAGCCAAGAGCTATATCTTATACCGTCGTCAGAGAGAAAAAGTCAGAAATGTCAGCGAGACCATGCTTGACTACAAGCGGCTGGTTGACAGCTATGTTAAGGCAATTGACTGGAGAGTTAAGGAGAACTCAACCGTTACCTATTCAGTAGGCGGCTTGATCCTGTCTAACTCCGGTGCCATTACCGCTAACTACTGGTTAAGTGAAGTATATGATGATGAGATCGCCAACGCTCACAGAAACGGCGACATTCACATTCATGACCTGAGCATGCTTACAGGCTACTGTGCCGGCTGGTCTTTAAAACAGCTGATTCAGGAAGGTCTGGGCGGTGTTCCGGGCAAGATCACTTCATCACCTGCCAAGCACCTGTCAACTCTGTGCAACCAGATGGTTAACTTCCTGGGTATCATGCAGAATGAATGGGCTGGCGCTCAGGCATTCTCCAGCTTTGACACATACCTGGCTCCTTTCGTAAAGGTCGACAATCTGGATTACCATGAAGTAAAGCAGTGCATCCAGAGCTTCGTCTATGGTGTTAACACTCCTTCAAGATGGGGCACTCAGGCACCGTTTACCAACGTTACCCTTGACTGGACCGTACCTGATGACCTGGCTGAACTGCCATGTCTGATCGGCGGCAAGGAAATGGACTTCAAGTACAAGGACTGCAAGAAGGAAATGGACATGGTCAACAAGGCATTCATCGAAATCATGATCGAAGGCGATGCCAACGGCCGTGGCTTCCAGTATCCTATTCCTACCTATTCAATCACCAAGGACTTTGACTGGTCTGAAACTGAAAACAACAAGCTTCTGTTTGAAATGACTGCTAAATATGGTACTCCATATTTCTCAAACTATGTCAACAGTGACATGGAGCCAAGCGATGTCAGAAGCATGTGCTGCCGCTTAAGACTTGACTTACGTGAATTAAGAAAGAAATCCGGCGGATTCTTCGGTTCAGGTGAATCAACAGGTTCAGTAGGTGTTGTAACCATCAACATGCCTAGACTGGCATATCTGGCCAAGGATGAAAAGGACTTCTATAACAGATTAGCCAGAATCATGGACTTAAGCGCACGCTCACTGAAGATCAAGAGAGATGTCATCACCAAGTTACTGGAAAACGGTCTGTATCCTTATACCAAGAGATATCTGGGCACCTTCAATAACCACTTCTCAACCATCGGCCTGGTCGGCATGAACGAAGCCGGTCTGAACGCCAACTGGTTAAGAAAGGACATGACTCATGAGGAAACTCAGCAGTTCACCATCAATGTACTGAACTTCATGCGTGAAAGACTGTCTGACTATCAGGAAAAGTACGGCGACCTGTATAACCTGGAAGCTACACCGGCTGAAAGCACTTCCTACAGACTGGCTAAGATCGATAAGAAGAAATATCCTGATATCATTACCGCCAATGAAATGGGTGATCCATACTATACCAACAGTTCACATCTGCCGGTAGGATACACTGATGATATCTTCTCAGCTCTGGACATCCAGGATCAGCTGCAGACACTGTACACTTCCGGTACTGTCTTCCATGCCTTCTTAGGTGAAAGACTGCCTGACTGGAAGGCTGCAGCTTCACTGGTAAGAAAGATTGCCGAGAACTACCGTCTGCCATACTACACAATGTCACCGACATATTCAGTATGTGCTGAACACGGTTACCTCAGCGGTGAGCAGGATACTTGCCCATACTGCGGACGTCCGACAGAAGTCTACAGCCGTATTACCGGTTACTACAGGCCAGTACAGAACTGGAATAAGGGCAAGGCTCAGGAATTCCTCGATCGTAAGACATATGCCTTTACCGGTTTAGGAAACTTCAAGGAAAACGAAAAGCCGGTTAAGGAAGTAAAGAAGGAAGCTGAAAAGGCTGAACAGCTCTTACTGTTCACCACCAAGACCTGCCCTAACTGCAAGATCGTCAAGGACATGCTCGGAAAGAAGGGCATCGAATATACGATCGTTGATGCAGAGGAAAACGTTGATGAGTGCAATAAGTTTGAAGTAAATCAGGCTCCTACTCTGATCGCCATCACTCAGGACGGCTATGAGAAGTATGCCAATGCTTCCAACATCATCAAGTACATCAACAGAAATTAATTTCAGGAATTATGATACAGCACCCGGGAGACCGGGTGCTGTATTTGTCTGGTAAAGGCATAAATGATAGAATGAACGTGAAAGAGAGGCAGAAACGCATGACGACACTGTACTGTGGAACATACGCTGAGGGCGGCATATATAAAATCGGTTTCAGTGAAGGCCGTTTTGGACCGGCTGAAATGTTCTGTGAAATAGACAGTCCTAAATACCTGTGCCGGGGAGACGGTTTTCTGGTGAGCCTGTGCAAAACAAATGGGAAAGGCGGGGTAGCAGTTATTGATGAGAATGGATGTATCATTGATGAACTAGGCTATGAAGACAGTGTACCGTGTCATGTCATGTATCAGGGTGGCAGGATAGCAACTTCCAATTTCCATGAAGGAACTTTCTGTCTGCTGGGTTTTGAAAACAGCCTACTCCATCTTCTGAAGAAGGTTAAGATCAGGGATAAGGCCGGATGTCACATGTTATTGCCATATGGAGACATGCTGCTGGGATTTGCTCTGTACATGGACCGTATTTACGTTTTTGACAGGGATCTGAACTGTGTGAGGGAAATAGTATTTCCGGAAGGAAGCGGTCCCAGACATGGCGTGTTTTCCCAGGACGGCAGATATCTCTATGTGGTAAGTGAACTGTCAAATGAACTGTTCATTCTGAAAAGTGATTGCTGGGATATCGTGGACAGGGTACAGCTGATTGATGATCCAAAGTCAACCAGCGCGGCAATCAGACTGTTTAACGGACGACTGTACGTTTCCGTCAGGGGACGGAACAGGGTATATGAAGCTGAGATTGTTAATGAGAAACTGAGGGTTTCGGCTTGCTATGACTGCGGAGGCAGTCATCCCCGTGACATGATCGTAGTACAGGGATATGCCGTCTGTGCCAACCGCTTTACCGATTCTCTGAGTTGTGTCAGTCAGAATGGTGTCATTGATACCGTAACGGTTCCACAGGCTGTAAGTGTCATAGAGCATTAATGAGGGAAATCAGATGATTTCTCTTTTTTTATTGTACGATTCTCTATAATATAAAATAAAAATATAAATGCTTTCAGTAATGGGACTTTATGATATAATAGTCCATATTGCTTGAATGACAGGAGGGTACTGCATGAAAAAACTGCTGAAGACACGGATGATCGTGCTGATGATCGTTACAGGATGTTTCGGTTCTGTAAAACTGATGGAAACGGAGGCGGCAAGCCGGAATGTATCTGTATCAGTCAGCTCTGATAAAATCAGCATCACCATAAACGGTGTCGGTTCATCGGGAACTGGAACACTGGTAAGTTATGATGCCTATGATTATCATCCATCTGATCCATACAAAGGATTATCAAAAGGCAACGGCAGCAGCAGGTTGAATATCGCTGACTATGAATGCGGCAGCAGTTTTTCCCTTGACATAAACCGTTATGATGCAAACGGCAATGACGGTCTGTACCGCAAATACTATGTTCTCAAAGGTGAAAAGATCCTGGCTGGACCGGTATATGCTACGGAAATAGAATCACTGAGAAGCGTTCCGGCCTTTGAAAGGGCCGGAAAGAAAGGCCTTATCATCGGCTCAGACAATACTGCTGAGACAGCGATTGAAATGGGAATCAGCAGGGCTGTAATAAACATTGACCTTGGTGACCTCATTTACAAAAACGAGGATGCCAACGGCAATCACATTGACAACAGCGGTATTCCTTATGTAATTCCTTTTGAATCAAACGGAGAAACTTTCTACTTTAACGGTGCCAAGATTTATGGCCTTGATTACTGCCTGGCTCCTTATACCAAGGCGGGCATAAATGTAACTGCCATCATCATAACCTGGTTAAGTCAGGCTGAGGCTCCGGGAAGCGGCTATCCTGAATCCCTGAGATATGATACCAATGGAACTGACGCCATTACCCTGGGCTTCAATACATCCAATTCCCTGGGAGCAAGATACTGGACAGCAGCCATGGAATTCCTGGCTGACCATTATTCAAAGGACAGGAATGAAGTCTTCATTGACCGTTTCTGCATTGGCAATGAAATAGACTACTGCTATGACTGGTATCTGATTCAGTCAGGGGCTCCTGATTCATCAGGAAACTACCATAAACCTTCCCTTGACGTGTTCATGGAAGAATACGCCAGAGTATTGAGAATTGCCAATTCAGCCGTAAAGAAATACAATTCCGAAGGTCAGGTATTTGTTTCTCTGACCCATAACTGGGCGGAGAGCAGCATGGAAAGCTATTGCGTGACGCAGAAGCACAGAAGATACCTGTCATACCGGCCAAAGGACATGTTGGACTGGCTCAGCAATGTTGACAAGCAGCGCGGTGATTATAACTGGGGCATTAACGTTCATCCGTATCCGATCGGAACCCAGTCAAGCAATCCGGCCATCACCGATGTCAATCCGGCTTACCAGGGTAAGAAATACGGTCATGCCGTTTCTCATGATGACTATGGCTACAGTAATGCCCATCCTGTTACCGGCGACTGGAGAACTTCTCCTTGGATCACCACAGTTAACCTTGAACTTTACCAGCTGTATTTTGATCAGCCAGTAAACAAATATAATGGTGATCAGCTGCGTAAAGTGATCATTACGGAAGCCTGCCTGTGCAACGTTCACAGGGAAGATTACAGTCTGGAAGAATATCAGAAGTCAGCTTATGAACAGGCAGCTTCAATTGCCATGCTGTATTACCGTGCCGCTCATGTTGACTGCATTGATGAAGTAGACTACTTCAAGGAATTCGATGATGAAGCCTACCGTCTGGGTCTGCGTGAGAAAAACGGTGAAAAGAAACCGTCATTCTATGTCTGGAAATACATTGATACGGAACACAGCTTCAAGTTCGCCAATAAGTATCTGGGTTATCTTACCGTAGACAGACTGGCCTCCGTTACCAGCTATAAGGAGCTGATGACGGTAGTCAAATCAGATTTCAACTGGGATAAGGCCTGGAATACTGACAAGATCATTACCAGAGACAGCGGGGAGACCATCAATGAAACAGGTCTGTTCCGTATCTATGGAGATAACAGATTTGATACCTCAATAAAACTGGCTCAGGCTTACCTGGCTCAGCAGGGCAGTGAAAAACTGGAAAACGTCATCGTTGCCAGCGGTGTCAACTTTGCGGATGCCTTAGCCGGAAGCTTCCTGGCAGCCAAGAAGAATGCACCTATTCTGATCGTCAGAGATGACAAGATCGAAATGGTTGCCCAATTCATTAAGGAAAACCTGGCTGAAGGCGG
Source organism: Erysipelotrichaceae bacterium (assembly GCA_015058955.1). Taxonomy (GTDB): domain Bacteria; phylum Bacillota_I; class Bacilli_A; order Erysipelotrichales; family Erysipelotrichaceae; genus RUG521. Next base: position 16,264 of record SVBJ01000001.1, read on the forward strand.
CAGAGTATATATCTTAGGTGGAACAAGCGCTGTCAGTAGTGCCATGGAAAGTGCTCTTGACGGTCTGAAAGTCAGAAGACTGGCCGGCAATAACAGATATGAAACCAACCTGAAGATCCTGGAAGCAGCTGAAGTCGGTGACAGTGCCATTCTGGTATGTACCGGTAACAACTTTGCGGATTCACTGAGTGCTTCTGCTTCAGGTAAGGCTATTCTCCTGGTAAAGGATGCTCTGACAGACGCTCAGGCTGCATTCATTAAGGAAAACAGCGACAACAGATTCTACATTCTGGGCGGAACCGCTGCAGTAACCAGTGCGGTTGAAAAACAGCTGAAACAGTATGTAAAGCCAACCAGACTGGCAGGTGGCAACCGTCATGAAACATCAACGATGATTGCTTCGGAATTCTTCGCAGAACCGGAGATCGCTGTATTTGCCTACAGTAAGAATTTCCCGGACGGCTTATGTGCCGGACCACTGGCTTACATCATGAAGGCTCCGCTGATCCTGACAGCTCCAGGCTCAACAGCCCAGGCTGAAGCTTACATCAGAAGCACAGGCAGCGAATTGGGAGTGGTCTGCGGCGGAACGGGACTTATTTCCGATAAGGACATGCTGAAGATCTATACCAATACCCTTAATGAAAAGGTCAGAACCTGGAAAAAGGGTGCAATATTTGAATAAAACACAGTAAAAGCAGATATCTCTTGGCAATCTGCAGTAATGGTGCCGGTGAGCATGCAGTAGTAGTATATGGTTGTGGGTTGGTAAATGGAAACCAGACTTTGTTGGTATTTGATCCACACGGACAAGTACAACAGGTACATTTTCTGTGTCATATGCATCTCCGACATTTACATCATCTATAAACGCGATTGTATGTACATGGGATTATGGATATTTCAGTTATTGTAATTAAATATGAGTATGAAGAAAACTATTATCGTAATTTTACTATTTATGTTTGTAGTTTTAACTGGCTGTAGTATAGAGGGAAACCGAACAGTCAGTTATGTCATGCCTAATGGAGAGATCATTCCTCTGGATAAGGCGGATTCTGACCGATATCTGGAAGCCTATGATAATCTGGAAAAAACCTACGCAAATTCAGATGGTCTGGGCATAGGAGGCTATTTTACCTTTAAGATATCGCAGAAGGGGAAAAAGGATGTCTTTGTATATTATGCTGAAGACGGCATACTGCATATAAACAAGAAAGACAACTACTACGTTGATATGTATGATCCTTATTTCGATATTCACCGTGAACTGTGGCTGAAGAATGAAAAAGCGTATTACAGAGAAACCATGGCACTTTGGTTTGAGGTGACAGTTGATTCCAATGAAGGAATATCAAGAGTTAGTTCAAATGAGATGGGTAAAGTGGTATTTGTTAATGGTGAAAAGACAGTGTCAGATGTACTTAATGCGTATGGTATCAATAGTGATGACACTTCAACAATAAACTCTGTATTTGAAAAGAATAATGGCAGGAATGAAATAAACAGTGAAGCAACTTATCAGTCAATGAAGATCAAGCTGATAGGCATCTATGAAAGTAATTACTACATTATAAAAATGGAATAGAAAAATAATTATGGAAAACCGTGAACTATCAAATAATGAAAAACTCATTTATATGACTTTTCAAATGTATTTAATTAAAAAGAGTTTTACTTTTTGTCACCTGCGTTAATTTAAAAGACCCGTAAAAGCTGCCGTCAGGCAGCTTTCTTACATATTGAGTTATTCTTTTATCTGACCAGGTCAAGACACTTGTCAGGTTCTTCAGCATACAGTGAACGGACAATGACTTTGCCGTCCAGATGTTCCTCTTTCAGCATTTCAGTTAAGACGTCCATGAAGATCCCCTTACGGTTTACCAGCCTGGCGCTGTCAAGAGTTTCCTGCAGACCCTGACGGCCTTCAAAGGAACCGTACCAGTCAGCTTCACAGGTGTAGTCAACACCACAGGATGGGGAACCATCTATTCCTACGATGCCAAGAACCTGGAAGGAATCATTGCTGAGGTATTCCTTCAGCTGCTGAATAAAAGGCTCCAGGATCTTGCGGCTGTGCTGACGGAAGAAAGGGTTGTCAAACTGATTGGAGACATGTCCCCAGCGTCTGGAACCATATAAGGTAAATTCAGGGCATGGCAGCTGAACGATCTGGATGCCGTTATTTAATGCCGTGGAAACAAACTTCAGGCGCAGTGCTTCTTCGGCATCAATTTCCCGCTGGTTATAAAGAACGACCTTGGAGGCCGTGTTGAGTATGCAGTGTGATAGGAATATTATCTTTTTCATACGTAAATACCTCTTTTTCATTGTAGCATAATCCGGGCTGTTTGAATATTTTGTCAAAACCTGACATTTGTCATGTTTTTGTCAGGAAACATGAAGATAAAATGATATCAGATAACAATAAACGGAGATAATACCATGAAAACACTGTATGACATTGATTCAATCAGGGAACGTGTCAGAGAGATCATCTTTGACGGTTCACTCACACATGAACAGCAGATGATGCAGCTGGCCATGACGGCTGAAAACACTCTCCCTTATCCGGAAGGAACACCGGATAATTTTGAGGAACTGTTTGACAGTCTGCAGATCTGCGACCTTTCCGAGGGACATGCACCTTATTGCCCGAGATACATTCTTCCGGACTATGACCTGTTAATGGAGAAGGGATGTGACTTCCTGAGACTTACTCCTCCAACCAATCTGTTTGAGGCATTGAATACGCTGTTGATTTTCTACCGCAATGTACCGTCAGTAACGCATTTTCCGGTATACATGGGACACATTGACAAGCTTCTGGAACCTTTTGTGACGGGAAGTGAAAACGACAGACAGATGATCGCCGGTTTTCTGAACTGTGTTGACCGTACTTTCGGTTCAAGCTTCTGCCAGATGAATCTGGGACCGGAAGATACTAAATCAGCCCGCATCATCTTTGAACTGCTGCCGCAGATAAATAACTCCATTCCGAATATGTCCCTGTGCTATGACCCGGACATTACTCCGGATGATTATGCTGAAAAGGCCATTGAGTGTTCACTGAAGACAGCCAATCCGGCTTTCGCCTATGACCCGGTCTATAAGAAGGATTTCCATGGAGCCCGTTATGGGCTGGCCAGCTGCTATAATGGCCTGCCATATGCCGGAGGTGCCTTTACCTTATCAAGAGTAAGACTGAACCGTATTGCTCAGAATTCATCATCACTGCAGGATTTCATGGAGCATCAGCTACCTTATGTGGTTTCCTCACTGTGTCAGTTCATGGAAGCCAAGATCAGATTCATCTGCGAGGACATTCCATTTTTCAGAACTCATTTCCTGGTTAAGGAAGGTTTCATCAAGAAGGATAATTTCGTTGGTTTGTTTGGCGTTGTCGGTCTGCATGAATGTGTCAACATCCTGATGCAGAAGGAAGGAAAGAACTATTCCTTTGGCCCTGATGCCCAGGCTAACAGGCTTGGCGTTGAGATCATGGACCGTCTGAAGGAACTGGTGGAACAGCATGAGAGCGCCTACTCGCCGGTATGGAACCATCACTTCATGCTGCATGCTCAGGTTGGTGCGGAAAACGATGATGATACCAGCCCGGGAGCTCGCATAGCCATCGGTAAGGAAATAGACCTGTATGACCATCTGCGTCAGGCCGGACTGTTCCATCCTTACTTTACCAGCGGTGTCGGTGACATCTTCCCGTTTGAAACGACTGCTGCCAATAACCCGGCTGCCATTCTTGATGTCTTCAAGGGTGCCTTTAAGGTCAACATGAGATATATTTCAACTTATTATTCTGACAGTGACCTGATCAGAGTTACCGGCTTCCTGGTAAAGAAGAGTGAAGTCTTTGCCCATGAGGCAGGACGGCAGGTCGTCAATGAAACAGCCGGTGGATCGGTTGACGTATTAAGAAACAAGGGAATTCTGGACAGAAAGGTTCGTACACTGTAACACAAAACCAGCCTGATGGCTGGTTTTCATCTATTCATACTAACTGGGAAAATCGGTTCTGAAGCTTTCTGTACTGTTCAGCGGTTATGTACAGTCTGTTCTTATTACGGCTTAACAGTCCTTTTTCGACAAATTCATCAATGTAGCGGTAAAGAGTCCTGAGATTGAGATGGGAATTCCGGGCGATCCGTTCCCTTGTATCTCTTATGTAATATGGGAAAGTCTTAAGCCGGCAGCTGTTAAGCAGATACAGCCCCAGTCTTTCTTCATTGTTGAGAATGAGTCTGGATTCGGATTCGTTCATGTTCTGAATGGCCAGGGAAGCCAGATACGGAGCCAGGATGCGGTAACTGTCAGGATATTCATTCAGGGTGTCTTCAAACTGCGTGACTGAAACCTTTATTACCTGACAGTCCCCGTCAGCGTATACGCTGGCTCCGAAAGTATCCATTTTGCGCAGAAATTCCGTGATGCCCAGGATCTGCGGGGCAGAAAGGGAGGCAATTATGGCATTGTCACCGCTGGTGGAAACGGACTTGATCTTTACGTTTCCTTTAATCAGGATGAAAAGGCTGCTGATGGGATCACCAGCATTAATAAAAATCTCATCACTGTAAATGACGGTTTCCCTGTCACAGTGAGGAGGCATGGCTTTTTCTTCTGACAGAAATCCCCTGATCAGCCGGTAATAGAACTGTGCATTCATGTAATGTTCCTCTTAAAATAATATAACACAAAGGGGAAGAGGTTAATTCTCTGACGCCCTGAAGTATGGGGCGAAAGGAAATGAATTTTATGTCAACTTTACCAAAGTCAGTTTTTGTGCTTTAATAAATATGAATAAAGATGTAAAGACAATAAAAAATGGAGGGTAATTTTTATAATCTTTATGTAAGAAATCAAAGGAGAATCATATGACAGAAAAGAAAAGATCAATTAAGGATGATTTTACGATGCTTACCATACTGCTGATCCCAATCGGTGTCGCAGTAAACGTAGTAGGCGGTAACCTGGCAAGCCTTTTAAAACTGCCAATGTACCTTGATACAATCGGTACAATCTTTACCGGTATCATTGCCGGACCATGGGTTGGTGCTGTTACAGGTCTGTTAACAAATATAGTTACAGGTATCCTGAACCCTGTTAACTTCTGGTTCATTCATGTAAACGTCATCGTTGGCTTAATTACTGGTTTTATGGCCAGAGCTGGCTGGTTCACTGACTGGAAGAAGGGTTTATTAGCTACAGTTATCCAGGCAGCTGCATCAACAATTGCTTCTGCTCCTCCAGTAGTATACGTATTCGGTGGTGTTACAGGTTCAGGCACATCTCTGATTTCCGCAGTTATGATCGCTGCAGGCAAGAGCATCTGGACTTCATTCCTGAGTGTTGAAATCATCTGGACAATTATCGACAGAATCATTTCCTGGTTGATAAGCCTGGGTGTCATGAGAGTTATCCCTGACAGAACTCTGGTTAAGTTCCCTTTAGGCAACTTATACTTAAAGAAGAAATAAACTGACTGACTAAGCAAAGGGGGTAGTGGTCCCTCCCACCCCCTCTTTTCATTTTTAAAGGAAAAGGACTTTTTGATATGGACAAATCTTTTTTAGAGCAGGTACAGATTCATAAGAAAAACAAACTGGACGGTCTGCATCCGAAGACCAAGATGTATGTTCTGATCTTATACGTAATCTGTACATTTATTTTAGGCGTCAAAGTTACCAGACTGCAGCTGCCTTTATATCAGATAGCATGGTTTGGTGTCCTTCTGATCATATTTGCGGCCAGCGGACAGTTCATGAAATGCTTAAGAGGCTGCAAGGCAGTATTCGTAGTCTTTGCGGTCATCGTGGTTGCCCAGTCTTTGATTCAGCCGGGCGGTGAGGTTCTGTTTAAACTGGGACCTATTACCATTGAACAGGATGGTGTTCAGAAAGCCTGCTCACTTGGCTTCATGGTTCTTGACGTTGCCGGCATTTTTGTCTGGTTCTTCCAGACAACCAGTAATAAGGAAATAGCTGCTGCTTTAAATGAAGCAGGAGTAAATGATAAAATCGCCTATGTCTTCGTATCCACTCTGAAGATGATCGATGAAATGGGAAAAAATTCCCGTACGATCATGAACGCCCAGCGCGCCAGAGGAATCGAGACTGAAGGTAATCTGATGGTAAGAGCCAAGGCATTCGTACCGTCTTTAATACCGCTGATCCTGACCGCCATTACCGGTGCTGAGGAAAGAGTGGTTACCCTGGAAGCCAGAGGCTTCTCAGTAAAGGGTCCCAAGACCAGTGTCTTCAAGCTGGAGAAATCAGGTGCTGAAACTGCAGCACTGATTGTCAGCCTGCTTGTTACTGTTGCGTTAGCAGCCTGGAGGATTTTCTTAGTATGAGTACGATAATGGAATGCAGAGATGTCACTTATCAGTATCCTCTGACTGATAAACCGACATTAAAGGATATTAACATCAAGATTGAACAGGGCAAGGTTTATGGCGTTGTCGGCGAAAACGGTGCCGGCAAGACCACATTCTGTGCCGTTTTAAGAGGATTCGCCCCGAGTTTCTTCCAGGGTGAATTAAAGGGAGAAGTCCTGCTGGAAGGCAAGAACATCGTTGAATACGGCGGTGACATTTCCACCAGGATCGGTTATGTCTTCCAGAATCCGTTTACTCAGATTTCCGGTGTCAAGGATACTGTCTATGAAGAAGTATGCTATGGTCTGGAAAACTTCGGTGTTCCGGTTGATGAAATCGACAGAAGAGTCTGTGAAGTTATGAAGATGACCAACATTGAATCTCTGGCCATGCAGAATCCGTTTGAAATCTCCGGCGGTCAGATGCAGAGAGTTGCTCTGGCATCCGTAATCGTTCTGGAACCTGACATTCTGGTAATTGACGAACCTACCAGCCAGCTGGACCCGGAAGGAACCGAAAGTGTCTTTGAAGTCATCAAGGCCATGAAGGAAAAGCATAAGACCATCGTTCTGGTTGAACATAAGATCGACCTTATTGCTGAATACGCTGATGAGGTCATCGTCTTCAAGGATGGCAGAATCATTGCGAACGGACCTACTGAAGACATTCTTTCAGATATGTCCTTACTGGATCAGGGTGTCAACCTGCCTCAGGTTGCCATCATGTGTTCCAAGCTTAAGGAAAAGGGACTGCCGCTGGAAAAGATCGCAATAACCGACAAGGAAGCCGTTAAGGTCATTGAAAAAGCGCTGAAGGAGAGGAAATAATTATGACTGATATATTAATCAAGAATGTTAGTTTTACCTATCCTAACGGCCATAAAGCGGTCATAGACGCCAATCTGGAGATCAAACAGGGTGAAAATGTTGCCATCGTCGGACAGAACGGTGCCGGCAAGACCACTCTGGTAAAGATGATGAACGGTTTGGGCAAACCGTCTTCCGGTGATGTTTTTGTCGGAGACAAGAATACCAAGGATTACACTACCGCTCAGATCTCCCGCAGTGTAGGTTATGTTTTCCAGAACCCTGATGATCAGATCTTCCATTCTACCGTAGAGGAAGAAGTCCGTTTCGGACCGGCTTATTTCAAACTGCCATTGGAAGAAGAGAACAGAAGAGTTGAATATGCTCTGCAGATCACCGGCATGGATCAGTATCGCAATACCAACCCATTCGATCTGCCTTTGAGCATCCGTAAGTTTGTTACCATTGCCGCAGTCATTGCCATGGATACCGACGTCATGATCTTTGACGAACCGACAGCCGGGCAGGACATTGAGGGCAATATCCGTCTTGGTCAGATCCTGAAGGCTTTACATGAAGCCGGCAAGACGGTCATAACAATTTCTCATGACATGGAATTCGTTGCCACATATTTTGACAGAGTCATCGTCATGGCAACCAAGCATATTGTCAGAGAAGGAACCCCTAAGGAAATCTTTTGGGACTTTGAATCACTGGAGAAGGCCATGCTCAAGCAGCCATATGTCTCCAGAGTATGCAAGGCCCTGGGAATTGAGGGTAATGTAATTTCCGTTGATGAAGCAGTAGAAAAAATACTGCAGAAATAAATGAGTTCCAATCACAAGAAACTCGCATATCTGGCGTTTGCCCTGTATTTTCTTTCCGGTGTGGTATGCATGCTGATCGGCAGCACCATGTCATCGCTGGTTGAACTCTACAGCCAGCCGCTGGAGAAGATAGTGCTGTTTATCGGAGCATTTGCGACGGGAAGAACACTGTCGGTATATATGATAGGAAAATGGGCCAGAAAAGATCCTATGATGGTCCTTTTTCTGGGTACCTGCATGCTGATGGTTTATCTGCTGGGAGTTGTTCTGATTCCGGCATACTACGTCAGCCTGGTATGTGCCTTTTTGGGAGGAATCGGGATGAGTGCACAGGATGCAATCTGTCCGCTGTTTCTTTCCAGAGTTTATCCTGAAAGATATTCATCAAGTCTGAGTGCCGGACAGGCATTATACGGTCTGGGCGGTTTTGCGATCAGTGCCCTGGTTGGCCTGATGCTGCAGGTAAAGTGGCCATTCTACGTAGCCAGCATCATCCTGGCAATGGTAGGAGTATCCATGCTGGTACTGATCCCGTTTACCAGATGGGAAAACAGTGAAACCGAAGAACAATACGAAACCGTAAAGCCTCTCTACTCCAAAAACAACAGGCTTGTTCTGGTGCTTCTGGGCGCGGCGCTTTTTGCCTACTGCAGCATCTGCAATGCCTTGGGCTCTTACATGTCCAGCTACATTGAACACCTCTCAGGAAGCCGGGAGAAGGGCTCATATCTGTTGGCCATCTATAATCTTGTGATCGTAATCGGAGCACTGGTTTTCATGGGTTTATTAAGAAAGCTGAATGAAAGAACGGTTCTGGTTCTTAACTCCGTGATCATAACCATAGTCATGGCGGTGGCATTGTTGATGGACTCCCTGAGAGGATTCTACGTTGGCTTCCCGCTGATCGGGTTCTTTCTGGGCGTGCTGTTTACCATCATAATTGCGATTGGAACCAGACTGGAATACCGCAACATCTCAGTTGCCAGCGCCTTCATTGCGACGATCGGCAGCTGCGGTGACATCTTTACCCCATTTGCGACATCACGCCTGATCCCGCTTTGGGGAGTAAGATCCGCACTTTATTATACTGTTATTTTAATGGTCATTCAGACCGTTGTATCTGTATTGGTTTATATGATGACAAAGGAGGAATTGTAATATGCCAAGAATTCAAAGCAAGGAAGTCCTGATGGACGACGGCAGCGGCAGACAGTATCACATTCACTGCAAGAAGGGTGAAGTCGGCAAGTATGTACTGCTTCCGGGAGACCCATTCAGAACTGACAGAATAGCCAAGCATTTTGATGATCCGCATCTGGTAGCTCACAACCGTGAACACAAGACCTGGAGCGGTTATCTGGATGGTGAACTGGTATCAGTATGCAGTACCGGCATGGGCGGTCCGTCTACAGCCATCTGCCTGGAAGAACTGATTCATTGCGGCGCTGAGGTTTTCATCAGAGTCGGAACCTGCGGCAGGATCTGTGAGGAAAGCTACGATCCGACTCTGGAAGGCTGTGTCATTACCGGTGCCATCAGAGATGAAGGAACAACCATTCATTATATTCCTATCGAATATCCGGCTATCGCCGACAGAGAAGTAACCAATGCTCTGGTCAAGGCTGCCAAAGATCTGGGTTATCCGTTCGCTGAGGGCATTGCTCAGTCCAAGGACTCATTCTACGGTCAGCATGACCCTGACAGCATGCCTGATGCTCCAAGACTGCATGAAAGATGGCAGGCCTGGGAAAGAGCAGGGGTAATGGCTTCCGAAATGGAGACCAGCACGCTGTTTGTCGTATCAGCCATCAGAGGTGTCAAGTCAGGTGCCATCATGGCATATGGCTCAATGAATGATCATACGATTGAAATTGCCTGCCAGGCGATCAGAAATCTGATCAAGGCTGACAGGGAGGGATAATCATGGGTTTCTATGAGGAAACCCTGGCCCCTGTACTGCACAGGGTAGCACGAGAAATAGAAAAGACTGATCACATGCAGGACATCCTGCATGGAACGATGTCAGCGGAACGCTTCCGTTTCCAGATCAGACAGAACTATCAGTACCTGCTGGACTATACCAGATGCTGGGCCTTAGCTCTGGCGAAATGCCGCAGTTATAAGGAAATGGAAGTATTCTATCCGATTCTGAAAAACACGATGGAGTCAACGGTAATGGTCAACCGTACCTATTGGGCAGACCAGCTGGGACTGTCAGTTGATGAAATGGATGCCGTTATCGAGGCACCGGGAAAACGCTCCTATACGGCTTTCCAGTTAATGAGCGTTAATCAGGGGGGTCTGGCTGAAGCCATGATGGCACTGTTCCCATGCAACATTCTCTACCGCTATTTCGGTGAGGATCTGCTGGATCAGTGTGATCTGCCGCATGACAACATGTTCTACAAGTGGCTGGAATACTATGCCACTGATGAATACATCCGGAAGACGGAAAACGAAATAAATATTGTCAACAAGCTGTGTGAGGATAAAAACGAGAAGGAAAAGGCCTATCTGCTGGAGATCCTGTGCAACAGCTGCAACTACGAGATTCTGCAGTGGCAGGACATGTATCACAACATGACGACCTGGCCGCTGGATGACATCTATCCGGAAAAGTTCACGACACTTGAGGATTGATCTTATGAGTGAAGAAAAAAGAAAGATAATCATTGATACCGACTGCGGTTCCGATGATGCCATGGCCATTGCGATGGCTCTTAATGATGAGCGATATGAAGTGATCATGCTGACAACCGTATCCGGTAATGTCCGTCTGAAACAGGCAACTTACAATGCCCTGACGACTCTGAAGGTTACTGACAGTTATTATCCGCCTGTATACATGGGCTGTGATGAAATGCTGGTCAGAGACTGGGTTGGTTCCGCTGAGACACATGGTGAAGACGGCATGGGTGATCTGGGTCTGGTAGACTATGATCTCAAACCGGCTGAAGGCAATGCTGTCATCAAAATGCTGGAAGCCCTAAGGGATAACCCGGAAAAGACGATCGACATAATTGCCTTAGGTCCATTGACCAATCTGGCCGTAGCCATCCGTCTGGATCCTGAAACCATGAAAAGAGTCAGAAGGATACTTGTCATGGGAACTGCCGGGTTAGGTACCGGCAATGTTTCACCGGTTGCTGAATTCAACATCTGGCAGGATGCCGAAGCCTGCAAGGTTGTTCTCAAGTCGGGGATTGATCCGCTGATTTTCGTTGGCTGGGATGCCTGTCTGGATGATGCCATGCTGACACCGGATGAGATAAGGATGATCAGAGAATCAGGACCTCTGGGAGGATTCTGCATTGATTCCAATGTGGTATTAATGGAAATGAACAAAGGCAGATTCGGTGACTATTATCTGGACATGGCTGATCCTTCTGCCATGGCAGCAGCACTTTATCCGGAGTGCATTGACAAATGTGATAAATATTACTGTGAAGTTGATACGGGTGAAGGTCCAAGCTATGGCGGGGTGCTGGTAGACTTCTATCATTTCTCCGGCAAGGAACCAAATGCCTATATCTGCAGTAAGCTGAAACCTGAAATATATAAGGAGTATATGTACAGAACCTTAAAGGTAAGATAGGAAAGGAAAGACTATGAAGGAACTGAAGGTTAAATTCTTAATGGGGCCACCTGACTGTAATGACCCTAACATTCCCCACTACAGTGATGAATTTCTGAAATCACTTTCAGCTGAACTGGGTATTAATGTTGTTCTTGGTGAGATGGATGAGGTAGCTGCTCAGCCGTTACCGGTATATTTCATCGCATCCGGCGGTGCGGAAAACGGCTTCAAGGCCAACTATCAGAGCACCAGAGAACCGTATATCCTGCTGACTACACCTGGATATAACTCTCTGGCAGCATCCATGGAGATCATGGGTTTTCTGGCAGAACATAACCTCAAGGGTGAGATCCTCCATGGAGACTTTGAAACACTGGCTAAGGAACTGAAGATCAAACTGGCAGTTGCCGAGGCTAAGGAAGCCCTGAAGCATCAGCATCTGGGATGCTTTGGTGAACCGGGTGGTCTGATCGCTTCTGATGTTGATTTCGTCAAGCTGAAAGAACTGACCGGAGCCAAGTCCACGCTGTTTGAACTGGATGAACTGATTGCCGAATATCATAAGGGCGGCTATCCGGAAAACCAGTGGACTGAACAGTTAAAGAAAAAGGGCTTCAGACCGGAAGAGACCGAAAAGGCTCTGAATGTCTATGGTGCCCTGAAGAGATTAATTGACAAATATCAGCTGACGGCAGTAACGGTAAGATGCTTTGATCTGCTGGCAGCCATTCATACAACAGGATGTCTGGCTTTGGCCATCCTTAACGCTGAAGGAATTCCGGCTGCCTGTGAAGGTGATCAGAAGGCTCTGTTAAGCATGGTCATCATGAGAGTACTGACTGGCAAGTCAGGCTTCATGGCAAATCCAAGCACGATGGATCCAAAGGCTGCAGAGATCATCTTTGCTCACTGTACGATCCCTCTGGACATGCCGGATGAGTATTTCCTGACTACTCACTTTGAATCAGGAATCGGTGTGGCCGTAGCCACTGACATCGAACCTCAGGTAATGACGATCTTCAAGTGCAACGGTGACTTAAGCAGACATTATGCCGGAAGAGCAGATCTGCTGGAAACCATGCATCTGGGAACGTTATGCCGCAGCCAGATGAAGCTGAGACTGGAAGACGGTACGGAATACTTTGCCAAGAGACCTATCAGCAACCATCACATTATCTGCAAAGGTGATTATAAGGAAGTTATAGACGCTTTCTTTGAACAGTATTAGAAATATCACGGAAAGGACAGGATGAGTTAATGAAAAAGATAATGATTTTAATATGTCTGTTCTTTTGTATGACTCTGACTGCCTGCAGTAAGTATGACAGAATAGAGGCAAGAGTTTCTGAAGGTGACTGGACTGTTCTTGATAAGGAGGAGGCTGAAAAAGCTTACCGGATAATTGAGAAATTTGAAAAGGGAGGTTACCAGGAAATTAACCCTGATGATATGGGCAAAGGCGGACTGGATTTTTACATCCGTGTCAGCAAGGGCAACAGCCAGACGGTATATGATACCCGAGGTCCTGAATGGGCTAAGGCAATGCCAGATCAGACATATCATGCTTTTAAGGTCAATTCTGACTTTTACAGTGAACTCGTCACTTTCTATGAAAACTATTTTCCTTTGCTATACTCCATAGAGTATTCTCCTGCTGATCCTTTTGTTTATTGTGAACATGATGGCAGATTTACACCAGATCAGGAAAGTATTTACCGTTTGTATGGAGAGATACGCCAGTCTGCTTGGCAATTTCCGTCCCGGCCACAGTATGAGGGAAGTTATGATGATGAAATCTGCCGGATCGTTTATGACGATACTGTTATAAAGGAAACAATTCATCTGTTTAGTGATTTCAAGGTTATTAACGGCAGAAAACTGCCATTAAATAATACTGAACTGGTAAGATTTATTCTGCCGGATACGGAGATACCGGATGCTGGAACATATTCTTCCAATGCTTATACACTGATACTGAATGAAGACAGAACAGGTGTTTTCAAAGCAGGAGATATGGAATATGATATTAAGCTGGATATCTCCAGACAGGTTATAACAGGAATAGATGAAGAAATCCCTTACCGCTATAAGGATCAGATGATCAGTTTTGAAGGTATTGGCGGACGTATTTATCTAAGAAAGGAATTTTAATGACAGTAACCAGCAGCTGTTGAACAATAGCTGCTGGTTATTAGTGTTTTTGTACTATACTGAATAGAGGTAAAGCAAATGAATAAACTGATTGAGAAAATCAAAAAGATTCCAAAGTGGGGTTATGCTGTCGGACTGTTATATTTTGGATTACAGTATGGAATGTACCGTCTGGGAGAATGGCTCAGTGGTATTATTGGAACCAAACGGAATGCTTTTGAATGGAAGATTCAGTTCATCGATGACCGGATCCCTTTGATCCCGGCATTTGTTGTCATCTATATATTTTCCTATGTTTTCTGGATCTGCGGACCGATTGCGGTATCTCTGACCAGTAAAAAGAACTTCAAGAAGTACATCATCGGTCTGACGCTGGCCTATATCATAGGTTTCCTGTTCTTTGTCTTCATGCCTACCTACATGGACAGAGTAAAGGAAGGATTGATGGAACAGGCCGCCAAGCCGGGTGTATTTAACAAGCTTCTGGCTACAGTTTATGGAGCTGACGGCAGTGAGATGGCTTATAATCTGGTTCCGTCTTATCACTGTCTGATCAGCACATACTGTTATCTGGGCGTGCGCAAACAGCCGGAGATCTCTAAAGGCTTCAGAGTATATTCTCTGATTATGGCTATTCTCATCAGTATTTCTACCGTCTGCACCAAGCAGCATTACATCATTGATGTTGTGACAGGAGTCGGAATATCGATTGGCTGTTATCTGTTAATGAATAAAGTTTATTCTGACAGGGACTAAAAAACAGGATTGCTCCTGTTTTAGATAAGTTCGAAATAATACTCACATTCAAACACCTGACCAGGTGGCAGAAGATCATTCTCCATGTCATCTCGGAAGGTGTTTTCCTTTGGCAGATCATTGTCAGGGTACCAAGGCTCTATGCAGACAAACGGTGCCTTGTCACTGGAATGCCAGAAGCCTACGGAAGAAAAACCTTCAATGCCAACTCTGACAGTGTGTCTGCCGTTAGTCAGCTGAGCCCAGCTGGACTTGAGTTGATGGTTATGGTAGAAGAAGGACGGGAACAGACTGACATCTTTCAGGGAGAAGCTGTTTCCGTCAGCAATTTCTCTTTCAGGATGACTCAGGTTTTCAGTTTGTTCAAACTCTATGCGGTAGTTTCTGTAACTTTCTCTTCCGTCAATCGGACAGTTGAAGGCCGGATGGAATCCGATGATGAATGGCAGCATCTTCTCGTCGCGGTTGGTTATCGCACATTTTATCAGCAGCTTGTGTCCCTGCAACTTATATCTGACTTCCACGGAGAAAAGGAACGGATAGACTCTCATGGTATTGAAATCTGACTGCAATACCAGGGCTACCTCATCATCTCTTACCTCGGTGAAGGTAAACTCGGCGTCACGGGCAAAGCCATGCTGACCGCAGAAATACTCCTTACCGTCATAGGTATACTTGCCGTCCTTTAAAGGTCCGGCATATGGGAACAACAGGGGATTGCAGTTGCGCCAGTGCTGTGGGTTACGGGACCAGATGGTTTCAACCGTGCTTCCGATTTTCTTAAAACTGATGACTTCAGCGGCGTGGGAACTTACCGTTGCCTGGACGAAGTTATTCTTAATGGTGATCTCCTTACTCATTATCTGAGCCTCCTTTCAGTTTTTCTATTTCCTCTTCCGTCAGTTCACGGTATTCACCGACTGAGAGGTCTTCTATGTTCAGAAATGAATATTCTGTTCTTTTAAGATAGGTGACAGTGCTGCCGAGATAACCGATCATTCTTCTGACCTGATGGAACTTTCCTTCATGAATGGTCAGATATCCTGAGGTATCCGTCAGCCTTTCCAGTTTTCCCGGCAGGGAAGTAAAGTCAGAGAATTCAATTGGCTGGGACAGAATCAGCTCTGCTTCCGCAGGCAGTGGTTCGTCACATTCAAAATAGTATTTCTTGTCGACATGATATTTTGGCGAAATCAGCTGATGGGTCAGCTGACCGTCATTGGTTATTATCAGCAGACCTTCGGTTTCCTTGTCAAGACGGCCAACTGAGTTAAGATCCTTATAGTAATTGGGAACAAGTTCCAGGACATTCGGTGAACCATCCTTGGTACAGATGAAGCCAGCCGGCTTGTTCAGCAGAAAGTACTGATACTGCTGATAAACCAGCGGTTCGCCTTCCAGAGTGACATAAGATGATTCAGTAACCTTGAAGTCTGGTTTGGTGATGATTTCCTCATCAACGCTTACCAGACCGGCCTGAATCAGTTTTTTTATTTCCTTACGGGTGCCGATCCCCAGATCAGCCAGATACTTATCCAATCTCATACTTATATTCTACAGTTTTCTGTGTCCTGCCTCAATTTTGTTTTTCAGCTTATGACCGTCAGCCTTGGCAAATCCCAGAGGATAACCGTCAACACAGACCAGTACCCATCCCTGACAGGTTGAATCTGCCTGAATGGTTTCACCCTTAAGATAGCGTTCAACTCTTTCGTCGCCACAGGAGAAACTGACAGTCTGCCAGAACTGATCCTGCTTCAATGACATGGCCAGATGCTGAGAAGGCTCAAAGCGTTCTTTTTTCATTTCTCCTAGTAACAGGCCGGAACGCAGAGTCATGATGCCGGAAGTAACAAACGGATGATCACTGTAATATACCTTGTTTCCGATCCTGAAAGTCGTTCCTGAGGAATAATCACAGGAGATCATGGACAGAAATTCATTCAGTGAATCATTGCTGAAAGAAGGAAAATTGATGATCTCTGACTTTTCGGATGTACCATTTTTCTGCAGTAAGGCCAGGAAATGTCCTTCACCGTTCAGTAAGAACGGATACAGTCTGGCACACCTGTCCAGATCGTTTATACCCGGAGCAAACAATGGATGCTTATTCATGTCCCGTAATGACATTTCAGGATGATTCTTCAGGGCATATTCAATCACTTCTTCATCTTCATGCGGGTTGAATGTGCAGGTTGAGTAAAGCAGCATGCCTCCGTCTTTTAAAAGCGAAATGGCCTTGTCTATCAGTTCTTTCTGAATCGGCCGGTAATACTCATGATTGCGCTTTTCCCAGGAGGCGATCAGGGAAGGATCCCTGCGGAACATGCCTTCACCGGAACATGGAGCATCCAGCAGGATCTTGTCAAAGGTGTTTTCCGAGAAAGCGGAAATGTCAGTGCTGGTGACATATACATTTTTAAATCCGTGTCTTTCTATGTTCTTCAGAGTTGCCTGCTGACGGGATGAACTGATGTCATTGCTGATTAACAGGCCGCTGGTAAGACGGCTGGCCAGCTGAGTAGTCTTGCCGCCTGGTGCCCGACAGCCGTCAAGAACAACATCATCCGGTTCGACAGGCAAAAAGGCACCTGGTGCCATGGCACTGGGTTCCTGAAGATAATACAAGCCGGCATGGTAGTAAGGATGCTGGGACGGTTTATCTTCCTCACTGTAGTAGAATCCTTCCGGACACCATGGAACCGGTGTCAGATGGAAAGGAGATATCTTCAGAAAATCAGCGACTGATATCTTGGAGGTGTTTATTCTTAAACCGTTAAAGGAAGGCATGCTAAAACAGTCCACATATTTTCGGAAATCTTCTTTAAGCAGGTTCTGCATGTTAATCAGGTATTCTTCAGGTAATTTCATAAGTCATTTACATTCTAGCATAAAAAAGGGAATCCTATGATTCCCGGTTGTCGTTTACTTCGTAGAAAGTCTTTCTTCTTTTTATCAGCAGATTCAGAATCAGTCCCAGTGGAAGGAAAATGATGCTGACAATTAAGGCTTTGGTTATTCCACTCAGATATTTCTTCATCTTTCATTGCCTCCCCGTAACCACAGTGTACCATAATACAGATATTTGAAAAGGGGGTTAATGAGTTCTTAACAAATTATAAAAGCATAGTTAAGCACAAAAAAACCGGGATTACCCGGAAGCTTTCAAATGGTGCTCGAGGAGGGACTTGAACCCTCAAGGGTTTTATCCCGGTGGATTTTGAGTCCACTGCGTCTGCCGATTCCGCCACTCGAGCATGTAGCATTATTTTAACTTATTAATGCCTAAAAGTAAATAATGTTAATTGCGGTCAAACCTTATTTCTATCTCGTCAGTGCTGACGTCAAGAGCCTCTCTGACAACCCTGGAAATCTCTTCCTTATTGGTCTGGTGGTCATATGGAACGACAATGTC
Source organism: Erysipelotrichaceae bacterium (assembly GCA_015058955.1). GTDB lineage: Bacteria > Bacillota_I > Bacilli_A > Erysipelotrichales > Erysipelotrichaceae > RUG521. Next base: position 34,187 of record SVBJ01000001.1, read on the forward strand.
AACGAAGTACTTATTCAGCTTGCGATTGAAGTGAAAGTCATGAAAACCTACGGCATCATCATGCTTTTTCAGGGCTGTTGTCAGATTCTCACGTAATTGCGAGAACTGCTGATCATCATCAGACGGGTCAGCATGTAGGGTCAGCTTGATGCCGGTTTTCCGGGCAACTTCCGTTTCCATGGCATCCAGAATGTCATGGGCCTGCTGCAGTGTCAGGGAAGCATCCAGATCAATGTCGGCTGAACCGAAGACGATGTCCGGCCCGTAGCTGTGAATGCGCAGATCATGAATGCCCTTGATTTCAGAGTAATCAGTCAGGATCTTTTCCACTTCTTCATAGGTGTTTTCATTGCCCGGCTGTCCTAAAAGCACGGAAGTCATTTCCATGAAAATGCCTAAACCGTTGATAATGATGATAATGGAAAGAACAAGACCTAACAAGGCATCAAGATATGGAGTAGTCAGCGGTGTCAGAACATAGCCGACAATGATAATGGCCGTTGAAGCGGCATCGGAAAGGGAATCAGTAATCTGAGCCTTCAGCGGGATCAGCCCGCTTTCCTTATGCAGCTTACGGTAATACAGAGCCAGAGCTGCTTTGGCCAGCATGGATATCACCAGTATGATGACAGCCAGCTTATTGAAGGCAACGGGAGCCGGATCAATAAAACGCTGAACTGAAGACTTAAGAAGGGACAGTCCGACAATTATTATCATTAAGGCTATTCCCTGTGAAAGCATGTATTCAACACGGCCATGGCCATATGGATGTTCACGGTCAGCCGGCTTGCGGGCAATGCGGTAACCGATGAAGATCAGAATGGCATTTCCGATGTCTGTAAGGTTATTGAAGCCGTCAGAAAGAATGGCAATGGAGTTTGTCACAAAACCCGATACCAGTTTTACGGTACACAAAACAATGTTTACGCCTATTCCGGCCAGGCTGGCCTTTCTGCTTATGCTTTCCTTATCCATAACACCTATTATAGTACAAAAAAACTTCCTGAGAACAGGAAGTTACATTACTTGACGGTTACCTCACCGAAGACCTCATTGGTCTCAATGTCATACCAGGTAAAGGTTCTGTCCTCCAGCATCATGTAGCTGTTATGTGAACCGTCCTTAGGTAAAGATACGGAGCCGGGATTCATGTAGATCCAGTCTTCATGATCGCTGCATGCCGGCACATGGAAATGTCCGTTGAGCATGATCTCATGGTTATGCAGAGGCAGCGGATCCTTTTCATTATGTTTGTGACCGTGGGTAGCATAAATGGTCAGACCGTTGATTTCCAGCATGATGTAATCAGCCATGATCGGGAATTCCAGAACCATCTGATCGATGTCAGCATCGCAGTTTCCCTGAACTGCCATGATGTTGTATTTCTCCCGGTTAAGGGCAGCAAATACCTGTTTAGGAGCATAGTCCTTTGGAAGTGGATTTCTCGGGCCGTGATAAAGCAGGTCACCCAGCAGAAGCAGTTTGTCTGCCTTGGATTCCTTAAATCTCTTAATGATCAGATTGCAGTAATAAGCAGAACCGTGAATGTCAGAAGCTATCATTAATTTCATGTTTGTATACCTCGATTGCATAATATCCAAATATTCGTCTAAAGTCAAACAAGTGAGGGCAATAACATTGACATTTAAGATCAATATGGCAATAATAGTGTTGTAACTGTCCCAAATGGGACAAATGGAGCAATATGAGACTAACCGATGTAACTAAAAACCAACTGACTGACATTTGCTCAACATTCATGTTTGAAGGAATGAACAGCGATGACGTACTGACTATTCTTCAGGATGAGCGAGTCATCTGTCAGAGCTATCTGAAAGGGGAAACGGTGTTTGGACCCCAGCAGTACAGCCGATCTCTGGCTTACATTCTCAAGGGCAGCGCCTTCATATCAATGAAGACGGGAAGCGGTGAGAATTTCCCAATGCGCAAGATTGAAGAGGGGAGCTTCTTCGGTGTTGCAGCCCTGTTCAATGAGGAAACCAGATACGTTACCGAGATCAGTGCGGCTGCAAACATGAAGATAGTTTTCTTCAGGGAATCTCTGGTAGAGGAATGCATCAGAAACCATGCTGATTTTGCGATGAACTATGTCCGTTTTCTGGGCAGCAGGATCCGCTTTCTTAACCGTAAGATCTCCCTGCTGGCCAATACTTCTTCGGAAAGCTCTCTGATCGGGTATCTGCTCAATGCAGCCGGTCGCTTTGGAGAGGAGTTCAGACTGGAAGTATCCTACTCACAGCTGGCCAGGAATCTGAACATGGGCAGAAGTTCTCTTTACAGAGCTCTGGATGATCTGGAAGAAAGAAACATCATCCGCAGATCAGGCAGAAACATTACGTTGGTCAATTATGAAGCTTTGAAAAACAGTTAGAAAAGAAGGGGTTTTTATGAAAAAGTTAATTACAGTCTTAATGGCATTATTAATGGCCGTTACCATGCTGACAGGATGCAAGCCAAAGGATGAACCAGCCGTCAGATATGACGTCAATTTCGGCGTCTTAAAGGGACCTACAGGTATTGGTGCAAGTTATCTGCTGGAGAAAAACAGCAACGGTGAATCACTCAACAACTATAAGGTGACAGTTGAAGCAGAGGCTAATGCCATGGTTTCCCGGATTGCTTCTGGAAGTTTGGACATTGCCGCCATGCCTACAAACGCTGCCAGTGCTCTTTATAACAAGACCAATGGTGATGCCAAGATCATTGCACTGAATACAGCCGGTGTTCTTTACATCCTGGAAAAGGGCAACACCATCAACAGCGTTGCTGATCTGAAGGATAAGATCATTTATGCCGTAGGGCAGGGCGCAAATCCTGAATATGTTCTCAAGTACATTCTGGAACAGAATGGTTTGAAAGATAATGAAGACTATCACATTGAATTCAGAGACAGCGCAACACTTACTACTTCCGCAGCCTCTGGGTCTGTCGAAGTATGCATGCTGCCGGTACCGGCTGTTACGACAGTTCTCGTTAAAAACAGTGAAATGCGTGTTGCATTAAGCCTGTCTGAAGAATGGGATAAGCTTAATAACGGCAGTACACTGACCATGGGCTGTGTCGTTGTCAGAAAGGAATTCTACGAAAACAATAAGAAGGCTGTTGAACAGTTCTTAAAGGAATACGAAGAATCCATCAATTATGTCAAGGCTAATCCTCAGGATGCCGGAGCATTGTGCGAGAAGTATGAAATCGTTCCATCTGCTGCAATTGCCACTAAGGCAATCCCTGATGCCAATCTGATTTTCGTATCAGGCAAGGATATCAGACCAACCATCGAAGGCTACTTCAAGGTTCTCTTTGATGCTGATCCAAAGTCAATCGGAGGCAAGTTACCTGGTGATGACTTCTATCCAGGAGAATAAATTACTTAAAAACGCAATATCCCGGGTTTTCTGGCTGCTGTTATGGCAGCTGGCAGCCCTTAAGGTTGGTAAGGAACTGATCCTTCCCAGCCCTTTTGCGGTTGTAAGGGCCTTAGGAGGGCTGCTCGTTACTGCTTCTTTCTGGCAGAATACCTTTACGACAATTCTGAGAGTACTGTCCGGTTACTGCCTGGGAATAGTCTCTGCTGTCATTCTGGCTGTATTGACCTGCAGCAGTGATCTGGCAGATTCCCTGCTCTCACCGATCATCAGGATTGTCAGAGCTACTCCGGTAGCCAGTTTCATCATCCTGGCACTGTTATGGATGGGCAAAAGCAACGTTCCGGTTTTAATGTCCATGCTGATGGTGGTGCCGGTGGTCTGGGAAAACATTGTTGCCCAATATCAGGCAACTGACAGAAATCTGCTGGAAATGGCCCGGGCCTATGACTTTTCAAAATGGAAGAAGTTCAGATACATCTATGTGCCTTCTGCCTTCCCGGGATTTATGGCAGGCTGTCTGTCGGCCATGGGCCTGGCCTGGAAGAGCGGAATAGCCGCCGAAGTACTGAGTCAGCCAACATTGGCCATCGGTTCAAATCTGTATTATTCCAAGGTCTATCTGGAAACTCCGGAACTGTTTGCCTGGACAGCAGTTGTTGTCATTTTGAGCATGTGCATTGAAAAGCTGATAAAAAAGTGGCTTTTCAGAGGTGTCGGCAATGAGAATAAATAATCTTGATTTCAGCTATGACAAAAAACAGATATTCCATGATTACTCGCTGGATTTGTCTGATGGTATAACCTGTCTGATGGGAGCCAGCGGGAAGGGGAAGACCACTTTGCTGAAGTTAATGGCAGGTTTATTGAAACCGGATAATGGTACGGTGGACATTGATGACAGGAAAGTATCATTCATGTTTCAGGAAGACCGTCTGCTGCCCTGGCTGAATGTCAGGGAAAACGTTCTGCTGGTAACCGGCAGGGAAAAGGAAACGGATGAACTGCTGCAGGAACTGGGAATAGACGGTAACCTGAAAATCAGTGAACTGTCCGGGGGCATGGCACGCCGAGTTGCACTGGCCCGCTGCCTGATGTTTGAAAGCGACGTTCTGCTGATGGATGAACCGTTTAAGGGACTTGATGAAGAGCTGATGAAAAAAGTGGCTTCAATCATTGTCAGACAGAACAAGCCAACCATCGTTTCAACGCATTCACTGGATGAAGTTGAAGCACTTGGTGGCGAAATAGTTAATCTATAGAAAAATGGACTGATTCTATGAAAAAAATGAAGATTATAATTGGCATTGTCGTACTGATCATAGTGGTAGAAATAGCCATGATATGGCATAGAAGATCAGATTATAACTTTATCATGACTTTTAACTGGGGAATAGCACTGCCTTATAAATCGCATTACACTGAGACATATGAAGCTGACTCGGGGCCAAGTTTTCATGGAGACGGTACCCGCTACCATGTGTATTACTGCGAAAATGCTGAAGCGATAGATAACTGGCAGCTGTGGCGGGCTGAAAGCAAGTCCATCCACTACGAGAGTTATTCCATTGCGGTCAGCAAGTGGCTGGATGAAATAGATGTTCCCTCTGAAAAGCGTCCCGAATATTCTGAATGTGTTTTCTGGTATAATGCCCATATGGATACAAGTGAAATAATTGTGCTGTGGAACAGGACAGAAAAGACTGTATATGTTGTGGAGCATTTCATTTAAAAGTCAAACGTGGTTTCCTGTATTTTAAGGTAAAAGCACATTTCGAAAATGTGATTGACATTTGTTTATAGGCACTTTTTTGCTGAAGTTATGAGACTTTGGCGAAAGTGCTTTTATTTGTACAGACTTTTATTTTATAATATATACGTGATAATTCGCTATTAAAAGGAAAGGAAGAATTTATGGCAAAACTTAGTGCAAGTGCAACTGCTAAGATCCTTGAAATCTGTGATCGTTACACGGATGAAAAAACTCCGTTAATGATGATTTTAAGTGACATCCAGAACGAATACGGCTACATTCCTCTGGAAGTACAGGAACTGGTTTCTGCTAGAACCGGTATTTCAGTTGCCGAGATTTACGGTGTAGTCACTTTCTACTCATTCTTCTCCCTGACTCCGAAAGGAAAGTACATTGTCGGCTGCTGTTTGGGTACAGCCTGCTATGTTAAGGGAGCACAACAGATCATTGACAAGTTTTCAGAAGTTCTGGGAATCAAACCTGGTGAAACCAGTGCTGATGGCCTGTTCACACTTGATGCTTTACGCTGCATCGGTGCCTGCGGCATCGCTCCGGCTGTAAGCATTAACGGTCAGGTTCATCCTAAGATGTCTGTTGACAAGGTCAAGAACATCGTTGAGGAAATCCGTGCAAAGGAAGGTGCAGCAGCATGATCAGAACAGTAGAAGAATTCAATGCAAAAAAAGCTGTATGTACTGCAAATCTTGAAGCCAAAATCAGTGGCTCTGATGGAAGACGTCACATCGTTTTATGCGGTGGTACCGGATGCTTATCCAGCCATTCAGATGAGATCAAGGCAAGATTTGAAGAAGTATTAAAGGAAAGAGGACTGGAAGACAGAGCAACTGTTAACCAGGTTGGCTGTTTCGGTTTCTGTTCTCAGGGACCTTTCGTCAAGATCTATCCTGAAGACACTCTGTATCGTATGGTAAAGATTACTGATGTTGAGGAAATCGTTGAATCAGACATCGTCAACAACACTGTTGTTGAACGTCTGTTATACGTTGACCCTGTAACAAAGGCCAAGGTATCAAAGCAGGATGAAATCAACTTCTATAAGAAGCAGAGACGTATTGCCTTACATGGCTGCGGTGTCATCAATCCAGAAGACATCAATGAAGCCTTAGGCATGGGCGCATATGAAGGCTTGAAGAGAGCCCTCACCATGACCAGACAGGAAGTTGTTGATGAAGTTACTAAGTCAGGCTTACGTGGCCGTGGCGGTGGTGGCTTCCCAACAGGACGTAAATGGCAGTTTGCCTTAAACGTTGATGCTGATCAGAAATACGTAGTATGTAATGGTGACGAAGGCGACCCAGGTGCCTTCATGGACCGTAGTATCCTTGAAGGTAACCCATTAGCTGTCATCGAAGGCATGGTCATTGCCGGTTATGCATTCGGTGCAAGTGAAGGTTACTTCTATGTACGTGCTGAATATCCAATCGCTGTCAAGCGTTTGAGAATCGCCATCCAGCAGGCTACAGAAGCCGGTCTGTTAGGCGATCATATCCTGGGAACTGATTTCAGTTTCAGATGTCATATCCGTTTAGGTGCCGGTGCGTTCGTCTGCGGTGAGGAAACTGCATTACTGAACTCAATCGAAGGCAAGCGTGGTATGCCAAGACCAAGACCACCTTTCCCTGCAGTCAAGGGTTTATGGGGCAAGCCGACATGCGTTAACAACGTTGAAACTCTGGCCTGCGTTCCATACATCTTAAGAAACGGTGCTGATGATTTCGCATCTGTCGGTACTGAAAGATCAAAGGGTACCAAGGTATTCGCCTTAGGCGGTAAGGTCAATAACGTCGGTCTGGTTGAAGTACCAATGGGAACAACCTTAAGAGAACTGATCTACGACATCGGCGGCGGCATACCTAACGGCAAGAAGTTCAAGGCCATTCAGACTGGCGGACCTTCAGGCGGATGCCTGACCGAAGAATATCTGGATGAACCAATTGACTTCGATAACCTGGTAGCCAAGGGCTCAATGATGGGCTCAGGCGGTGCCATTGTCATGGACGAAGACAACTGCATGGTTGACGTAGCCAAGTTCTACATGGAATTCATCTGTGATGAATCCTGCGGTAAGTGTACACCTTGCCGTATCGGTACCAAGAGAATGCTTGAAATCCTGACCCGCATCACTGAGGGCAAGGGAACAATGCATGACCTGGAAGAACTGGATGAATTAAGCCAGACCGTTAAGACAAACTCACTGTGTGCCTTAGGTCAGACATCCAGCAACCCTATCACATCAACACTGACTCACTTCAGAGATGAATATATCGCTCATATCGTTGATAAGAAGTGCCCTGCACACGTCTGCAAGAACTTAATGGAATACCATATCGATCCAGACAAGTGCATTGGCTGCGGAATGTGCGCACGTAACTGCCCTGCAAGCTGCATTACCAGAACAGACTATGTTGCACCTGGTCATAAGCTTGCATCAATGTCAATTGATTCCAGCAAGTGCGTAAAGTGCGGAACTTGTATCTCATCTTGTAAGTTCGGCGCAATTTCAAAGATATAGGAGGATCCCGATATGTCATTAGTAAATATTAAGATTGAAGGCATTCCATATCAGGTTGACAGCTCGCTGACCGTTCTGGAAGCAGCTAAGAAATGCGGATATGAAATTCCGTCATTATGTTCATTCAACCATGGCGAATGCAATGTCGGTTCCTGCCGTGTCTGCTTAGTTGAAGCTACAGGCGCCAGAGGACTGGTTGCATCCTGCGTTTATCCTGTTTCTGAAGGAATGGAAATCAGAATTTCCACTCCGAAGGCAACGGAAGCCAGAAGAAGAAGTGTTGAATTACTGCTGTCAAATCACAACATGAACTGTCAGCAGTGCGAAAAGAACGGCCATTGTGAACTGCTGCATGTTGCACAGATCACCGGTGCCAGAGAAGGCGCATTTGCCGGTGTCCGTTCTGAAACATATCTGGATGAACTTGCACCAGGCTTAATCAGAGATACCTCAAAGTGTATCCTGTGCGGCAGATGCATCGCCAGATGTTCAAATGCTCATGGCTTAGGTATCCTGGGCTTTGAAAACAGAGGTTTCAAGACCATCGTTTCACCAGCTGAAAACAGAAGCTTCGCTGATTCACCTTGTATCCAGTGCGGACAGTGCGTTAACGTATGTCCTACCGGTGCTCTGATGGAACATTCAGAGATCTACAAGGTTGACAAGGCCTTTGCGGAAGGCAAGCATGTCATCGTACAGGCTGCCCCGGCTGTAAGAGCTGCCTTAGGCGAAGAATTCGGTTATCCAGTAGGCACACCTGTCACTGGCAAGATGACAGCTGCCTTAAGAAGACTGGGATTCGAAAGAGTCTATGACGTAAACTTCGGTGCTGACTTAACCATCATGGAAGAAGGCACGGAATTATTACACCGCTTAACAGAAGGCGGAGTATTACCAATGATCACTTCCTGCTCACCGGGCTGGATCAACTATGCAGAATACAACTATGGTGACTTATTACCACATCTGTCAAGCTGCAAGTCTCCTCACCAGATGCAGGGTGCCATCATCAAGTCATACTGGGCACAGCAGCATAATGTTGACCCTAAGGACATCTTCGTAGTATCAGTAATGCCATGCGTTGCCAAGAAGTTCGAAAGACAGAGAGAACAGGAAATGGTCAACGGCTTATACGACGTTGACGCAGTCATCACTACCAGAGAACTGGCTAAGATGATCAAGCGTGCCGGTATCATCTTCAACCGCTTACCGGATGAAGAATGGGATCAGGACATCATGGGCGATTACACAGGTGCTGGCGTTATCTTCGGCGTTACTGGTGGTGTCATGGAAGCTGCCTTAAGAACTGTTTACTACAAGTTAACAGGCAAGGAACATGACAAGATCACCTTCGACGAAGTAAAGGGTCATGATGCAGGTATCAGAGAAGCCTCAATCGACATCAACGGTACAGTGGTAAATGTTGCCATCGCATCAGGCATGAAGAGTGCCAAGGTATTACTTGACCAGATCCGTGAAGGCAAGTCAAAATATCACTTCATCGAAATCATGGGCTGCCCTGGTGGATGTATCAATGGCGGTGGCCAGCCATACATCAAGCCAAGCTTAATGCCAAATGAACCGGATGACATCATTGACACATATAAGGAAAAGAGAGCCAAGGCTCTGTATTCTGAAGATGAACGTCAGGTAGTACGTCAGTCTCATAACAATCCTCAGATCATTGAGTTATATGAAAAGTTCTTAGGTGAACCTAACTCTCATAAGGCTCATGAATTACTGCATACAACCTACGCAGCAAGAGAAGGATTCAACGAGGTTAAGTAACTGATAAGGAACATGGATCACCATGTTCCTTTTTCTTTCGGTAAAAGGTTAAGATGTGTTATCATTCAGTTAGAAGAATGAAAGAGTGAGACTTATGAGGAAACTGCTGCTGCTTCTTTTGGCGATTGCGGCTCTGATCGTGACCATTATCAGTATCATAAAAGTTAAACCTGAAGACATTGCCAATGAATCACCTGGCATGGGCTGGGCAGGTGTTGATATCGGTGAAAAAATCAGTGCTGAGGATGCATATTATATTTATAATTTCCGGGACACTATTTTCGGTCTGAATTCTGAGGAATATGAGTTTTATAAAGCAGACAGGTCAGGTTTTTTTGCCAGACATCCTAACGGACAATATGAAGTATATGTTCTGCCAAATGCAGGAATAAAAAGCCTGGAGGAACTGATTAAGCGCGCAGAGTATGAAGTCGATCCCGATTTTCTTAGTTATACCAATGTTATCATGATGCCATATGATAAATCCGACTTTGGGGACAGTCTCAGGGTAAATCTTGACGACATTCGGAAAGTGTTTGGCGATGGAACCGAAACATCCAGGGAAATCAGGATCATGGAAAATGCTCTGATGTTTTCCAAAGATTACGTAACTCACGCAAAGGGAACCCTGACAGAGAGCGTGATCGTCAGTGCAATAGGAGCTTATCGTCAAAATGGTACCCTGATATATGGAAGAGCCATATTGGGAATGCCCGTTGATCAGGTCTATCAGTTCCGGAGAGAACTCTCCATAAGCTATTAGACACTAACGAAAAAGAAAAAGGACGGAATCGATTGGTTCCGTCCCTTTAAAACATATAATTTCGGTTATTCAGGAATGACAGCGTCAGCTGAATACTTGAAATCGCTGCCGAACTGATAAATGAACTGAGCCATTAATGGCATGCCGCCAAACATGACGGTCTTGCTGCTCCAGTCTGGATGGGCAATGATCTGATTGCAGGTATCCAGTTCATACTGAAGGATCATCGGATGAAGATCCAGGGCACCATGTCCAGGGAAAACTCCGGAAATCTCATTGCCGTATCTTTCGAGAAGCTTTGCCAGTCTGTCTCTGAAGGAATTGACGGTGCATAGATGCGGGAAGCGCTCATTGTTGGCTCCGCCAAAGGCACTGGTTGTATCACCGATGAACAGGCAGTGATTGCTGTGGTCATAAAAAGCACTCTGACCGGCTGTATGACCTGACAGATGAATAAGTTCAACGGCATGTCCGTTTCCAAGGTCGAAGGTATACCCGTCAGGGATGGCTGCTATTTCATAATGATGATATTCAACCAGCCGTGAGGTATCATATTCAGCGGTCTTAGGCTTACCGTTTTCATCAAGCAGCCAGTTTTTCATGTAATCAGGATTGTTCTGTTCTTCCAGTAATGGAGCATCAAATTCATTGATGAATACCTTGTCAAACTGACTGTTTCCGCCGATGTGGTCAACGTGATTATGGGTGTTGGCACAGATTATCTCTCTGCCCTCAGCGAGTTTTTCACACAGTCCCTTAAGATCTCCCAGGCCAAGTCCGGTATCGATCAGCAGAACTTTTTCAGGACCGATGATCAGATATGCCCACATGTCGCCAAGTCCGCTGGCAACACTTGGCAAAAAGATGCAGTAGACATCATCTCTGAACTTATAGGCTTCGGCATATGGATTGATTTCAGGATAGTATTCCTTCAGATCACTGTGTTCTCTTAAGATCTTCATGAAACTCCATCTGGATGGCTTTTCGTTTTCCGGCTTGTGATTGACGACAGGGATGTCATTCTTAATTGGTCTTGGCTGCATGTTCATATCGGTTGTCTCCTTTTTTACAACGTCATTATATGGTTGAATGCCCGTATTTTCAATCAAGGGGATCAACAGGTTTACAAATGGACAGCAAGGTTAATCAAATGCGCATTTTACATGTATGAATAGGCCTGCAGTTTGCCTGCAGGGCTAAAATATGAAAAAATATAATTGGAGGAATAATCATGAACATAGCTATAATAGGATGCGGCTACATTGCCACCAGAGTAGCCGGAGGAATCATGTTCTCTGAAGGAAACCTGTACGCTGTTGCGGCCAGAGATAAGGAAAGAGCCAGACAGTTCTCCCTTAACTTTCCAGACTGCAAATACATGGATTATGATGAAGTTTTCTGTGATGAAAACATCGACATGGTATATATCGCCACCATTAATGAAACTCATTATGGACTGATCAGAAGAGCCCTGCTGAATCACAAGCATGTTATCTGTGAAAAGCCGATGCTGGCCAATGCTGAACAGATAAGGGAAATGTTTGCCCTGGCCAAAGAGCAGAAATGCTTCCTGATGGAAGCTCATAAGACCTGCTTTACGGTGCTTAACAGGACATTAAAGCCAATTATTGAAGAAAAGATAGGCAAAATAGAACACATCTACGGCAAGTACTGCAGTACTCCTGATCTGGATAAGCTGAAAAGGGCAACCCTGTACGAGGAAACCATGGGAGGTGCCCGGTATGATATCGGCGTCTATCCAATCTGCTTTGCCAACTACTATGCTGACAGTGAGATAAGAAAAGTCAAGATGATCAGGATCGTCAAGGACAAGTATCCTAATGACATTGAGATGGTAGCCGACATTGTCTATGCCAATGGCATAACCGCTACCGTAAAGTGCAGCTGGCTGGATGGAACTGAAAACAGGGGATATCTCTATGGCGAAAAGGGATATGTCAAGATCGTCAACTTCTGGAAAAACACGGAAGCTGAGATCTTCTATAATGATGGAACCCGTGAAGTCATCAGGGTTGAACAGGACAGCGATTTTACCGGTGAAGTAAATGAAGCAGTCAGATGTGCCAGCCTAGGGCTTACTGAAAGTCCGGTCATGGGTGAAAAAGCATCCCTGGAAATCATGAAAGTCTTATCTAAAGTCAAATAATCCATTTATAATATTTATGAGGGAGTGATTATATGAGCATTCTGAAGCTTAAACCTGCTTTTAAGGATAATCTATGGGGCGGTCACCGTCTGGTAGAAGAGTTTAATTTTGACTATGACGGTGAAATCTGTGCTGAGGCCTGGGTCCTTTCCTGTCATCCGGATGGACCGTCAATCATTGCGGAAGGTGAATATGCCGGCAAGACACTGAAGGAATACATTGATGCTGAGGGCTTTGAAGTGCTTGGTACCAACTGCCGCCGTTTCCGTGATTTTCCAATTCTGGTAAAATTCATTGATGCCAGAGATGATCTTTCCATTCAGGTTCATCCATCCAATGGCTATGCCTTACGGAATGAGGGACAGTATGGAAAAACGGAAATGTGGTATGTCCTTGATGCTGAACCTGGGGCTTTCCTGTATCAGGGATTCAAGAAGGCCATTTCCAAGGAAGAATACAGGGAGAGAATAGAAAACAACACTCTGCTGGAAGTACTTAATAAAGTAGAAGTTCATAAGGGTGACATCGTATTCATTGAATCAGGCACTCTTCATGCCATCGGCAAGGGTATAATGGTAGCTGAGATCCAGCAGAACTCCAACGTCACTTACCGTATTTATGACTATAACCGTAAGGATAAAAACGGCAAGACCCGTGAACTGCACATTGATAAGGCACTGGCTGTTACTAACAGAGTACCGCCGGTAAAGGAAAATACCGGATTCCCGCATATCGCTGACTGTGATTATTTCACGGTTGACCGAGTGAATCTTGACGGTATTTCCCGCTACAGAATGCAGGGAACCGTAACGGAAAAATCTTTCCTTTCACTGCTTATTCTGGATGGTGAAGGAACCATTTCTTCCCAGGGTGAGAAGAAATCCTTCAGAAAAGGTGATTCTCTACTGATTACTGCCGGCAGCGGTGATTATCAGATCGAAGGAAAATGCGATGCCCTGATGACGACCATCAGGGAAAAGGCTTCACCTATGAGAGTCGGAGTCATCATCGGATCTTATGAGACAAGAGTTGGTCTGGTTGACGAGAAGGATAACATCCTCTCGGAAGAAAAATTCATGACCAGACCGGAAAGAGGATATAAGGCTATTCTGGAAGAAGTTGGTGAGGAAGTCCTCTCCATACTGGAAAATCATGGGGTACCTCTGGAACAGTGTGTCGGCGTCGGCATTGGTGTACCGGGAACCATCGACAGAAAGAAAGGAATAGTCAATTATTCCAATAACATCAAATGGGAGAATGTCAACATTGTCGAGGAACTGGGCAGAGTAATTCCATGTCCGGTCAGAATTGCCAATAATGCTGACTGTGCTGCTCTGGGAGAAGCAATTGAAGGAGCAGGCAAGGATTACAGTGACGTTGTCATGTTTACATTGGGCAACGGTGTCGGCGGAGGCATCATTCTCAACGGCAAGGTGTTTGAAGGCGGCATGATTGGGGGCAGTGAACTGGGCCACATGGTGGTCAAGGCTGATGGACTGCAGTGCAGCTGCGGCCGCAAGGGCTGTCTGGAAGCTTATGCCTCAATTCCGGCACTTCTCAGCCAGGCAAAGGAAGCAACCGGCCTGGAACTGTCGGTAAATGAGATTTTTGACAGATATGACAAGGGGGACCGGATCATCACGGAAGTCCTGAATAACTACATGGATATCCTTGGTACCGGTGTGGTCAATGTAGTCAACATCTTCAGACCGCAGCTGGTATTACTTGGCGGAAGCCTTTCTCATCATGAAGCGGTCATGCTGGATACGATCAGAGACAAAATGGCCAGGGAATGCTTCGGCTCACCTTACATTGCCATACCGCAGATCGCCATTGCCCAGCTTGGCTCTGATGCCGGAATAATCGGTGCGGCTAACCTTTAGAAACAAAGAGAAACACTCAGGAAACTGAGTGTTTTATCTTATGCAGTATGTGATATGATAATAATATAGAATATAAGATTACAATATCTTCAGGGAGTATTTATGAAACAGGTGTTTCTTGTACTTTTTACCATCACATCACTGATCCATCTGTATGACAGCTGGAATGATGACAGTATCCGCAGAGCCAGAACAAAGCCGTTTTTACTGTTGTTATTACTGCTGTTTTATGTTGCGGCAACTAAGAAAATGAACATCTATCTGGTACGGGCCCTGGCCTTCAGCTGGCTGGGCGATGTATTACTGATACCAAAGGGACATAAATGGTTTACCATGGGAGGAATAAGCTTCATCTTCTCTCATGTATTCTTCGTTCTGACCTACCTGCCGAATGTAAGCTTTAAAACAGCTAACTGGCTGATCGTCATACCGATGGCAGTGATCTATTATGGTATCAGTTTCTTTATCATGTATGTATTGAAGCCGACTACACCTAAGAGCATGGTCCTGCCGATGCGGTTTTATCTGCTGTGCAACAGTACCATGAATGTGGTGTCACTGCTGCAGTTAATGACCAACAGAAGCTCTGGAGCCTGGGTGGCCTTTGCGGGAGCTCTACTGTTCTTTGTGTCGGACTGCTGTCTGTTTCTGGTCAGGTATTATAAAAGGCCTGAGATCATCTTCAGAAAGCATTTCACGGTCATGCTGGCTTATCTTCTGGGTGAGCTGCTGATCGTATTGGGAATACTGAGCATAATGGGATAAAAAGGAGAAGCTTATGAAATATGTATTTATCGTAAACCCTGTCGCCGGTGACGGCCGGGGAGTGGAAGCCATTAAGGCAGCATATGAGAAATCACCGGAAAAAAGTGACTGCACGGTTTATGAGACCAGAGGCGTTGGTGATGCAACCGAATATGTCAGAAAATGGATAAAAGACAATCCCAAGGAAGAAGTAAGATTCATTGCCTGCGGCGGTGATGGAACCCTTAATGAGGTATTCAATGGAGCAGTTGGCGTGGATAATGCCAGCGTTACCTGTTATCCTTGCGGCAGCGGCAATGACTTTGTCAAGGTGTTTGGCGGTCCGGAAGTTTTCATGGATGTTGAAAAGCTTCTGCATGCCACTACTCAGCCTCTTGACCTGCTGAAAGTCGGTGACCGCTACAGCAATAACGTGGTAAATTTCGGTTTTGATACCACGGTAGCCATTACCATTAATGAAGACAGGGAAAAGAACGGTCATGGCAGCAAAAGTTCCTACACCAAGGGCATCATCAGAGCTCTGCTTACCAGCATGAACAACAAGGCCAAAGTGTACGCTGACGGCAGGCTGCTCAATCCTGACGGCAGAATGCTCCTTTGTACGGTGGCAAACGGTCAGTATGTGGGAGGTTCCTTCAAGTGTGCTCCTAAGGCCAGAGTAGATGACGGTTTAATTGAAGTGTGCCTGATCAAGCCGATCTCACGTCTGCGCTTTGTCAGGATCCTGAAACCTTATACCAATGGCCAGCATCTTGATGATCCGGGAATGAAGGACATCGTTACCTATTGTCAGACTAAGAAGGTGGAAGTCGTGGCACCGGATGGTTTTGCCTACTCACTGGACGGTGAGATCATTTACGACAATCACTTTACGGTGGAAATGGTTCCGGGAGCCATCAGACTGGCAGTGCCAAAACAGTAGAACATATATTAATCAAAACAGTAAACCGTAAGATACTTACGGTTTTTTCTGTGCAGCAGTGCTTTGCCTGCAGGGTGAAATAGATATATAATTATCTGCTGATGGGTTATAATGAATATAGTAAGAAAAGCATTAATAATCTGAGCAAAGAGAGGTTTTTATGATGAAATATAAAGTAAAAATAGAAAATCTTAATGTGGTAAAGGAGTATGAAGGGGTTCCGCTGGAAGTCATTCAGAAGGACATTGAAGATCAGCTGCCGTATCCTACTTATCTGGCCAAACTGGACAATGCCTACCGAGCCCTGACTCACGTACTCAATCACGACTGTACGATAGAATTCCTGGATTTACGAAATAATGAAGCCTGGCTGGTATATCAGAACTCACTGGTTCTGATCTTCATCAAGGCCATTCATGATGTATTCGGCAAGGATGTTCTGGTGAATGTCCGTAATTCTCTTAACAAGGGTCTCTACATTACCCTGAATAAGAGGATCTATGAAGACGATGTCGTCAAGCTGACCGACAGAATGCATGAGATCATTGAAATGGATCTGCCTATCATCAAGGAACACGCCACCAAGGACGGTGCTCTCAAGATTGCCAAGAGGGGCAGACAGGAAGAACTGATCAAGCTGATTGACAGTATTACCAACATTGACGACGTTGAAGTTTATTCCCTGGAAGATGAAACCGTCGTATTCTACAATCTGATGGTTCCTTCAACCGGTTATATCCGTCTGTTTGAGATCAATCTTTACCGCAACGGCCTGATCCTGAGCTTCCCGCATCCGGGAAATCCTGACAAGCTGGTTGAGTATCAGGAACAGGACATGTTATATGCTGCCTTCGGTGAAGCTGCCCGCTGGGGTCAGCTGATGAATGTCAACTTCGTCTCTGATCTTAATGAAAAGATACTGTATGACAATATCGATGACATCATTCTGATGCAGGAAGCACTCCATGAAAAGAAGATAAGCGACATTGCCGATATGATCTGTGAACGAAAGGCCAGACTGGTTCTGATCTGCGGACCAAGCAGTTCAGGAAAGACTACTTTTGCCAAGCGTCTGTGCATTCAGCTGGGTGTCAACGGCAAGAAGACTCTGTACATGGGTACTGATGACTATTACAAGGAAAAAAGCGAACGTGTCTATGATGAAAACGGCAAGCCGGATCTGGAAAGCATCAGAGCGATTGACACCAGACTGTTTGTTGAACACATCAATGGCCTGCTGAATGGGGAACAGGTAGACCTGCCAACCTATGACTTCAACAATTCCTGCAAGGTATACGGCAAGAGAATTACCAGGCTGGACAAGGATACAGTAATTGTCATTGAAGGCATTCATGCCATGAACTCACTGCTGACGGAAGGCATTGATGACAACATGAAGTTCAAGATCTACATCTCGCCGTTTACCCCGATCTCCATTGACCATCATAACCGTGTGTCTACTACGGATGCCCGCATGTTAAGAAGAATAGTCAGAGACTACAAGTTCAGAAACAGTGAAGCGCAGAGAACGATCGACATGTGGCCGGATGTCCGCCGCAGTGAAGATGTCAACATCTTCCCGTATAACTCTGAGGCTGATGTCTTCTTCAATTCCAACTGCATCTATGAACTGGCAGTACTGAAGAAGTATGCCGAACCGTTGCTAAAGAGAATCAGGAGAACGGAACCGGAGTATGCGGAAGCCAGAAGAATGCTGAACTTCCTGAAGTACTTTGATTCAATCTATGATGACTCAATGATCCCTAACAACTCCATCATGAGAGAATTCATCGGTGGATCAGTTCTGCTGAAGTAAGATGAAGAAGATACTGGTCATTGGATGTCCCGGTTCCGGCAAGTCAGTATTTTCGCGCCGCTTATCCACAATACTGGGAATACCGGTATATCATCTGGACATGGTATATTGGAAACCTGATGTAACGGAAGTCCCCAGAGAAGTATTTGATGAGAGAATAACAGAGATAATGAACCGTGATGAATGGATCATGGACGGTAACTATGGCAGAACACTGAGGTACAGACTGTCATACGCCGATACGGTTTTCTTTCTTGATCTGCCGCTGGAAGTGTGTCTGCAGTCCATTGAGGACAGAATAGGCACCGTCAGAGATGATCTGCCCTGGGTAGAAGAAAAACTTGATCCCGAATTCCGTGAATATGTCATACAGTTCCCGGATAACCAGGGAGTCAGAGTCAGGAAAGCTCTGAATGAAAGCCGAAACGTGAACATCATCCGCTTTACTTCCCGTGAAGAGGTAAACAGTTATTTGGACAGATTGGAAAATGATAACGGAAGTATTTGACAGTGCGGAAAAACTGCATGAGGCAGTGCTTAAATATGGATTTCTCCCTTTTTTCGAAAATGAAATAAAGGGTTTTTCCATTGAGGAACATACTCCGGCAGACCGCTGGTTTACCTCAATTGATGGTCCGTGGGAATGGAAGGGACCGGTTTTAAGAATGGGGGATGTGGTTTACGGCAAGTTCTTCAATAACAAGGCCGGATACGTTTCCCTGAAATGGTATCCTGACTTTGCGAACTTCCGTCGTGACGGCTATGACTTTGATGCCCGCATTGACGATGGGCTGAAAGTGGATGGAGCTGACATCAACATCTATGAGGAACTGATCAGACATGATGCCATTCTTTCTAAGGGACTGAAGAAACTGACAGGTTACTGGGGAAAGGAAGGCAAGAGCGGTTTTGAGTCGATCATTACCAGACTGCAGATGCAGGGATATGTTCTGACTACGGATTTCGAATATGAACTGGATAAAAAAGGCAATCCCTATGGCTGGGGCATTGCCAGATATTCGACACCGGAACAGATGTACGGAAAAAGTTTCATAAAGAAGATGTATAAACGCTCACCGGAGGAATCCTATGAAAGAATGTTCAGGCATCTGGTCAGGATCTATCCTGATGATGGACGAAAGATAGCCAAACTGCTTGGCTATAAGGGTAAGACAGTAAAAATCAAATGAAAACCGGCGATGCCGGTTTTTTCATCCTTCAAGATACTTAATGTAGGCTTCCCTGGTCATTTTCACCTGGAAGCTCTTTTTAATTTCCTCGACTTTCTGCGGATCTTCCAGCAGATCGATCACACAGCCGGCCAGGATCTTTGCCTGGGTGATGTAGACTTCGTAAGGATCAGCGATCCTCATATCGGCACCGTGGATCCTGCCGGAAATGCCGTTGTAGCCATACTGGACGATTGGCTTGAACAGACAGATGTCACCGACATCACCCCCGGCAATGGAGGTTTCATGATGCTTTATTACTGAAGCATCAGCGTAATCCAGGATATTGGCTTCAATGGTTTCATTCAGTTTGTCATTCTGAACAAACGGGAAATATCCCGGAATGTCATCAACGATGCACGAGCCTCCCAAGGCTACGGCACAGTGATGAGCTGTATCAGTGAGCTGCTGATTCAGTCTGGTCAGCAGATCGGAATTGGCTGTTCTGACGTAGCATTCATAGACGACCTTATCAGGAATGGAATTGACGGTATTGCCGCCTTCATCAATGATGCCGTGTACTCTGACCATGTCCTCGTCGCGGAAGGTTTCCCTGAGATAGGCAATGGCATTCAGGAACAGGGCGCATTCATTGAGCGCATTTACTCCCAGATGCGGCATGGTGGCAGCATGGGCTGCCTTGCCCAGGAAGGTGATCTTCTTATAGATGAATCCGGCCAGGGTTGAACCTACGGAATAACGGTAATGGTCATCTCCCATGGCATGAAGATGGATCAGACAGTCAACATCGTCAAAGATACCGTCCACCAGCATGTTTTCCTTGCCGGAAAGATATCTGATCTTTCCTTCCTTTATCAGCTGCTGACGGTATGGCAGATCGGTAAATTCTTCCGCCGGGGTAAAGAACAGGGTAACGGTTCCCTTAAGCTGATCCTTTATCTGATTGAGGGCATCCAGGGCTGCCAGGGTGGCAGTACACTGGGTTGAGTGTCCGCAGGCATGAGCGGCCGTGGTAACCGGATCGGCGCAGGGATGTCCCCGGGTAGGGATGGCATCCAGTTCCGCAATCAGTCCGACATGCGGTCTGCCTGAGCCAAGGGTAACGGAAAAGCCGGTATAGGCAAAGGTCTTATCGACCTTCAGACCGTGAGAATGGAGATAGTCTCTTATTATCTCACCGGTTCTGAATTCTCTGAAGCCCAGTTCCGGGGTATTGAAAAGGGTATTGCCCAGTTCCAGGGTCTCTTCCTGATGGCTTTCAATATGCGAAACTGCCTGTTTCTTGAGTTCATCTATCATACTCGTTCCAGTCCTTTCTCAAAGTGTCCAGTGCCGTATGGTGTACCATGTCGAAATGCACCGGCGTCATGGCTATGTAACCCTGAAGCATGGCATAGATGTCATGATCCAGGTCTTCAATCACATCATTAAGTACCACAAATCCGCCCGGAATGACGTAGTATTGGGAATCACTGTCTTCTCTTACTACCGTATAGTGGGCATCAAAGGTATGAATACCGCCGCTTTCAGCGACCACTATTCCCTTGAAGTCTTCATCGGTGTTAGGAAAGTTGACGCTTAGGGCAAACTCGCGGTTATATGGCATTTTCATAAACCAGCCGGCAATTTTTCTGATGGCCGGGGCACACTTGTCATAGTCAAAGTGATCACCGGTATCCAGGGAAGTGGCAATGGAAGGAATGCCGTTGATGAAGCCGGCAATGGCTCCCCCAATGGTACCGCTGGAAACGCAGTCATTACAGAGGTTAGGGCCTTCATTTATGCCGGTGACGATCAGGTCAGGGCGGCGTTCCAGCAAGGCATCAACAGCCAGGTCAACACAGTCCTTTGGCGTACCCCAGACAGCATAGCCCGGGATTCCTTCTTCAAAGAAGCGCTTTTGTACGCGTATTTCACTGCCGATGGTCAGACTGTGACCTTTGGCGGTCTGCTGGGTAGCGGGGGCAACCACGGTAACCTCGCCCAGCGGGCACAGGGCCTTGGCCAGGGAATGGATCCCCGGTGCATCGAATCCGTCATCATTGGAAACCAGTATTCTCATTTTCTGTCCTCATTTCTTCTTTTAAGCAGTGAATCAAGATAGTTGTTATAGAATGATCTGACATTGCATTTGAGCAGGACTGCCAGAACGTTAAGTACTATTGAACGGGCGGTTGGCGGGAATGAAATGAAGCGGGTGGTCATTTCCGCCATGACTCGGGTTGGATGAGTAAAGATGTCCCGGGCACTGGTATAGCCCAGTTCCATCAGAGTATCGTATGTCGTGTTGATGAATACGATCTTCTGCTCAGTGGTTAAGCCGTTATTCCAGTCATCAAAGACTTCTGCCATGAAGCCTGAGCCTTTGGTGTTTTCACTTATGGTATACAGTCGGTTGAAGTCCACCTCCCAGCTTAATACATTGTGCTGGAACAGCATGTTGTCACCGCTGCTTTTGACGATGAAGGTCTGGGTGTTGTTATTGAGAAGACGCCCGATGACCGATGACTGCGGTATCCAGGTCGTCAGTTTGTCCTTCATGGCCAGATATTCCGGTTTATTCAGGAAATCCTCACTGAATCCCGGACCGTCAAAGCTGTGGGCTTCGATGATCTTGTGAGGATGAGTGCATAATACTGCCGCATAGAAGGCCAGGTTGCCGCCTTTGGAGTGACCTCCCAGATGGAATGATCGCAGAGCATTCATGCGCTGATTCAGGTATTCCAGAGCTGCCTTCTGTCCGGCAGTAGGGCACATGTAAGTCATGTTGAAGTTTTCCTTCCAGCCGATCAGACTGGTCTCGGTTCCTTCATAGGCAATGTAATATGTATGGTCAGGCAGTTTAAAGAACATGGCACAGAACTGCAGTTCCTGTTCCTGACTGAGTATTCTGGTGTAGTCAATGATGCGGATGCCACCGAAACGCATGGTGTCAGCTGCCAGTAAGGCCAGTTCATATCTTTCCGGATCACTCTGGATCAGTTCTTCCTGGCGTTCAATGGTCCAGCTGGCTTCCTGCAGGGTTATCGGTCTGCCAGTCAGGGCTGAGGTCCAGTCAAGATACGGCAGCTGGGTCAGAAACAGGCTGTCCAGTTCATTGAAAGGCGACTGGGACATTGGTACGTCCCCGCGCCATTTTACGTAATCATAAATGTTCATCTGGCTTCTTTCATCCTTAAGATATTCTCTTCCATGATATTGATCAGTTTTTCCAGACGCGGGTTTTCTTCCTTCTGCATGTAGGTGTAGCGGAAGATGCCCAGCGGCTTGATGATGGACCGGACTCTTTCACCGTTGGTGATGTTGAGGTAGCCCTCCAGATCCGGGTTGAGATAGTAGCTGGCAAACAGGGAAGGGTTGGCAAAATGGTACTCATCAAAGTAACGGTGATAGGCATCGTGTACGAGATTGGCTGGATTGTCCAGATCGTAAAGAACAAAAGTCCTGATTCCCAGATGGTTCAGGAAAATGAAATATATCGGCATGGTTGACTTACCCATGCAGTTGAGAAAACCGGTCTGATGTTCCGAGATCCATTGCGGATGGGCTACATTGCAGATGTAGTCAAACAGGACATCTTCACTGGCCCCTTCACCCAGAACCATGGTTTCCGAGAAGAAGATGGTGATGATACGGTCACGGAAAGCAGTGATCAGATAGCTTTCAAGGTCATTCTTCAGCAGTTCCATCAATCCGTCATCCTCGTGGCTCATACGGGAAAAGCTGTGAGTGAGGTATTCATCCTGCCGGTAGAAGGCTCGTATCTCGCTGACTATGGCCTGCATGTCAACGGTTATCATGCCCATCTGACCGTCCACACCCTTTACCACCATGACGATTTCATCAAAGCTGGTAAAGAAACGTGAAATTATGTGTTCATTGTGGGTGGTGATGATTACAAGACAGCCGGCTTCTGCCAGAGACAGCAGGACATTGACGATTTCATCCATCATCATCGGATGGGCAAACAGTTCCGGTGAGTCAACCAGAACAATGTACTTATCCCCAGTCCGGATGGTGTCATGGTATATCTTGTAAAGCACAGCCAGTCTGGTTATGGCGAGCGGGCTGGGATCAAAGTGCTGATTTGTAATGCAGTAGGTCAGGGTGTCCAGAGCATCCTGGATCATCTTGCGCATCATCGGTCGTTTCCGGTGCTCATAGGCGTTTTCCAGGAAGACCATCAGCTTTTCCTGCAGGTTATCCAGAGTGATGTCCGGGAACATTTCACGGATGATGTTGGCGTTAGGATAATAGTCATCGCCGCTTAACAGATCCATTGACAGCAGAAATCTTCTGGCATATTTGCATGGAGCATCCTCGATGGTGCACTTATTATAAAAGACAGCTTCAAGCGTATTGGTCTTTCCCACCCCGTTGGCTCCCAGTAAAATGAGCTTGTTATTAACAACCGGTATGGTCAGATCATGAATGTTCTTGTAGCTGTCTATTGTGATTTTCATGTATAATACCTGTCTTTCAACTAATATTATACAGTAATATGAGAATTTTAAGACATTTTTCTTTTCAGGGAAGAGGCGGCAGAAGCGCTTCTGCCGGCAGCAAATGAGATGGCCGGGAGAAGGGAAATCACCATGATCAGCAGTAACAGCCAGAAGCCTGGCAGAACACCGACTCCAAAACCCGGGAGAGTGAGCTTTATGAGCAGATCGGAGAGAATGGCAATGATGATGACTGCCATGGTAGTGATGATGTTGATGCGCAGGGCTTTTCTGAGCTGTTTGCGGGAAGCCTGTAAAAGAGAGTAGGTATAGAAGATGTTGAAGATGATCAGCAATCCTGTGTTTACGGTGAAGGCCAGTCCGATCCGGATGAAATATCTGAAACCGAGGACATAGATCACGGTATTTGCGATGGCAGCTGCCAGCACTGCCGGGAGGCAGCCGGGATGTCTTTTCTTGAAAAACAGGTCCCTGACCAGATAAACAGCTGCTCCCAGAGGAATAAGGCTTGTGAAAAGAGAGTTGTTGATGGCCAGGGCAATTGCCATTAAGGATAAGCCGTAGGCTGAGGATAATCTTGTTTTCTGTGACATATTTAACTGCCTCCTTGCATTGTTATGATACTATCCTGCTGATGGAGGCAATGTCCAAGAAAACGGACTGAAAAAGTATATTTTGCGTGGAAAGTGGCATATACAATTGGTATAATAGTCGTGAGGATCGGAAAATGAGCAAGGCAAGGATCATAAAGCTTCTTAACATTCTGAAGGAAAAGACTGACGTCGATCATCCGCTTAACAGTGAGGAACTTATTCCCTTACTGCAGAGCCAGGGTGAGGAAGTGGAAAGAAAGACCATATACAGTGACATAAAGGCACTGAATGATATGGGCATTTACATTGAGTCTGTCCGAGGAGAAAAGAGCGGTTACTATTATGACGGTGAGCTGTTTGAAAACAGTGAACTGCGCATTCTGGCGGACGCTGTCAATGCCTGCAGCTTCATTACCGAATCCAAGAGCCGTTCAACAATGGACAAGCTGTTAAGCCTGACCAATCAGTACAACCGGGGGAAGATAAGAAATACGCTGTCCTACCGCCGTACGCACAGCACCAATGAACAGATCTACTATAACATTGATGCCATCGGCGATGCTCTGTATGAAAAGAAAAGGATCACCTTTGATTACTTTGACTTTACGATCACCGGGGAGAAGAAAAGACGCCGCCGGGAAAAGTATGAAACAGTTCCCTATGCGATCATCTGGCAGGATGAAAGGTACTATCTGATCGGTTTTTCCGAAAAGCATCAGGGGTATGTCCATTACCGCATAGACCGCATGGAAAACATCCTCTCCGGCTCAACGGACCATGTATTCCGTCAGCTGGACATCCGGGAATATGTGGAAAAGCATATCATGATGTTCTCCGGGGAAACCAGCAGCGTCAGGCTGAGGTGTGCGTCGCGCTTTGCCTCGGAAGTACTTGATCAGTTTGGCAGCAATGTCATAATGCTGCAGAGCAATGAGGAATATTTTGACTGCAGTGTCAGGGTCGTGGTATCCAGACTGCTGTTCTCCTGGCTGATGAGATACGGCAATGGCATTAAGATTCTGGCACCAGACAGCGTCATAGAAGAATTCAGAGAAGCATGCAGGGAGACCCTGCGACAGTATGAGGAGTGATTATTATGGAAATCAGATACATAAACAACAATGAAGACATGAAACAGAAGGCTTACTTCAATACGGTCAATTCCGAAAGCTTTAAGGAAGAGAATAAGAACCTGAAAAACATCTACCGCTTCATGGCCATTGCCTTGCGGGCCTTCGGTGTTCTGATGATCGTGATGTATTACGCCAATAACGGTACGGATCAGAATCAGCTCACCCGCGCCTTTACTATGCCGTTTGCCGGATTGATGATGTATCTGTTTTCCCTGGGTACGGTATCAGTCAAGAAGTTCTTTCTGAAGAGATCCGTCAATAAGAAGTACCGGAACAACAATGCAGTATATCCGGAAACCGTCATAACCGTTGACAGTAAGAACATTACCTGTGTGAGCGGTAAGGAAAAGGAAGTACATAAGCTGACAGAGGAAATGGATGTCTATGAAACCCGGGACTGCTATCTGATTGACCTGAAGAAGAATCAGATAGTACTGCCGAAGAGAGTACTTGATGAAGAGACTTTTGAAGAATTTGACCGTCATTTCAAGATCCGTAACCGTCTGGTCAGAACTGCTGAAAAGATGAAGGAGAAGAAGTAGTTATGAGTTTACTGATCATCTCTGGACTTTCCGGAGCCGGCAAGTCCGTTGTCTGTAACAATCTGGAAGACATCGGCTATTTCTGCATCGATAATCTTCCGCCTCAGCTGTTGATACCGGTCTGTCGTCTGCAGCTGGATAATCCGACCACCAGAAATCTGGTAATAGTGGTGGACAGCCGTTCCCAGGCCATGTTTGACAGTTTTCTCAGTGAACTGAACGAACTGAAGAAACAGAACATTGACTATCAGCTGTTATTCATTACCTGTGAACCGGAGACCCTGCTGGGCCGTTTCAAGCAGACCAGAAGAAAGCATCCGCTGGTATCACGCAGTGTTCCATCCCTGGAAGACGCCATTCAGAGGGACATCGAGATCTGCGCACCGGTAATGGAGCAGGCAGATGTGGTCATTGATACAACCCATCTGAGACCTCAGCAGTTAAGACAGAACATCATCGACATGTTCAAGGATGCTGACTATGACGGCATGACCATCAAGCTGGTTTCATTTGGCTATCGCAACGGCATACCTAATGAATCTGACCTGGTATACGATGTCAGATGTCTGCCTAATCCGTTCTATGTTGATGAACTGAAGCACTGCAGCGGTCTGGATGATAACGTATATGATTATGTATTCAGCTTTCCACAGTCTGTTTCAATGTCCGGAAAGATCATGGACTTCCTGTATGAATTCATTCCTTACTATCAGAGTGAAGGCAAAAACGAACTGGTAGTTTCCATTGGCTGTACTTCCGGTCATCACCGTTCCGTCAGCTTTGTCCGCTACATAGACGAAAAGCTCAGGGCAGCCGGCAGCCGTACCGTTGTGGTACACCGCGACATTGACAAAGAATATTAAAAAATGAAGAAAGACAATGATTTTGCCGTTATTCTGTTAATGTGTCTGATGGCTGCCAGTTCAGTGGGGCTTTCCACTAACTGTACCGGTGTCTTCTTTACTCCGGTTTCCGCAGCCCTGGGCATCAGGAGGGGTACCCTGGCTATTTATGCAACCATCAGCAGCATTACTACCGGGCTGGTCACGATGATCATTCCGCGAATTCTGACAGAGAAGAACTTCAAAAAAGTGCTGATCAGCGGGATGATGTGCAATATTCTGGCCATCTTCTGCATGTCTTTCTGTAACAGAGTCTGGCAGTTCTACCTGCTGGCAATGTTAATGGGAGCCGGAAACAGCTGTTTCTCCATGGTCATCATCACCATCATCCTCAACAGTCTGATTCATGAAAACCTGGGAACCAAAACCGGTCTGGTCCTGAGTTTCAGCGGTTTGGGCGGAGCCGTCTTCAACCCGGTACTGGCTTCAGTCATTGAGAAGCACGGCTGGCAGTCGGGATACCGCATCATGGCGATGATAATGCTGCTGTTATGTCTGCCTTCCATGGTATATCCGATCCGCTTCATCGCTGCCCGCAAGACAGACAGGGAAAAAAGACATTCTCTGATCGACGGCTTCATGTTCAGGATCTTTCTGGCGGCAATACTGCTGCAGGTGATCCCGGCCTTAGGCCAGCATATGATCGGCATCGGCACTGATAAGGGACTGACAGCTTCGCAGGCTGCCTATCTCACCAGCGCCTGCATGATTGCCAATGTTTCCTTCAAACTGCTGGCGGGATCGCTTTCCGACCATCTGGGTACATTAAAAACAATCGCCATCATGGCGATTGTCAATGTTGCCGGTGATCTGATGTTACTGTCCGGCAGCAGCATGGGCATGCTTCTGCTTGGTGCTTTCCTTTATGGAGCAGTCTATGCGATATCTGGATTGCTGATATCGCTGATGTGCAAGGATCTCTACGGGGCGCAACAGTACCGGGAAGCGTATCCGGTAATATCTTTTGTCTCTACCGTAACTTATGCCTTAAGCGTCAGCGTGGTGGGTTACATGTATGACTTTACCGGGTCATATGGTCTGCCTCTGACAGTTGCCACGGTATTCATGGTTCTGTCAACTCTTATGATGGCAGCCCTGTACCGTACTAAGCGTTTATGAACTGCTTCAGATAGTTTTCATCTATGTCAATGTAGATGGTATTATATTCACTCATTGATACCAGTCCAATCTTGGAACCCGGTATCTTTTTTATGTGCTTTATCAGAGTGTAGTTGACCGGAATGGAACTGGATTCCCTGGCTCGTGAATAATAAGCGGCCAGCTGGGCACACAGTCTGATCTCTTCTTCGCTTGGATGGGAAGTGGTTATGACCACATGGGCACCGTGAAGATCCTTGACATGGAACCAGGTATCCACACGTCCGGCTTTCTTGAAGGTGATGTAGTCATTCTGAATATTGTTCTTGCCAACGTAGATGAACTTTTCATTGAAAGATATCTTGAGAAACTTAGGCTCTTCCTGCTTCTTCTTAGGCGCTCTGGTTTTCTTCCGCTTCATGTAGCCGTTTCTTTCCAGTTCCTGACGGATCTCCCGGGCTGTCAGGAAGTCAGCCTGCTGCAGCTGTTGGTCAAGCAGATTGAAATAGCTGAGATTTTCTTCAGCCTGTCGCAGCTGTTCTTCAATGTACTTCTGTCCGGTTGAACCCTTGCGGTATTTCTGGAAGCACTTGCGGGCATTGCCCTTGACGTCAAGGCGCGGATCCAGCGGGATGGTCAGTTCTTCGCCGTCATAACCGGTCAGTGTCACTTTGGTCATTCCTTTGGTGACCTGATCCATGTTGCCGTAAAGAGCTTCTCCATATCTTCTCCAGATGTCGCAGTTCAGGGCATCTTCCAGGGAGGCATTGAGCCTCTGGATCTTGGTTTCACATTTCTTAATTTCACGACGGGTAAACTTGAAAAGATCACCGGTCTGCTGACGGATCCTCTCGCGTTCTTCGCGGGCAAAGTATATTTCATCAAGTCCCTGACAGATCGGATAACTGTCATATGGAATGTTGAGATGGGTCAGAGGTATGCAGTGGAACATGTCGTTGGCACTGACGTAAACTTTATCTGACTCATCGATTTGTTTTAATATTTCACGGTAGCTCTGGCCATGGTTTAAGCGGAAACGGACCTCGTCGGAAAGCAGAGGGGAGAAACCTATCAGTTTTTCAAAGAGGTTGTCACTGTCGGAAACATGGTCAATGCTGAAAGGATCGATCTTGTCCGGCTGGCTTTCGGTTACCTTGAACAGGGCTCCCGGATGGATGGTTCTCTTGGTATTTTCAAACGGCGGTATGCGCTTGAGGGCATCGATGATGCGTCCATCTGAGACCAGGATCAGGTTGGCATATTTGCCCATTAACTCTACATAGACGTCAATGGTTATGCGGTCCCCAATCTCATTACGGTTGGCGACGGATATTACCAGGTAGCGGTCCAGACCAGCCTGTTCAATGGAGGTTATGGTGCCGCCTTCCAGGTACTTGCGCATCAGCATGATGAAGTTGGAAGGATTGTTTCTGGTCGGGTATTCTCTTTCCGTAAGGTGAATGCGGTTATAGCTGGAATGGCAGGAAACCATCAGCTGGAACTTCTTCTGCTGGTACAGAATAAAGAGGATCTCCGTGTCGGAAATCTGATAGATCTTATTGATGTGTGAGCCGTTTACGCTCTGCAGCTGCTTTACGATCTGCCTCAGAAAAATGCCGTCAAATGCCATAATTACCTCGCAATTATTTTACCATATAATATCATTGACCTCTATTTAAAACTGGTGTTAAATTATAGGCAAGAGGTAGTGATGATGAGTAAAAGAGGCTTATTGATCGTAATATCAGGACCTTCCGGTGTCGGTAAGGGAACAGTAAGAGCCGAATTCATGAAGAATGAGGATCTTAACATCGCATATTCCATTTCCATGACCTCACGTCAGAAAAGACCGGGTGAACAGGAAGGCGTCGACTATTTCTATGTAACCAGAGAAGAGTTTGAGAAAGCCATTGAAGAGGGCAAGCTGCTGGAATGGACCGAATTTGTCGGCAACTACTATGGAACACCTCTGGAATATGTGAATAAACTCAGAGATGAAGGTAAAAATGTGGTTCTGGAAATTGAAGTTGAAGGAGCCATGAATGTCAAGAACAAGTGTCCTGATGCCATCATGATCTTCATCACTCCGCCTAGCATGGAAGAACTGGAAAGAAGGATCAGAGGCCGCCGTACGGAAGCTGAGGAGATCGTTCAGCAGAGACTGGCCAAGGCTGAAAGGGAAATGACCTATGTTGGACAGTACAAGTATGTCATCTGCAATGAGGACGTTGCCCTGGCAGCAGAACTGATTACCGTGATAATCAGAAGAAACATGGAGAAATAAAGCGCTGCGGCGCTTTTTTTATTGACTGTGCCTGTCATTAATAATAAAATGAAAACGGTTTTCAAATTATGAACAGCAAGACAGCATACAGAACATTACAGAAGGACAAGATCCTGGAAACACTAAAACAGCGGGAAGGACAGCACCTGACGGCCATGGACATCTACCGGATGCTCAAAAACAAGGGCGTAAAGGTCGGACTGACTACGGTCTACCGTCACCTTGAAAGGCTCATGGCTGAAGGGCAGGTCGTAAAATCCATTGTGGATGAGAATACTCCCGCCTGTTTTGAGTACTGCAGTGATGAGGAACATGATCATCACCACGACAGCTGTTATCACTGCAAGTGCGTAAGATGCGGCAGACTGGTGCACATTCACTGTGACGATGTCAGTAAGCTGGAACAGCACATCAGGGAAGAACACGGTTTCTACGTTGATCCGCACCGTACTGTTTTCTTTGGCTTATGTGAAGACTGCAGGAGGGAAAAGGCATGAAGCGTTTATTAGTTGTTGTAATGGCAGTAATGCTTATGTTAACGGGTTGCAGTGCACCTTCGGATGATGATGGAAAGATCAGCATTGTCACTACCATTTTTCCGCTGTATGACTGGATAAGGGAAATAACAGCCGGTATTGATGATGTGGAAATAACTCTGCTGCAGGAAGGCGGGACGGATCTGCATAACTATCAGCCGACAGTGGCTGACATGGTCAGGGTATCGGAATGCGACATCTTCGTTTATGTCGGCGGAGAATCTGACCGCTGGGTTGAGGATGCCCTGAAGACAGCCGTAAATCCTGACATGAAGGTGGTTAATCTTATGGAAGCCATTTCTGACAGGCTCTTTGTCGAGGAAGAGAAGGAAGGCATGGAAAAGGAAGATCACCGGGAAGAAGAAGCCGAATATGATGAACACATCTGGCTGTCCCTGCGAAATGCCCGGGAATGCGTCCGTGAAATCGGGAAGGTCATCAGTGAGGTGACCGGAGACAGCGGAGAAATTTTTAAGAAAACCTCAGGTTATATAAATAAACTGAACAGGCTTGATAAGCGGTATCGGAACTTAACGGAATCATCAGCCAAGAAGGTGCTGCTGTTTGCGGACCGTTTCCCGTTCATCTATCTGTTCAGGGACTATGGAATTGATTACTATGCAGCCTTTAAAGGCTGTTCGGCAGAAAGTGAAGCCAGTTTTGAAACCATCAGTTTTCTGGCCGGCAAGGTCAGTGAACTGCAGCTGGATCATGTCATGATCCTGGAAAACGGCAACAGAAAGCTGGCCGAGACCATCATAAGAGATTCATCCAGAAAAGACTGCAGCATTGAGGAACTGAATTCAATGCAGTCTGCATTACTGCAGGATGGGTTAACCTATCTGGATATAATGGAAAACAATCTGAAAGTATTGGAAAGGGTGCTTAACTGATGCGGCTGATCACATGCAGAAACATATCAGCGGGATATGGAGAAGGAGACATTATCAAAGGTCTCAGTTTTGAGGTGCAGCCGGGTGACTATCTCTGCGTTGTCGGGGAAAACGGTTCCGGCAAGACCACTCTGATGAAGGCCATTCTGGGACTTATAAAACTGTCTGGTGGCGAAATAGTCTATGGCGACGGTTTGAACCGCCGGGAAATAGGCTATCTGCCGCAGCAGTCCAACATTCAGAAGGATTTCCCGGCTACAGTCAGGGAAGTAGTGCTTTCCGGCTGTCTTAACAAACTGGGAAAGAGATTTTTCTACGGCCGGAATGAAAAAAGAATCGCTGAGGAGAACATGAAGAGAATGAACATCCTCCATCTGGCTGATCACTGTTACCGTGAACTGTCAGGCGGTCAGCAGCAGAGAGTACTGCTGGCGCGTGCCTTATGTGCCACCAGCAAGCTGCTGGTTCTGGATGAACCGGTTACCGGACTGGACTCGGCTACGGCAGAGGAAATGTATCTGCTGATCGATAAGCTCAACAAAGAGGGGATAACCGTCATCATGATCTCCCACGATCTGGGAGAAGTATATCACCATGCCGATAAGATCCTGGCATTTGACAGGGATGTATTCTTCGGATCCGTGGAAGAATATGTTAAGGGAAAGCGGGTGAAAGTGCATGATTAAGATGCTTCTTACCTATCTGCAGTTCCCGTTTGTCCGCTATGCCCTGATTGCCGGGGTACTTATTGCCTTATGTTCTTCACTGTTAGGCGTAACACTGGTGCTGAAGAGAT
The DNA here is from genome assembly GCA_015058955.1 of Erysipelotrichaceae bacterium. Classification (GTDB taxonomy): domain Bacteria; phylum Bacillota_I; class Bacilli_A; order Erysipelotrichales; family Erysipelotrichaceae; genus RUG521. Next base: position 66,393 of record SVBJ01000001.1, read on the forward strand.
ATTCATACATCGGTGATGGGCTCTCTCATGTGGCTTTCGGAGCCATGGCAATAGCTACCGTGCTTAAAATGACTGACAGCAGGATGATCATCATTCTGCCGATAACCGTGCTGGCAGCCATCTGGCTGCTTAAGCAGGACAATAATGTCCGCATCAACGGTGATGCCCGCATTGCGATGATATCAGTGGGAGCGCTGGCTTTCGGATATCTGTTAATGAATCTGTTTTCCGCTTCCGCTAACGTGTCTTCTGACGTTTGTACCACTCTGTTTGGCGCCACCAGTATTCTGACTCTGACCAGGGGTGAGGTATGGCTGTGCGTAGTATTGTCAGTCATTGTCGTGGCGATGTTTGTACTGTTATATAACAGACTGTTCGCTCTGACATTTGATGAGAATTTTGCCAGGGCTACCGGAATAGCCACTGACAGATACGGTCTGCTGATTGCGGTTATCACAGCAGTGATCATTGTTCTGGGCATGAATCTGGTAGGATCACTTCTTGTGAGTGCTCTGGTCATTTTCCCGGCCATTTCAGCCATGCAGGTCTATAAGAGCTTCAGGGAAGTGACGATAGCCAGTGCAGTGATTGCAGTCTTAAGTGCCATTGCCGGCATGATCGTAGCTATTTTAAAGGGAACCCCGGTAGGTTCGACGATCGTAGTGGCAGATGTTGCAGTATTTGTTATAATGAGTATTATCCAGAGACTAAAGAGGAAATAGGATGAAAAAAATATGGCTGGCCTTCCTGGCAGCTGTCATTGCTCTTGGAATCCGGGGCTGCAGTAAGGAACCGGAGAAGAAAGAGGAAGGAAACGATAACCCGCTGGTTATCGTATCTGATGGCAGAAAACAGGATACCACGGCTCAGGAAAAGAGCCCATTTGACGAACCGGTAGATATAGACATCAGTGAGATGAGCGGAACGGTCGTATACAGTACCGTTTATGACATGATGTGGAATCCGGAAAACTACGTCGGCAAGAAGATCCGCATTACCGGCTATTTTGCCCTGGGTGAGGATCAGAACGGACGCCAGCTTTTTGGCTGCATCGTTCCTGATGCCACGGCCTGTTGTTCTCAGGGAATTGAATTCGTCCTGAAGAACGACCGGAAGTATCCTGACGATTACCCTAAGCCGGGTCAGTGGATGATCCTGCAGGGTGAATTCACCTATTATGATGAGGACAACATCATCAGAAATCTTGCTCTGATCAATGCAGACATGAAACTGGCTGACAAGCAGGGTTATGTAAATTAGAATCCGAACACCTGGCAGTTTTTTCCGGGTGTTCTTTTATGTTAGAATATAATATATGCGCATTGTGAATGTATGGATCGAGCATCCGGTCATGGATCTTAATAAAACCTTTACCTATGCCCTTAAGGAAGGTGATAATGCCTGCCGTGGGGTCAGGGTGGAGGTGCCGCTTGGAAGCCAGAGTGTTACTGGCTTTGTTGACAGTGTGGAAGAGAGTGATCTTTCTCTGCAACAGTACAGCGAGAAAGCCGGATATCAGATCAGGGAAGTCATCAGAGTGATCGATGATGAACCGATCCTCAATGAAGAACTGTATCAGCTGGGCTTATGGATGGGACATCAGACCGTCTCTCCTAACATTGCCTGCTTCCAGAGCATGCTGCCAAGCAAGATGAAGCCCCGCAGCAACCGCAAGCAGTCAGTAGTTGAATACTATGTCCATCTTATTGATGAGACCAGGGCTACCAGCGAAAAGCAGAAGCAGGCTGTGGAACTGTTAAGACAGGGCGATGTGCTCAGAAGTGATCTCAACAGGGCTTATCCGGGCATCAGTGCCATTCTGGAGAAAAAGGGAGCCGTCGAGATCTACGGTAAGGAAAAGACAGCCGATGTCAGTGAGCTTGACATCAGAGAAGCTGATTATGATCTTACCCAGCAGCAGGTTGAAGCCATTGAGAAGATCAATAAAAGCGAAAAGGATGTCATTCTGCTGCACGGCCTGACCGGTTCAGGCAAGACGGAAGTCTACATGCAGCTGGCTGCTCAGAAATGCCGTGAGGGACGTCAGGTACTGATCCTGGTACCGGAAATCTCACTGACTCCGCAGATGGTCACCCGCATGGTTTCCCGTTTCGGCCACAGCATTGCCATCTATCATTCCAAGCTTAATGACCAGCAGCGCTATGAGCAGTATCAGCTGGTCAGAAATCATCAGGTAAGCATTGTTGTAGGCACCAGAAGTGCCATCTTCATGCCGTTTGACAATCTCGGTCTGATCGTTCTGGATGAAGAACATGACCATTCATATAAGCAGGACAGCACTCCACGCTATCATTGCCGTGATGTGGCTGTTCACAGAGCCCAGTACCATCACTGCAAGGTCATCTTAGGCTCGGCTACTCCGACTCTGGAAAGCTATGCCAGAGCCATGAAAAACGTCTACGAACTGGTGGAACTGAAAAACAGGATCCATCAGAATCTGCCTTCTTCCCACCTGGTTGACATGCAGAGTGAGATCAGAAGGGGAAACTACATCATTTCCGCACCGCTGGAAAAGGCCATCCGCAACCGTCTGGATAACCACCAGCAGGCCATCCTGCTGCTTAACCGCCGCGGTTATACGACGATCATGAAGTGCCGCAAGTGCGGAAAGATCATTCAGTGTCCGCACTGTGACATAGCCATGAGCTATCATAAGGATGAAAACAAGCTGATGTGTCATACCTGCGGCAGCGAAATGAGTGCCGACATGGTATGCCCGGACTGCGGGTCCAATAACTGGATCCATCAGGGCTTAGGCACCCAGAGGCTTTATGAGGCCATTCAGGAGAAATTCCCTGAAGCCCGCATCTTGAGAATGGATGCGGATACCACCAGAAAGAAAAACGGCCACCGGGAAATACTGGAAGCCTTTGAAAGAGGGGAAGCTGACATTCTCTTAGGCACACAGATGATTGCCAAGGGACTCGACTATCCAAACGTAACCCTGGTGGGAATCTTCAATGCCGATGCTTTATTGGGCAGAACGGATTACCGCAGCGTGGAAGTTACCTTTGACCTGATCGTACAGGCTTCAGGACGAAGCGGACGCGGACACAGTGCCGGGGAAGTGTATGTACAGGCTTATGACTGCCATCATTATGGCATCCGTCTGGCGGTCAGACAGGATTATCTGGGATTCTTTAAAAACGAGATGGAGTACCGTCACATCGGTGACTATCCTCCATATAAATACATGATAGCCATCTGCTTCGCCAGCATCGACCAGCAGAAGGCCAGGGATCTGGCCTGGAGTGCCAGTGAACAGTTCAGAGAAGATGAAACCATCAGGACTCTGGGGCCTTCCCAGCTTACCAGGATCGCTGATGAATACCGATACCGTGTAGTACTGAAAGGAGCGAACAGGGATCAGCTTATTGAAACCGTCTGGAAATGGCATGACGGCCTGCAGATAAACCGCGGGCAGATGAAGATCCGGATCGATGTTGACCCTTATGTGTTAGACTGATGAGCAATGTACGTGAAACAGCTTTTGAGATCCTCAAGAAGGTAATGCTGCATAGTGAGTATGCTTCTTTGAACATGCGTTATGGTGATTACGGTCTTAATGAAAAAGATCAGGCTCTGCTGACCCAGATCGTCTATGGAACCATCCGCAATTACCGCTATGCCCGCTATCAATGGGAACTTTATGTTGACCGCCGGGTCCCTGACGATGTGGCAGTGCTGCTGGACTGTGCCACCTATCAGCTGATCCTGCTGGACAGACTGCCGGCTTACGCCGTGGTCAATGAAACCGTGGCAATTGCCAAGAAGGAATTTCCAGGTTATGCCGGGCTGGTCAATGCCGTTTTGAGAAAGGTGGCCGACAAGGGTGCCACCGCAGTCAAGGCGGATGACGATTATGAGAAATTCGCGATCGAAACTTCACATCCGGGCTGGCTGGTAAAGATGTGGCATGCCCAATACGGGGACAGATTCACTGAAGACCTATGCTGGGAAAACCTGAAGGATGGCCGTGTTGAATTAAGAGTCAACACTTTCAAGACAACTATTGAAAAGCTGCTGGAAGATCCTAAGTTCTCCAGATGCGCTGACAGCGATGCTCTGGTTTATGACGGGAACATCTTTGCGACCGATTATTTTAGTAATGACCTGGTCATTGTTCAGTCCTGCAGTTCCCAGATGGCAGTTGAAGCCCTGGACCCGCAGCGTAAGGAAAGGATCCTGGACATGTGCCGGGCACCGGGAACCAAGACGGTTCAGATAGCCATGATGGCGCAGAATGATGCCACTATTTACAGTGTTGACGTCTATCAGCAGCGTGTTGAACTGATTGAACAGGCTCTGAAAAAGTATGGGATCACCTGTGTCAGAACCGTCTGTGAAGACAGCCGTACCCTGCACACCAAGATGCCGCTGTATTATTTTGACAAGGTCCTGCTGGATGCTCCATGCAGCGGGCTGGGCACTTTGAAGCACAAGCCGGAGATCAAGCTCAACATTAAGCCGGAAGACATTGACGAGCTGACCAGACTGCAGTCCCAGCTGCTGGATTCAGCTGCGCTGATGGTCAAGGAAAACGGCATACTGGTATATTCGACCTGTACGCTCAATACCAAGGAGAATGACCGACAGATCAGAATGTTCTTACGGCAGCACAGTGAATTTGAACTGATAAGTGAAAAAACCGTCAAGCCTGATTCACAACATTATGACGGGTTCTATATATCAAAGTTAAGGAAAAAGTGCTAGAATTAACAACGGGATGTTTATGAAGTCCATATATGATTTTGATCTGGCCGAAATGACCAAACTGATGGAAGACAATGGGTTCAAGAAGTTCAATGCAACCCAGGTTTTTCAGTGGCTTTACCGCCAGAAAGTAACATCCTTTGATGAAATGACCAATCTCTCCATCAAGTTAAGAGAATGGCTGAAGGAGAACTATTCCATTGAAAGACTGGAAGTTCTGCGTCTGCAGGTTTCCCGCGACGGAACCAGAAAGTATCTTTTCAGGCTTTCTGACGGCAGCAGCATTGAATCGGTGCTGATGCATTATGACTATGGCGATACCATCTGTGTCACTTCCCAGGTGGGCTGCAACATGGGCTGCACCTTCTGCGCATCAGGCCTGTTAAAGAAACAGAGAGATCTGACCAGCGGGGAAATGACCCTGCAGGTACTGGAAGTACAGAGAGACGTGGAGACACTGGGCGTCAGGGTTTCCCACATCGTGGTAATGGGTACCGGTGAACCGTTTGACAACTATGACAATGTCCTGCAGTTCTGCCGTACGGTCAATCATGACCTGGGTTTGGGCATTGGAGCCAGACACATTACGATCTCAACCTGCGGGCTGGTACCGGGAATCATGAGATTTGCGGATGAACATGTCCAGTATAATCTGGCCATTTCTCTGCATGCACCAAACAATGAATTGCGTAGCAAAATCATGCCTGTCAACAGACGGTATCCGCTGGAAAAGCTTATTGATGCCTTAAGATATTACTGTTCAAAGAATAACAGAAGATTAAGCTATGAATACATTCTGCTTAAGGGTGTAAATGATACTGACGAATGCGTATCCCAGCTGATAGAATTAACAAGGGAGTTTGACGTCTATGTCAACCTCATTCCTTACAACACGGTCGATGAGCACGGGTATGTAAGTACTGACTATAAGACAGCCATGGCGCTGTATAACAGATTAATGAAGAATAATGTCCGCTGCACCCTGCGCCAGAAGCATGGCGATGACATTGATGCGGCGTGCGGGCAGTTAAGAAGCAAGTATGAAAGGGGGAATGCCTGATGAGATACTACGGTATGACTGACAAGGGCATATCGAGAGCGCAGAATCAGGACTGTTTCCGCATTGTGCGGGAAGATGACAATGTCCTGGCAGTTGTCGCTGACGGTATCGGCGGGCATCAGGCCGGGGATGTAGCCAGCAGACTGGCCTGCGATACCCTGGTAAAGAGTTTCCGCAAGAATTATGACCACAATCCGGATTTCTGGTTTGCAACCTCTCTGGACAGGGTCAACAGAATAGTATATGAACTGGCCGGCAAGGAACCTAAGTACAGGGGCATGGGAACGACCATGGTTGCTGCCGTTATTGATAAGGATAATACCGTAAGTCTGCTTAATGTAGGTGATTCAAGAGCCTACATTCTTGATAATGAAAATCACCTGATCCAGCTGACGGAAGATCATTCTCTGATCAATGAACTGATCAAGAGAGACGGGATGACCATGGAGAAGGCCATGGAGATCGGGGCTCATGTCATAACCAGAGCCATCGGCATCTGGCCGGCCATTGAAGGTGACATTTACACTGTGGAAGAGGACTTCAAGTGTCTGATGCTGTGCAGTGACGGTCTGCATAACTACGTTGAACCGGAGAAGATCATTCAGATTCTCAATGATAAGGACCTGACTGGCCGCAGCAAGTGTGAAAAGCTGGTGGCCATGGCCAATGAAGCCGGCGGCTATGACAACATTACCGTTGTCCTGATGGAGAAGTAAGCGTATGGAAAGCAGAATAGGTAACAGATACATAGTCCGCAAGTCCATAGGCGAAGGCGGCATGGCCGATGTCTATCTGGCATACGATGCCATCCTGAAAAGAGAAGTAGCGATCAAGGTCTTGAGAGGGGAACTCAATGAAGACCCGATCAACCTGCAGCGCTTCCAGCGTGAAGCCAGCGCCATAACCAATCTTTCACATCCTAACATCGTGGAAGTTTATGACGTGGGTGAAACCAATAAGAAGAATTACATTGTCATGGAATATGTCCCGGGCAAGACTCTCAAGCAGCTGATCAAGCAGAGAGGGGCCATCAATACCACGGAAGCCATCAACATCATGAAGCAGCTGGTTTCCGCCACGGCTCATGCCCATCACAATGACATCATTCACCGTGACATCAAGTCACAGAACGTTCTGATAAAGGATGACGGAACGGTCAAGCTTTCCGACTTCGGCATTGCCTCAACCGGTGATTCCAATCAGCAGCTGACTCAGACCGATACGGTCATGGGTTCCGTTCACTATCTGGCACCGGAGCTGGCCAGAGGAAAGCCGGCCACGGTTCAAAGCGACATCTATTCACTGGGCATTGTCTTCTTTGAAATGCTGACAGGGGATGTTCCTTTCCATGCCGACACGGCTGTACAGATCGCTCTCAAGCACATGCATGATGACATTCCGTCCGTGCGAGCCTTTAATCCGAACATTCCGCAGTCAGTGGAGAACATTATTCTCAGGGCTACGGCAAAGGAGCCGGAACAGAGATACAGTTCCGCTGATTCAATGTATGATGATCTGATTACCTGCCTGGATTTCTCCCGCAGCCATGAAGCCAAGGTCGTCATTAACAATCCGCATAAGGAAGCCGAAAAAAACACCGAGATCAAGCCGGTGGTCAGAAAGGTCAGAAAAGACAGATGGAAAGATGTCTTTAAGATCGCCTTTGCGGTTATCCGGAGTCTTTCAGCAATCGTACTGCTGCTGGTAATGTCCGGCAAGCTGGCACCTAAGGGCAAGACGGTAATCGTTCCGGATGTCACCAATTATGAAAGTGAAGATGCCAGAAAAGTCATGGAAAGCTACAGCCTGAAGGTTGAAAGCATCGTTTACGAAGCAACCGAAAACATTGAAAAGGGCCGTGTAATAAGAATATCCCCGAAGGAAGGTACGGAAGTACTGGAAAACGCCACCATAACGCTGTATGTATCAAGCGGCAAGTTCTATAACGTTGCCGACTATACCGGCAAGAGCATTGACGATGTCAAGCCTAAGCTGGAAGGAGACGGCTTCACCGTTACGGTCAACATCGTGGAAGACAGCACCCGCAAGCCCGGTGCCATCATCACGCAGGATGTTGAACCGGGTACCGTTCTTGATCCAAAGCAGAAAAGGGAGATCACCTTTACGGTAGCCAGTGCCGTGACGATCCAGATACCGGAAAGCCTGATGGGCATGGCGGTATCCGATGCTGAAAAGTTCCTGAAGGACAAGGGCATTACCGTCAAACTGACCCAGCTGCCGATTGAACAGAATCCGATCGATCCTGAGACGGAAACATATACCTACAAGACAGGCGTTGTTGTAGAGATCTCGCCTAATGCCGGCACTTACTTCACGCAGAAGGAAGGGGCCTACATCGAACTGAAATACTATTAAGATGACAGGACTGATTATAAAGATAGTTTCCAATCAGTATACTTTGCTGACCCGGGAAGGGGAAAGCATTCTGGCAACCGCCATGGGCAAACTGCGCCTTGGCAGCAAGCCTCTGGTCGGTGACAGGGTGGAGTATGAACTGCTTGAAGACCGCTATGCCATTCAGAAGATTCTTCCGCGTACCAATTATCTGATCAGGCCGGCCATTGCCAATGTGGATCAGGCCATGATCGTAATGTCAGCGGTGGAACCTGATTTTTCGCCTCTGCTGGTGGATAAGCTGATCTTTCTGATCAGCTACCGGTTCATTGAACCGCTGATCGTCATAACAAAAATGGACCTGGTCAAACCGGGTAATAAGATATACGAATACATTGAAGATTACCGTAAGAGCGGATATCATGTCATCACGGTCGGAAAGGACCGCGACATTGAAGCTGTCAAGGACGCTCTTAAGGATAAGATAACGGTGCTGACCGGACAGTCTGGTGTCGGCAAGAGCACCATCATGAACAGACTGGATGAAGCCTTTGCGGCTGCAACCCAGGAAATCTCAAAGTCCATGGGCCGCGGCAAGCATACGACCCGCCATGTGCAGCTCTATCAGGTGGCTGGCGGTCTGATTGCGGATACCCCGGGATTCTCATCCCTGGATTTCTCCCGCATTGACGCCTTGACCCTGGCCGGCAGGATCCCTGATTTCCGCGATGCCGGTGAATGCCGCTTCAAGGACTGCAAGCATGTAAATGAACCGAACTGCCGGGTAAAGGAAAAGGTGGAAAAGGGAGAGATCTCCCGCATCCGCTATCAAAACTACCTGGAAACTGTTAAATTATGTAATCAGAAGGAGGACTGGGAATAATGACTATAGTATCACCATCCGTATTATCAGCTGATTTCCTGAATCTGGGAGAACAGATCAGGGAGCTGAATGAAAGCGAAGCCCAATGGATCCACTACGATGTCATGGACGGGGTCTTTGTTCCTAACATTTCATTTGGAACTGACATCCTGAAACAGATCGGCAAGCGGACCGATAAGGTGCTTGATGTTCACATAATGGTCAGCAATCCGCTGAAAGTTGTTGACTATTTCAAGAAATGCCGCATTGATATCATGACTTTCCACAAGGAAGCCGTAAATGACAACATGCTGATACCGACAATTGAAAAGTGCCGCTTACAGGGCTGGAAGGTCGGTATTTCGATCAAGCCTAAAACCAGGCCGGAAGAGCTGATTGGTATCCTGGATAAGGTCGATCTGGTTCTGGTCATGAGTGTGGAACCGGGATTCGGCGGACAGAGCTTCAAGCCTGAATCACTGGATAAGCTGGACTGGCTGCACAGCTACCGTGAAGAACACGGCTTAAACTATCTGCTTGAAATTGACGGCGGAATTAACCGGGAGACCGGTAAGATGGCAGTTGAGCATCATTGCGATGCCCTGGTTGCTGGCAGCTATGTCTTTAAGCATCCTGAAGGTATTAAGGCAGGAGTAAAGTCTCTTTTGTAAAAATGAAAAAGATCCTAATACTGCTGGCTGCCGTACTTCTTCTGGCAGGCTGCAGCGGCAATGACAAAAAAACCGAGAATGACTTTTCTGAACTCTACGGTGTAAATGGAGATTCAGTGGTCTTTCTTGCGGACAGAGATGACATCATGGATAAATTACAGAACGGTACGCATGTAGTTCTGTTTGCCCATCCGGATGATGATCAGAAGAAAATTGTGAAGGATCTGGTAGAACTGACTAAGCAGTATGCCGGGGTAAGGATCTACTATTACGATCTGAATGATGTCAGTGAAAAACTGGGGAATGATATCCACCAGCTGCTGACTCCACACATTTCTTCCTGGTATTTCGACGGCAGTGAACCGGTCATCTACATGATCAGAAACGGGGAGCTTGTCCAGGGGTTCTGGAGTTACAGCGATAATTCTTCAGATGGCTGGAAAGAAGCCATGGACATAATGACCAAAGATACCAAACCGGCCTGTTCGGGCGGGTGCTGAGAATGAAAAAAGGAAAATCGGCTGATTTTCCTTTTTTATTAGTTGGCATTTTTGTTTTTCCAGGCGTAATAGGCCTCGTCCTTTTCACTGTCTATGGTACTTCCGTCCGGCACATACAGAAACAGGTCTTCCCTGGCAAAGAGGTCCCTGAATTCATTAAGAGTCAGACGGTAGCGGGAATTGGGAGTGTGAACGGTTACGGTGCCGTTATCCAGGTAGAATGATGTACGGTTACGGGTCAGAATTATCTCGCCATCCTTGAGGTAATTGATGGCTTCACTGAAAGAGACGTTTTTCATAGAAAATAAAAAAGTTAGTTGCCTAACTTATTTACCCTGCTGTGCTTTCAAAGTTTTCAGAGCTCTCGCAGACATCTTAACTGTCTGTGGTTTTCCATCAACCATGACCTTAACCTTCTGCAGATTGACATTCCATGAACGACGGGTTGCTCTCAGAGAGTCAGAACGCTTATTGCCTGTGACAGGACCCTTACCAGTTACTACACATACTCTTGACATTCGATGACCTCCTTTCAATCATACGCCTAGATATATTATCACGTAACAATAAAAAAAGCAAATAAAAAAAGACTAAAATTAGAACAATTATATGACAAATACATAGCGAATTATGATAAAATAAAAGTAATTTATGGGAGGCCTTTTGTGATGGCAAATAAACAAATACTTGCAGCCTTACAGATTGAAAGCAATGAGGTTCGTTTAGTTGTTGGCGAGATTTTTAATACTCGTTTAAACACCCTGAAAAAGGAATGCGTCCCTTGTAAAGGAATGGATGGAATCCGCATTGCTGATCCTAAGGCTGTTGCCAAAGCTGTTAAGGAGGCTGTCAGTAATGTTGAATCCCATTTCGGCGTGGCCATTGAAAGCGTACTGCTTGCCATACCGGCATACCGTTTTAAGAAGGAAACCAGAAGTTTTTCAAAGGTAATTGATTCTGTTGACAGAAGAATTACCGCTGATGACATCAGAGATATATATCAGAAGGCATTGGCTGTCAATGTTGGCAAGGATTATGAAATCGTCAACGTTACCAGCAACATGTTCAAGACTAACGGTATCGTCTACCGCAAAATGCCTATCGGCGAGCAGTGTGACGTACTGGAAGCTGATGTAGATCTGTTATGCTGCGACAAGATGACAACATATGATTACGCAACGGTTGTGGAACTGGCTGGTCTGAAAATCACGGATGTCTGCCTGGACAACTATGCCGTTTGCAAGGAAGCAGCACTGTTTGAACAGAATTTCCGCAATTATCTGCTGCTGATCCAGCTGGAAAAGGATCACACTCTGTTCTCAATGATCTATGATGGCAAGATCGCCATCAGTGAAAATGAAAACATCGGTTACAGCACTCTGGCCAGAGCCATTGCGGACAGATTCAAACTTCCTGAAAAGCACAGCACGGCTTTATTACTCAAGCATGATATTATAAACAGAAAATCATTCAATTACAGACCGATCTATTCCTGGACATCAAGCCAGGTAACCAATACGATCTCTGACAGAGAACTGTATGACTCCGTTCAGGAAAAGGTACAGTTCCTCGCCAATGATTTCGCAAAACTGTGCGGACCGATCATTGCCAGAGAGAACACTTCGGTAATCATCAGCGGTGACGGTGCTGAAATTACGGGAATTGACGAAGTACTGGCTGACAGATTCAACCGTCCGGTAAAGTGTTACTATCCGGAAACCCTGGGCGCCAGAGCTGCCAAGTGGGCAGTTGATCTGGGCATGTTCTATGCCTACATCGATCAGCAGGTGATTCATCAGGATTCCAAGAGTTCGCTGAACATCACTCAGTATCAGCAGAACCTGCAGAGAAGAGTACACAATGCCGAAAAGGAAGAGGGATTCACAGCCCGTCTTAAGAAAATGCTATTTACAAATCAAAGGAATAATTGAGGTGGAATATGAGCGAATTAACTTTAAACAATGTTACCAGAATCAAGGTGTTCGGTGTCGGTGGTGCCGGCTGTAACGCTGTCAACAGAATGGTTGAAGACGGTGTTGCCGGTGTAGATTTCTACGTAGCCAATACTGACTTACAGGTTATCAGAACATCAAAAGTTGAGAACAAAATCCTTCTCGGCGTCAATACCACTCACGGTCTAGGCTGCGGCGGTAATCCGGAAATCGGCAAGCAGGCCTGCCTGGAAGCTGAGCGGGAATTAAGAGAGGCAGTCAAGGAAGCTGACATGGTTTTCGTTACTGCAGGTATGGGTGGCGGAACCGGTACCGGTGCAGCTCCGATCATTGCCAGATATGCCCAGGAAGCTGGTGCCCTGACAATCGGTGTTGTTACAAAGCCATTCCCATTCGAAGGCAGAAGAAGAATGATGCAGGCTCTCGATGGACTCGATGAATTACGCAAGCATGTTGACTCAATCATCATTATTCCTAACAGCAAGGTTGAAAAGATCCTGGGCGACATTCCATTCAAGGAATCATTCAAGGAAGCTGACAACATCTTACGTCAGGCTGTCCAGACGATCACTGACCTGGTAAGCTTCCAGGCAATCATCAACCTCGACTTCAACGATATCAAGGCAGTCATGAGCAATCAGGGCGATGCCTTAATCGGTATCGGCATGGATGACGGTCCGAACAGAGCTGTTGAAGCAGCAACCAAGGCTGTCAACTCACCATTGCTGGAAGCCGACATTGCCGGTGCCAGAAATGCCATCATCAATATTACCGGCGGTAATGATCTTACCATCAATGATGCCAACGCTGCAGTTGACTACATCCGTACAGCTGCCGGTGGTGACATTGACTGCATCTTCGGTGTAGCATTCAATGAGAACCTCAACAGTACCATCATCGTTACGGTAATTGCGACGGGATTCGAAAATGTTGACCGGGAAGAGCCGCTGAAGGTAAACAAGCAGGAAGAAGTTGTAAACGATCCAGCCAAGGAGGATAACTTCACTGAAGTAAGTCTTCCTTCCTTCGATACACCTTCATTCTTCAAGGATCGCTAGAAAATAACCCGTCAGGGTTATTTTTTACAAAGGCAGGTAAGCATGCAGAAATATAAGAAAGACGGAAACATTTCCTATGCCCTGGGAACGGAACTGACACTGGAACTGCTGCAGATGCATCCTGAGGATGTCGTCAGCGTATACATTCATTCCCGTCAGAATGATAATGAGATATGTCAGAAAATCGTATCCCTGTGCAGGAAAAACAGAATAGAAGTCATTTACAGTGACAAGGCATTCAACATCGTCAATGCCAAGGAAAACTGCTACATAATGGGTGTTTTCCGTAAGTTTGAAAATAACATTGATTTCAGTAAGAACCATGTTGTCCTGGTAAATCCGGGAAACATGGGTAACCTGGGAACCATAATCAGGACCTGCGTAGGCTTCGGTATTGACGATGTGGCAATCATTTCGCCGGCCGTGGATATCTATGACCCCAAGGCCGTAAGAGCCTCCATGAGAGCTTTCTTCAGGGTCAGATTCAGTTATTTCAGTTCGTTTGAGGAATATCTGGAAAAAGCCGGGAAGAGGGATGTCTTTTGCTTCATGCTGGATGGAAAAACCAATCTGCAGGAGGTCAGAAAACCTGAGGGACAGTATTCACTGGTATTCGGAAACGAAGCCACGGGATTACCGGAAAAATTCCATGATTATGGTGAATCAGTCTTCATTGAACAGCTGAATACGGTTGATTCACTGAATCTGGACAATGCCGTCAGTATTGCGGTATATCATTTTGTAAATCTTAAGTGATGTAATTATAGGAGACGAAAATGACAATAAAGAAACTGTGGGCTCTGATAAGCTCGGTAATAGTCATCGGTGCCTTTCTGGTAGGATACTTCATCGGCAAGGTCAATCCGCCTGATGACCCAATCATTGATCCCGATCCGGTCGTTGAGGTAACGGTTAAGGAGGATGGGGTTTATGACAGCAAGGAAGAAGTTGCGCTGTATCTTGTAACATACCATAAGCTTCCTTCCAATTACGTTACCAAATATGAGGCCCGTAAGGCCGGCTGGGAGGGCGGTTCGGTTGAACCTTATTTCCCGGGCTGCTGCATTGGCGGTGATTCCTTCGCCAACCGCGAGGGACTGCTGCCAAGCAAGAAAGGGCGAACTTATCGAGAATGTGACATCAATACCCTGGGAAAGAAATCCAGAGGGGATGAGAGAATAATTTATTCCAATGATGGTCTGATATACTATACTGACGATCATTACGAATCGTTTGTACTTCTGTATGGGGAGGAATGAGAATGAACATTATCATATTGGACGGATCAGTAATGACCTCCAGAGAAAGAGCATATAAGCACATTGCCAGGGAACTGCGCTTCCCGGAATACTTCGGCAAAAATCTGGATGCTCTGTATGATCTGTTAACGGATCTTTACGTAAATGAGGATACCATAGTCATTCTGATGAACTGCCGGAAGCTGAAAAAGAGCCTTGGTGAATATGGTGACAAGCTCATTGATGTATTCGCCAATGCCAGTGAGGAAAAAGGATTCATTTTCATCGTCAAAGAGTAGGAATAAGCAAAGAAACTGTCAAAAGAGTATCAGGGAAACCTGATGCTTTTTATTTCCCTGACAGGAGGATTCTATGCATATAATCAGAAAGATCACCCTGATTACCCTGTGCCTGTTGTTAGGCATGGCCGGTAATGCGGGGTTAGCGATGGCCCGGAATACTCAGGGCAACTATCTGACCGTGACCCTGGAAGTTGACAGATACGGTGAAATGCCGCAGGATGTCAGTTTTGTGGTTCGCAATCTGGATAAGGAAACAGTTGCAGGCATACTGAAGGTCGGTGCGGATGGCAGATGTTATTACGGTGACAAGCCATACATTGACCGTCTGGAACCGGGACGATATTCCGTTTCACTGATGGAACCAAACCAGCTGTATGAATTTGACTGGCTGACTCAGGAAGTCATTCTGCATGACATGACGGTTCTGCCGGAAACTATTGAAGTAGGCATGATAGGTCATGTCTTCGGAGTTGACAGCAACGGTGAGTGGGTTGGAAACGATGACGGTGATACATCGACCATCATCTGGGATACCACTTTCGGTACCACGCAGTTCTATTGCGGCAATTCCGATGCCAAGTCACCTTCGGCGGTAGGCGGAATAGATAACATCGGCAGACAGAATACCGTCACAACCGAAGAGATGGAAAAATATGAAGGAGCTGATAAAGAAGCGGTTCGCAAGGTCATGTATTACGGCTGGAATGGCCCGGCTCAATGGGAAGGCTTTACTTCCGGCCGCTACCAGCTGCCTTACAGCAGTTTTGAAGCCATCGACATCACCCGAGAACAGATCAAGGAAACCGGCATTCATGAAGAAAGAGGACTGGGTCAGTTCATAACCCATGTTGCGATCAATCATTATCATAATGACGGCCGTGACTGGTGGGGTAATTCCTCTCCCACTGCAGCAGAAAGACAGGATGGATACAGCGATTTCATCGCCTTTCTGGATACTCAGCCTGATCCACCCGAAAGCTTTGTCATTTATGGCTGGGAAAACTATGAGGAAGCCTGGCAGCCGGGCAATAAAAGATCGACTCAGGACATGTTCTTCAGCCGCAGTTTTCTCTCCGGGGATTATGACCATGCGGAAGTAAGATTCACGGCAATCCGTAAAACAGGAGAGTTTGCGATAAGAAAGGGAATCTATTCCGAACTAAGATCAGCCGTTTCGCCATTCAGTCCTGCCGGAGCAGTTTACCGGCTGTTCACGGATGAAAAAGCCACGGTCATGGCCAAGGATGTTGATGGCAATGATGCCGTTCTAACGGTAACAGACGATTACGGTCTCAGCAACACCGTCAGACTGTATCTGGGTCAACAGTACTATCTTAAGGAAATCAAAGTACCGGTTGGCTTCGTGCTTGATGAGAAAATCTATCCGATTGTACTGAATCAGGAAAAGGAAGTCATGCCGGTCATGGATCATCTGCAGAAGATCAGGATCGTGCTGCAGAAAAAAGACAGTAAAAGCGGTAAAAGTGAACTTAAGGACGCCGTTTTCGGGGTATACCGGAAAGAAGGCGATGAATATATTCAGGTGGATGAAATAACCACTGATGAAAAAGGACAGGGATCCTCAGGAGAACTGTCACCGGGTATCTATTATGTCAAAGAAGTCATTCCTCCGAAAGGATACCTGGTGGATCCTGAGTATCATGAAGTGAAAGCTTACGCTGATGACAGCGGTAAGGCAGTGATCGATTGTCCGGTCACGGTAAGCGATGATCCAACTGAAGTTGAGATCATCAAGACTGATGGCAATGGCAATCCTTTATCCGGAGCCTGGTTCCATGTTGAAGACAAAGAGGGCAACATCATTGAAGCCAAATGGCAGAGTGATGGAAATCCTCATGTCATCAGGGGACTGGAAGAAGGTGTCACATATTACCTGATCGAGGATGAAGGGGTCAGCGGTTATTTCCCTCTGAAAGGTCCGCAGGCATTTACCGTTTCCGGCAGGCTGTCAACAGTGAAGGCTGTCAATGAGAAAACTCCATCTATCCAGACAAAAGCTGTGTTCACTGACAGTCAGCAGAAACTGCACCTGTTACGGGAAACGGTAAGTGTTACGGACAAGGTAACCCTCAGTGATCTTACCATCGGCCAGCAGTACCTGCTGTTAGCCAGACTGCTTGATGCTTCTGACGGCAGAAAGATTGCGGAAACAGAGAAGGAGTTTACAGCTGACATGATAAGCTGTGATATGACAGTGGTTTTTGATAAGGTAACTCCTGCTGAAACAATGGTCGTTACCGATGAACTGCTTCGCAGAAACTCAGCCGGTGAATATGAATCGGTGTGCCTTCATGATGATATGAATGACTCTGAACAGCAGGTATTCATCCCGTCATTATCTACTTTAGCATCATCCCTGGCTGATGGTTCCAGCATGCTGGCAAATGAGGGTATTCAGACAATAAAGGATGTTGTTGAATACCGTAGTCTTCTTTCCGGCAGGGAATATGAAATGGTAACGTCTCTGCATTATCACAATACCGGGGAACCGGTAATGGATGCTGACGGAAATCCGTATAAGGTAAAAAACAGATTCATTCCTGAATCATCTGACGGAAGTACCGAAATACTGATGGATGTGGACTGCGGAATGTTAAAGGGAACCAGGATCACGGTCTATGAGGAAATATGGCTGGACGGTGAGCTGATTGCCAGCCATTGCGACCCGGATGATCTTGATCAGACACTGTCAGTTCCTGATCTGATAACTCAGGCATCACATTCTGAAAAAGATGAAGATGGCTACATTCTTAAGGATTCAGTACGGCTGCAGGGTTTTAATCAGAATGATGAAGTGGAAATCACCGCAACAGTCATGGACTATGAAAGCGGCAGACCGCTTACCGATGAAAACGGAAACACTGTTGCCAGTACGGTCAAGGTCTTTGGCAGTGAGAAAGAAACGGAAATTGAAATCAGGGTTTCAGCCGAGCTTATTGAAGGCCGTAAGGTTGTCTTCTTTGAAGAAGGAAGACTGAACGGGTCAGAAAGCATAATTGTCACTCATAATGACTGGGAGAACGAAAAACAGACGGTTTTCATTGAAAAAGTTCCCGAAACAGGTGATGAGAACAGACTGGCAATGTATGCGGGACTGCTGGGACTGTCGTTATGCGGCAGCAGTGTGATATTGACTTACGGCAGTTTTCACAGACGTAAAAGAAAGAAATAGCGGTACAGATGTCTGTACCGCCTTTCATTTGTTATAATGATGTCATAAAGAGGACTTATAATAATGATTTATCTGAAGGAATTCATTCTGGGCGGTGAGGCTGATATCATCCGCAACATGAGAAACATTTATAACAGTCATTATCCATTGGGCATTTTTTCCCAGATGGGTCTTTCCTATCTGGAATTTGAACCAATAACCATTTTCTATGGCAGCAACGGGGTCGGCAAGACGACCTTGCTGAACATGATTGCCATGAAACTGCAGGCCAGCCGCCGTAACATCAACAAGCAGAGTGATCTGTTTGAAAAGTTTGTGGACGGCTGCAGCTGTACCATGATAAACCAGGATGAACTTCAGGAAATAAAGAGTCTCTCCAGTGATGACATCTTTGATTATCTGCTGGATGTCAGAGCCATAAACTCCGAGGTCAACCGCCGCAAGGAAACCATTGGCAATGAGTATCTGAGAGTAAGGGAAAACAAAGAAGGACTGCAGTTTGACAGCAGAGTGGAAGGCAGCTACGAAGAACTGGTAAAACGTGTTGATTCCCGCCGCATGACGCAGTCAAAATACATCCGTTCCCGTCTGGCGAATAATAACATGGTTCAGCATTCAAACGGTGAATCGGCACTGGAATTCTGGCAGAATGAAATCAGAGAATACAGTCTTTATCTGCTGGATGAGCCGGAAAACTCACTGTCACCGGAAAGTCAGATAAGGCTTAAGCAGTTCATTGAAGAATCAGCACGTTTCTATGGCTGTCAGTTCATCATTTCAACGCATTCACCATTTTTGCTGGCACTGGAAGATGCCAGGATCTATGATCTGGATAAAGGCGGTGAAATATCCAGGTGGCAGGATCTGGAGAATGTCAGAACATATTATTATTTCTTTAAGGAAAAACGCGGAAAGTTTGAATAAACTGGCAAAAAAAAGAAATGGAGGCATAAAGATGAAGTACAGAAGGTTTTTCATTCTTATTCTGTCTGTTTTGATGATGCTGCCGGTAATGCAGCACAGTTTTCAGCATGTTCAGGCTGAAACGGAAATCAACAGAGTTACCCTGATGGGGGTTAAGGCTCCAATCGCCGGACAGAAAGCTACAACGCGGGGAATATATGTTCCCGGAACGGGAGTTGGCTATCATATTGACACTGCCGTGACAAACAGTCTGGTCTGGTACAATGACACTGACAGTGTTTATCTGCAGGAAGGTGACGTATTTAAAAAGAACAAGATTTATCAGCTGCATGCACGTTTTGCGCCTGATTCAGGATATTCATTTGCCCTGGTTCAGCAGATGATCTGCCAGCTTCCGGATATGTCCTACATATATGAATGTGAAATGGGCAGTTACGGAAGCCAGCAGTCAAAGCGCATAGCAGTAATAACTTTCAAAACTGCTCTGGAAGCATATAATGTTGAATTTGACAGTGGCGGAGGCATAGGCGAAATGGAACCTGTCACCGTTTACTATGGTGAGAAGTATCTTCTCCCGGACAATGAATTCATGGCTCCCGGACCCCATATGATGTTTGATGGCTGGGATCTTGGTAAACCGGGTACACAGATTACTGTCGACAGGGATACTGTTGTGACAGCCAGATGGAAAGTAAGGGACGGCTATACCGGTATCAGAAAAGTTGAGATAATCTGTGGGGTATTGCCGACACTGGGTGAGAAGATAGTCACGGATGGCTGGAAATCAGCAGATGAAAGCCAGTATAACGTCATATCAGATCTGGTAATGTGGAAGAACGTTACTGATAATGAATACCCTGAAAAGGGTGAAACCTTCAAGCCGGGAAAACGGTATGAAGTCAGCATGACGGTTGACTGTGCCGACATGTATTACTTCCCGTCATCACCAATGCCGTCAATCAGCATAAAAGGCTATGACAGTTCAGTATATACCGCTTCCGGTGAAGTCAGAAGCTATCAACAGAGCATGATCGTTACCTTTACCTTTAATCCGCTGCCATCATATAACCTGCTAAGAATATATGGAGACAACCGTTTCGGTACATCAATGGCCATTGCGGATAGTTACCGGAATAAGCGCGGTGTTTCAAAGCTTAACAGTGTCATTCTGGCCTGCAGCGATAACTTTGCGGATGCCCTGGCCGGCAGTTATCTGTCAGCCGTCAAAGATGCTCCGATAGTCATCATCAACGACTCAAGGTCTGCTGATGTAGAGAAATATCTCAAGGATAAACTGGTATCCGGTGGTCAGGTGTACATTCTCGGTGGGGAAAAGGCGGTTTCAGCCAGGATAGAAAATAACATGAAGGGGCTGGGATTTAAGGTCAGCCGTCTGGCCGGTTCCAACCGTTATGGCACCAACATGGCCATACTGAAGGAAGCCGGCGGTACACCGAAATACATTCTGGTGGCAACCGGTACCAATTTTGCCGACAGCCTTTCAGCATCTGCATCTGGTCAGCCTATCCTGCTGGTGGGCACTTCAGTTACCGACGAGCAGATCGATTATGTCAAGAAGAACCACACAGCCGAACTTGTTATTCTGGGCGGTGTCAATGCGGTCAGCCTGGACATTGAAGACAAGCTCAATCACTACATTCCAACCACCAGAATATCCGGTTTCAACCGTTATGAGACTTCGGAATACATTGCCCAGTTCTTCTTCAATGGTGCGGAAACTGTCGTTGTTGCCAACGGTGATTCCTTCCCGGATGGCTTATGTGCCGGACCGTTAGGCTATCTGCATAAAGCTCCTTTGCTGCTTGTCAAGGACGGGCAGTCAGTCCCGGCAAATCTGTTTGTCATGAACAGAGGAATCAGACAGGGAATAGCCGCTGGCGGCACAGCCGTAGTAAGTAACCAACTGTTTAAAGGTATCTTCAATCTTGACAGCACGGCGGTAATAAGAGAGTTAAAGAAATGAAAAAAGGAGCTGTAACGAAATAAACGGCAGCTGAAATTACCACTGGATTACATAAAAATAATACCAGAGGATGATGAAATTCATACATTTCTAAGGGTTATGGGGAGGATAAATACAGAAAAGTATCTTCCAGTTAAAGTTGGCAGAGGAAGAAAAGGATATAACCCAAAGAAGATGTTAAATACAGTGCTGTTTGCGTATATGAATCAGATCTATAGCTTGCGTCAGATCGAAAAGGCAATAAAGACAGATATCAGATTCATGTATCTGATGGAAGAAGAAGAGCTGCCGGGATCATAGGATATCTGACCTCTTATAATCCCTTAAGCCAAGAAAAAAGAACTGTATTGAAATGTTTATCTCATTTCGTTACAGTCCCTTAATATAAAAAATGGAGCAGGCGACGGGAATCGAACCCGCGTGGTTAGCTTGGGAAGCTAAAGTTCTGCCATTGAACTACGCCTGCGTATAAACAATTATAACACATCGGATGTTATGTTATAATAAGCATATGAAAAAATTATTGGCTTTATTGGTATTTGCATTAGTGCTGACGGGATGCAGTGTTCCAAAAGAAATCAATGAAGATGCCAGAAGATTCAGGGAAGAATATGAGTCTCTTAATGGTGTTTCCAATGGTTATGACGGTAACTACCGCACGGTAAAGATAAATGAGGACAATCCTTTTGAGTATGCAACGGTTGAGGACATTGTCCGGAAAATGAAGAACGGGGAATCGTTCATTGTTTATTTTGGCGCAAACTGGTGCCCATGGTGCCGCTGTGTCATTCCGTTTTTCATTGAAGAGTGTGCCCGGAATAAAATAAGCAAGGTCTACTATGTTGATGTCAGACCTGATAATGATCTGGACAGGGACATCAGAGATGAATACAGTCTGAATGATAATAATGAAGTATATCTTTCCCAGCAGGGGACCCCGGGTTATCATGAATTCATAAAGATGGCATCAGACGTGCTGGATGATTACAGCCGCGGAAAGATAACAAGTCTTGACGGTACGCCTTTTGAGGGTGCCAAAAGAGTAGGGGCTCCTAACTTCATCGTAATTGAAAACGGCAAGGCAGTCAGAATGTCCCTGTGCACACCTGCCAGTCTGGAAGATCCGTACATGATACTGGATGATAAAATAAAACAGGACATCAGAAATGAAATAGAGGAACTGTTGAATGGCTAAAGTTGAACTGCTGGCACCAAGCGGCAATTTTGAATGTGTAAAGGCCGCTGTAGCGAATGGGGCTGACGCCGTATATCTGGGCGGACAGCAGTTTTCAGCACGCGCCTATGCCAATAACTTCTCCAATGAGGAACTGGAGAAGGTATGCGACTATTGTCACAGCTATGGCGTAAAGGTATACGTTACCGTCAATACGCTATATAAGGACAGTGAGTTCCAGCAGATGCTGGATTTTGTCGGACAGCTTTACGTAATGGGCGTTGACGGCCTCATAATGCAGGATCTGGGCGCAATTTCAGCAGTCAGGCAATGTTATCCGGACATGCCTGTTCATGCCTCTACGCAGCTTACAGCCAACTCCATGGACGAGGTAAGAGCCTTTGAAAAAATGGGACTGACAACGGTTGTATTAAGCCGTGAACTGTCAGTTGAGGAAATAAGAAACATCTGCAGCCAGGCTAAGGTCCGCATTGAGGTATTCATTCACGGTGCGCTGTGTGTCAGCTATTCCGGCCAGTGTTACATTTCATCTGTTCTGGGTAACCGCAGCGGCAACCGAGGTCGCTGTGCGCAGAACTGCCGCATGGAATATGATCTGCTGGAAGAAAACAGAAAAGTAGCTACCGGACACTTACTGTCAACCAAGGATATCTGCACGATCGATAATCTGGGTGAACTGCTGGATGCTGGAGTAGCTTCTCTTAAGATTGAAGGAAGAATGAAGGCGCCGGAATATGTCCGGACCGTTACCGGAACATACCGCAAGTACATTGATGAGTATTACAGGGGCAACCGCATGAAGCTGAAAAATGAAGACCTGCTGGCCCTGCAGTACAGTTTCAACCGCGGAGGATTTTCTGCGGGATATCTGAAGAGGCGCAGCGGCCCTGACATGATGTGTCCGGTTCATCCGCGTAACTGGGGAGTATTTGCGGGGCGTGTGGTTTCCTATGATGCAAACAGAGAACAGGTTACCATCAGATTCAATAAGGACATGAATAACGGTGATGGGGTGGAGATCTGGAGCGATGATGAAAACGGTGCAGGTTTCTACATCAACAAGCCGGTAAAAGCTGAACAGACTGCCGTTTTCAAGGTAAAAGGCAGGATCAGAAAGAATCAGAGGGTTTATCAGACCTTTAACAAGGAACTTAACGATGCGGTAAACCGCGACTATCACAATAACCGCAGGAAACTGAATGTTTCCGGTAAGGTGATCATCAAGGAGGGGACTGAATCCTCTTTGATCCTGAGCCATGGCAATATGGCTGTTGCCGTCAAAGGTGATGTGCCTCAGCCTTCACTTAATCAGCCGTTGACCCGGGAAACGGTCATCAGCCAACTTTCCCGTACCGGCAATACCAATGTCCGGTTCGAAAAGATTGATGTCATTCTGGATGATGGACTGTTCCTTAACCGATCCCAGCTCAATGCCTTAAGAAACCGGGCCATTGAGAAGCTGAATGAAGAGATTCTGGCCAACAGTAAAAGATTCAGCATCCGTCCGGTATTGCCACAGTTAAAAGAAGAAAAGAATAAAGAAGAATACCGCCTGTCAGTACTGGTGGAAAACATGGATCAGCTTGAAGCAGTACTGAGTGAAGAGAAAGTTGAAACCGTCTATCTGCCGGTAACAGGCTCTCTGGATCTGCCGGAAGCAGTCAGCACGGTTCATCAGCATGGCCGCAAACGGGTCATTAAGGTACCAAGACTGTGGCGTGATCATACCCAGAAGACATATCGGGACATCCTTAACAGGGTCAGGGAACTTGACATAGACGGGTATCTGATTCATAACATCGGACAGTATGAGCATTTCAGCCGGTTTGATAAGCCGCTGTATCTGGATTATACCGGTAATATCATCAACAGCTATTCCCGGCAGTTCTGGGATAAGCTGGCCAGAAAGGGACTGTCAATTGAGGTATCCTTACAGGAAATCAACGGCTTACGGGATAATACCGGTACCGAAATACTGGTTTACGGCAAACTGCCGTTAATGATCACGGAACAGTGTCCGGTAGGTAATTTTGCCGGAAATAAGAAGAAACTGTTCTGCCGGAAAAGAAATTCCGGAACAGATTATTATCTGGAAAGGGGAACCGACCGTTTCCTGCTGCAGAGGGACTGTCAGGACTGTGTCTGTTCGATCATGACATCCAGCCCGCTTAAGCGGTTCTCACTGCTGACGCAGACCTCAGTTCCGTTCTACAGACTTGATTTCTCCAGTGAATCATCATCGGAAATAAGAAATCTGCTGAAGGAATTAAAAAAGGCCGTCACAGACGGCACTTATGAAGACAGCAGGCTTGCCGGGATCTACTATCGCAGCATTGCCTAACCGGCAAAGGCGAATCCCAGATAGACGTACATCATGTACATGAACAGTCGGCCAAAGCCCAGCAGGTTCAGTACATTGGTGAGGGCAGCGATCTCAAAATAACCAAGTGAATAGACGACCAGCGCCACGAAGAGGCAGAAAACCAGAAACTTCTTCAGGGAGCTGGTTTTTCTGACAAGGCGGGAAGGAGTATTCAGGGTGTACCCGAAGCTTGCCAGCAGTACTGCCGTACAGACTGCCACGATTTCATCGATCATGGCAACATGAACATAGTTTCTTAACAGATAAAGCAGCAGATTGCCGCAGATCAGGAGCACCAGGGGATTACCGTATTTCTTCATTTTTCCTCTCCTACATTACACGGGCATTCTGGAAAGCCAGGATCAGGGCTACGGCACGGTAGCCGATGTTCCATAAGCCGCTGGCACCGTTTGTAAACAGCAGCAGGATCATCTGCAGGTTATGGAAGGTCAGCAGATCGGTAACGATGATAACCCGGGCAGTCAGTCCAACTGCCAGCAGGGAAAACTGGATCTGAACCCCACGGCCATAACGGCGGATCAGCCAGGAAATAAGGTAGGCCGCCGGGATGAAGAGTACCGGCATGTAGACGCCGATGATGTTTGAAACGACCCAGAGTATTATGGCACAGACGATGGCAGCGCCAACGCCGAATAAAATGGCGTTGTTCATTCTCTGTTGTCTGGTAATGGCATTACGGTTATATATCTTAAGCATTAGTTCCTCCGAAAAATAACTATTGACATTATAGCAAAAAAAATGTCAAAATAAATAGGCTTGAAACTTAAGTATTTATTGACTTAAACGGTCAAAGTATGCTAAAGTATTAAAGCATTGGTAAGTGGAGGTTTAGCTCAGTTGGGAGAGCATCTGCCTTACAAGCAGAGGGTCAGCGGTTCGAGCCCGTTAACCTCCACCATTTATTTTGCCGGATTGGCGTAATTGGCAGCGCAACTGATTTGTAATCAGTGGGTTGGGGGTTCGAGTCCCTTATCCGGCACCATTTTTTTCTAAATACTGGGAGGGTAGCGAAGTGGCTAAACGCGGCAGACTGTAAATCTGTTCCTTCGGGTTCGGCAGTTCGAATCTGCCCCCTCCCACCATTTTTTTGAAAAGACGTAAAGTTTGGGACGTAGCCAAGTGGTAAGGCACCAGACTTTGACTCTGGCACTCGATGGTTCGAGTCCATCCGTTCCAGCCAAATGACCCGTTAGCTCAGGCGGTAGAGCATTTGACTTTTAATCAAAGGGTCGGGCGTTCGAGTCGCCCACGGGTCACCACTTAACATGCGGGTGTAGTTCAATGGTAGAACTTTAGCCTTCCAAGCTAACCACGCGGGTTCGATTCCCGTCACCCGCTCCAGATAACATATGCGCTTCCTGACGGAAGTTTTTTTATGCTCTGAGAGGAAGGCAAGTGCTGATTGCATTTACTGTACCGGTGTTTGTAGTTCTGCTATAATGGAAAAGACGAGAAAAAGGAGTAATCTTATGGAAAACAAAGTAAGAATACAGGACGATTTATATGAAGCTGTCAACGGTGACTGGCTGGCAACAGCAGTCATACCTGATGACAGACCAAGCACCGGCGGTTTTGCCATACTCGACCAGGAAGTCGAAGCCAAGATGATGGATGAATTCAGGGCTTTCGCAGCCGGTGAAAAGACAACCGATATTCCGGAAGTTGGGGAAGCAGTCAAGCTGTACCGTAAGGTTCTGGACGTTGAAAGACGTAACAGGGAAGGTATTGCTCCGGTAATGCCGTTGCTGCACCGGATCGCCGCCATTGATTCCGTAGAAAAATTCAACAATAAGGTTGGATATCTGCTGGAAAACGGTGCAAGTCTGCCATTCTCATGTTACGTAGATACCGACATGAAGGATACTTCCCGCAATGCACTGTACATTCAGGGACCTGGAACCATTCTGCCGGATACGCCTTATTACGGTACTGAACCGGGCAATCAGCTGTTGGAACTCTATAAGATGATGGCAGCCAAAGCCCTGGGCTTTACTGATCTCAGTGAAGAAGAACAGAAACAGTATCTGGAAGACACCATTGCCTTTGACGCTCTGATTGCTCAGAAGGTCAAGAGCCAGGTTGAATGGGCTGATTATGTCAAGAACTACAATCCAATGAGCACACAGGAAGTTGCCGGTTATGTCAGACCTCTTGATATCAGAGGAATGATGCATGGCTTATGGGGCGAAGATATCCCTGAAGACATCATTGTCCGGGATCCTAAGGCTGTTAAGGAAATGAATTTCTATTTCAATGAAGACAATCTGTCCAAGTATGTTCACTGGGCTTATGTCAAGACCTTATTATCCAAGACAGCTTATCTGTCAGAAGAACTGGCCTCAACAGGAACGATGTACAGAAGAGCTCTGATTGGCGTACCAAATGACCCTGTCATCGAAAAGCAGGCTTATCAGATGGCTTCACGCTGCTTCAGCGAGCCTGTTGGCGTTTACTACGGCAGAACATATTTCGGTGAGGAAGCCAAGAAGGACATCATTTCCATCGTTAAGGAAATCATCGAAGTCTACAAGAGCAGAATGAAGAAGAATACCTTCTTACAGGAAGCAACCAAGGAAAAGGCCATTAAGAAGCTTTCAACGATCGCCATCAAGATGGGTTATCCTGACAGTGTCAGAGAGATTTACAGCAAGATGAAAGTTGCTGAAGAAGACAGTTATTACGATACCATGAGCAAGCTGTCAAAGATCATGCTGGAAGATGAGATCGCCAAGCTGAACAAGCCGGTAGACCGCAGCATCTGGCAGATGCCTGGTCATATGGTCAATGCCTGCTATGACCCGTTCAGAAACGACATTACCTTCCCGGCAGCCATTCTGCAGAAGCCGTTCTATTCAATCAACCAGTCCGTCAGTGAAAACCTGGGCGGCATTGGAGCGGTAATTGCTCATGAGATCTCACATGCTTTTGACAATAACGGTTCACATTTCGATGAAAACGGCAATCTGTTTGACTGGTGGTGCGAAGAAGACTTCGAAGCCTTCAGAAAACTCACTCAGGACATGATCGAACAGTGGGACGGAATTGAATATTTGGGTGATAAGGTCAATGGTGAACTGGTTGTCAGCGAGAACATTGCCGATAACGGTGGGGTTGCTGCAACGCTGGATATCATGAATCACACTGAAGGTGCAGACTTCCAGGCTTATTTCATTAACTGGGCTAAGATCTGGTGCATGAAGGCAAAGCCTGAATACATGCTGCTGTTATTAAAGAATGACGTACATTCACCGGCCAAGTTAAGAGCCAACATTCAGGTCAGAAACTTCCCTGAATGGTACCAGGCATTCGGTGTAACCGAAAAAGACCAGATGTACATTGCTCCGGAAAAGAGAATAATCATCTGGTAATATTTCAAACAGAATAAAAAATGGAAATCAGACGATTTCCATTTTTTGTTTATTAGAGAGTGAATATTTCATCCAGCTGATCGCCGCACTTTTCAATGGCCTGCTTGTTGCCGATGACGCAGATGTTGTCCCGGTCACGTACCTTTTCCAGCAGCTCAACGGATCCGGCAATGGCTTTCTTGTCGGTTGCCAGAATTGAATCAAGCACTCTCTGCTTTGCTTCATCAGTATATCCGGTGAAATAATCCATGTCGCTTCTTCTGGCCATGGTCTTGGCTGTCATTAACGGGTCAAAGTCGCCCATGGTACCGATGATGTATTTCTCGGTGTCCTGTTCGCTTTCACAGAAGCCCTTGAGATAATCCGGAGCATTCTTGAAGATGCGTAAGGTGTTGGCAGGGTTAGGGTCACGGTATGATCTGTAGGTCGAGGCATTGCCTCTGGCTACAAAACCGCAGCCGTAAGCGCCGCCCTTGACTCTGACATTGGTCCAGAGATAATCAAGGGATAGGATGTTGGAAATGACATACATTGTTCCCAGCTGTTCATCGCTTAAGCCCGTGGTTGCTGAACCCATGCAGGCATAGGAGATGTTGGCCGGAACGACGATTCCTTCACGTCTGTGACCTAAAGGCTTTCTTTCGGCCTTCTCGCCGATCGTTCCTTCCGGTGCTTCATCCAGCATGGCCATGACGATTCTTGGCTTGGCAGGGGAAGCGATGCCGATGGTCAGACGGTCTCTGATAAACAGCTTTTGATACAGCTTGGCCATTTCGTTAATTACCTGTTCAGCCTTGCTGTCCCAGTTTTCTTCCAGATCCTTGATGAAACGGTAGAATTCATAGCCGTTGGCATATTCAGCGGATACACCTGCTTCGCTGTCATAGGCGCTTACGCGAAGGCTTCCCAGCTGATTTCCGGCCTGGATGAATGCCTGCTCAAGAGAAGTCTTTGTCTGTCTGACAATGTCTCTGATGGCCTGACGGTCACTCAGAGAGGTATGATACAGCATTTCCTTAATGAGATCAGTACCGGCCAGATCGTTTCTTTCCAGGGTGCTCCAGATTACGGTGAAGGCTGAGGTGAGATTGCTCTGACGGTCAAGTGCAAAGGTAATGCCGGTGTTGAATTCACCCAATGTGGCATTTATCTGCTGATTGAGATGAACGGTATCAAACTTTTCGGTAGCGATCCGTCCCAGCAGATTTGACAGTAAGGCCCGTACTGACAGCTGATGAAGGCTGAAATCAGATATGTCACTGTATAAGGACACATAGCTGATGCCGTTGGTATCAAGTTCGTGTTTCAATACGACGTTTCTGCCACCGTGACGGCATACTTCCAGTGGAAGCTTTGTGGCAGTTTTTTTCAGGTCGGACAGATGGAGAACAGGTAAGGTTGCCTGCTGTTGTGGTGTGTCTTCCGTTGCCTGCCAGATAGCCAGCTGTTTATTCATCTCGACCATTTCACTGATCTGTTCCTTGCTCCAAGCTGCCTTGGCAGCTGCCAGTTTCCGTTTTTCTCTTTCGGCTTTCTGCTGCCCTAAGGATGTAGACGGCTTTAACATGATCTTAGCATGGTGATTGCTGTCGAGAATGAGTTTCTGCAGCAGTTCTTCAAAGTAACCGGTATTCATCTTTTCCCTTAACCGGGCAAAGATGTCATCGCGGACGATACCGTCTACCGGATCACCGCCATACAGCCAGGTATCAAGTGAACTTAAGGCAAAGACCAATCCCTTAGGAGCATTGCCGAAGTCTCTTTCCTTGGCCTTGAATTCAGCCTTGCTGAGAACGGCATTGAGTTCATCTCTGTCAATGCCTTCCCTGATCATGGAGGCAATGACACTGTTGATGGCTTCTCTGATCTGAGCTTCTTTTTCAATGTCAGTATTGATTACGTCAATTTCAACAAATGACTGCAGCAGTCCGTCTTCCAGAGAGAAGTAGACATCTTCACCTAAGCCATTGGAAATGATGGCTTTCTTCAGAGGTGATTCATTTGATCCGCATAATACCTGAGATAACAGAGATAAAGCGGCATTGGAGAGACGGTCTTCATAGCTGCCGACTACATAGCCGTAAGCTATCTGAGCCTTGCCGGCAGGGTTTTCTTCCGGTGAGATCTCATATTCAACAGTGTCTTCACTGATGACAGGCTGCTGTAATTCGAAATTGATTCTGGCACCATCTGATGTCATGTCTGAGAGATATTCATCATCAATGATTCCCAGTACTTCTTCAATGTTCATGTCACCGTCAAGAATGATGAATGAATTGGAAGGGCTGTAGTATTTCCGGTGGCTGTCGCAGAACTGCTGGAAAGTCAGTTCAGGAATGTGATCAGGATCACCGCCTGATTCAAAACCGTAGCAGGTATCAGGGAACAGGGCATGCAGCAGATTGCGACCTCTGATTCCATCCGGTGAGGAGAAGGCTCCTTTCATTTCATTGAATACAACACCCTTGTAAATAGGATCGGCTTCCGGATCAAGTATTTCATAATGCCAGCCTTCCTGATGGAAAACGTCAGGCTTGGTAACAGCCAGCGGCTTGAAGACGGCATCCAGGTAAACACGCATTAGATTGATGAAATCCTTATCGTTACGGCTGGAAACCGGATAGACTGTCTTGTCAGGATAAGTCATGGCATTCAGGAAAGTCTGCAGAGATCCCTTTAACAGGTCAACAAACGGTTCTCTGACCGGATAACGCTGTGATCCGTTCAGAACTGAATGCTCTAGAATGTGGAATACACCGGTGTCATCAGTCGGTGTAGTTCTGAAGGCGATGGCGAAAGTCTTGTTTTCGTCGCCTCTTTTAAGCCAGATGGTCTTGGCGAGAGTTTTCTCATGGACCATCTCGTATAAGTCAGCATTGATTTCCTCAATGTGTCTGATATTCAGAACACGGAAACCATGAATGACATCATTAATGTTCATACAGATAAAACCTCCGTCTGTTTTATATTATATCTTATAATCCATCTTTATCCAAAAAAGAACACCTGCAGATGTCAAAAATCCCATTTCTGATGAGAAATAAGAAATAATCCTTTATTTTTCAGGCGCACTCTGTTTAAATATATCCGGGAGTAACGTATGATTAAGGCTATACTTTTTGACCTCGACGGTGTACTGGTTGATTCTGAAACCTATGACCAGCAGATAACTGCTGATTTTATCCATGAAAACAATTATAAGACTGATCCTTCCATCTTCAGAGTCTGGATCGGCGGTTCTCCGGAAATAGATTCCTGGAGCATTATTCTGCCTCAGGTTCATCCGGATGATGATCCTTCAACTTTCCGTGACAAGGTCAATGAATATCACCGTGTCAGAAGGGAACGGATCTTCTTCCCGCCACTGGCATTCCCGGATACGGTCGGGGCAATAAGACACTTTCATGAACTTGGCTATAAGATGGCCTGCTGTTCATCCAGTGAACCATGGTACATCGAAAGAGCACTGAACCAGCTGGAAATCAGAGACTGTTTCAACTTCGTTGTATCAGGAAGAGACCTGACTCATGGCAAACCGAACCCACAGATCTATCTGCTGACCCGAGAACATCTGGGAATACAGAAGGATGAAGCTGTCATCATTGAAGATTCTCCATATGGCATCAAAGCCGGGAAGAATGCCGGAATACTGACCATTGCCAGAAAGGATCATAAATTCGGCATGGATCAGAGTGAGGCAGACGGTTTCATTGACAGTCTGTACGAAATAGAAAAATATCTGTAACAAAAAAGGTCGCAATTGCGACCTTTTAAGTGCTTTAGTACATTCCTGCCGGAGCAGCTGGAACTGCTGGGGCTTCAGGCTTTGGCTTTTCAACCACGCCTGCTTCGGTTGTAACAAACAGAGCAGCAATGCTGGTGGCATTGAGAACGGCTGATCTGGTGACCTTGGTAGGGTCAACGATGCCTTCCTTGAACATGTCTACCCATTTGCCTTCTCTGGCGTCAAAACCGATGTTGCCTTTCTGGTTTAACTGTTCCTTGACGATGTCATTGCCGTCAAAGCCGGCATTTTCAGCTATCTGATACAGAGGCATCAGGATGGCTTCGAAGACGGCGTTAATGCCTTTCTGCTCGTCAACAGTTGCACCCTTGAGGGTATCCTTATGTGCCTTGTAAATCTTGGCTAAGGCTGCACCGCCGCCGATGATGATTCCCTCAGCAATGGCGGCCTTGGTAGCGTTAAGAGCATCTTCGATTCTTAACTTCTTTTCCTTCATTTCGCTTTCGGTAGCGGCTCCGACCTTGATGATGGCGACACCGGAAGTCAGCTTGGCCAGTCTTTCATTCAGCTTCTTCTTGTCATAATCAGAAGTTGTCTTTTCAATCTGGCTCTTGATTTCCTCAACTCTGTTGCGCAGAGCTTCAGGATCGCCGGCACCGTGAACGATGGTAGTACTGTCTTTCTTGACAACGACCTTGGTGGCTGTTCCCAGACCGCTTAAGTCGACATCCTTGAGATCCATGCTTAATTCCTTGGTGATAAACTGAGCACCGGTCAGGATCGCAATGTCCTGCAGCATGGCTTTCTGGGTATCACCGAAGCTAGGAGCCTTGGTGGCTACGACATTGAAGGCACCGCGCAGCTTATTGACGATCAGAGTAGTCAGGACTTCATTGTCAATGTCATCGCAGATGATCAGCATTGGCTTGTTGGCCTGAACGATCTTTTCGAGAACAGGGAGGATCTCCTGAATGGAGTTGATCTTCTGGTCAGTTACCAGGATGAATGGATTTTCCAGTTCAGACTGCATCTTCTCTCTGTCACTGGCCATGTATGGTGACATGTAGCCCTTGTCATATTCCAAACCTTCTACGGTTTCCAGATGAGTTTCAAAACCCTGAGATTCATCAACGGTGATGACACCGTCCTTGCCTACCTTATCCATGGCTTCAGCGATGTACTTGCCGATTTCCTCACTGCCTGAAGAAATTGAGGCAACCTGGGCAATGTCCTTTGAGGTTGAGATCTGCTTGGTCTGCTTCAGCAGTTCTGAAGCGATCAGCTGAGCAGCCTTTTCCATGCCGCTCTTTAACAGGACAGGGTTGCTGCCTTTTTCAACGCAGGCGATGCCGTTATGCATGATGGCCTGAGCCAGCAGGGTAGCGGTTGTGGTACCGTCACCGGCTACGTCATTGGTCTTGCTGGCAACTTCATATACCAGCTTGGCACCCATGTTTTCAAATTTATCTTCCGGTTCGATTTCCTTGGCGATGGTGACACCGTCATTGGTGATGAGAGGTGAACCGTAGGCCTTTTCCAGAACGACGTTACGTCCCTTTGGACCTAATGTGACCTTTACGGTGTCGGCTAAGGTATCAACACCGGCCAGCATCAGATCTCTTACTTCCTTTGAATATTTAACTTCCTTACTCATGAAAAGCCTCCTAATCTATTACGGCATATATCTTTGATTCGCTGATAAGCAGGTATTTTTCACCCTGATATTCAATTTCATTACCGGCATATTTGTCAAAGATTACCTTGTCATTTACTTTTACAGTCATTGGAACTTTCTTTCCGTCAACCAGCTTGCCATCTCCTACAGCAATTACCACACCGATGTTATCGTCAGTGTTTTCCTTGGCACTCAGAATGATTCCGCTGGCAGTCTTGTTTTCAATTACTTCCTTTTTTACCAGAACATTATCGTTTAATGGTTTGATCATGAATATTCCTCCTTTAGCACTCTAACGCTGTAAGTGCTAACCATATATAATTATAGTATACGAAATCATATTGTCAAGCGTAAGAAAGGGGCAGTTGTGGTATAATGGGAACAGGTGGTAAATATGTTCAGAAAGAATAACTTCTTGCTCATCATGATCGTTCTTCTGGCAGCAGGGATCTTCGGTACCCTGTGGTTTTACAATACCTATATAGTTCCGAATGCCCGGATGTCCTCAACCTACATGGAGGTATATCAGGACCTTGATGCCAACGAAATAAAGACCATCAGCCTTGATACCATCAATAACAAGGTCAATGTGGTAGCCACTAATGATCAGAAGATCAAGATCAGTTATTTCCAGAGAACTGACAGTGCCAACAGCTTTGTGGTTAATAAGAACGATGTCTCACTGAAGATCATCGAAAGAACGGAGACGCCTTCCAACAGTTTCATTTCCTCGACCAGACGGATCGATACCATTACCATTTATCTGCCGGCAGGTTCCGAGGTTTCCCTGACCAATAAGACATATGAAGGCCGGCTGACCATTGACGGTGTATCACTTAACAGAATCACTGCCAGCTCAATTAACGGAGCCATAACGATCAGAAACTGCAGGGCAGGATCAATTGATCTCAATACCAACTCCGGAGAAGTGAATGTCAGTGATAATGTATTCAGTAATGCTGTCATACAGGGAGTAACCGGTAAGGTAACGATGAAGATAACTGATTCACTGGCTCTGTATAATCTGAACATCCGTACCGAAAACGGCTTTCTGACGGTAAATAATGAAAGAGTCAGAGTAGTTGTGGATGAACAGGAAACCGTTGTCAACTACATGGAAGTAGAAAGAGAAGGGGTTGAGCGTTCCATTAAGCTTACCAGTTTCCGCGGCAACATTTCTCTTGCCAGCAATGAGGAAGCGGTAAACAATAACGAAGAACCGGCAGGTGAAAATGAAGGTGTTCAGGAATAACTGAGCACCTTTTAAAAAATGAGGATACAAGACATGAACTGTGAACTGTATGACATGATATTCAGGAGAAAGTCCTTCCATCTGTTCCGTGATCTGGGAGACCAGCGTATCAGTGAGAAAGAACTGGAAGAGATCAAGCAGATCTGGCAGCAGCTGGATCCGCTTTATCCTGACATTAAGACCGCCATAAGGATCGTTTCGGCAGAAGAAACGACCTGTAAAAGAGGAGAGGAATACTGCATTCTGCTCTACAGTGAGAAAAAGGAGAACTGTCTCCAGAACATCGGCTATCTGGGAGAACAGCTTGATCTGTACCTGGTATCTCATGACATCGCAACGCTGTGGTTTGGCATCGGCAAAACCGAGGAGAAGCAGTTTGATGGTCTGGATTTCATCATCATGATTGCCATCGCCAAGGTATCTGGTGAAAAGAAGTTCCGTAAGGACATATTCAAAAGCAAGCGCAAGCCTGTTGAGGAGATCTGGGAAGGCGAATACATTGAAGGTGTGACGGACATCGTCAGATTTGCGCCAAGTGCCTGCAATACCCAGCCATGGCTTGTCCGTAATCATGAAAAACTGGAAGTCTTTCGCTATAAAAAGGACGGGAAAAGGGGAATCATGCCGGCTGACATGGTGCGGTATTATAACCGCATTGACATCGGCATCTTCCTGTGTTTCCTGGAGCTGTGCCTGATGCACAATGGCATTGGATTTGAAAGAGAACTGTTCGCGGATGGCGGCAGTGGGGAAACAACGGTTCTTAACGCAGTATATAAAAAAACACCATGACGACATGGTGTCCATGAAAAACTGATGACAGGTGATTACCTGTCTTTGTTTATGTCTCTGACTATTTCAGCAAGATCATATGGTTCGTGGTGAGGGTCAAACTCAATGTTAAGACCTTCATCATTGCCGTATCTCGGGATGATGTGGAAATGCAGATGCATTACGGACTGTCCGGCTGCTTCGTTGGTGTTGACCAGAATGTTACATCCCCGGGCATCCAGGTTCTTTACGATCTTTCCTGCCAGATCTCTGACTACCTCTATCAGGTGAGCAAGAGTCTGTTCATCACATTCCAGAATGTTGGCAAAGTGCTGCTTAGGCATTACCAGAGTATGGCCTCTGGTAACCTGGGAAATGTCTAGGATGGCCAGGCACTGGTCATCTTCATATACTTTGGCTGAAGGGATCTTTCCTTCAATGATATCGCAGAATATACACATTTTCTTATCCTCCATGCTTATCTTAATTATAATTACTTGCTGCTTCCGTCTTCAACCTGTTTTTCCGGTTTCAGGTCAATGAAGATCAGTTCCGGCTGGTTATTCAGACGGAAAGGGAACAGGGAATTGCCGATGCCGCGGGATATGATCAGAGAAGTGCTGCCTTTCTTATGCAGGCCTTCTGTCAGCTGCGGTTTAAATCCCTGATCAGGAGCATATCCGGCTCCGATGACCGGGAAACGCATCTGTCCGCCATGAGCATGTCCGCTTAACACCAGATCAGCTCCGTTTTCACTGTATGCCTCCAGCATTTCAGGGCGGTGGAACAGCACGACGTTAAACAGTTCATCGTTCTTCAAAGCCTGATACTTCTGAGTGAAAAGGGAAGTACGCTGACCGTAGGGAATGCCATAGAAGTCATTGAGCCCAATCAGGTTAATGCCGTTTACCTGATAAGCTTCATCTTCAATGACAGTCATGGAACAACGGTATAGAGCTTCCATTATTTCATCGTGCTGTGATGAACGGATCTCATGATTGCCCGTGACGTAATAGACCGGGGCAATTTTCGCCAGTTTTTCCACGAATTCCACGGCCTGTGGGATGTTGGTACGGCGGGAGTCGACCAGATCTCCGGTAATGCAGATCAGATCAGGCTGCCGGCTTTTCAGTTCCCTGAGAATCCTGTTTATCAGCAGGCTGATGCGGGTATTATGAAAATCCGAGATGTGGGCTATTCTGACCGGCTGCTTCAGCTTACAGCTGGTTATCTGATGGCTGCTGATGGTCAGAATGGCATTACTCAGATAAAGAATGATAATGATTACTGTAATAATGAATATATAAATCATATATAAATTAAAACATAAAAAAAGGATGTTTTCACATCCTAATTTTCCGTACCCAGATATGATGGATAGTTGGCCTTGACGAAGTTGTATGCGTCAATGTCATAAAGCTTGAAGTTATGCTTTGTGAAGAAATAGCCGTTTGATCTGTCCATGAAACTTGAGACAGTCTTCAGATAAGCTACGAAATCATCCTTGAGCTGTGCCTGGTTGGTAACGGTAGTCTGAACTACATAGTAACCATTGGCGTTCTTGTTGACGATTGCGTCTGATAATGTCGGATTCTGTACTGTTGCCAGGTAAGCAAGTACGTTGTAATCCAGTGAAGTACTGTTGCGGGTATAGAGCTGTTCCTTGGCCAGATCTTCCTTGCTTCCGAATTCAGCAGCTACAGCTGCGAAATCTTCGCCGGTCTTGATCTTGGTGATGGCTTCATTGGCCTTTTCTCTGGCTGCTTCGTTTCCGATGTCAGAAGCGTCAATGAAGATCATTCTGGCCTTTAACGGCAGGTATTCCCGGAAAATGTCATCCCACTTCTCATCGATGTATTTTTCGACGAGCTTGTCTGACTTGGTTCTGGTTACGCAGAACTTCATGAAGTCATCAACACTGTCATAACCCAGGTTCTTCAGGACTTCTTCAAAGTCGCCCTGAGTTTCAAGCTGTGACTTGTAACTGTCAAACAGTTCCTGAGCCTTCTTGGTGATGTCTTCTGAATCTTCGATTTCAGCATTGGCTATGATTTCCATGGCCTTGGTGATGATGGTGTTGGCAGCATCGTCCTTAACCATTCTGTCATAGAGATCCTTCTTAGTGATCTTTTCCTTGCCGATCTGAATGACTAATTCGTTAGGGTTTGAAACGGTTGCGGTTGCATCCTTGCATCCGGCGAGAACGGTACATAAGCTTAAGGCGATAATGACGATCTTAATGAACTTCTTCATGTTACTCACTCTCCTTATCTTCAACTTTCAGGTTCTTCTTGACGATGGCTTCGATCTCATCGCTGCCGAACTTGACATTGAGCTTCTGAGCGGTTTCCCACAGGATCTTGTTGCTTAAGCCTTCATTTTCATTCATGATGGCACTGATGAAGTCTGTCTCTTCCTTGAAGTCGTCAACCTTGGTTGAATCACACTTGATCAGGAAGTAGCCAAATTCATCTGACTTGACCCATTCACTTACCTGTCCTTCTTCCAGGGCGAGGGAAGTTTCCTGGAAAATCTTGTCGATTCCTGTTGTTTCAGCATCGAGGTAACCGAATCTGCCGCCGTTGGAAGCATTGCCGTCTTCAGAGAACTTTTCAGCGAAAGCTGCGAAGTTGTCAACGCTGTATTCAGCAGATGCCCAGGCATCCTGTGCACTCTTCAGCTTTTCAGCTTCTTCAGCAGTCGGGTTGTCAGGATCATCCATGGTCAGAACGACGTAGCTGATGATGCGAGGCTTATGCTCAGTTGTGAAGTGGTCGGAAACCAGTTCGCTGATGTGTTCGGAAACATACTGTCCGTACAGCTTTTCAGCCTTGGTGCTGTAAAGCAGATAATCATAGAAGGTATCGTATCCGTAATAGGTCTTGGCGATGTTGTCAAGGTAGGCCTCGTCATAACCGTAGTACTGACTGTAGGCAGCTAACAGATTCTGATAACGGGTCTTGATGTCGCTGATGAATTCATCAGTTGATTCTACAGCGTTATCCAGCAGAGCTGAATGGAACATCGTGTAGACTCTGTCATCGTAGTAGGTCTTTGACAGTTCGTCATATATCTGATCGGCAGAGAAGTTCTCGTCATCGACTGAGAAGACGATCTGCTGACCATTGACGGTTTTACCTGGTAATTTACCCTTGTTCTGATCATATGCAAAGTATACAGTGATGCATACAAAGAAGATGCCAATTAACAGAGGGAACCAGTATTCTTTTAATTTTTCTACCATAAATAGTAATCCTCCTGGCGCGAACTTAATTATTATAAGTTATATTTTTTTAATATGCAACCAAAAGAAATAGGGTGTATATTGGTGAAACTTGACGGAGGGTTATGTTATAATACAACGTGAACGAAAAGGGGTGAAGCTTATGTCAACTCTGGAAATCAGGAATCTTCATGTCAATGTTGAGGACAAGGAGATCTTAAAAGGTGTTGATTTAACAGTTAATACAGGAGAAGTCCATGCCTTAATGGGACCTAACGGCAACGGTAAAAGTACGCTGTTGATGACCATCATGGGCCATCCGAGATATAAAGTTACGGAAGGAAGCATTACATTCGACGGTCAGGATGTACTGGCCATGAGTGTTGACGAGCGCAGCAAGGCCGGTCTTTTCATCGCGATGCAGTATCCGCAGGAAGTCCCGGGAGTCACCAATTCCGATTTTCTGAAGGCCGCGGTAAATGCGCACAGAGAACAGCCAATCAAGCTGTTTGAATTCATCCGTCTGCTGGACAGAACCATTGCGGATGTACAGATGGATTCAGCCATTGCCCACCGTTTCCTCAATGAAGGATTCTCCGGCGGAGAAAAGAAGCGTAACGAGATCATTCAGATGAAGTTATTAAAGCCGAAGATGGCTATGCTGGATGAACTGGACTCCGGTCTGGACGTTGATGCCATCAAGGTCGTGGCTGACAACATTCTGAATCTGAAGCAGGAAACCGACATGGGAATGATCATCGTCTCTCACTATGAGAGATTCTACGATCTGATCAGACCTACCCATGCTCATGTCCTGATCAACGGACGAATCGTTGAAAGCGGTGACCATGAACTGGCCAAGAAGATCGATGCGGAAGGTTATGAGTGGCTTCTGAAGGAAAAGAACATTACTCTGGAACCGGAAGAGGAAATGAAGAGAGCCGTTTCTCTGGGAACCTGTGCCGTAAATAAGTCAGGAGCATTATGATGAACCTGATCAGTATAAACAAGTCAAAGAAGATAACAGTGAATTCCGACAGCGGATCACTGTGTCGTCTTGATCTTGAAGTGGAAAGGCGCACTGATGCCAAGGTGATCATTTTCCTGGAGGGAAAGGGAACGCTGAAGGTTGATCTGCAGGTAAAGGTCGGCTCTGACAGCCGTGTTACTTTTCTGACGGTCAATCACAATGAAGCTGACATTGAATTCAATGAGAAATTTGACGTCTTGGCAGACAGCAGTGTCATCATTGCCCATGCCGATCTCACCGGATTCAAAGCAGAGTATAACTGCTGTTATCAGCTGCTTGCTCAGGGAAGTGACCTGAAGGTTCAGACTGCTTCCTTATCCGACAGCCGCAAGGTATTCAATCAGGATACCTTCCATCTGGCCGGCAATACCAGCGCCCACATCAATAACTACGGGGTGGTCATGGCCAACGGCTATACTGACATGGTAGTCAGAAATACTATCGTTCAGGGCAGCCACAATGCCTCAACGCATCAGACCAGCCGTCTTCTGACTTATGATAAAACTTCGGTAGGCAAGATTCTCCCGGTACTTTACATTTACGATAACGAAGTAGAAGCCTCACATGCTGCTTCATTAGGCCAGCCTGATGAGGAACAGGTATATTACCTGCAGTCCAGAGGTCTTTCTCATAAGGAAGCCATTAGCCTGATAGTAAAGGGATATCTGCTCCCGGTAACGCAGATAATCGATGATGACAGCATTAACACGCTGTTAACCGAAGAGATAGAAAGGAAGGTAACCCCGGATGCTTGATGTTAACAAAGTCAGAAAAGACTTTCCGATGCTTGACGGCAAGACGATGAGCGGACACCCGCTGGTTTACCTGGATAACTCGGCTACCACTTTCAAGCCGTATGCCGTCATTGATGCCATCAATGATTTCTATCACAATTACACTTCAAACATTCACCGCGGTGAATATGAACTGTCACAGAAGGCTGATACTGCCTATGATTCAGTCAGAAAGATCGTCGGCGATTTCATCAACTGTGACGAAAAGGAAGTAGTTTTCACAGCCGGAGCAACCAATGGGCTTAACATCATAGCCTACAGCTATGGTCTGGCTAACCTGAAGGCCGGGGATGAAATACTGATCACTCTGGCTGAACACGCATCCAACGTGCTGCCTTGGTTTGATGTTGCCAGAAGAACGGGTGCTGTCATCAGATACATTGATCTTGATGAAGAAGGCAGACTTCTGCCGGAAAACCTGGAAAAGGCAATGAACGATAAGGTTAAAATCGTAGCCTTTGCGGCTGTTACCAATGTCCTGGGCTATATTGCCGATGTTAAGAAACTCTGCCGCATTGCCCATGAACATGGAGCCATCACGGTAGTGGATGCTGCCCAGTCAGCAGCTCACATTCCTACGGATGTCAGAGACTGGGACTGCGATTTCATGGCTTTTTCATCTCATAAGATGTGTGGTCCTTCCGGGGTCGGTGTTCTTTATGGCAAAAAGGCTCTGCTTGATGCCATGACACCGTTTACTTTCGGCGGCGGATCCAATGCCCGCTTTGAAAAGGACGGAACCGTCATTCTGAAGGATACGCCGGAAAAGTTTGAATCCGGTACTCCTGACATGGAAGGTGTCATCGGACTGGGTGCCGCGGTAAAGTACATCTCCCGGATAGGAATGGAAAACATCGTTGAACACGAAAGGCAGTTAAGAAAGTATTTCATGGAAAAGCTGGCCAGTTATGACAATGTTGAGGTATACAATCCTCATGGTGATACCGGCATAATTGCCTTTAACGTGAAGGACATCTTTGCTCAGGATGCTGCCAGCTACATCGGTTCACAGGGCATTGCGGTCAGAAGCGGTAATCACTGTGCCAAACTGCTGCACAATGTCATCGGTGTCACCGAGACGATCCGTGCATCCTTCTATTTCTACAATACCTTTGAAGATGCAGACAGGCTTCTGGAAGCTCTGAAGACCTGCACCATTGAAAACTGCATCGGAATATTCTTCTAGGAGGTGCGAAATGTCAAGTTTATTAAAAGATCCAATGGTTCTGAGAGAGATACTGCTGGAT
Organism: Erysipelotrichaceae bacterium; assembly: GCA_015058955.1. Lineage (GTDB taxonomy): Bacteria > Bacillota_I > Bacilli_A > Erysipelotrichales > Erysipelotrichaceae > RUG521. The sequence goes on from SVBJ01000001.1 coordinate 107,909, forward strand.
CACTATGAATATCCGCATAATCACAAGCTGACAGACAACCCTGCCTTCAGGGAAGCGCACATGGCTTCTGATTCATGCATCGACGACATCCGTGTTCAGGCCAAGATCACAGACGGCATCATTGAAGATGTCTGTTTTGACGGCCGTGCCTGCACGATTTCAACCGCCTCTACTTCAATGATGACTGATCTGGTCAAGGGCAAGAGCATTGCCGATGCCAAGGTCATCATGGATAACTACTTTGCAATGATCGACGGCAGGGAATACGATGAGGATCTGCTGGAAGAAGCTGTTGCCCTGCAGGGTGTCAGCAAGCAGGCTAACCGTATCAGATGCGCTACCATCGGATGGCGCGGTCTGAAGCAGCTGATCGAGGAAAGTGAGGCGGAAAATGACGGAAAATAAGAATCAGGAGATCTTTCAGACTCAGGATGAGTACACCGCCGGTTTCGCTGATGAAGATACCAGCGTATTCAATACGGGCAGGGGAATCAGCCGTGAAGTCGTAGAAACCATTTCCCGCATAAAGGGAGAACCAGACTGGGTCCTGGAATACCGTCTGAAGGCCTTCGAGGCTTTTGAAAAGATGGCTGTTCAGGATTGGGGACCGGATCTCAGTGACCTAAACTTTGATGACTACATCTACTACATCAGACCGGCTGACCGCAAATCATCTTCCTGGGAAGATGTACCGGAAACCATCAAGAATACCTTTGACAAGCTGGGCATTCCGGAAAGTGAAAAGAAATTCCTGGCCGGTGTTACCACCCAGTATGAATCTGAAGCTGTTTATCACAACATGCTGGAAGAAGTCGTTGAAAAGGGTGTCATCTTCCTGGATACCGACAGTGCCATCAAGCTGTACCCTGATCTGGTAAAGGAATATCTGGGCAAGATCGTTCCTTACACCGATAACAAGTTTGCGGCTCTTAACAGTGCCGTATTCTCCGGGGGATCATTCATCTACGTACCTCCGGGAGTAACGCTGGATAAGCCATTACAGTCCTACTTCCGCATCAATTCGGAACAGATGGGACAGTTCGAAAGAACCCTGATAATCGTTGACAAGGGTGCCAACCTTCACTATGTGGAAGGCTGTACCGCCCCAATATATAAAAAAGACTCACTGCATGCCGCAGTAGTCGAGATCTATGTTCATGAAGATGCCAAGTGCCGTTACAGTACGGTTCAGAACTGGTCAACCAATGTTCTCAATCTGACGACCAAGCGTTCCATGGTCATGAAGAACGGTTTGATGGAATGGGTCGACGGCAACATCGGCTCTCACATAACGATGAAGTATCCGGCCTGCATCCTCGCTGAAGAAGGTGCCAAGGGCATGACCATTACCATTGCGGTCGCCAGCAAAAATCAGATCCAGGATACCGGTGCCAAAATGATCCATCTGGCTCCGAATACCTCCAGTTCGATCATTTCCAAATCCATTGCCCGTAATGGGGGCTATGCCAACTTCCGTGACTGGATCCGCATCGGACCTAAGGCGGATGGAGCCAGAACCAAGATCGAATGCGATACTCTGATCCTGGACGGTATTTCCAAGACGGATACCATCCCGGCCAATACGGTGCAGAATGATAACTGTACCCTGGAACACGAAGCCACAGTCTCCAAGATATCAGATGAAGAACTGTTCTATCTGATGTCCAGAGGACTTAATCAGCAGCAGGCAACCCAGATGATCATCATGGGATTCCTTGAACCTTTTACCAAGGAACTGCCGGTTGAATATGCAGTTGAACTCAATCAGCTGCTCAAGATAGACATGGAAGGAGCCGTAGGATAATGAAATTAGCAGAAGCATTACAGAGAAGAGCTGACATAAACAGAGAAATCGATCAGCTAGAAAGCCGCATCAGCAATAACATGCTGGTACAGGACGGTGAAAACCCGAATGAAAAGCCGTCAGATCTTTTCAATGAACTCAATAACAAGATGGATGAACTGGATGATCTGATCACCCGCATTAATCTGACCAATGCCGTTGTCAAGGTAAACGGCAAGACTCTGACACAGCTGATTGCTGAAAAAGATGTCCTGACCAGAAAGATTGCGGTATATAAGACTGCCGTTTACCAGGCTTCTCTGAATACCTCAAGAGCCAGAAATACGGAAATCAAGGTTCTTCCAACCATTAACGTTCAGTCTTTCCAGAAGGAAATTGACAGAATGAGCAGACAGCTGCGTGAAACCGACAATGCCATTCAGTCAACGAACTGGACTGCAGATTTAATCTAGTAAAATAAAGGACAGTAGTTAAAAGGGCGAGTGCGATCTCTGCATATTGAGAATGAATATGCAACAGGAGGATCTGCCGAAGAGCAGGCAAGGGGTTCGAGTCCCTGTTTGACTGTTAAGCTCCGACTGTTATAAACGCATGCTTACTGTTATGTATTTATGACCCAGCACTGACTTTTAATGAGGATGCGGGAGAAGGGGATATTTTTTATGAAAGCACAGTTAGTTGTGGCTGACCTTGACGGCAGTCTTGTCATTACGGGTCAGCCGATATCACGAAATAATGTTAAGGCAATCGATTATCTTCATTCAAAAGGGATAAAGTTCGGAATTGCCACAGGCCGAAATCTTTTTGACATCATGCGTCTGCCACGCAGATGGAAACTGGATTTTGACTTTGATTTCTATATTGGAATGAATGGTTCAGAAGTATATGATACTGCTACGGGAGTCAGAATCGATTCATATAAGCTGGCACCGGAAGATCTGAAAGACATAATCATGAAAATGAAGCCTTTAGGTCTGAATCCGTTTATTCTCTATAAAGACGGAATGATGATGAAACATGAAGATGCCGGAGCAAAATCTTCATCAAAGAGAAATGAGTTCAGGATTTACATTGCTCATGATGACAGTGAAATGTGGCAGGAAGAGAATGCCAAAATCATGTTCAGAGTAGAAGAGGAAAAATGCGATGAGATCTTCAAATATGCCAAGAGCATATCGAATGATCGTTATAAGGCAGTAAGAACCCAGAAGACCATGATTGAGTTCGTACATCCCCTCATTGACAAAGCCAAGGGTCTGATTAATTACTGTGAGATGTATGACATTCCTCTGGATGAGGTAATTGCCTTTGGTGATACCACCAATGACAATGAAATGCTGGAATGCTGCTATGGTGTCTGCCTGGAAAACGGTACTGATGATACCAAGGCCATAGCCAGGGAAGTAACTGACAAGCCATGTGAAGAAGACGGGTTTGCAGACTGGATTTTCAAGAATATTGATTAGCTGTAGAAATACAGCTTTTTTTCTGTAGAAGAAAAGCTGCTTCTGCAGCTATTCGTTTTCATAATTCTTACCCTGCCACAGGTTATATCTGACCATGGCTTTGTCGATGTCATTTATGACACTGATCTTCTTGACGGTCCATAACGGTTCGATCAGCTGATCAGGAAGACCGTCTCCGGTAATTCTTTCAATGACCATTTCCGGGTTCAGATATGTTAACTGTCTGGCCACCAGTTCGGTATATTCCTGTTTGCTTAAAAGCGGGAAAGGCTGATTCTGATACATTAAGCCCAATGGAGTATCCTTAAGGACATGCAACATGTGTATTTTAACAGCCTGTACGGGAAGTTTTCCAATGGCTCTGGCTGTTTCCATCATCATTTCTTCGGTTTCATTTGGCCAGCCGTCTATTATATGAACGCTGATTTTTATGTCAGTGTTCTTCAGTCTATCTATTGCTTCAAGAAAATTAGCATAGTCATGCCCGCGGTTCATCTCCTGCAGAGTAACATCATGAATGCTCTGCAGCCCCAGTTCCAGCCAGATGTCCTTTATGGTGGTAAGTGACTGCAGGTAATCGATTATTTCATCGGAAAGGCAGTCGCTTCTGGTGGCGATGACCAGTCCGACTATTTCGGGATCATCAATGAAAGGCTGATAGAGTTCCTTAAGTCTCTTCAATGGAGCATAGGTGTTGGAATAGGACTGGAAGTAAGCCAGTGGTTTTCCTTCAGGCCACTTGCGGGTAAAGACCTTGCGTCTTTCCAGGTATTGAGCATAGATGTCTCCTCCGGAAATGTCCGGGAAACTGTTGGATCCGCCTGAACAGAAGAAACAGCCACCTGTTGAAACCTTGCCGTCACGGTTGGGACAGGTAAAACCGGCATCAAGAGGGACTTTGTAAAGTCTGGTGCCGTAATGAGCCTTGGTATAGTAGTTCCAGGTCTGGTAACGCTTGTTATCTTCCGTATGAGGATATGGATTATTCATATCAGTATTTTAGCATATATTTACAGGCTTGTAATTGACTTGAAAAAGCCCAGATAGTAATATTTAAATAGCGTTGAACGGAATAGTAGGCGAAACATTGCTTGAAGAAAGCCGGTGGCTGATGCGAACCGGTACCTTGTCAGCTGAACTCACCCGGGAGCAGAACGTAACGGCCGCGTTAAGGCTGAAATGAGGGCATGCAATGGCATGAACTAAGGTGGTACCGCGCTGAGGCGTCCTTAGAGTAGCGCCTTTTATTTTTGGCGCAGGAGGAAGGTATATGAGTTACAATCATGAAGTTACAGAAAAGAAATGGCAGAAATACTGGGCAGAAAACAAGACATTCAAGACTGATGCCTGGGATTTCAGCAAGCCTAAATTCTATGCTCTGGACATGTTCCCGTACCCAAGCGGTGCCGGACTTCATGTCGGACATCCGGAAGGCTATACGGCAACTGACGTAGTTTCCCGTAAGAAGAGAATGGAAGGGTACAATGTACTGCATCCAATGGGATTTGACTCCTTCGGCTTACCGGCCGAACAGTATGCCATCAATACCGGCAATCATCCGGAAGGCTTTACCAAGGCTAATATTGAGATATTCAAGAATCAGCTGTACAATCTGGGCTTCTCCTATGACTGGGACAGAGAGGTTTCAACCTGTGACCCTTCTTACTACAAGTGGACGCAGTACATTTTCAAACTGCTGTTTGATGAGGGACTGGCCAAGTGCGTTGACATGCCTGTCAACTGGTGTGAGGAACTGGGAACGGTTCTGGCCAATGATGAAGTAATCGACGGCAAGAGTGAAAGAGGCGGGTTCCCGGTTGTCAGAAAGAACATGAAGCAGTGGGTAATTGACATCGTCAAGTACGCTGACCGTCTGCTGGAAGGCCTCGATGAGATCGACTGGCCGGAATCAACCAAGGAAATGCAGCGTAACTGGATCGGCAGATCATATGGTGCCCATGTCAAATTCGCCATTGACGGTCATGATGAAACCTTTACGGTATTCACGACCAGAGCTGACACCTTATTCGGTGCAACATACTGCGTCTTTGCTCCTGAACATGCCTTAGTGGAAAAGATCACTACTGATGAGTGCAGGGAAGCTGTTGAAGCCTATGTAAAGGCCTGCTCAACCAAGAGCGATCTGGAACGTACGGAACTCAATAAGGATAAGACCGGTGTCTTTACCGGTGCCTATGCCATCAATCCGGTCAACAACAAGAAGATCCCAATCTGGATCTCAGACTATGTTCTGGCCAGCTATGGAACCGGTGCCATCATGGCTGTTCCGGCTCATGACCAGAGAGACTATGAATTCGCCAAGAAGTTCGGACTGGAGATAATCCAGGTTCTGGAAGGCGGAGACATCAGCAAGGAAGCCCATGTGGAAGACGGTCTGCACATCAACAGCGAATTCCTGAATGGCCTGAATAAGGAAGATGCCATCAATAAGATAATTGAGTGGCTGGAAGAAAGAGGAATCGGCCAGAAGAAGGTCAATTACCGTATCCGTGAATGGATCTTTGCCAGACAGAGATACTGGGGTGAACCTATTCCGGTCGTACACATGGAAGATGAAAGCCTGATCTCACTGCCACTGGATCAGCTGCCGTTAGTATTGCCTGAACTGGATGACTACAAGCCATCTGGTGGTGCTTCACCGCTGGAAAAGGCCACTGACTGGGTCAATGTTGAAATCAACGGCAAAAAGGGCAAAAGAGAAACAAGCACGATGCCTGGTTCAGCCGGCAGCAGCTGGTATTTCTTAAGATACATCGATCCGCATAATGACAAGGCCATTGCTGACAGAAAGCTGCTGGAACACTGGATGCCTGTTGACCTGTATGTCGGCGGTCCTGAACATGCCGTAGGACATCTGTTATACAGCAGAATGTGGAATAACTTCCTGTATGACAAGGGAATCGTTCCGGTCAAGGAACCTTTCCAGAAACTGGTACATCAGGGCATGATTCTGGGTGCCAACGGCATCAAGATGGGCAAGAGATATCCTCAGTACATCGTTGACCCTAACGACATTGTCAGACAGTACGGTGCCGATACCTTAAGGATCTATGAAATGTTTATGGGACCTCTGGAAGCCAGCAAACCATGGAGCGAGCAGGGTGTTGAAGGTGCCAGAAGATGGATCGAAAGAGTCTGGAGACTGGCCATGGAATCTGAAGGCAAGATCACTGATGAGCCGACACCTGAACTGGACTATGTCTATAACTACACTGTCAAGAAGGTCACTGAGGACATTGATTCCCTCAACTTCAATACGGCCATTTCCCAGATGATGATCTTCATCAATGAATGTTACCGTGTAGATAAGGTCAACAGAGACATGATGATCAGCTTCATCAAGCTGTTAAGCCCATATGCACCGCACATGTGCGAAGAGATCTATCACCACTATACCGGTGAAGACACGATCGCCTATGCAAAGTGGCCGACATATGATCCTGCCAAGCTGGTCAAGAATGACGTGGAAATCGTTGTTCAGGTCAACGGCAAGGTCAGAGGCAGAGTTTCCGCTGCCAAGGACTGCTCACAGGAAGATGTTCAGGATCAGGCCATGGCACTGGATACGGTAAAGGCTCAGCTGGCCGGCAAGACCATCAGAAAGGTGATCTTTGTCAAGAATAAGCTGCTTAACATCGTTGCCAATTAATAAATCTTTTATAAATAAAAATAAACGTGTAATGCTATAAAAAAGTATTGCACGGATCATGACAGTATGATAATATAATCTAGCAAAGAAATTGTGGAAAGAAGAAGCACCCCTTCTCACCTGATGACCTCACGGACATAGGTAAACGCTACGATCAACTGTTTTGATTGTTTAGTGGGTGCAAACCCACTTTTCTTTTGTAGGAGGTAATGTCACATAGCAAAGAAGAATCAACCTGACGATTTAGTCAACGAAAGCATTCGCTTCAGAGAAGTTCTGGTAATTTCACCTACAGGGGAATCCTTAGGTAAAATGTCAAGCAGGGAAGCACAGGAAAAGGCATACAGCTATGATCTGGATCTGGTTTGTGTCGCCCCGCAGGCTCAGCCGCCTGTCTGTAAGATCCTTGACTATGGCAAGTATCGTTTTGAACGGCAGAAAAAGGCCAAGGAGGCCAAGCGTAATCAGAAGGTTACGGAAGTGAAGGCTCTGCGTCTGTCACCGGTTATTGACATTGGAGACTTTGAAACCAAGGTAAAGCAGGTCACAAAGTGGATCAGCGAAGGCAACAAGGTCAAGATCGACATGCGCTTCAGAGGAAGAATGATGACCAGACAGGATGTTGGCAAGAAAGTCATGGACAATTTCATCACTGCATTAAGTGAAGTTGCCACGGTTGACAAACAGCCTAATCTTGAAGGCAACACGTTATCATGTGTATTATCACCGATAAGAAAGTAAAACGGAGGAGAATGTATTTATGCCAAAGATGAAGACAAAGCGTGCATTAGCTAAGCGCGTAAAAGTAACAGGCACAGGAAAACTGAAGAGAAGTCATGCGTATACTTCTCACTTAGCTCCAAGAAAGACCCACAAGCAGAAGGTTCATTTAAGAAAGTCTGCACTTGTAGATCCAAGCGATTACAAGCGCATCAAGAAGCTGCTTCATAACTAGGAGGTAAAGAAAGTATGCCAAGATCAGTAAACGGAACAGTAAAGCGTAACCGTCATAGAAGAACATTAAAGTTAGCCAAGGGTTATTTCGGTTCAAAGCATGCGTTATACCGCACAGCTCATGAACAGGTAATGCATTCATTAAAGTATGCTTACAGAGACAGAAGAACCTTAAAGCGTGAAATGAGAAAGTTATGGATCGCCCGTATCAACGCTGCTGCTCATACCAATGACATTAACTATTCACTGTTAACTCATGGTCTGAAGTTAGCCAAGATCGACATCAACAGAAAGATGTTATCAGAACTGGCCATCCATGATCCAAAGGCTTTCAGCACACTCTGTGACAAGGCCAAGAAGGCTCTGGAAAAGAACGCTTAATCATTAAAGTAAAATTGAGACTGAAATGTACTTAGTACATGGAAGTCTCTTTTTTGATGTAAAATAACTGTATTGAGGTGTATAATGCCTTAGTCAGCAGGGAGGGTGATCATATGGATATAATGATTGCGACCGGAAATAAGAACAAGGTCAGAGAATATAAGGAAATGCTGGAGCCATTGGGATTTACTGTTCACGATACCAGTGAACTGACAGATTACATCGAACCGGTTGAAGACGGTACGACATTTGCGGAAAATGCCCTGATCAAGGCCAGAGGTGTCTTTGATCATGTTTCTATGATTTCCATTGCGGACGATTCCGGTCTTTCCATCAGAGCTCTTGATAATGAACCGGGCATTCATTCAGCCCGTTACATGGAGGGATACGGTTATCCTGAAAAGAACCGTAACCTCATTGAAAGACTTAAGGGATGTGATGACCGCTTTGCCTGGTTTACCTGTGACATTGCCCTGATCGATCATAACGGTCAGCCTCATGTCTTTGAAGGGATCATGGAAGGAGAAATAGCTTACGAACCTGCCGGCAGTAACGGCTTTGGCTATGATCCGATCTTCTGGCTGGGGCAATACGGCAAAACCAGTGCTCAGCTGACTCCTGATCAGAAAAATGCCATATCCCACCGCGGCCAGGCTACCAGAAAACTGCTGGAATTCCTGAAGAAGGAGTATGACAATGAAGAATAAGTCACTGTTTTATGTTTCAACAATAAGCTGGATGGCTTTTGTGATGGCTGTCTCAATTGCCATACCAATTCTTTTCAGACCATTCTATTATGCTCACATCAAGCCTTACCGGCTGGTAGAAGAGAGCGGATACAGTGAACAGCAGATAAAGGAAGCCTATGATGACATGCTGGATTTCTGCCTGTTTGGCGGTGATTTCAAGACCGGAGACATGAAATGGTCTCAGGACGGCAGGCGGCACTTTGAAGATGTCGGTAAACTGTTCCGTCTGGATTTCATCGTCGGAGGCATCGGACTGGCAGGAATCATAATTACCGGTCTGATCAACAGGGGAAAACGGCCTTTTACGGTAAAGGGCCATACCTCTCAGTTCTGGCGGGGTGTCTATACTCTGGTACTGTTTGTGATGTTGGGAGTACTGGGATCAGTTAATTTCAGCCGTTTCTTCGTGCTGTTTCACAAGGTGTTTTTCCCGGGCAAGACCAACTGGATCTTCTATCCAAATAAAGATGAGATCATCCTGGTACTGCCGGAAGAATTCTTCCGTAACTGTGCCATTGCGATCGTGGCAATACTGGTCATTCTGACCGTTAGCCTGATCGTGACGGAGAAAAGAAGACTTAGGAGGCTGGAAGCATGATCCATCTGGTGTTATATCAACCGGAAATACCGCCTAATACCGGAAATGTCATCAGAACTGCCATGGCAACCGGCAGTGTCGTTCACCTGATCAAGCCCTATGGCTTTGTGTTAAATGAGAAACATCTGAAAAGAGCCGGCATGGATTATGTCGATTTGACAGACATCAGGGAACATCTCAACTGGACGGATTTCATGGAAACAGAAAAGCCTGTCAACATTTTCTTCCTTACCCGTTATGGGCATAAGGCTCCGGATCAGTTTGATTTTACAAAATGTGAAGGTGACATTTATCTGGTCTTCGGCAGGGAATCAACCGGAATTGACAAGGCGATCCTCAAGGATCATCTTGATCACTGCATCAGGCTGCCGATGAAACGGGAAGCCCGCAGTCTCAATCTTTCCAACTGCGTGGCCATCATGACCTATGAGGTATTAAGACAGCTGGGCTATCCGGGTTTATCCGGTGATGAAGTAATCAAGGGAAGCGATTTCCTGGAAAGAAACGAGTGGAAGCAGGTTGATTAGCGAAACCTCAGCCTGTATGATATAATACGGAAAAGGAGAAGAGGAATGCTGGAAAATACCAATGACTACATGTCGATATTTACCGTTCTGTTCATACTGGCAGTAATAGTATGGGCGGGCTTTCATCTGCTCTCCTTACGTACCACAGCCCGTCATCTGCGTCAGGAGGCGGACTACTACAGTCTTAAAAAGGAAAAGAATAAAGTAAAAAAGGTGTAAGTTATGTTTGCTAAAGCTATTAAACCGGCCAGCGGTCCTAAGGCCATTGGACCATATTCTCCAGCCATCAAGCTGGGTGACTTTGTTTATCTCTCCGGACAGATCCCGGTAGATCCTGTTACCAATGAACTGGTAAATGGTGACATCGCTCAGCAGACTCATCAGGTAATGCAGAACATCATTACCATTCTTGATGAGATGAATCTGAGACTAGATCACGTTGTCAAGACAACGGTATTCTTATCTGACATGAAGAACTTTGCTGCCATGAATGAAGTCTATGCGCAGTATTTTGAAGAACCTTACCCAGCCAGAAGCTGCGTTCAGGTCGGTGCACTGCCAAAGGGTGCCGATGTTGAGATCGAGTGTCTGGTAATTGATACTCTGAGATACGAACAGAGCTGCAGCGGAAGCTGTTCTGACTGCCGGGGCTGTGAATAATGCAGTCCAATGACAAGTTAACTGTCAGAAGTCTGCTTCTGGCTGTCCTTTCCGGTCTGCTGGCGGCCTTCAACCTGAAGGTCTTTGTTCATGCCGGCAATCTGACACCGGCCGGTTTTTCCGGAACGGCTGTCGTGCTGGAAAGACTGTCAGAGACCTATCTGCCGTTTAAGCTGTCATACGGTGTTCTGTATCTGCTGCTGAACATACCGGGTACCCTGGTAATTCTGAAGACTCTGGGAAAGAGATTCACTATTCTCTCCCGGATTGACATCTTGCTGACCGCTACCCTGGTAAGCGTAATTCCGTCTCTGGACATCACCAATGATCTGCTGCTGATCAGCGTTTTCGGCGGTGTGCTTAACGGCATATCCGACTGCCTGGTCCTGGAATCAGGCGGTTGCGGCGGGGGAACTCATTTCTGGGCTATCTTCCTGTCCCGCAAGTACCAGAAATCCATGTGGAATGTCGTTCTGATCCTCAATGCGTTCCTGTTATTGGTATCCGGAATGCTGTTTAACTGGGAGACGGCATTATACTCAATAATCTTCCAGTTCGTTTCCACGCAGGTCATTGATCACTATGACAACCGCTACAGAAGAACGACCTTCATCATCATCACGGAAAAGCCTGATGAGATCACGGAAGCCGTCTTCAGACTGCTGGGACATTCCGTTACCAGATTCAGAGGTGAAGGCAGTTATTCCCATGAAATCAAGGAAGTGCTGTACACCGTCTGCGGCAAGTATGAGGAAAAGCATCTTACCGACGTAATCATGGATATCGACCCGAAAGCCTTTGTGAACATCATGGACAGTCACAGGGTAGTGGGAAACTTCAAGCAGAAACCATATTAAAAGCCGAAAGGCTTTTTTCTTTCAGGATAAACGCACCCTCCTTACTAAACAGTAGTGAAAGAGTGTGAGTCATGAAAAAGAAACATCTTATCATAATCATCGCTGCCGCCCTGATTATCATTGTAATGCTTGTCTTAAGAACCATCGGAAATACCCTGATGATGGACAGCATTTCCTTTACGGAAGTCAGCCTTGACAGCTTCCAACAGCAGTATAAGACCACGGCAACGGTAAAGGGACATCTGCACAGTTATTATTACAATGGCATTGTTACTGAGTGCTGCTTTACTGTGGGTGACTGGTTGGAGGCTGACAGCGTCATCCTGAAATATCTGGATGGGGAAAACCGGGAATGCGAACTGAAAAGTGAAACGGCAGGGATCATCAGGGAACTGAGCGGAAACTGCGTAACTGTCGAAGATTCGGATTACTATCTTCTGGCTAAAGTACCGTTGGACAGGTTCTTTCTGATAAATGAACAGACAGTCTGTCTGTTTTCCTCATCATCATCTTCCTTCAGGGCAACCGTTACGGCTAAAAGCCGTTACCGGCAGCAGGATGCTTCCCGGAATACCGCTGCCATAATACTGCAGCTGGAAAGCAGTGAAGGACTGTTACTGAATCAGAAAGGAAATCTGACCATTCCATTGCGGACAGTAAATGATGTCTGGACAGTCAGAAGGGAAGCGCTGCTGGAAAGAAATGACGGTTATTATCTTTTAAAGGCTGACTGGGTGAACAGAAAGGATCATTGGGAAAAATACCTTATTAAGGTAAAAGTGGAAATGGCGGATGACCAGAGGGCAGTTATAAGCGGCATCGAAATTGAAAACCTGAAGGTGTGCATCATTGACGATCTGCTGAAGGAGCTTATTGATGATTGAACTTCGCAACATCTGCAAGACTTACCATACCGTCACTCAGGATATAAAGGCGCTTGACCGTCTTGAACTGACGATCAGGGATGGTGAGTTTCTGGCTTTAGTTGGCCACAGCGGCTGCGGCAAGACCACACTGCTGAACATTCTGGCTGGATATGACAGCTATGACTGCGGCAGTTATCTGCATGACGGGGTTGCGGTCAGCCGTCCCGGTGCCTTAAGTGAAAGTGCGTATTTCCGCTATGAGATCGCCACTGTCTTTCAGGAATACAATCTGCTGCCCTACCTTAATGTCCGGGACAACATTGCTCTGGCAGCCCGCTACCGGAAAACGGGAGAAAGCAGGAAAAAAACAGAGGAACTGCTGAAAAGACTTGATCTGACCGGGATGGGCGGGATGTATCCCCATCAGCTTTCAGGCGGACAGAAACAGCGAGTGGCGATTGCCCGTGCCCTGATGAAACAGCCGGGCATCATTCTGGCCGATGAACCCACCGGGGCTCTGGATGTCTCCAGTGCCAGAAACATCATGAACATCTTCAGGACCCTGAATACTCAGGGCATGACAATCATACTGGTTACCCATGATCTCAACATTGCCAGGCAGTGTCAGAGCATTGCGGTAATGGAGAAGGGAAATGTGGCTGTTAAAAGAGATCTATTACCATCGTAGAGAGCACTATCTCAGCATGCTGGCACAGACGACGGCGGTTTTTCTGCTGCTGATGGTCAGTGTGATGTGCGACAGTGGGGAGGCACTGCTGAAGGGACAGGTAAGTAAACTTGGCCTGGATGTCACACTCACTCAGATAACGGATGCTTCAGCTCTTCCGGTTAACTGGGAGAGGGAATTCATCAGACGTTATGGCATAAAACAGTTCTGCAGGTATCGCAGTGTTCCCTTTGAAAAGCTGCAGATCGTAAGCTGTGATCCTGGACTGAAGGAACTGTTCTCACTGGAAATGGATAAAGGCAGTTTTCTGGATGAATGCGATGCTCTTTACAATGCCGATAAGGTGGTACTGGGACACACCAGCTGGAAAGAACTGGGTCGCCCGGGAATAGGTGATCTGATCTGTCTTGACGGTGTCAGTTTCAGGGTTACCGGAGTTCTTAAGGAATACAGCGAGAACCTGTTTGTTGACCTTGACAACAGCATCTTCATTCCTTCCGGCTACCGTTTTTCCCAACGGCCTGAAAGCATCAGTTATTATTTCCGCTGCGGTGATCATTACGTGGAGGACTGGCTGCAGGAAACCCTGGGCCACGATAACTGTCTGATAATAAGCCAGCAGGGAATGGCTGAAGCCATTGATTCCATCTTCAGGGGTGTCAGAGGGATCCTGAGTGTCATCAGTGCGGTTTCCCTGGTGGTGGCCTTTATGGGACTAATAAACAGTTCACTGAACAATGTCCGGAAAAGAAGCTATGAAATAGGCATAAAAAAGTCACTGGGAGCCAGTGACAGGGATATTTACCGCCAGTTTGTCCTTGAAGGCATCTTCATCATTGCATCATCCGTAATTATGGCTTTACGGGGAGTAGCTGGGGTAATGGCGATAATGCCGCAGGAGTTAAGAGTATTCAATGCTTCCCGATGTGTGGCGATCATCTTCAAAGTGATGGCGGCAGGACTGGTCTGTTCACTGTATCCGGCCATAAAGGCGTCCCGAACGACCGTTATCGGCTCATTACGTGGAAAGCAGTAAATTATTGTCTAGGAAAAAAACGGAAATGATACTATAATGATGTCATGAAAATCAATCTGAAGTTCTGGGTTCCTGTCATCATGACAGTGTTATGCATTATCCTCATTCTGATCTTCAAATGGTAGAATGAGACTTTGAAACCATGAAAAAATGGGCTTAGAAGATATCTATGCCCATTTTTCTCTGTACTTTTTTCAGCTTTCTGAAAGCGATGTGGTGAGCTTTTTCGGCTCCCTGTTTCAGGGTATCCTTGATCAGGGAACCCCGCAGGATCTCATTGTATCGGTTCTGGATCTTTTCCAGTTCCCGGCAGACGACGTCAGCGACTTCCTTCTTGAATTCGCCATAGCCTTTTCCTTCATATCTGGCAACGATGGAATCGATGCTTTCCCCGGACAGGGAGGACATGATCTCCAGCAGGTTGGAAACGCCAGGCTGCTTTTCTTTGTCATAATTGACTCTGCCTTCCATGTCGGTTACCGCTGACATGATCTTCTTGCGGGCGACCTTGAGGTCATCCAGCAGGTAGATGCAGCCCTTGTTGGATTCTTCCGACTTGCTCATCTTTTTGGAAGGATCGGAGAGTGACATGATGCGGGCGCCGACCTTGGCGATCAATGGTTCAGGTACGACGAAGGTTTCGGAATAGCGGTTGTTGAAGCGCTGAGCCAGGTCTCTGGTCAGTTCAACATGCTGTTTCTGGTCTTCACCGACCGGTACGTAATCAGCGTCATAAAGCAGAATGTCGGCAGCCATTAAAGGCGGATAGACAAACAGACCGGTGGAAATGCTTTCGTTGGTGGCATTGGAAGTCTTTTCCTTGAACTGCGTCATTCTTCCCAGCTCACCCATGTAGCTCATGCAGGTCATTATCCAGCCAAGCTGAGCATGTTCATAGACATCTGACTGTAGGAAGATCGTACACTTTTCCGGATCAAGACCGCAGGCCAGGTATAAGGCAATGGCGTCCTTGAGGTTCTTTCTTAATTCCTTTGGTTCGATTGGAACCGTAATGCAGTGCAGGTTCGCAATGAAAACATACAGTTCATAGTCGTCCTGATACTTTACGAAATTACGCAGTGCTCCGATGTAGTTGCCCAGGGTAAGTTCCCCGGTAGGCTTGATGCCGCTTACCATTCTCTTCATAAAACATTCCTCCTAAAATAAAAAAAGCGCCTGTTCTGGGACGCTGTCAACGTGGTACCACCCAAATTATCTCTGGTAAAAAGATCACTCTGCGATAACGGTGCCACCGGCTTTACGCAACTGATAATGTCCCATTTCGACTGGTGGTCCGCCATCGGGTTTTCACTGTTCCCAACTCACTGAATGCCTGATTTCACCAGCTACTTAATCATCGTCTTCGTCTTTACTTAATTCTAGCATCATTGTGATATTTTGCAAGAAAATAAGTATATAATGGGATTTAGGAGAAATGCATTATGACTAACAGAAAACACCCATTGGTATTTGCTCACAGAGGTGCCAGCGGCTATGCACCGGAGAATACGATTGTATCATTTAAGAAGGCCATGGAATTGGGAGCCGACGGCTTTGAACTTGATGTCCAGCTTACCAAGGACAATGAAATCGTTGTGATCCATGATGAATGGCTGGAAAGACTTACTGACGGCAGAGGATTTGTCAGGGATTATACTCTGGAACAGTTAAGACAGCTTAACTTCAATAAGAATTTCCCAGAATACGGGGTTCAGAGAGTACGGACATTAAGAGAAGTGTTTGAACTGGTTAAGGACAGTGACATTGAAGTCAATGTGGAACTCAAGACCGGCATCTTTGAGTATCCGGGACTGGTGGAAAAGGTATTGGCATTAGCCGAAGAGATGGACATGAAGGACAGGGTCATCTATTCTTCCTTCAATCACTATACCTGTGTGAAGATAAGAGAACTATTGCCTGATGCCCGTATCGGCTTTCTGTATGGGGATGTGTTCATTGAGGTGGAGCAGTATGTAAAGGATCATGGCGGCGATGCCATTCATCCGGCTTTCTATCTGCTGCAGGATCCGATCCATGCCATTAAAGCCAAGCAACTCGGTCTGGAGATCAATACCTGGACAGTCAATGAACCGGCTTACATGGAACTGTGCTGTCAGCTGGGTGTTGACCGTATAATAACAAACTATCCTGATGTGGCATTGGGCATAGTTGAGAAATTCAAATCATCAAACTAAGTATTACTAAAAAACGGGGGTCAGAGATCTGACTCCCGTTAATTCAATATCAGTGAATCCTCTGTACCGCATACAACGTTAATGCTGTTGTTCTGAAGTTTTTTCTTAAGGGCCGAACAGTTTTTCTTCTGGCTGTGGAACAACATGACGTTCTGAGCCCTGCACTGTGAGATCACCTTTAATACGTCCTCTTCATCCAGATGAACCTTTATGGTAAGCTGGACAACCCGGCACTTTATATTGTTTTCCCTGCGGTATTCTTCCTTGAGAAGATTGTTGGCCAGGGTACCGGCAGCACTGTGACCGGAAATGATAATTGTTGAATCCGGATTGTCTTTTACGGTTTCTAAGTATTCTGCCGCAGCCGCTGTAGTCATCATTCCATCCCCAAACAGATAGGTGCCGGGCAGATCTGAATTTCTGATCTCGGAGGTTACTGCTGTATAGTCGGCTTCAGATGAACTGATGTCCTTTATCCAGTCTTTTTCGCTAAAGAATGATGCGGTATTCTTCAGGATGTTGTTTTCGGCAGAAGGGTTGAGCTTCTGTGATTTCAGCCATTCAAACATGTCTATGCCGCGGCCGTTTGCCGGAGCGGGAAGCAGCAGTCTGCCCTTATTTCTGCGGGAGTATTCCGCCAGTGCTCTGTATTGCTGTTTCTGATCAAGGACTTTGCCGGCATATGCAGAGTCAATGATCACGGTATCAGCTTCAGGGTACGGATCAGTTACCAGCAGCAGGGAATCCATGGTGGTATCGCCGGTGTAGAGAATGCGGTGATTCTCCATGGTGAACAGATACCACAAGGAGCCGATCATGTGACCGCTTCTTCCATATTTTATATTTAAGTCCAGTTGCTTTAGCGGCTTATAGGACAGTTTATCTATATTGTTTTTGTCAAAGGGAAGTATACCGTTATTCTTCTCAACATATTCCGCCCATTTTCTCAGATAGCCCGGGATAAGATCAATGGTTTCCTCAGATGCGTAGATGTTCTTGCGGTAACCTAACTCATAAAGATATGGCAGAGCAGCAGTGTGATCCTCGTGGGCATGGGAAATGATCACATAATCAAGTGATGACACGATTTCAGCTGTCAGGTTCGGGTATACGCGTGATACTGTGGCAATTTCCCTTCTGACACCGCAGTCCAGCAAAACGTTACAGGAATCACTCTGCAGCAGGAAACAGTTGCGGCTGTCTTCACCGCTTCCGCCTAATGAGGTTATTCTGATCATGGGACAATCTCCTTCTCTATATTCTATTCTATTACAAAACTGTAAACTGCTGTTGCATGTTGTGAAAAAAACATAGACTTACATGATCGATGTTATTGAAAAATATGGTAAGTTATCTCAAACGTGTTAAAATAAAATTAGAAAAAGTTGCTGAAAAACAATGAAAGGGGATTATATGAAAAAGTTTTTAAGCATTTTATTGTGTGTTTTAGTTGTTTTATCTGTCGCAGCTTGCGGCAAGAAAGATGAAACTCCTAGCGGACAGGGCGATGGAAACGAAAAGTATTCCGGAACTGTCATGCTGTACACATCTGCCGGTGAAGATGCTGCTCAGTCACTGAAGGAAGTTTTCGAAAAGAAATATCCTAACGTAACATTAGACTTCTATGCTGCAACTTCTGGTAAGTGCAACACTAAGTTAGCTACAGAATTTGAGGCTGGAAATGTATCATGCGACGTTGTCTGGTTAGCTGAACCTTCTGGATTGATCGACTTCAAGAACCAGGACCGTTTATTACAGTACAAGTCACCATTTGCTGATGCTGTTGCTGCTCCATTCAAGGATCCGGATGGCTACTATTGCGGTGCACGTATTCTGATCATGGGTCTTGCCTACAGTGAAACTACCTGCCCTAAGGATCAGGTTCCATTAAACTTTGACGGTTTATTAGATCCTAACTTCACAGGTCAGATCATCATGGCTGATCCAAATGCTTCAGGTTCTTCTAAGGCATTCGTATATGGCCTCGTTCACAGTGAAAAGTACGGCTGGGAATACTTCGAAAAGTTAGCTGAACAGAAGCTGGAATTCGATACAAGCGCCAACGCTGTTAACCAGAAGATCGCCGGCGGCGAATACAAGATCGGTGTTTCACCTGAACATACAACTCTGAATTCAATTTCACAGGGTTCTCCTATTGGATATCAGGCTACTCAGGATGTTCTGGCTATTGCCTGCCCGATCGCTATTCCAAAGGGCTGTCCAAATGAAGAATTGGCTAAGTTATTATATGACTTCATCCTTGATCCTCAGGGTGGCCAGGCTGCATTACCAACATTCAACATTACACCAATCGTTGATGGTATCACTCTTCCAGCAGGTATGAAATCAGCTAAGGAAATCACTGCCAATGCTCTTCCAATTGACTGGGTAGATCTGGCAAATACCGGAACTGAAATGTTAGAAAAGTTCAACAAACTGTTTGGAAAATAAGATAACGATAATTGAATAAAAAACAGACATATGTTGGATCGTATCCAACATATGTTTGTTTAAGGGAAAGGTGAAGTAACCGTGAATAAGATAGAACTTAACAATATTACGGTCAGATATGGAACAAATACCGTTCTGGAACACTTCAATCTTACAGTTGAACCGGGTCAGATCCTCGGTATTGTCGGTCCTTCCGGATGCGGCAAGACAACTGTTGTAAGAGCCATCTGCGGTTTCATAGATCCGCAAGAGGGTACGGTTTCCATAAACGGGAATATCATGTATGACCGCGCAAAGAGAATCAATGTTTCACCTGAGAAGAGAAATGTCGGTGTTGTATTCCAGGACTACGCTGTCTGGCCGCATCTGACGGTTTATGACAATACAGCTTATCCTCTGAAGAAGCACGGTGTTCCTAAGGATCAGATCAGACCTCAGGTTGAAGAAGCGTTAAGACTGGTCAACATGTCCAGTTACCATAACTACATGCCTTCACAGCTGTCAGGGGGACAGCAGCAGCGTGTAGCCATTGCCCGTGCCTTAACATCTTCCAAGGATCTGCTGATAATGGATGAGCCAATCACTAACCTGGACGCCAAGTTAAGAGAACAGATGCTGGTTGAAATCAGACTGATGCAGGAACAGTTAGGCACCACCATTATCTACATTACTCATGATCAGGAAGCAGCCATGCAGCTGTGTGACAAGATCGTCATCATGCAGAATGACGGTTCAATCGCTCAGATCGGTACTGATGAAGAAATCATCAGCAATCCGGCCAACCGCTTTGTCTTCAGCTTCGTCGGTGTTTCCAATTTCCTGCCGGTCATTAAACAGGATGGTAAGGTATATCTTGACTATGATGAAAAGATCCTGCTGTTTGATGAAGTGCCGGCTGAATACCCGGCAGCTGACAGGGCTGACATCGGCATAAGACCTATGGATATCGTCTTTGATGAAACAAGTCCGGTAAAGGCGAAGATCGTCTCAGCCGTATTCTTCGGTAACATCTACAGCTATTTCATTGACATTGCCGGTAATGAATACCGTGTTCAGAGAATAACTTCCGGTAATGAAGAAGACGAAAAGTATGTTGAAGGTCTGGAAATCGGTGTCAGATTCCTGAACTGCAAGTACTTTGACAGGGAGGTGAAGAACTGATGACCAATAAGGATTTCCTGAAACTTGAAGGAAAGAAGAGCGGTATCTCCATGGATAAGATCATGACAATTTTCTGTTATGTTGCCCTTATCGCCGTGGTTATCCTGCCTGTATTCATGATCATTTACTATACTTTCTGGGACGGTTCCAAGATCGACTTTGAAATGTTCAGATCTGTTCTCTTCCAGAAGGAAAACCTGCGGGCCATGAAGAATACGCTTATCATTGCCATATTCGCAACACTGTTTGCCACTCTGGTAGGTGTCTTCTTTGCCTGGCTGCTGGGACGCAGTGACATCCCTATGAAGGGATTCATGAAGTTCCTGTTCTCCATCCCGTTCATGATTCCGCCGTTTCTGGCAGCCATGAGCTGGGATATGATGTTCTCCGGCAGAGGCGGTTATGTCAACAAGCTTCTGATGTCGCTGTTTAATCTGGCAAATGCTCCGTTAAACATCAACTCCATTCCGGGCATCATCATTATCGAAGTTGTATATTACTTCCCGTTTGTTTACATGCAGGTCGTCAGTGCTCTGGAAAGAATGGACCCTACTCTGGAAGAAAGTGCCCGTATTGCCGGGGCTAATCAGATGTATGTCATCCGCAAGATCACCTTGCCACTGACGGTGCCGGCTATCTCATCCGGGGTATTACTGGTACTTATCACTTCATTGTCCAACTATGGTATTCCGTCAATGGTAGGTTACTCCAAAGGTATCTTTACCTTGCCAACGATGATCGTTGAATTAATGAACAGATCAGGAGGAAGCTTCGTCGGCATCAGACAGGCTGCCGCATTGTCCATTGTTCTGGTTATCGTTGTAGCCATTGCACTTGTCATTCAAAGACGTCTGCTTACTCACGGCCGTTACGATATCATCAAGGGTAAGTCAATGAGACCTATGCTGATAAAGTTAAGAGGTGCCAAGATACCTCTGCTGGTATTCTCACTGTTCTTCTTAACTCTGATCGTCATTGCTCCGATCGTAATGATCCTGTTAGTAAGCTTTAACAGAGCATACGGTCTGCCGTTTACCATGGAGAACTTCACGGTAATGCATTATGTCAATGTCTTTACCAAGAATGCCATGGTCAAGGACTCCGTCAAGAACTCACTGTTCCTGGCTTTCTCAGCCGGTGCAATATGTCTGGTCTTAGGCACAATGCTGGCTTATGTTATCTATAAAGTCAAGCCTAAGGGCGGCACGATCCTGGAAATGCTGGCAGTATTGCCTTACTCATTGCCGGGAACCGTCATGTCAATAGGATGTATCCTGGCCTGGTCAGGTGCATTCTTCGGCATCTCACTCTATAACACCATCTGGATTATTCTGGTTGCCTATATTGCCAGATATCTGTCCTACGTACTGAAATCGAGCTCGGCAGCCCTGCAGCAGGTTCACCCATCGCTGGAAGAGGCCGCCAGAAGCTGCGGCGCTTCGCACTATGAAGCCCTGAAGGATGTGACATTGCCGTTGATCAAACCGGCCATGCTGTCAGGATTCTTCCTGGTATTCCTGCCGTGCATGCGTGAGCTGACAACTTCAATTCTGCTGTACGGTCCTAAGAGCCGTACACTGGGTGTTGCCATCTATCAGTTACGTATTAACGGACAGATCAACCAGGCAGCGGCTCTGTCAGTGATCACGATCCTGCTGATTATCATAATGAATAATCTTGTTAAGTATATTACCAGAGACAGGAGGAAATTATAATGACTGATCAGATCGTACTGGAACACGTTACCAAGACATTTACAACCAAGGAATTAGGTTCTGTTACAGCTGTCAATGATTTCAACCTTACGGTAAAGAAGGGTGAATGTTTCTCCTTCCTGGGTCCTTCCGGATGCGGTAAGACTACAACCTTAAGAATGATTGCCGGCTTTGAAGACCTTTCTGAAGGTTCAATATATCTGGGCGGAAAGCTGGTTTCCGACAGATCCAAGAATATTTACATTCCACCTGAGAAGAGAGAACTGGGCATGGTCTTCCAGGCATTCGCTGTCTGGCCGCACCTCAATGTCTTTGAAAACATTGCCTTCCCTCTGAAGGTTAAGAAATTCCCTAAGGATGAAATCAGAAGAAGAGTACTGGAGGCCATGCATTACTGCAATCTTGACGGCCTGGAAAAGGCTTTCCCTTCTGATCTGTCCGGCGGTCAGCAGCAGCGTATTGCCCTGGCGAGAGCCATCGTTGTCAATCCGGAAGCCATGCTGCTGGATGAACCTTTAAGCAATCTGGACCCTCATCTGCGTGAAAGCATGCGTTTCGAGATCAAGAGACTGCAGAAGGAATTCGGCTTTACGATCATCTTCGTAACTCATGACCAGAGTGAAGCCATGGCCCTGTCAGACCGCATGCTGATCATGGATATGGGTAATATCCAGCAGATCGGTACACCGTGGGAACTCTATAACAATCCGAAGAACAGATTTGTTCACAGTTTCCTCGGTCAGTCTAACTTCATTAATGTCGATGTCAGAAACGGCAAGGTATATCCTAAGGGAGAAACCTCACAGCAGATCTGGGTTGACAATAAACCGTCCAAAAACGGTGAACAGGTACTGGCCTGCCGTCCAAACATGATGGAACTGACAAAGGATGACGGTTTCAGATGCCGTATCATCAAGCGTACCTTCAAGACCGACTTTGTTGAGTATCTGATCAAGGTAGGGGAAGACAGTGCCATCATTCAGGCTCCTCACCGTGTCCTGTTCAAAAACGGTGAAGAATGCTGCGTCAAGATCCATAACCCTGCCTGGTATGATCTCGAGGACGAAGCTGCTGAAAAGGAAAGAGAGCGTCGTAATGTTGTATAAAAACCATGGCGCTGCAGCCCTGGGCAGAGCAGTTGAGAAAGCCTATGAAAAAGGGCAGACAGATTACTATCTGGAACCGCTGGTCGGTACTGTTGACGGTAAGGCTGTCGGTAAAGTAGCTGATGGTGACAGTGTGATCTTCTGCTGTCGCAGAGGAGAACGTGAAATAGAGCTTACGGAAATGTTTACGGATCCACAGTTCAGTGCTGTGGACCGTATCTTCCATAAGGATCTCTACTTCGTCATACTTACACTCTATAACGATAAGTTTTCACATCTGCCGGTTGCCTTTGGCCCTGAACATGTTGAAAAACCGCTGGCTGAAGTACTGTCAGATGCCGGCAAGACGCAGTTCCACTGTGCTGAAAGTGAGAAGTACGCTCATGTAACCTTCTTTTTCAACGGCGGCAATAATGATCCTTATCCCGGTGAAGACGATCTGCGAGTACCTTCTCCTAAAGGAATCCCGTTTGATCAGAAACCGGAACTTTCATTACCAACAGTAGCTGAAAAGGTAAAGGATGCTCTGGGAAAATATGATTTCATCGTAACCAACTTCGCCAATGGGGATGTCATCGGACATACTTCCAACAGTGAAGCCAAGATCATGGCGTGCGGTTATGTTGACCACTATCTTGATGAAGTGGTAAATGATGCTCTGCGGAAAGACTATGTGGTCATTGTTACCGCTGATCATGGCAACATCGAGACCTTGTATACTGCAGAAGGAACACCTCATGTTGCCCATACTACCAATCTGGTAGCCTGCATCATGATGGATCCACGTGGCGATCACAAAGAAGAAATCAGAGATGGTGCTCTTGGTGATGTAGCTCCGACCATCCTGCATGTGATGGGTATAGAACAGCCGCAGTTAATGACAGGAAGAACCCTGACTGATGCCGATTTCGGTAAGGACCGCAAGGTACTGTTGATAATATGCGATGGCTGGGGAATGGGCAGCCATGATGACAATGATGCCATCTATCTGGCGGAAACTCCTTACTGGGACTATCTGTTAAGGCAGCCGCACTGCTTCCTGAATGCTTCAGGCAGATATGTTGGTCTGGAGGATGGTAAGCCTGGTAATTCTGAAGCCGGACATTCCAATCTGGGTGGAGGACGCTGCGTACTGCAGGATGATGTCCGCATAGAGAAAGCCATCAGAGAAGGCAGCTTCCAGCAGTGCGAGGCCTTCCAGCAGGCGATAAAACGTGCCCTGGAAAATAAAAAGGCGCTGCATCTGCTGGCATATCTGACAAAGAAGTCATCACACGGCTCCATTGAATATCCATTACAGATCGCATCACTGGCCAGGAAAATGGGATTGCAGGAAGTCTATTTCCATATCATCTTTGACGGCCGATCAACCCCGCCTGGCTCCGCACCGGATATGCTGGATGAACTTGAACGGCAGCTGGAAGAGATCGGTGTGGGAATGGTTGTGGACGGTACGGGAAGAGGACTGATTCTTGACCGCGATAAAAACTATGAAAAGGTCAAGAAAGGCTACGATGCCATTGTTGAAGGCAAGGGTACCCTCTACAGTATTTAGACAAAGGAAAGCTTCAGGAAGACTGAAGCTTTTTTTTGTTCGATAAGAGGATAGGGCAGATCAAGAACTTCATTTCAGGTCAGTTCATTCCTGTTCTTTCCATAGAAAAAGCAGTTTCTCTGAAAAAAACTGCCTTTACTGTTCATAGTATTAATCAGGGATTTCCGTAGTCTTTTCGTAAACCAATGTTCTTTCAGCCCGCTGAATGGTGAATTTACCTGTTTCATAGGTTAATGATTCTTCTTCCATGAATGTGTAAAGGTCGAATTCCGGCTGTTCACCCTTCTTGCCATCCTGGAAGATATAGAATACTGCCTTATCATCTTCAGTTATTTCAATATACTGATAGTAAGACTTTTCTTCCCACATCTTCTTAAGGGCCTCAGTATATTCGTCCATTTCAACTAATTAATACTTTCCTGTTAATTCTTTTTTCATATCATCACTTTCAAAAAAGGATTATTTTCGCTTTTTCATGTTCTTTTTATTCAAAACAGCTCATATGCGTACAGCCGGACATGATGAACATTTACTGTAAAAACCGTGAAAAAATATAAATAATCCAAATTGACTTGAATTTAAGGGGCGACTCTGCTATTATAATTAGGCATTGCGCCATTAGCTCAACTGGATAGAGCGTCTGACTACGGATCAGAAGGTTGTGGATTCGATTTCTGCATGGCGCGCCACTTGAAAAACAAAGCCTCAATGAGGCTTTTCTTTTACATCGAACATGGATAAGTGAAATTTTGTTCCATTGAACGTTTTGAACCCAAAAATATCCTGCATACAGTTTTTTTAGCAAAATCAGTATGTTATAATTGTCACATAGGAGTGATGTCTGTGATAGTTATTTATACGTCTCCTGGATGTGCATCATGCCGTAAGGCCAAGCAGTGGCTGAAAGATCACCGCATTGACTACACCGAAAAGAACATCTTTTCGACGATACTCAATGAAAAGGAAATAAAGTTCCTGCTGGAAAGAAGTGAAAACGGCACGGATGATATCATATCCAAGCGATCCAAAATCATTAAGGAATCAGGTGTAGACATTGATTCGATGAGCGTGAATCAGCTTATCCGTTTCATTCAGGATAATCCTTCAATTCTCAAAAGGCCAATCGTCATTAATGAGAAGAGTCTGATGATCGGGTATGATGATGAGGAAATCGGGGTATTTGTTCCAGCCCGGTTAAGAGGATTGACCCGCAGGGTTTGTAGCGAGTGTCCGGACTACCTGACATGTGCAAAGATTAGAGAGGCATAGCCTCTTTTTTCGTGATATACTTAACGTATGAAAATACTGGTAGGCTTATCCGGCGGCGTTGACAGTGCAGTAGCCGCATATCTTCTGAAACAGCAGGGTCACGAGGTGACCGGGGCTTTCATGCGCAACTGGGACAGCGCTGCCAACAATGACTTTCTGGGCAACCCGACTCTGGATGATGACATCTGTCCGCAAGAGCGGGATTACAATGATGCCAGAAAGGTAGCCCGGGCTTTGGATATTCCGCTGTTACGAGTGGATTTCATCAGGGAATACTGGGATGATGTCTTCATGCAGTTTCTGAGTGAATACAAAAAGGGCAGGACTCCCAATCCGGACATTCTGTGCAACAAGTACATCAAGTTTGATGCCTTTTTCAAATTCGCCGCTTCCCAGGGCTTTGAGAACGTGGCGACCGGCCACTATGCCAAGGTCATTCATAATGAAGACGGTTCACTGCTGCTGAAGGCTGATGACCGCAATAAGGATCAGTCCTATTTCCTGGCTCAGGTCAACCGCAGAATGTTTGATCACAGCTATTTCCCATTGGGAGATATCGACAAGCCGGAAGTCAGAAGAATAGCCAGAGAACTGAATCTGGCGGTAGCCGAAAAGAAGGATTCAACCGGAATCTGCTTCATCGGGGAAAGAGATTTCAAGAAGTTTCTGCAGAATTACCTGCCGGCTAAGGACGGCAACATGATAGATGTCAACACCGGAAAGATCATGGGCATTCATAACGGTGTACTTTACTATACAATTGGCCAGCGCAAGGGACTTGGTATCGGAGGCGATCAGGGAAGATGGTTTGTTGTCGGCAAGAATGTTGAAAAAAACGAACTGTATGTCGCCAATAATGCTTCAAAGTTCTGGCTGGAATCTGACAGCTGTCTGGTATCAGGTGTCAACTGGCTTAAGGACGTGACTTTCCCGGTGACGGGATGTGCCAAATTCAGATACCGCCAACAGGATAATCCGGTCAGCATTGAACCGTATGGGGATAATCTGTATCTGGTCAGATACCCGCAGATGGTCGCTTCGGTTACACCAGGTCAGCAGGCTGTCTTCTATGACGGTGACATCTGTCTGGGTGGCGGTGTCATAGAAAAGACTTTCCTGGATGGCAGGGATCATGAGGAAGTCATAGAGGAACTGGTAAGATGAAGAAACAGGAAAATACTCTAAGTGTGCCGGTTGCCCTTTGGCTGGTGATCAACTATCTGGCCGGCTATACATTTCTCTATCCGACGCTGATTGACTGGATCTGTAACAGCACTGATATTTCCGTTACCATGGAGAATGTCCTGAAGACGGCTGTATATGTCTTTGTCTTTGTGACGACCGTGGTACCGTCCCGCAAACTGCTGCGTTATGGCTGGGAAAGACTGACGGATTCCTTTGGAAAGTGTGTGGGTCAGATCGTCAGATCACAGCTTTTCATCATTGCCCTGGGGGCAGGGATCTCGGCGATACTGGTAAGATTCGGACTGACGACCAGTCGGAATCAGCAGCGGGTCAATTCTCTCGTGCAGAAAAACCGTTTTTACTATACGTTAATGGCTGTCGTGTTTGCTCCTTTTGTGGAAGAACTGGTTTTCAGAGGAGCGATCTTCAACAGCTTCCGTGTTCGAAACAGAAAGGCTCTGGGATATTTCATCTCGGCCTTTGTCTTTGGATTCATTCATGTCATGGGTTCGTTTTTTGCCGGTGATTACCGGGACTGTCTGTTCATATTTGTCTACGGTGGGCTGGGCATGGTACTGGCCTATGTATGTGACCGTACTGATTCCATCTACTGCAGCATCCTGTTGCACATGCTGAACAATGCCATCAGCTTACTGGGAGTTTAAATGGAGATCACCGGGACTTTTACTCAGATAAGATTCAGAGGGGAAAGCGGCTACGTTGTAGCCTATTTTTACATTCCCGAGGAAAGAGATGAGATCGTCACTGTTGGCTACATGCCGGAGATCCAGGAGGAATTTACTTATAAGCTGACCGGCAAGTACGTGGAGAATGCCAATTACGGCCATCAGTTTGAAGTGGAAACCGTTCAGAAGATCGAAGATGAGAAAAGCCTGATCAAGACCTTTTCAGGGCCTTTCTTCAAGGGTATCGGGGAAAAGACCGCTACTAAGATAGTAAAGCATTATGGCATCAATGTCATAAAGATGATAAAGGATGATCCTGATTCACTTGATGAAGTGGAAGGTCTTAAGCCAAAGCAGAAGGAAGCCATTCTGGAAGGACTTAAGAACGTGGAGACTGATGAAGCCTATTTCATGCTGGCATCAGTGGTTTCACCGCGCATTGCCGTCAAGTCAAAAACCTATTATGAAAAGCGTACGCCAGTAAAAAGGACTCTTGGAGAAGTCTTTGAAGAGAATCCTTACCGTATTTACTATGACATCAACGGTGCTTCCTTACTGTCAGTTGATAAGCTGGCCCTTTCCTTAGGGGTTGAAAAGGACGACATGCGCCGTATTACGGCCTATGCCGACAGAGTGATAAAGGACAGGACCTTCAGACTGAAGGACAGCTACCTCACCGACGGTTATTACCGTAAGGCTCTGATGGAAGAAGTAGGCATCGATGAGTTCACCTATGATCTGGTTATAAAGGAACTGGTCAGGGAAAAGAGGATCGCCCTGGAAGAGGACCGCATCTATCCGATTGAACAGTATGAGGCTGAACATTACATTGCCGGTTTTCTGGCCACTTTCCCGGCTGAAAGCTTTGACAGGGTAGAAAAGCAGGATATTGACGAGATGCTGGCGCTGGTTGAGGAAAGGATGGGCATAACCTATCAGGACCGCCAGAGAGAAGCGGTGGAAAGCTTTTTTGAGGAAGACCTGCTGATTCTGACCGGTGGTCCCGGTACCGGTAAGACGACCATTGTCAAGGGCATGGTACAGTTATGCACCAAGCTTTTCCCACAATACAGCATTGCCTTGTGTGCCCCAACCGGAAGAGCCAGCAAGCGATTGCGCCAGTTAAGCGACAAGGATGCCAAGACCATCCATTCGTTACTGGGCTGGGACATTGAGATAAATGAATTCAAGGTCAATGAAGATGAACCGTTAGGTGCGGATTTACTGATAATCGATGAGTTTTCAATGGTTGACCAGCTGCTGTTTGCCAATCTGCTAAGAGCGTGCCGCTTTGTCAAGAAGATCGTCATCATCGGTGATGCCGAACAGCTGCCGCCGGTAAGCATCGGCAACGTGCTGCAGAATCTGATCGATACCAATCTCTTCAAGGTCGTCAGACTGGAAAAGATCTACCGTCAGAAGGAAGGCAGCGACATCATTCAGCTGGCCTATGACATCAAGCATGATCAGTGCACTGATCTGCTCCCGGGCAACGACATCGGAGTGATCGAGTGCGGGATACCGCAGATAAAGGATGCCCTGGTAAAGGTGGTCGAGAAGGCCTTACAGCGCTATAAAAGCATTGAGGAAGGCTATCAGAACGTTCAGGTCATCGTACCGCAATACCGTACGGTCAACGGCATTGATGAACTTAATGCCGTATTGCAGGAAGCCTTTAACCCGGCCAGCCGCTTCAAGAAGGAGATAAAGATCGGCCGCAATATCTACCGCGAAGGGGATAAGATCATGCATCTGCGCAATAATTCCCAGCGGGAAGTTTATAATGGAGACATCGGCATATTAAGGGAGATCATTCCGGCTAAGGAATCACCGACTGACAAGGATATCATAATTGTCGACTATGAAGGTACGGAACTGGAATACAGCAGGGATGACGGGGATACCTTTACCCATGCCTACTGCATGTCCGTTCATAAGTCACAGGGCTGTGAATATCCGATCGTCATCTTCGTTTCCTCCCAGGAATACAGCCCGCTGTTAATGCGCAAGAGACTTGTCTATACCGCCGTAACCAGAGCCAGCCGTTCGCTGGTGATCATCGGCAATAAGAATACCTTCCTGCGTTCGCTGACCAGAAAGGAAAAGGAAAATCAGAACACTACCCTCAAGGAGAGACTTTTAGCCCTTTTAGGGTAGTTTTTACTATATTTATTTTATTTATTGTGCTAGAATAGTTCAGTAAAGCGAAAATCAGAACCAGTAAATGGGGAAATCATCCAGAGAGGCAGTGGCCGGTGCGAACTGTCTGAGGAACTCATTGAAGCTATCTGATCAGTGCAGTGTAAACACTGACGTATCTCTGCGTTAAGGATAATTAAGGTGCACATTTATATGTGAATCAGGATGGTACCGCGGTTTTTCGTTCCTGTGTTTATGCAGGATTTTTTTATGGGAGGAATAGATTATGAAACAGCTGACAAGTGATCAGATCAGAAGAATGTTCTTACAGTATTTTGAAGAGAGAGGCCACATGATTGAACCGGGAGCTTCACTGATCCCGCACAATGACCCGACTCTGTTATGGATCAACGCCGGAGTTGCGGCTCTGAAGAAGTATTTTGACGGCACGGAAAAGCCAAAGAACAAGCGCATTACCAATGCTCAGAAGTCCATCAGGACCAATGACATTGAAAATGTCGGCAAGACAGCCCGTCACCATACGTTCTTTGAGATGCTGGGCAACTTCTCAATCGGTGACTACTTCAAGAAGGAAGCCATTCCTTTTGCCTGGCATTTCCTGACTGACCCTGAGTGGATGGGGTTTGACAAGGACAGACTGTATGTAACTGTATACATCGATGACGCTGAAGCCTATGACATCTGGACGAAGGTCTGCGGTGTTTCACCTAGCCATATTCTGAAGACTCCTAACAACTTCTGGGAAATCGGTTCCGGTCCGTGCGGCCCTGATACCGAGATCTTCTATGACCGCGGGGAAGGCTTTGACCCTCAGCATCTGGGTGAAAAGCTCTTCTTTGAAGAACTGGAAAATGACCGTTACATCGAAATATGGAACGTTGTCTTCTCCCAGTTTAACTCTGAGGAAGGCGTAGACCGCAAGGACTATAAGGAACTGCCGCAGAAGAACATCGATACCGGCATGGGTCTGGAAAGACTGGTCTGCATCGTTCAGGGTGGGGAAACCAACTTTGACACCGATTTGTTCCTGCCTGTCATCAGAGAAGTTGAAAAGATGACTTCCAAGAAGTATGAAGGTGCCAACAAGATGGCCTACAGAGTCATTGCCGACCATATCAGAACCGTTACCTTTGCCTTAGCCGACGGTGCCGTATTCTCCAATGAAGGGCGCGGCTACATCTTAAGAAGAGTCTTAAGAAGAGCAGTCAGATACGGCAAGAGCCTGGACATCAAGGGTGCTTACATGTACAAGCTGGTTAAGATCGTCGCTGACAACATGAAAGACTATTATCCTTATCTGCAGGGTAAGGTTGAATACATTGAAAAGCTGGTCAAGGCTGAGGAAGAAAGATTCCAGACAACTCTTAACGAGGGTGAAAAGATCCTCAACGAAGTACTGGCATCTGCCCAGGATAAAGTTCTTCCGGGTGAAGTTGTCTTCAAGCTTTATGATACTTTCGGATTCCCGCTGGAACTGACCAGGGAGATCGCCGAAGACAGAGGCTTCGCCATTGATCAGGCCGGCTTCGACAGAGAAATGGCTGCTCAGAGACAGAGAGCCAGAGATGCCAGAAGCGATGAACAGTCAATGTCCGCTCAGGCTGAAGACCTGATGAACTTCACTGAACCAAGTGAATTCCTCGGCTACAGCGTCATGGAAAACCATGGCAAGGTCATCGGTCTGTTTAAAAACGGCGTCAGAGTTGATCAGATAAGCGATGAGGGTGACATCATCATGGATAAGACCTGTTTCTATGCTGAAAGCGGCGGACAGATCTGGGATACCGGTGTCATTCAGAATGAAAATACCGTCTTAAAGGTCACTAAGGTCATCAAGGCTCCTTTAAAGCAGCCGTTACATCATGTGATAGTTGAAAAGGGTGCCGTCAGCATTGACGATGAATTTGACCTGGCCATCAACAAGGAAGACAGAAAGAGAATCAGAGCCAATCACTCCAGTCTGCACCTGCTGCAGTCGGCCTTA
This sequence comes from Erysipelotrichaceae bacterium, assembly GCA_015058955.1. GTDB lineage: Bacteria > Bacillota_I > Bacilli_A > Erysipelotrichales > Erysipelotrichaceae > RUG521. The sequence continues at coordinate 139,632 of SVBJ01000001.1, forward strand.
AGAGAAGTGATCGGTGATCATGTCCATCAGGCTGGTTCCTTTGTCGGACCGCAGTACGGACGTTTTGACTTCACTCATTATGAAAAGGTTTCACCTGAACAGCTCAAAAAGATTGAACGGATCGTCAACGGCTACATCGCCGATGCCTATCCGGTAGTTACTGACATCATGGATCTGGAAGAAGCCAAGAATTCGGGTGCCATGGCTCTGTTTGATGAAAAGTACGATGACAAGGTCAGAGTCGTTACCATGGGAAGTGCTTCCAAGGAATTATGCGGCGGTACGCATGTTGCCAATACCGCTGAGATCGGAGTCTTCAAGATCGTCTCTGAGGAATCCATCGGTTCCGGCATCAGACGTATCACTTCCAAGACCTCATTAGGCGCTTATGAAGAATACAGAAGCCAGGAAGAGACCCTGGAAGAAATGGCCAAGGCTCTCAAGATCACTTCCATCGGTTCAGTCAAGGAGAAGGTCCTCCAGCTGATCGCCGATAACGGTGAACTTAACAGAACCATCGGTCAGCTCAAGAGTCAGCTGGCAGCTGCTCAGAGCTCTGAAATGCTGGCTCAGGCTGAAGACATCAACGGTCTGAATGTATTGATCAGAAAGGTTGACGGCAGCGGTGAAGAAGTCAGAAAACTGGCCGAATCCGTCAGAGACAAGCTGAATGACAGTGCTGTTCTGCTCTACAGCACAGCCAATGACAAGGCCGTATTCGTCGGTGCTGCTTCCAAGGCAGCCATCGCCAGAGGCATTACAGCCAGTGCCTTAGTCAAGACAGCAGCCGTAGCGTGTGGCGGTAATGGTGGCGGACGTCCGGACATTGCCAGTGCCGGCGGCAAGGATATTTCCAAGCTGAATGAGGCCATAGCAGCAGTAAGGAAGTTAATCGAAAGTTAAGTCTTTAGCCACTTTAACTTTATAAACTTATACAGTAAAATATAAAAAAGGAGGGTGAATTATGCCAGATAATAACACCAGCACAAGAGTATTTGATACAGAAGAATTCCAGAGAGAGAACATCAGACTGGTAATGCGTACTGTCTACAATGCCTTAACGGAACGTGGTTACAACGCTCAGATTCAGATCGTTGGCTATCTGATTACTAATGACCCTGCATACATCTCTAACTACAAGGGTGCCAGAACACTGATTCAGACCATTGACAGAGATGAGATTTTAAAAGAACTGGTAGGATCGTATTTAGGTAAGGATGAATAAGGTAATGGGACTTGACCTGGGAGCCAGGACCTGCGGTGTGGCCTTAAGCGACATCATGGGAATGATTGCCTCCCCGGTTGAAACGATCCGCTTTGCGGAAGACGACTATGAAACAGCCTGCGGCAGGGTTGTGGAGTTGATCAAAGCCAACAATGTCAAAAAGGTTGTTTTAGGACTGCCTAAGCATATGAACGGCGATGTCGGTGTCAGAGGCGAGATCTCCATTAAGTTTAAGGAGATGCTTCTGGAAAAGGCGGATGTGGAAGTGATCCTGTGGGATGAAAGACTGACCACGGTATCAGCTCAGAAGAGCATGATAGCTTCCAACATGAACCGTAAGAAAAGACATCGGATGGTGGATACGATGGCCGCTGTGATCATCCTGCAGGGCTATCTGGATTCCACTTATTAAGGAGATTGAAATGGACACAAATAAACTGTTTGTTACCACAGACGACGGACAGGAAAAGGAAATGGAAATACTCTTCACCTTTGACAGCGATGAGTATGGAAAATCCTACGTCCTGTTCTTCGATCCTCAGGATCGGGAAGGAACGGTATTTGCCATGTCATATGATGATGACGGCAATCTGAACCAGGTCGAAACTGAAGAAGAGTGGGCAATGATTGAAGAAGTATTTGAGGGTTATCAGGATGGCATCGAAAAAGAGTAAGTGGAGAATAGTAGGATTTGTATTCAAACTGCTGCTTGCCCTTTTTATTGTTGCGGCAGGATACGGATACTATGTATATGATACGGGACTGAAGCCGTCTACCCCATACAGCACACCGGTATCATTCGCGGTTGAGGAAAACATGACCGCTGATGATGTCGTTGCCAAGCTGTACAGGGAGAAACTGATATCCAATGAACTGGTTACCAAGATCTACATGCGTCTGCATAAGAAGACCAACATGTATGTCGGCAACTTCTCACTGGATGCCAACATGTCAACGCAGGAAATCATCAACATTCTGACCAATGAGGAAAATGCCTTCAGGGAAACCTGTGAGGTTACACTGATCGATGGCTACTGGGCCAAGGACATGGCCAATGCCATTGCCGACCAGACCAATCTGACGGCAAATCAGATCATGAACAAGTGGAATGATGTTGAATATGTTGACAAGCTGATTCAGGAATACCCGTTTTTGACGGAAGACATCTACAAATCCGAACACTGCTATCTGGAAGGCTTCCTTTATCCTGATACCTATCAGTTCTACGTCAATACGACGGTTGAACAGGTAACGGAAAAGCTGCTGGACAGACAGCTGGAAGTGTACAATAAATATGCTTCAAGTTTCAGAAACAGTTCCTTAAGCATCTATGAGATCTACACGCTTTCATCAATGAACCTGTTTGAAGGCAAGACTGCGGAAGACATGGGACTGGTTTCCGGTGTGTTCTACAACAGACTGGATCAGGGAATGTATCTGGGAAGCTCTGTTACCGTATGTTATGCCCTGTATGATGACTATCATACCTGGCAGGACTGCGAAAACAACATCAGCATTGTTTCCGATTACAATACCTACAGAAACCTCGGCCTGCCGGTCGGACCTATCTGCAATGGCAATGAGATATCTCTGAATGCTGCACTCAATCCGACCAAGACGGATTACATGTATTTCATCAGTGATCCGAATACCGGCAAGATGTACTTCGCCAAGACTCTGGAAGAACATCAGCAGAACATAGACAAATATCTGAACAATTAAGGAGTGAACATCATGAAAAGACCTGTAATCATCGGTGTAGCCGGAGGCAGTGCCAGCGGCAAGACTTCGGTAGCCAGACTTCTGGCCAATTCCTTCGCAGAAGGAAAGACCGTAACGATCATCCGCATGGATGACTACTACAAGGATCAGTCACACCTGATCTTTGCGGACAGACTGAAAACCAACTACGACCATCCGGATGCCTTTGATACCGATCTGCTGGTACAGCACATTGATGCTCTGGTAGCCGGCAAGGCAATTGAGAAGCCAACCTATGACTTCGTCAATCACACCAGAAGCCAAATCACGGAAGTCGTGGAACCAAGTGACGTACTGGTTCTGGAAGGACTGTTCGTTCTGGAAGAACCGGAGATCTACAAGCGTCTGGACATGAGACTGTTCATTGATACCGATGCTGACATCAGATTCATCCGCCGTCTGAAAAGAGACGTAAGGGACAGAGGGCGTACCATTGAATCTGTCTGCGATCAGTACATGCAGACCGTCAGAGTCATGCATGAAGCCTTCGTTGAACCATCAAAGAGAAAGGCTGACATCATCATCCCTGAAGGATCGCATAACTCCGTGGCAATGGACCTGCTGATCACCAAGATCACCAGCATCATTGAACACAGGGATTTATAAACAACACAAAGGAGTGAATACATATGGATAAGAAAGAAATTCTGGTCACCGAAGAAGGCCATGCCAAGTTACTTGAAGAATACGAGCATCTGTTACATGTTGAAAGAGATCAGGTTGCTGAAGAACTGAAGGCTGCCAGAGCTCAGGGTGACCTTTCCGAAAACGCTGACTACGACGCTGCCAGAGACCATCAGGCCAGAGTAGAAGCCAGAATCCGTGAACTTGATGAAATGCTGCCGAATGTCAAGATCATCACCAAGAGTGCCAATGCCCTCAAGACTGTCGGTATCGGTACCAACGTTACCTTTGAATATCAGGATACCAAGGAAATTGAATCCTATGACATCATCGGTACGGCTGAAGCTGATCCTCTTAACGGCAAGCTATCCAACGAAACACCTTTAGCCATCGCTCTGATCGACCATAAGGTAAATGATGTTGTCAAGGTCAACGTTAACCCTTCATACAAGGTAAAGATCCTGGACATCAGACCGTTACAGAACGTCAAGTAGGAAAAATTAAAAAAAGAAACAAATAAGTGGTATGAGCAATATTACCAGAGGTTTGTTTCTTTTTTTAGTGCTTGCGGTATTAAGCGTGCCGGTAGCGGAGGGATTTGACGTGGAAGCTGGGAAGACCAGGGAGATCAGGGTTGAAGTGAAAGGAGAGGTGCTTAATCCCGGTGTCTATACGCTTCCACCCTACAGCAATCTTGCTGATCTGCTGGAACTGATACAGTTGAGTGATCAGGCTGACGTTTCCAATCTCAATGACAATCTGATCCTGAAAAACAACGATGTCATCATCATTCCGGACCGAATTGAGGAAAACGGGAAGGTCTCCATCAATACCGGCGACCTGCGCCAGCTCGACAGTATTCCCGGCATCGGTCCGGTAACAGCCCAAAGCATCATTGACTACCGTAATACCAACGGCCTTTTTCAAAGTGTGGAGGAACTTACCAGAGTTAAGGGGATAGGTGAGAAGACATTAGAAAAGATCAGGGAATACATCTCACTTTAGAAGACCACTGGCTTTACCGGGCAGTGGTCCTGTTTTCATTGGGCTGTCTTGACAGCCTTTTTCACCGTCTGCTGGCTGCCCTGTTATGGGCGGTATTTCTGAAAGGGATAGTAAACAGGGAAAAGCGAAAGCTGATCTGCATCGTGATGGTGCTGTTTCTGATCCTCAGTGCCCGCTTTCCTTCCAAAATCAGCAAGGGCAGGGTCGTGGAGATACGCAACAGCTATCTGATCGTATCAGATGGTTACAGCAGGGTCCTGCTTTATGGAAGTGACGGAAACATCGGACTGGATGATCTGCTGGAATTTGAAGCACAGCTTGATCGGGTCAGCGGGTATGATAACTTTGAGACTTCAACCTTTCCCCAATGGGCTAAAGGGCAGGGCATTTACTACCGGGGAAACCTGAAGGAATATCACATTGTAAAAAAAGGCGTTTCCTTACGAAGGATAATAATGGATCACTGCCGTCTTTATGACAATAAGTGGGCTCTGATGCTGCTGTTTAATACAGGCCTGGACAGTGACAGTGATTTCCGTTACTTCATTACCCATGCCGGTTTTCATGTCTCCTTTCTGGTGGCAATGATCCGCAGAATCTATGAAAGGTGGTTTTACCGTCATGATGCCCGCAATCTTACCTTTGCTACGGTTGTTCTGCTGGGAGCAGTCTTTGGCTTTCCCTATTCCTGGTTTAGGGCAGCGGCAGGCCTGCTGGCGGGACTTCTGTGGGAAAACCGCAGGGATCAGGTGGGTTTTCAGGCCTGCCTGCTGATGCTGGCCAGACCCTATTACATCCGGACGGTTTCCTTTGTGATACCGCTGGGGCTGAGTTTTCTTAATCTGTTTCAGAAAGAGGGAAACGGCACCTTTGTCCGTTATGTGTTTCTGATGCTTTGTCAGCTGCGCTTCTATGGGTATTGCGATCTGCGGCAGATGGGACTGTTTTCCCTGCTTTCCAGGGCGGTTTCGGGACTCTATGTTCTGGCAGTATTAGTGTCATTTCGGCCTTTTTCCCTTGATTTCAATGATCTGACCGTTAACTATGCCGGATGGCTGGATAAAATACCGTCAGTGTATCTGAACGGACGCTGTGACATCATTCTGTCTGTAACAGTAATGGCATTGCTGCTGAATTATCTTAACTCGGGGAAAAGGACAGTTATTCTGTACATTGTGGGATTGCTGCTGATGAATAACTGCCAGGCGGTACTTTCACCCTGTTACCGAATTACCTGGCTGGACATCGGGCAGGGGGACTGTGCCCTGGTCAGCTTTCCCTTTTCATCTCATGGCCTGCTGATAGATACGGGAGGCAATCTGTACAAGGATGTCAGCCATGACATTACCGTACCTTATCTGCGCAGCCGCGGATTAAAGAGTGTTGATGTCGTTCTTTCACACCAGGATCTTGACCATGCCGGGGGTCTGCATTCTCTCAACAGGGAATTCAACGTCGGCAGGGTCTGGTTTGACAAGCAGGAAAAAATCAGGGTCAGAGATCTGGAGATAACCGATCCGCTTTATGACCGTGAATATGAAGATGCCAACGATAATTCGCAGATCAGCTATTTCCGTATTGAAGGCAATGGCTTTCTGTTTCTGGGAGACATCAGCAGTTCAGTGGAAGAGGATCTGGTCAGTGATTTCAGTGAACTGGATGTTGACGTGATCAAGATCGCCCATCACGGTTCGGCTACAGCGACCTCGGATAAGCTGCTGGCGGCATACAGACCACGCTTTGCGGTGATTTCAGCCGGCAGGAATAACCGCTTCAATCATCCGGATCCGGAAGTGTTAAACAGGCTTGACAGCTATCTGGTCACAGTGTTCTGCACCAAAACCGATCATGCCATTGAATTCAGGATATACCGCTGGTTTACCTTCTACCGCACTGCTTCAGGACGTTATGGGGTTTTCCTTAACTCGCATTGAAGAGAAATATGTTATAATCCATATGTATGAATTACCTGCTGGTTGGAAGTGAAGTCTATAATCTGCAGAGCCGCAGAGACAGCATTCTTAAGGAAATCGGTCTGGAGAATGAGCAGCCCGATGTCTTTTTCGGTGCCATTGACGCTGATGAAGTGATCGGTGCCTGTCTGACTGCTCCGTTTTTCACTGACAAGAAGGCTGTCATCATTGAAAATCCTGATTTCATTGTTTCCGGCAGGGCAGCGGATGAGAAAACCGTTAACAGGTTGATTGAGTATCTGGAAGAACCGCTGGAGACGACCACGCTGATAGTATATGTTGACAAGCCGTTTGACCGCCGCAAGAAGGGGTATACGGCTCTGAGGAAATATCTTAAAACGGAAGTGTTTGATACGGTTACTCCGGATGATTTCCGGGTGATCGTCAGAAATGACATCAGAAACGCCGGACTGAAGATGACCAATGAAGCTTTTGACATACTGATGGAAAGACTGCCGCTGGATGTGCTTAACTGGAAAAGCGAGCTTGACAAGCTGGCATTGTATCCGGGAGTGATCGACCGCAAGGCCATCAGAGCTCTGGTCAGCCGTTCACTGGAAGATGATGTCTTCCAGCTGTCCAATGCCGTTGTAGCCCGTAACATGGGCAAGGCCCTGCAGTGCTTCCGTGACCTGATGGTCAATAATCCCAATGACACTACCGGAATAATCGGCCTTTTGGCCTATCAGTTCCGCTTCATGTGTCAGGTCAAGAATTTCAACGAGCAGGGATATACGATCAGAGACATAGCTGAAAGATACAATGCCAAGGAATACCGCATCACCATGACGCTCAAGTCAGCGCAGGGACGTAGCAGCAAGGCTCTGCTGGACATTCTTTCCCGCCTTTCCCAGCTTGATCAGGACATCAAAAGGGGCAGGAAGGATTCAATCATGGGACTGGAAATGTTCATCATCGACGTAACCGGAGAATGACATGGAATCATTAAGAGAATTATACAGAATCGGGCCGGGTCCCAGTTCATCACACTCACTGGGAGTAAGAAACGCCTGTGAATACTATTACCGGAAACATCCGGATGGTAAGCATTATACCGTCGAACTTTACGGTTCTCTTTCTCTTACCGGAAAAGGACACATGAGCGACAAGGTCATCTATGATTTCTTCGGAGAAGATAAGGTCGATGTCATTTTCATGAAGGAGATGACGGAAGTTCCCAACACCATGAGATTCTATACTGATGGCAGGGAAAACATGATGGAGATCTATTCCATCGGCGGCGGTGCCATTGCGGTAAAGGGCATGGGACCGCTGGCTGATCCTGATGTCTATCCGGAAAACAACCTGACAGAGATCGTGGAAGTCTGTAAGAAGAATAACTGGGATCTTGCCCAGTATGTCTATAACCGTGAACCTGATATAAAGGAACATCTGGCCATGGTCAGAAAACAGATGATCACGGTAGTCAATGACGGTCTGACTAAGGAAGGCTATCTGCCAGGTGAACTGCATCTGGAAAAGGTGGCCAGAAAGATCTACAGACAGTGTCTCAGTGCACCTGATGAGATCAGAAGCCGTCTGATGATGAGTGCCTTTGCCTATGCGGCAATGGAGCAGAGTTCTTCAGGTGAAACGGTGGTTACCGCTCCGACACTTGGTTCCAGCGGAATCATTCCAGCGCTGATCATGTATTATGAAGCTGAGGGCGTCAGTGAGGAAAAGCAGCTGGAAGGTCTGGCTGTGGCCGGGATCATCGGTAACGTGGTAAAGAAAAATGCCTCCATTTCCGGACGGGTGGGAGGATGTCAGGCTGAAATAGGTACGGCCTGTGCCATGGGCGCTGCCTTAGCAAGCCATATAGAAGGACTGAGCATTGCCCAGGTGGAATATGCCGCCGAAGTAGGCATGGAACATAATCTGGGACTGACCTGCGACCCTGTCGGAGGCTATGTCCAGATACCGTGCATTGAAAGAAACGGGCTGGCGGTATTGAGAAGTCTGGATGCAATGGAATATGCCCGTTACATCGGTTCCTTCAAGCCGAACCGTGTAACCTTTGACATGGTCGTCTCGGTAATGAAGCACACCGGACGTCACATTCCGGTTGAATTCAGGGAGACTTCACTTGGCGGTCTGGCCATTGAAGTCAAGATGGCCGAAGAAAAAAGACAGGCCGGCCAAAACGCCAGCACTGTCAGTGAAGAAAAATAAATGGATGTCGGCAGACATCCATTTTTAATGACTGTTACTTAATTTCTGTTTCACCCGGAAGATACATTGTCATTGAAACACCGGTATCCTTTACGCGCAGAGTTTCAGGCATCTTTGAAGTCAGGACAGCCACATAGAAATCGCCGGCGGCACCGGAGATGTTGCCGACCTGCCAGAAATAGATGACCCAGAACCAGGACGGGATCAGGATGTTGAGGATCAGAAAGACGATTCCCCAGACCACCACCGGAGCCAGGGTTATTCTGAGATAGCTGTAACGGTCAAAGTAGTCCTGCTGGCTGCCGGCAAAGGCATAAAGACCGGTGAAGCCGTATTTGACCTGCTTGCCGCCGAAATGCTTCATGGTTATTCCATGAGTGATCTCGTGCAGGATTATGTAGACAATGTAACCCACAGAGAGAACAATGCATTTGATGATGAACAGCTTCAGTTGGGCTTCTGATTCAATGTCAATTTTCAGAGGATGAATCAGATAGCCCAATGCCATCATGACAATTGTCATTATCACGGCCAGACCGTTGACTTTCAAGGATGTTTTCCTGTCTTTCTGCAGGTCTAATTCCCTTGTGGTTTCATAGTTTTCAGGTAACTGCTGTATGGCATGCATGTCTGATACCTCCTTAAACAAGAACTGTATGCTGGATCTCAATCAGATAACCGTCCGGATCCAGAATGAAGAATGAGAAGACCGGGAAGAGGGAATGGACTGCCGGTTCACGGTAGATTGGGCAGACATCCTTTATCTGCCGGTAAACTTCCATTACCTCTTCGTCGCTGTCCAGGTTTAGGGACAGACAGACGCCTTTATCGCCTGACAGGGGTTTACGTCCATCAGAGTACTGACAGAAACCCCAGTAACCGTATCCGGTATCAAAGATGTACAGATTGTCACCCTGGGTTGCCCGGACCCTGAGCTTCAGAGTGTCACGGTAGAAAAGGACAGTGGTCTTTATGTCACTGCAGGGCAGAAATGTTACGCTGCGGAAATCCTTCATAAGAGTGTTCCTTTCACATTAAGATGCATTATAATCATTATAACCCAAAACTGCCCCTCTACAAACCAGGTGCTGCAACTGACAGTTACCGGTAAAATGGTGTATAATGGTTTTCTACAGGAGAAAAACAATGGAAAACAGTCAGACGGTACAGAACTACATCAATAAAAAGGGAACTTACTATGTGTTCAGGACTTTACTGTACCCGGTTGCCCTGACTTTCCGACCGACCATTTATGGAAAGGAAAACATTCCGGAAACGGGTGGCGTCATCATTGCCAGCAATCACCGTAACCGGGCTGATCCCGGTTTTGCCTGCATGTCTACCAGACGTGTCGTGCATTTTCTGGCCAAGAAGGAACTTCATGACAGCAGGTTTGCCTGGTTCTTCCGCATGGCCGGTACCATTCCGGTAGACCGCGGTGTCCATGGTACCGGGGTAATGGAAACTGCTGAGGAAATGCTCAGACGGGGCGAGGTCATCGGCATCTATCCGGAAGGGACCCGTAACAAGACTGCTGATCCGATCCAGCCGCTAAAGTACGGAGCAGTCAGGCTGGCCCAGAAGACCGGGACACCAATTGTTCCGCTGGCCATTTCCGGCATTGGAAAACCGTTTACATCTCAGGTAAAGGTCTGTTTCGGCAAGCCATATCACGTTGCGCGGGACGCTGACCTTGATCAGGAAAATGAAAAGCTGAGAAGAAAACTGACTGAACTGTATCTGAACGGAAAAGAAGAAGAATGAGCCATCACTGATGGCTTTTCATCTGGGCGGTTCTCTTTCAATATCTGACTAAACAATATATAATTGTCGTATGCTTAAGTTTGTAGTGAAAAGAATCGTTACAGCCATCGTTATTCTGCTGGTGTCAATGTTTGCGGTATTCACTCTGTTGACTTACATTCCCGGCTCCAGACTTGGCTATATGAATATTATGGGTAACGGTGATCTGCTGGATCACATTTTTGAAGTGCTTAAGGTTCAGCCGTCACTGATCAGCCGTTATCTGCGCTATGTGTATGACGTGTTCGTGCACTTTCACTTTGCCAGCGGTTTCCGTCATCATGATCTCAATGCGGAAATACTGTCCCGTACCCGCTTTACGCTGCTTCTTACCTTAGCGGGATTTGTCTTCATTGTTGTCATAGGCATTCCTGTCGGAACCATGTCAGCCCGTAAGAAGGGCAGTCTGTTTGACCGAGCTGTTTCGGTCTGCTCAATGTTTCTGGCTTCGATTCCGCCGTTTTGTCTGGCGATCTATCTGGCCATGATATTCTGTCTGTGGCTGCGCTTACTGCCGGTATTCGGTTTTAAGGAGCTTAGAAATTTCATTCTTCCGACCATTACGATTGCTTCTTCAGCCTTGGCCAACACGATTCAGACCTGCCGTTTTGCGATCATTGAGGAACTGAACAAGCCGTACGTGAAATATCTGCGTACCAGTGGCCGGAAGGAAACGGCAATCCTGTTTGGACATGCCCTGCGAAATGCCATGCTGCCGGTCATTTCCGTCATCAAGGAAATGACGGCTTCAATATTCGTATCAACTTTCATCGCAGAATGGTTCTATGCCATTCCGGGGATCGGCTATTATCTCATTCAGGGAATCAACAGCCGTGACTATGGAGTGATCATGGCTTCGACCATGGTCATTGCGATCGTGATAATAGTATTCAACATCGTCAGCGATGTCCTTTACAGCTGCTTTGATCCTAAGCTGCGTAATGCCGAGATAAGAGGTGAGCAGAATGTTTAAACGTGCCATGAAGCGCTTTGTCCGCAATAAGACAGCCATGACTGCTCTGATCATCTTCCTGGTGCTGGTTTTAAGCTGCATAATATTCCCATTATTAGGGTATAACGACTATGCCGAACTGCATCTGGAAAACCAGTATGCCCCGGTATCTCTGCGCCATCCGTTCTCTACGGATAATCTGGGACGTGACGTCTTCAGCCGCATCGTCATAGGAGGAAGATATACACTGGGCCTGTCCTTTGTGGCGACCTTTGTGGCTCTGTTTTTCGGAACCCTGATCGCGGTTGTTTCCGCCTATAAGGGAGGATGGCTGGATCAGGCCGTAACCGGAGTATCCCAGGCGGTATCAGCCGTACCATATGTGCTGATCGTAATAATCATGGAGGTATCCTTAGGCTGGGGCAAGGGCTATTATTCGCTGGCAGTGGGAATTGCCAACATGCCGGCCGTCATTGCCCGGGTCCGTGCAGCGGTACTGAAGGTACGTCAGCGGGAATTCATTTCCGCCGCCAGAGTAGCTGGTAAGAGCGATCTTCACAATGTGATTTTCCATGTGCTGCGCAACATCTATTCGACAGTTCTGGTGCAGTTCTGCGCCAGCTATGCCGCTTCGATAGTGGCCTGCAGCGTGCTGGGATACCTGGAAATAGGCATATCGTCACCAACTCCGGAATGGGGAAGAATGGTGGCTGATAACTTCCATCTGATAACTACCAGAGGCTATCTGGTCTTCATACCTTGTCTGTTTATATCCGTGAGCGTTCTGTGCGTGACCATGATCTCCCATGGCTTAAGGGATGCTCTGGACCCAAAGGAGTACCAGCATGACTGAAGCATTATGCATTAAAAATCTTAACGTGACATACCGGGTATCCCAGGGAACCAGACATGTTCTGCGCGATGTTTCCCTGACCCTGAAAAAGGGTCAGATCAGAGCCATCGTGGGAGAATCAGGCTGCGGCAAAAGCACCCTGGTCAATACCATCATCTCCCGGCTTCCGGCAAACGGAAGGATCGAATCAGGGCAGATCCTGATCGACGGACAGGACATGGTATCACTGAAGGGTGACGGGCTGCGCAGAATGCGCTTTGAAAAACTGGGAGTGGTCTTCCAGGATCCTTTCAGTGCGCTTGATCCCTCATATACTGTCGAAAGACAGATAATTGAAACGGTAAACATCAAAAGGAAAACTGACCGTAAGACGGCTGTAAGGATGGGAATGGAGATGCTGACGGCCTGCGGCATCAGAGAACCGCAGGAGATAATGAAGAAGTATCCTCATGAGCTTTCCGGAGGCCTGCAGCAGCGTGTCATGATAGCCATGGCTCTGATCAATGAGCCGGAGATCCTGATAGCGGACGAGCCTACCACGGCTCTGGATGTCACGGTTCAGAAGGAAATACTTAAACTGTTAAGAAAACTGGCTGATGAAAGACAACTGGCTGTTCTCTTTGTCACTCATTCACTGGATGTGGCAGCGATGCTGGCTGACCGCATTGCGGTTTTCTATGGCGGCCAGGTAGTGGAGGAGGGCAGGATCGAAGACATCTTCAATTTCCCGCTGCATCCATATACTCAGGCTCTGCTGAAGACGATTCCGTCCATTGAATACGGCAAGAATGAAAGAAAGCTGATGCCGATCGAAGGGGAACTGTTCAGTTTCCTGGATGAAAATGAAGGCTGCTGTTTTGCCCCGAGGTGTCCTTATGCCAGAGAAACCTGTTTCAGGGTATCACCGGTAATAAAAGAGAACATGGGACACAGCTATGCCTGCCTGCTGGAAGAGGTACTGTAATGAATAAGACACTTGTGGAAGTCAGCAATCTGACCAAGACATTCCATTCTGACCAAGGAGAAATCAAGGCGCTCGACGGCGTCAGTTTCAGCGTGTCTGAAGGGGAAACTCTGGGTGTTGTCGGTGAATCAGGCTGCGGCAAAACAACGCTTGGAAGGGTGCTGGCGGGCCTGGTGAGACGGGATGAAGGCACGGTAGTGTTCGCTGATAAGACCAGAAGAAAACAGATCATTTTCCAGGATCCGTATAACTCCGTTGATCCGTACTGGACCGTGGAAAGGATCGTAATGGAAACCTGCAACGATCGTAATGAGGCAATACAGCTGCTTAACAAGGTGGGACTGGGGATACGGGAAAAGGACAGTTATCCCCATGAACTGTCAGGCGGACAGCTGCAGCGAGTGGGCATTGCCAGAGCACTTGGAGCCAAGCCTGATTTCATCGTCTGTGATGAACCGGTTTCAGCCCTGGATGTTTCCTATCAGAGCAAGATCATCTCACTGCTGGAAGAACTGCAGCAGCAGGAGCATCTGACCTATCTGTTCATCTCTCATGACCTGGCTGTGGTCAGACACATTGCCGACAGGATCATGATCATGTATAAGGGACAGATAATGGAAATAGGTGAGACAGGGGAAATAATAAAGAATCCTGTGCATCCGTATACTGAATTCCTGCTGTCAGCGGTACCGTCACCGTTTGAAAAGAAGGAAAACTTTGACATCCGCGATGACAAAGTAGTCAGCAAAGGATGCCCGTTTGCTCCGAGATGTCCTTACAGACAGGAAATCTGTCTGCAGAAAAGATGCGAACTGAAAATGCATGGAGATGGCCATCTGGTCGCCTGCCATGTTAAGGAGAAATAACATGAAAATAAGAAAAGATCTGTATCTGCTGTCAGGAGGATATTACGGACAGCTGGGCAATGTCTATGGAATCAAGTATGAGAAAGGCTGCATTCTCTTTGACTGCGGCAGGGAAAAGAGCTATCAGACCATAGTAGAAAACCTCAGTTACTGGGGAATGGATGAAGGCAGTGTTACCCATGTCTTTCTCACGCATGGCCATGATGATCATGGCGGCAGTGCAGCACAGTTTCAGAAAAACGGCAGTAAGATAATCGTCGGCAGGGAAGATGCTTACATGATGGAACAGGGTAGTTTTGGAAAGGACAGTCCTTTCCAGAACCACGTGATGCCTTGTTGCAGTCCTGATGTGCTTCTTGAGGGAGATCAGGAAATAAAGATCGGAAGCATTACTGTCAGGGCATATCACATGCCGGGACATACCGACGGTTCCTGCATCTATCTGGCCGAAACCGCTGAAGGCTCTTATCTGTTTACCGGCGACATGTTCATCTGCGACGGTGAAGAGGGTAATGAAGCACTGATCTGGTGGAAAGGGGATCTCACCTACAGCGGGGAAAAGCTGCAGAAAAGCTTTGCCAGACTGTGGTCAATGAACCTGAAGCCTGATGTTGTGGCCGGGGGCCATGGAAATCCGCGAATCGGCAGGGATGCAGGTGAAATGATAATGATCGCCTATAAGGAATTTCTCAAGAATCACCGATAGAAAAACAAAAAGGAAAAAGCGTTCCGGGAAGGAACGCTTTTGCATGACTCAGTATGGGAAACTGAATGAAGTATTGGCTTGCCGAAGCCCTTTTTCAGGGTCAGCAGGGTCACTAATATCCCGTGTTTATCACGGGATCACTTAAGTATGTATTCTTCGATGACCTTCCGCACGCCATCCTCATTGTTGGACGGACAGATCACTCTGGCATGGGTTTTTATTTCATCTGTGCCGTTGGCCACTGCAACGGCCAGTCCGGCAGCATCAAGAAGACTGATGTCATTCTCCGCATCGCCAAATGCCATGCTTTCGGCGATTGGAATGTTCATCAGATTACAGAAATTTCTCAGGGCCTTTCCCTTGTCAATGTTCCGGACATTAACTTCAATAAACAGCGGTGCGGAAGAGGCTACCCGTAATCCCGGGAACTTCTGACGCAGAGCCTGCTGTACCTGTTGCTTGTTGCCGCCTTCGGCCAGATAAAGCAGAAACTTCTGAGCCCCACGGTGTTTCTGGGCAAAGGCTTCTTTCACATCGTGGGCACCGGTAAAGTTAAACAGCAGATCCTTAAGGGCTACTTTTCTGATGTAGTCACAGATTTCGTCGTTTTCATCACCCTGAACGATCCTGGCCCCGTTGACCACTACAGTAGGGTATACCGGTAGTGTCTTAAGAAAATCCAGGATTTCCAGAGCCATTTCATAAGGTATGTCATCTTCAAAAAGATAGCGGTTTTCCCTGTAGCTGTATACTGTGCCGCCATTGCAGCACAGGGCATACTCTATGAAAGGCAGATCCTTAATGGCAGCAGGAAGTTCCCGGTGTGTCCTGCCGGTTGAAGGCAGAAAGATGACATCCTGCCGGACTGCCTTTTCCAGAGCCCTTACGGTTCTTTCGGAAATGGTCTTGTCATCCCTTAACAGCGTTCCATCCAGATCGCAGGCCAGTACTCTATACATTAACGTATTCCTCCAATTAAGTAATCAGATTGACAGTTATCTGCGGAAAAACAGACTCAAAGCTATCAGCATCTGTCCCAGATAGTATAAGGACAGGTTGGTGATTCGCAATGAGAATTTAGTTACCCCGGAAAAAGTGTTGAAGATCAGCACGATGTCACTGGCGGTAAACAGTAGGGCTCCAATGGCATAGATCAGCGGTGAAATGTTATTATAGGCTCCCGGTACGGCTGAAAACATGTTAGCCTGCGGGAATATGGCCGTGTCTATGGCAATCACGGTCATGATGATGACAGCCCCCAGATAAACGACGCCGAAGATCTTGAATGCCATCTTGACTTCCATGGTTTTGAAAATATAGGCAAGCAGAGCTGCTGCCAGCAGGGCACCGGTGATGATGTCAATGATAAGATGCTTTGCATAAGGTATCAGAGCAACCAGATACATTATGTGCCCGATCAGAAAGGCGAGAATGCCGGCCAGAAAGATCTTCTGACCCTGTTTTTCAAAGACGAAGCGCAGGTTGAGCAGAATGTCACCGATCATGCCGAAGACAAGCCCGGTAAAGATCCTGCCCGCAAAGCCCGGGTTAAGTCCCTTATTCATGCCCATAAAGCCGACAATGACAAACATCAGGGCAGCAGAGCCCTTCAGGATATCAGCGGCAACGTATTTCTCGTCATGTTCAACTTTAATGAAAAGAGCCTGCAGAATGATTCCGATAGCGATTATGAGGTATAGCATTATTGTGGTCCTCCATATAAATCAATTATAACATGGACGGATAATAATTTATTGTTGTTTACATCTGTCCGTAAAGATGGTATTATGAACACGCCTATGAAGAGCACACGAGAGACAAGCTCTGTGACTGTGCAGCAACCTGTGTTGGAAACAAGGTGCTAAAGCTTGAACGATGGGTTAATAACATTGTTTGAAGTAAATCTCGTCATAGGTATGTGACGGGATTTTTCTTAGGTTAGAATTGAGGGAAAATGAAATTATTCAGTAACGAAATTGTGTTCAGGGGGCACCCTGACAAGGTATGCGATCAGATCTCAGCTGCCATTCTTGATGAATGTCTGAAACAGGATCCGGGCAGCCGCTGCGGCATTGAAACAGTCGGCGGCAAGGGAATGATCTTCATTACCGGTGAGATCACCACCAAGGCGGTATTTGACGCCAAGGAAGTAGCCAGAAGAGTATTGCGAGACATCGGATACCGTGATGATTACGGCATAATTGACAATATCGGACGTCAGTCCGTGGACATTGCGTTAGGAACCAATGACGAGGTTGCCGGGGCCGGGGATCAGGGAATGATGTTCGGCTATGCCTGCAATGATACCCCGGAGAGACTTCCGGTTGCCATGGTCATTCTGCAGAAACTGGCCGTTAAGTATGATGAACTGGTTCATACCCATAATGACTTTTATCCGGATGGCAAGGCTCAGATCACCGGAGTCTATGATGACGACTTCAATCTGGTATCGATCAGAGACTTTACCATATCCTATAACAATTCCGAGGAAAACAGGGAAGAGACTGATGCCATTCTCAAGGAATATGCCACAGGGCTGTGTGATGGTTATGGCATTCCCATTGAGCGTTTCCTGATCAATCCGACGGGAAGATTTCTGATCGGCGGTTTTGAAGGGGATGCTGGTCTGACCGGACGCAAGATCGTCGTTGATTCCTATCAGTCATTTGCCAATGTGGGCGGAGGCTGCATGAACGGCAAGGATCCCAGCAAGGTCGACCTCTCCGGAGCCTACATTGCCCGCGTCTATGCCATGGAATTGCTGGAAAAGTACAACCTTAAATGGTGTGAAGTACAGATCAGCTATGCGATCGGCTTAAGAGAACCGCTGGCCATCTACATTGATTCTGACAGGGGAAATCTTGAACCGGAAGAGCAGATGTATTACCGTGGTGAACCGGCCCGCATCATTGAAGAACTGCAGCTCAAGAAGATCTGCTATGAAAAACAGGCTATGTTCGGTCACTTTACAGGAAAACGGATCGGTCATCCTGTAAGATGATGGTATACTGATAAACGTATACAGGAGGTTCATCATGCCGTTTGACTATAAAAAGGAATACAGGGAATTCTACATGCCGCCGAAAACACCAACGATAGTTGAGGTGCCGGCGATGAATTACCTTGCCGTAAGGGGTAAGGGCAATCCGAATGATGAAGACGGTGAATACAAGAACTCAATCGGTCTGCTGTATGGAATAGCCTTCACCATCAAGATGAGCTATAAGGGTTCACATAAGATCGATGGTTACTTTGAATACGTCGTACCGCCGCTGGAAGGTTTCTGGTGGCAAAACGGTGTAAAAGGCATCGATTACGGACGAAAGGAAGACTTCAATTTCATTTCCGTGATCAGACTGCCTGACTTTGTCAGCAAAGAGGACTTTGACTGGGCGGTACGGGAAGCCACGAAAAAGAAAAAGACGGATTTTTCCAAGGTCGAATTCTTCCATTATGAAGAAGGACTGTGTGTGCAGTGTCTGCATCTGGGCAGCTATGATGATGAACCGGCAACGGTGGAAGCCATGCATCAGCTGGCTGAAAGGGAAGGCTATCAGCTGGACATCAATGAAGAGAGAATGCATCATGAGATTTATCTCTCCGATCCAAGAAAAACAGACCTGGCAAAGCTGAAAACCGTGGTAAGACATCCGATTAAAAAAGCATGATCGCAGAGGCTTTAACATGAACACATATATCAAAATGCAGCTGAATACCATGATTCAGTATCTGGACAGCTTTGAACAGGCCTGTCAGATCGCTGCTGCCAAGGATGACGGTGAAATAGACCCTAAGGAGCAGAAACAGCTTAAGAAGATAAAAAAGGCAGTTGCCCGTTTCAAGAGCGAACTGCAGGACATCAGATAAAAAAGCGTGGGAACACGCTTTTCATCTGGTTTCTATGATTCGATCAGGATGGCTCGGCAAGGTGAACCGTCCGATCCGGCCAGGTTCAATGGGGCAGCATTAAGAATGAATGCACCTTCTTTAACATTATTGAGTCTTATTCCTTCCAGCAGTACGATCTGAGCATTCAGCATGATCAGATGTACGGCCATTGGAGCATCCAGGGGACCGACACTCTGTGATTCCGTACCAAACAGTTTTATTCCGGCTTCAGCAAAGACTCGGGCACCTTCTTCACTGAGAACGGCATCACCCTTTATCAGAATGCGCCGGGCACACCGTTCATCACAACTGCCTGCTTTTTTCAGGATCCGATGAGCGTCTTCATCAGTGATGCTGCCTGAGACAGCGGCAACATAAGCCGGGCCGACAAAACTGTCGAGGGGAATTTCATCTATGGTTCTGCCGTCTGGACAAAAGTGACAGGGGGCATCAACATGGGTACCGTTATGGGCACACATGCTGAAAGCGGTAAGGTTATAGAGGTCACCGCTGACTGTGCTGGATAAGACTGTTCTTTCAGGTTTCGGGTCACCGGGATAGACTTCACAGCTGAAAACTTCCTGGGAAATGTCGTATATTATCATGGCTTTATTCTCCTTTGTCGGTTGAGATTTACAGGATTATTATATTACTGTTAGGAAAATAACGCTCAATTATATGAAATAATGTGAATGAAAGCCGAATTAGTGCAAAATCGGACAAATATGCTAAAATTGAGTATGTTAGAAGGGAGGAAACGCCCATGAGTGAAATTAAGGAAACTTTTGATGAAAAGGAATTTCTGGAAAAGGTTGAAAAAGCTGCTGAGGAAGGAGCCAGAAAAGGCTACAGGGCTTCTTTAGGCACGGAATTCGTCAAGGTCATCTTTACCAAGATCGTCATCCCGGCACTGGTGATCATGGCAGTCATGATGTTTATTCTGCCTAAGGCATCATTTACCGGCTTCAAGAATCTTTTCAATGTGGAAAAGCCGGTCGAGAATCATGACTACACCATTGAAAATCACGGTATTCTCGGCTATACTGCGGCGGATTTCTCCGAACCGATCCTCAGCGACAAGACCAAACTGAAGAAGGTTGAGGTCCTTTCATATCAGATCTCTGATGCCATGACCGTCACCAATGCTGGTCTGTTCAAGCTGGAGGTCTTCAGCAAGACACAGCTGATAACCTATCACGGTACGGCTGTCTATACCGTCGATCTGTCTGAATTCAGCGCAAGTGATCTGATCGTTGACAATCAGAACCGCAAGGTAGTCATGGTGGTGCCGCATGCCAGACTGGAACCGATCAACATCAGTTCCGTAGACATGGAAGTCGGTGATGTGGAAAAGGGTGTGCTGGCCTTTGGCGATCTCAAGCTTACCATTGAACAGCAAAGACAGCTGCAGAATGAGGTAACGCAGAAGATGAAGCGGAAGCTGATCGATGACAACATTCAGGAAGAAGCCGACAAGTTTGCCAGACAGGTGATCTGGTCAATGTATCAGCCGGTTATAACAGCTGTGGCTTCCGGTTATACACTGGATGTAGTATCAGGATAAAAAAGAAGTCCGGAAACGGACTTTTGTTGTGTGAATGACATGAAGAACATAAGGGATTACGATAATTACATTTTTGATTTCTACGGCACTCTTGTCTGCCTGTGGACCAACGAACGCAAGAAGTATCTATGGTGCACACTGGCTGATCTTTTCCGTTCTCAGAAAGCCTATTATCATGCCGGGGAACTGCAGAAGCGGTATCTGAGATACTGCCGGCAGATAACTGAAAGGATGCAGAGGGAATATGATCATCAGCTGATTGAGATCGATCTGCTGGAGGTCTTTGATCTGCTGTATAAGAACAAGGGGGTTACCGCTGATAAGGAGACCCTGAAGGAAACGGCAGTCATTTTCCGTCTGTTATCAACGGAATCAGTCAGTCTGTTTCCTGATGCGGTGAATCTGCTAAAGCGGCTGCGTGAAAACGGGAAAAAGGTTTATCTTCTCAGCAATGCTCAGGCGGTATTCACGGAATATGAAATGGCCCAGCTGGGAATCAAGGGCCTGTTTGACGGGATTCTTTATTCCAGTGATGCCGGTTATAGAAAACCGTCAGAAAGACTCTATGGTAAGCTGCTGGAAGACTATGGTCTGGATACAGATGAATGTGTCATGATTGGCAACGATGCCAACTCTGACATAAAAGGAGCCCATGACATGGGCATTGACAGCATTTACCTGCATACAGTTCAGTCGGGACGTTATCCTGATCATCTTCCTGATGACTGCAGGGAATATGAAAGCCTGAGTGCATTGTTATCTGAATTAATGGGATAGAAAAAGGACCGCTGATGCGGTCCTGATTTTTCCTATAAACTGTTAACAGCTTTTGTTAAATTTGACTTCTGACGGGCAGCCCAGTTCTTATGGTGAATGCCATTAGTGACTGCTTTGTCAATGTGAGAAACAGCTGTAACTAAAGCCTTGCCGGCAGCTTCCTTATCCTTGGCTTCGATGGCAACTCTGACTTTCTTAATAGCGGTCTTTAAAGCGCTCTTTTCAGCCTTGTGTGCTGCATTTTCCTTTAAGTTGGTGATTGCACGTTTCTTCTGTGACTTAATATTAGGCATAGCTTACCTCCCTTATTTCCATAAATGCTAGTCTATTTTATCAAACCTGTTATTAAATTGCAACCTTAATATTATTTTATATTATGTTGATGGAAGGTTTTGTTGTATGATAATAAGCGTAGGTGATGAATATGAAGGATCCGAGAATTGTTTTCATGGGTACCCCGGAATTCGGCGGTGCCATATTAAAGGAACTGCTGGAAGAGGGCAGAAATGTTGTTGGCGTGGTCTGTCAGCCTGATAAGCTGGTAGGACGCAAGCAGATTCTGACTTTTCCTCCGGTTAAAAACATTGCTCTGGAAGCAGGTATTAAGGTCGTTCAGCCAATAAAGATCAGAAATGACTATCAGGGTGTAATTGACCTTGAACCTGATCTGATCGTCACCTGTGCCTATGGGCAGATAATACCAAGGACTTTACTGGAATATCCGAAGCTGGGATGCATCAATGTTCACACTTCGCTGCTGCCGAAGTTAAGAGGCGGAGCCCCGATACAGCATGCCATCATTGACGGCTATGACGTTACGGGAGTAACAGTGATGGAAATGAGTGAGCGCATGGATGCCGGCAACATCATTTCCCAGCAGAGCTGCCCGATTGAAATGAATGATACCTACGGATCCCTGCATGACAGATTAATGGTCATTGCCAGGGAACTGTTGAGAAATACGATTGATTCGGTAATTGACGGATCATACAGGTCCATCCCGCAGAATGAAGAGGATGTCACTTTTGCCTGGAACATTTCCAAGGAAGAGGAGAAGATCGACTTTACCAGAGGATACAGGGGTGTCTACGATCAGATCAGAGGTCTGATCCCGGCGCCATGTGCCTACTTCCTGGTTGACGGCAAAAAGGTCAAGATCTGGGCCGTGGAAACCAGCGATGAGCAGACTGAACTCGAAACAGGTTCACTGTTCTATTATAAGAACAGACTGGCTCTGGCAGTTGAGAACCGCGTGCTGCTGATCAGTGAGCTGCAGCTGGAAGGCAAGCAGAGGATGGGCATCAAGGAATTTAAGAACGGTGCCGGACGCAACTGGGAAGGAAAGATGGCGCAGTGAACAGAAGAAAGATCATACTGACAGGATTAGCCTGGCTCACTCTTCTGGGCTTTACCGCCATACCGGCTGTTTCCCTGGGCAATCTGGGATACATCAACGGCTGTGATCTGGTGATCATGGCAGCATGTGTCTTCATGAAGCCGTCCATTGCCATGTTATATGCCTCAACTGCCCCGGCGCTGGCTGATCTGTTATTGGGTCATGGGGTGTTTTCACCCTATACCTTTGTGATCAGGGCTCTGCAGGGCTGGCTGATCGGTTTCATGGCTCAGAAAGGGGTCAGAAGGATATCAATTGTATTGGTATCGGGTTGTGTTGTATTATTTGGGTATGCAGCGGCAACGCTCATTATGTACGGGTCATGGCAGGTAGCCCTGACGGAGACATTGTATAACCTCATTCAGGTGGTTATTGCCATCATCGCATCATTGCTGCTGCAGCGTTACGATAACACAATCAGAGATTACATAGACAAGAATACGGAATAGAAATATGGAACAGAAATACATCAGAAACTTTTCGATCATCGCGCATATCGATCACGGCAAGAGCACGCTGGCTGACCGCATTCTGGAACAGACCAATACTGTTCAGCAGAGAGACATGGTCAATCAGATCCTCGATGACCTTGATCTGGAAAGAGAAAGAGGCATTACCATCAAGCTGAATGCCGTTTCTTTGACGTACGACAGCGATGACGGCCATACCTATCTGTTCCATCTGATCGATACCCCAGGGCATGTGGACTTCACCTATGAAGTATCACGTTCCCTGGCCGCCTGTGAAGGAGCCATCCTGGTTGTTGATGCTACTCAGGGCGTGGAAGCCCAGACCCTGGCCAACGTTTATCTGGCCATAGATAATGACCTGATGGTTCTCCCGGTCATCAATAAGATCGACTTGCCGAGTGCCCAGCCGGAAATGGCCAGACATGAAATCGAAAATGACATCGGTCTTGATGCCTCTGAGGCACCGTTAATTTCCGCCAAGCTGGGAACCGGTGTTCATCAGGTACTTGAAGACATCGTTAAATACATTCCTGCCCCGGATGGCGATCCTAAGGCACCATTGCAGGCACTGATCTTTGATTCATATTATGATTCCTACAGAGGTGTCATCGTAGCAGTTAGAATAAAGAACGGTGAACTGAAGGTCGGTGACTACATCACGTTAATGTCCAACGGGCAGAGCTATCAGGTAACTGAACTGGGAATCAGAAGTCCGAAGGAAATAAGCAAGGACAGGCTGGAATGCGGTGAAGTCGGCTGGATCGCTGCTTCGATCAAGTCAGTCCAGGATGTCCGTGTCGGTGATACCGTCACCCTGCGCGATAATCCTTGCAAGGAGCCTTTACCTGGTTACCGCCGTCTGCAGCCGATGGTCTACTGCGGCCTGTATCCTACGGATAATGCCCGTTATAATGATCTGCGTGACGCTCTGGAAAAGCTGCAGCTCAACGATGCTTCACTGCAGTTTGAAGCGGAGACTTCCCAGGCTCTGGGTTTTGGCTTCAGATGCGGGTTCCTGGGTCTGCTGCACATGGATGTCGTTCAGGAAAGACTGGAAAGGGAATATAATCTCGATCTGATCGCCACGGCACCAAGCGTTGTTTATGAAGTGCATCTGAGCAATGGGGAAGTACAGCTGATCGATAACCCGGCTGTGCTGCCTTCCAATCAGATGATCGAATACATTGCCGAGCCTTATGTCAAGGCCAAGATCATGGCTCCGAAGGACTACATCGGTCCGATCATGGAGCTGTGTCAGAACAAGCGCGGCATCTATCAGGATCTGGTATATCTTGATGACACCCGTGTCTCAATAGTATATGAACTGCCGCTGGCGGAGATCGTCTTTGACTTCTTTGACAAGCTGAAATCTTCCACCAGAGGCTATGCTTCCCTGGACTATGAACTGATCGGCTACAAGAAGGGCGATCTGGCCCGCATGGACATTCTGATCAATGGGGAAACCGTCGATGCCTTAGCCTGCATAGTTCATACCAAGTTTGCCTATCAGCGCGGCAGTACCATTACCCGCAAGCTGAAGGACATCATTCCAAAGCAGCAGTTTGAGATACCTGTACAGGCCGCTGTCAGCGGAAAGGTCATTGCCCGCACCAACATCAAGGCCTACCGTAAAAACGTTCTGGCGAAGTGCTATGGCGGTGACGTAAGCCGTAAGAAGAAGCTTTTGGAAAAGCAGAAGGAAGGAAAGAAGAGAATGAAGGCTGTCGGATCGGTAGACATTCCGCAGGAAGCCTTCATGGCTGTTCTGTCCATGGATGAGGATTAGTATGGATAAGGTACTGGAAATAATACAGGAAATGCGCATCAGCCGCGGCTGGGATAAGACCGACACGCTGCCGATCCTGATCAAAAGCGTTTCCGTGGAAGCAGCTGAACTTCTGGAGACCATTCAGTGGGATGAGGAAAACATCGACATGGAAGCCGTCAAGGGTGAACTGGCAGATGTGCTGATGTATGCCTTAAGCATCTGCATCGACAATGACATTGACGTTCTGCAACTGATCAAGGATAAGATCCAGAACGTCTACGAAAGGTATCCGCAGAAGAATGATTAAGAGTCTCTATGTGCATGTTCCGTTCTGCAGCCACATCTGTTATTACTGTGACTTTGCCAAGCAGAGATACAGTGACAGGATCGCTGAAGAATATCTGGGACGGCTGGAAAGGGAGATCTCCCGCATTCAGCAGGACAGTTTTGAGACAGTATACATAGGCGGGGGAACCCCGTCTTCTTTGTCAGTTAAACAGCTGGAAAGACTGTTTGCCATTCTTGAACGTTTTGAAATAACGAAGGAATATACCTTTGAAATTAATCCTGAATCATTCAATTTGGAAAAAGCCGGGATCCTGAAGAAGCATGGGGTCAACCGCGTCAGCATCGGTTTGCAGAGCTTTGATGAACAGATCCTGCAGGAAGTGGGAAGAGTCCATAAACAGGAAGACATTGTCCGAACCTTTGAGGCTCTGGATGAAACAGGCATCACAAACAGGTCAGTTGATTTGATGTACGGCTTTCGCGGGGAAACCTTGGAGAAACTCCAAAGGGACATTGAAAAGGCCGTAAAACTGGACATTACGCACATTTCCATCTATGAACTGGAAGTGCATGAAAACACTGTTCTGGGCAAAAGGGGATACGCCGGCTGTGATGAGGAAACCAGCTATCTGATGTATCAGATGATCATGGAAAAGCTGCCTCAGTACGGCTTCCAACAGTATGAAATATCAAGTTTTGCCCGCAAGGGATATCAGTCAGAACATAACAAGACCTACTGGCATTATGATGACTACATCGGCGTCGGACTGTCAGCTGCCGGCAAGGAAAACCATGTCAGATATGAGAATACTTCTGTAATGAAGAAGTATCTGACTGATGAGTATGTGGGTGAGAGAATTCCGCTTTCCCGACAGGACGAAAGGTTTGAAGCCATCATGATGGGATTAAGACTGCTGGAAGGAATTGACCTTGAAGAATATGCTGAAAAGTATGGCTGTGATCTGACGGAACATTACCGTGAAGCTGTTGAAAAACAGCTGGGAAAAGGCAACCTTCTGCTGGAAGAGGGACACCTTAAGATGAGTCAGCAGGGAATTTATGTAATGAACGATATACTTATTGATTTTATGAATTCACTGTGATAATATTATTAGGCTGTGATACTAGGATATTCGTTCCTCAGCGTATATCTTGGTTCTACAGGACACTTCATATACAGGAGGAAATAAAAATGTTAAGTAATGAAGAAAAGCAGAGCATTATCAAGCAGTATGCTGTTCACGAAGGAGATACAGGTTCTCCTGAGGTTCAGATCGCCGTATTAACCGCAACGATCAACCGTCTTAATGACCATCTTAAGGTTCATAAGCATGACCATCATTCATACCGCGGATTAATGAAAATGGTTGGTAGAAGACGTAATATGTTAACATATCTGCGTAACAGTGACATCAACCGCTATCGTTCTCTGATCGAACGCTTAGGTCTGCGTAAGTAATTGTCAAGCAAAGTAACCTGCGATGGCAGGTTATTTTTGTGGTTTAAAAGAAACGGGAAGGGAAGGAGCAGAAAACATGCTGGAAGGAATTCATAGGATCATAGGTGAAAACATCGTGGCCGGAGTAATGGTATCGCTGTCGCTGATGCTGGCTCTGGGTTTTCTGATGACCCGTATCACTAAGAAACTGCGTCTGCCGAATGTCACAGCCTATATCCTGGTGGGTATTGCGATCGGACCGTTCGGACTGAATCTTATTCCGTCATACTTCATTAAGAATTCCGCTTTCCTGGGTGACATAGCGCTGGCTTTCATTGCCTTCAGCACCGGTGAGTTCTTCCGTTTGGAATCATTGAGACGCAACGGTGTCAAGGTGGCGATAATCACGGTAACGGAAGCACTGCTGGCCAGTATCATGGTATTCATACTGACCTTTATGGTCTTAAAACTCAGTCTGCCGTTTTCCATCGTCATTTCAGCTCTGGCTGCTGCCACGGCACCGGCATCAACGGTAATGACGATCAGACAGACCAAGGCCAAAGGGGATTTCGTTGATACCCTGCTACAGGTAGTGGCACTGGATGATGTGGTTGGACTTATCATGTATTCCATGGCTATTTCCATTGCGGTATCGTCACTCTCCGGTGAGGCTTTCAACGTTATGAGTGTTCTCAAGCCGCTGGCCATCAACATCGGGGTACTGATGTTGGGCTGTGTATTCGGGGGACTTATGTCCTGGGTGTTCAGTGCTTCCCACTCTGATGACAACAGACTGATCATTGCTTTGGCCTTCATGCTGTCATTCTGCGGGATCTGTGCCCTGATCGATGTATCGCCGTTATTAGGCTGTATGTCCATGGGTACTACCTACATCAATATGAGCAAGGATGAGAAACTGTTCATGCAGCTAAACTACTTCAGCCCGCCTTTACTGTTACTGTTCTTTGTACGAAGCGGCGTGTCATTTGATTTGGGCGCCCTGTTGAATCCTTCGGGATCGATAGGCACGACACCATTGCTGTATATCGGCATTCTGTATTTCCTGGTCAGGATCGTCGGCAAGTATGCCGGAGCTTTCTTGGGCTGCTATATGGTTGGCAAGCCGGCAACGACCAGAAACTATCTGGGCATGGCCTTAATACCGCAGGCCGGTGTGGCCATCGGTCTGGCTGCCTTAGGTGCCAGAACACTGGGCGGTGAAATGGGCGATGCACTGAATACCATCATCCTGTCCTCCAGCATTCTCTATGAACTGGTAGGACCGGCCAGTGCCAAACGGTCGCTGTATCTGTCACATTCATATTCCAATAAGATCGAAGACATCGTGGAAGTTGAAGAGACTACCGAGTCCGGTGAACAGAAGAATCAGCTTGAACTGCTGATCGAAAGAATTGAGAAGATCCAGAAAGATCTGCCGCGTTTTGATGACAGAGCTGCTGAAGAAGCCTTTACCGAGGCAGCCAGCGAAGTCTACTACGCCGGCAGAAACAGGACCAGGAGGAGAATATAGATATGAGTGATCCAATCGTTGCATTATTAGGACCATGGGCTCGGGGACTGAATACCAGTTCCATCATCTTCAGAATTTTCTTTGCCGTCGTATTGGGAACGATCGTCGGCTGGGAAAGAACCAATAAGAGGCATTCTGCCGGATTAAGGACTTTCATCCTGGTATCTCTGACCACCACCATCGGAATGATGCTGGATCAGTATCTCAGTGAGGTCTACAACGCTGACATGTTCATCATTTCCGGTTCCTCATTGATCTGTCTGGCCATTCTGTCAGTCAATACGATGGTCTACAGTTCCCGTAATCAGATCAAGGGACTGACGACCTCCGTCGGTTTGCTGACCTGCGGGGTCATTGGGTTATCACTTGGCTGCGGTCTGTATTTCGTAACGGTCACTGCCTTTGTGCTGTTTATGATCTCACTGTCGGTATTCCCGACTCTGGAATCCTTCCTGAAAAACAGATCCAACCATTTTGAGATACATCTGGAACTTACTGACAGCCGTTACCTGCAGAACTTCGTTACGACGATAAGAAGACTGGGACTGATCATTGATGACATCGAGATGAATCCAGCCTATGCCAATTCCGGCTTGAGCGTTTATTCGATCTCGATATCGATCTCCAATGATGAACTGAAGAAGTACAAAACCCATGAGGAAATCATCCAGGCGCTGTCTACTCTGGATTATGTTTATCACATTGAGGAAATGATTATTTAATCATTTTCTTTTTTTTTAACATGTGGTATTATAGTCAAGGTTAATAATAAGAGAGGAAAAGAAATGGCTAAAGAAGTATTTAGTATGAATTTCGACGGACGTCCTTTATCCGTTGAAATCGGGGAATTAGCCAAACAGGCTGATGGTGCTGTATTAGTAAGATATGGTGATACAGTGGTTATCTCAACAGCCTGCGCAAGTAACGTTGCGAAAGATACTGATTTCTTCCCGTTAACAGTAAGTTTCGAGGAGAAGTTATATTCAGTGGGTAAGATTCCCGGAGGATTTTTAAGAAGAGAAGGAAGGCCAAGTGAACATGCTACTCTGACCGCCCGTATGATCGACAGACCGATCCGTCCATTATTTGCGGAAGGATTCAGAAACGAAGTACAGGTAGTCAACACAGTACTGTCAGTTGACCAGGATTATTCAGCCGAAATGGCTGCCATGCTCGGTGCCTCACTGGCATTAAGCATCAGTAAGATCCCGTTTGAGGGACCGATCGCCGGTGTCATCGTCGGACGCATTGATGGCAAGTTCATCATCAACCCGACTGTTGAACAGAGCGAACAGAGCGACCTGAGCCTTACGATCGCCGGTAAGAAGGATGCCATCATGATGGTTGAAGCCGGTGCTAAGGAAATCTCAGAAGAAGACATGCTTGATGCTCTGATGTTCGGACAGGAATACATCAAGATCCTGTGCGAATGGGAAGAAGAGATCATTGCCAAGGTCGGTCGCGAAAAGATGGAAGTTGTCCTGTACGAAGTACCGGCAGATCTCAAGAAGGCAATCTACGATTACGTATATGACCGCCTGAAGGCTGCTGTATCAATCAAGGACAAGCTTGAATGCAACAACACTATCGATGCCCTGACCAACGAAACCGTTGAGTATTTCGGGGAAAAGGAATATGCCAGCGAAAGCGAAAAGGCCAAGACTCTGAAGATGGTCAATGAAGTCTGCACTCAGATCGTCGCTGATGAAGTCAGAAGACTCATCATCGAGGAAAAGATCAGACCGGACGGCAGAGCAACTGATGAACTCAGAGCTCTGGATGCTCAGATCGACCTGCTGCCTAGAGTACATGGTTCAGGCTTATTTACCAGAGGTCAGACTCAGGTTCTCTCAGCCACCACATTAGGTGCCCTGGGTGACAACCAGATCATTGATGACCTGACAGAAGTTGAAGAAAAGAGATTCATGCATCATTACAACTTTCCGCCTTACAGTGTCGGTGAAGTAGGACGCATGGGCTCACCGGGCAGAAGAGAGATCGGCCACGGTGCTCTTGGTGAAAGAGCTCTGAAGCAGGTTCTGCCTAGTGAAGACGAATTCCCATATGCCATCAGAACTGTTGCTGAAGTTCTTGAATCAAACGGTTCAAGTTCCCAGGCTTCAATCTGTGCCGGTACCCTGTCATTAATGGCAGCCGGTGTTCCTATCAAGGCTCCGGTAGCAGGTATCGCCATGGGCTTAATTGAAAACGGCAAGGATTACACCATCCTGACTGACATTCAGGGTATGGAAGACCACTTCGGCGACATGGACTTCAAGGTTGCCGGAACCAGAGAAGGCATTACTGCCTTACAGATGGATATCAAGGTTCAGGGTCTGGACAGAAAGATCCTGGGTGAAGCCATGGAACAGGCCAAGAAGGCCAGAATGCAGATTCTGGACGTTCTGGAAGCAGCCATCGCCAAGCCAAGAGATCATGTATCTCAGTATGCTCCTAAGATCTGCAAGATGATGATCCCTGTTGACAAGATCAGAGACGTCATCGGTACCGGCGGAAAGAACATCAACGCCATCATCGAAGCAGCCAACGACTGCAAGATCGACATCTCCGATGAAGGCCGCGTTCTGATCTACCATCAGGATCAGGAATCCATTGACATCGCCAGAAAGATGATCGAAGACATCACCAGAACCGCCAAGATCGGTGAGATCTACGATGCCAAGGTCGTCAGACTGGAAAGCTACGGTGCCTTTGTGGAACTGTTCCCGGGCACGGATGCCTTACTGCATGTTTCTGACATGAGATGGGAAAGAGTCAACAAGCCTACTGACATCTACAAGATGGGTGACATCGCCAGGGTTCAGGTAACTGAAATCGACGAGAAGGGCAGAGTCAACGTTTCTGCCAAGGTTCTGCTTGACAAGCCTGAAGGCTTTGAAGAAGTCAAGGATTACGGCCGCAAGGCGCTGTTTGGAAACAGCGAAAAAAGAGGCAGCAAGACTTCCGGCAAGCAGGGCAACACCAGAAAGAAGAAAGAAAGCTAGTCTTATCTGACTTGAATAAAAGCTCCGGTTATTGAGAACCGGGGCTTTTCTGTCGGCAAAAACGCACAATTATCGAGGATTGTGTGAATATGTTTTATATTATATAAATTGAAGTTTAATTGTGTTAGAATGTTAACATGAGAATGAGAAAGAAACACTGGGCCAAGGACATGATCGCACAGCGTACGGACTGTGTGATAAGTGATCCGAGTGAGCTCAGAGGAAATTGGAAACAGCTGGCTGGAGACAGACAGATAAGAGTTGAAATAGGGTCAGGAAAGGGTGACTACTGGATCAGTATGGCTCACCGGTATCCTGATTGTTTATGGATTGCCGTCGAGAAGGATGAAAGCTGCGTCGGCATTGCTCTGAAGAAGTGTCTGGATAATACCACGGAAAACATGAAGATAATCAACGGTGATGCCGCAGAGATAGAACAGTGGTTCGCTGAGGATGAGATCGATGTGATCCATCTGAACTTCTCAGATCCATGGCCGAAGAAGAGACAGACCAAGAGAAGACTGACCTACGGAACCTTCCTGGATTCCTACAGGAAGATATTGAAGGAAGATGGTCTGGTCATCATGAAGACGGATAATGCCAAGCTGTTTGAGTATTCACTGGTATCACTTGGTGACAATGGCTGGCATCTGGAAGAGGTCAGCGTTGATTACCGCCGTGAACCTCATGATGAGGATGCCATCACGGAATATGAAGCCAGCTTCATGGCACTGGGACAGCCTATTTACCGTGCCGTCTGGAAACCGTCAGGAGGTAAGCAGGTATGAAGAAACTGATAATGCTGATGCTTGCCGTGATGATGATGGCGGGATGTACGGCCGTAAAGGTCCCGTTGGATGTTGACTTCAAGAAGGAAGTGCTTAAGTCCATAAAGGAGGCTTCGGAAGTGGAACTGCCGGAGTTCTCGGAGAATAATTCCCACAAGGAATACTATGATTACTATCTGTTCCAGGGTGTCGGACGCAAGGAGATCGATGAGATCAGCAACATCTTCATCTTCTATGACAATGAAGCTGTTCTGAACCTCGATGTAGCCGGCATTCTGAAACGCTCGGTCTATGAAGACAGTTCCCTGCGTGACATCGAATCGTTCCAGGGCAAAAGCCTTTATGCCGAAGGAAGCTGCCGTAATTCCCGCGGTCTGCCAATGAGCTACCGCATGGAAATGAAGGTGGTAGACGGGGCAGCCTACATCATTCTGCAGACCAACCAGTTCATCTTTACAGCTTCCTGCCCTTTGCTGGAAGCTGATGAAACGATCTATGAAATGATGAAGACCCTAAGAACCTGCAGCGTTGACACCAATCTGGTAATTGATACCTATTCAAACCAGGACAAGGCCAGCTACCGGATCTCCACCATCCGTCTGTTCAGAGAGATCCTGCCGGAAAGCGGAAGGATCATCGACTACATGGATGACTGGAAGAATGACCCGAGCTACACGGTAATTGACCGTGAAAGCAGGCCGGGTGAAATACCGAGCGCCAGTGACATCGGAGAGTTCGACAATGAGGAGATTGGCGGTCCGGAGGATGAACCGATCGAGGAAAATCCGGTAATGGAGGATGAAGACGACACCATTCCGGTAATTGAGGAACAAACCGAAGAAAGCACGGAAAACACGGAAGAAAATACAGATGCATCAGATGAGGCATCAGGAGGATAAATTATGAGGAAGTTAAAGGATCTGTTTGAAAAGTTTCTCTTCACGGTTGAAGAAGTTGAAGAGGTCGTTGAGGATAAGCCGGAACCGGTGATCGAGGAAATACCGGTGGAAAAGCCGGCACCGGTCAGAAAGCCTAAGGTTGAACCGGTCCAGAAACCGATCGTCAGAAAGCGGAACAATCCCGTCGTGGAAGAGGAATATGAACCTTCTCCGATGATCACCCTGACAAAAGAGATCAAGACTCCGGTACTGGGCGATGAGGAACCTGTCAAGGAGAAGAAGGAAGTAAAGGAAGAACCTGCCAAGGAAAAGAAGATCGAACCTGAACTTCCTGAGATAAAGGAAGAAAAACCGGTCAAGAAGCCAGCTGAAAAGCCGGCTGAACCATATACCTCCAGTGCCATCATCTCCCCGATGTTCGGCAAGAAGGAAAAGGAAGCCAAGCCGGTCAAGAAAAAGAGAAGGGAAATCGTCATGCCTGATTCAGAACTGGGCGAAAAGAAGTCCATACTGGGAACGGTATTCTCACCTCTGTACGGTGACAAGAAGGAATCCGACAACATTCCTCATGATGAGGTAGCTCCTGAAGTAGCATCACTTGGTGTTCAGGATTTCCTGGGTGACAGAAAAGCCAAGCCGGAACCTGTTGAAAAGAAGGAGCCGGAACCTGTTGAAAAAAAAGAACCGGAAGTCAAGCCAGTAGAAAAGGTGACACCCATACGGGAAGAAGTGGTAAAGGCTGAAGAACCTGTTGAGGAAGCCGTTATTGAGGACATGAAGCCGGTAACCATGACGGCTGAGGAGTTACGCAAAAACAGCACCGTAACACCGTTTGGAACCAATGTAAAAAAAGACAGAATAAACATCCATGAGGCCTGGGGAACTGAGCCGAAGAAGGAAGAGAAGGAAGTTGAACGGTATGAAAACATCTCTCTCTTCGATCTGGATGACAAAATGTAAGACATTTTCGCAGTATTGAAAACCCTTACATAATTCTGTATTATATAAATTGAGGTGAAAAACTATGGATGCATTAGCTAATATCAGTCAGATATTCGCATATCTGTTACCTATTCTCGGCGCCATCGCTCTGTGTCTGCTGATCGTGCTGCTGGTAAAGATGGTCGGAATATTAAAGAACATGAATATAACCGTAACCGGTGTCAACACTGCTGTTGATACTACTAACGGATATCTGAAGGAACTGGATACAACAGTCAAGTCCGTCAATAACATGGCCATGAGTGTTGAGGCAGTCAGAGCTACCACTGAAAGAGCAGTTAAGAAGACAGCCAAGAAGTGGAGCAAACAGTATGATCAGGTCAAGTCAGCCGTAACGGAGGTACTGGAAAAGAGTTTCGCTCCTAAGGAAGAAAAACCGGTGAAAGACCCGAAGAATATTGTCCGTGTAGCTTCAGTTGAAAAGCCGGAAGAAATCGAAGAGAAGGCTGTTGAAGCGGTCAAGGAAGTAATTGAAGCTGCCGAGGAAGCAGCTAAGGAAACAGGAAAGGATGTAGAATAACATGGATGAAAACAAGAATTTAGAAGAACTTGAACAGGAAGTTAAGGATGAATTAAACGAAGTTGAAAAGGGAATCGAAGAAGCAACTGACGACGAAGTCAAGGAAGTTGCCAAAAAGGTTCTTGCTCAGGCTAAGGAATCTTTACTGAACCTGAAGGAAGCTGTTGTTAATCTGGATCTGAACAAGGATGGCGTTACATTAGGCCAGCATCTGGGCAAATTCTCTCAGCAGATCACTGACGCAATCAACCACGCTCAGGAAAAGATGGAACCAAAGGAACTTGACGAACAGTCAGAAAACGCCTGGGGTGCAACCAAGGAAGCTCTGAACAAGGTTTCAGACAATGTCGTAAAGGCTGCCAAAGAAGCTTATGAGACAGTTACCAACAAGGAAAAATTCAAGGAAACCTGGGACAACGCTGCTGAAAAGTTAAGCGAAGCAACCAAGGAAGCAGGCAAGAAGGTCGCAGCCAAGGGCGAAGAGATCTATGCCGATGTTGCTGAAAAGAACCCACAGGTCAAGGAAACTGTAGACAAGGTCGCAGCCAAGACCAAGGAAGCCAGTGAATTCGTATCTGAAAAGTATCAGGAATTCATTCACGACGAAAAGGTAAGAGCTACAGTCAGAACAGCCAAGAACAACCTCGTTGAATTCGGCGGTAAGGTTGCTGAGGCCTTCAAGGACATGTTCAAGCCTGAAGAAGAAGAGGAAGAAAACGTAGAGGAATAATCCATGAGTCAGTATGGTAACGTTGAGAAAAAAAGAGTAACAATATACAGTGTTGCCAAGGAAGCCGGTGTTTCTCTGGCAACGGTTTCTCGTGTTATCAATGAGTCTGATGTCGTAAAGGAAAATACCAAGAAGAAAGTACAGGAAGCCATTGTCAAGCTTGGTTACAAGCCTAATGCTGTGGCTCAGGGACTGGCACTGAAGAAGACTACTTCAATTGCGCTGGTCGTACCTGACGGCAGCTTTAACTACATTGACAAGGTGATCAACGGTCTGCTGGATACTGCCAAGATCTACAAGTACAACATAATTCTGCATACTGCCACCGCCGGCATCAATGAGATGAATGAAATCATCGACAATGTCGTCAAGAGCAGAGCAGACGGACTGATTCTGTATAATGATGCCTTCTCCGCCAAGGAAATGGAGATCCTGAATAATTTCCAGATCCCAACAGTTTACCTGGGCAATAAGGGTGAAGGTGATTCAGCCTGCTGTGTTTACATTGACTATGAACAGGCAGTATACGAACTGGTTGACAGATATCTGAAAAAGGGCGTTGATGATATCGTTATCATCGATGACCGCAAGAATCCTACCAGCATTGACCTGCTGATCAGAGGTGCTTCAAGAGCCTTCAAGGAGCACGGCAAGACTTTCGGCGGTTACATAACCATTCCGGAAGATGTACATAACTCCTATGAATTCCTGTCCAATTACTTCGCTCATAACAACCATGAGCTGGTAATAACCTACAGAGATTCACAGGCAATTGCCGTAATCAATACCTGTACCGAAAACAATATCAGGATCCCGGATGAGACCGAAGTTGTCTGCATCAAGGATTCCCGATATACAGACATGTTCAGACCACGCATTTCATCTTTCATTGTTCCAAGCTATGACTTAGGCGCCTTAGCCATGAGAATAATGACGAAGCTGTTAAGCGGTGACATCGTGCGGGATAAAGAATTCAAACTGAATTACGTCTTCAAACCAAAGGAAACAACAAAGTAAAAAAAGAGGATCGCATCAGACATGTGGTCCTTTTTCATATTGTTAGTAAGGAACACTTCCTTACTTTTTTAGATAACCTGTATTTGTATCTTGATGAAAAGAGGTTTTCACTGACCTATAATATCTGTAAAGAGGGATGAATATGCGCAGATCACTGTTAATTCTGCTGACTGTCATGCTGATGATGACAGGATGCAGTAACAAGAAAGAAGAACCCGTGGAACCCGGCAAGATAACCTCCGTTGAAACAAAGGAGGTATCTGAAGGGAGTTTTCTCAGTACCATCAGCATAAATGACCATCAGATATTCATCTATAAACCAGCTGATGAGGTGAATTCAAACATCATCAACTACGGTTACAGTGCTCCATTGCTGCTGGTATTCGCTGAAGGAAAAATGAATCAGCAGCAGGCTGTGGATTTCATCTGCGAAAAAGGAATAGACAGGATTGCCAGCGAAAATGGCGGTTCAGTAGTATTTGTCAATCCGGCAACGGACTGGAAGAGTGAGAAGAAAGGCTTGTATGAAGCCGTTCTGGCCAAGACCATGGTCGATCAGACGGGTTTCTCAAAGGGCCTGTTATATGACCGGGCAAACCGCGAGTACTTCATTTTTGCCTCACCGGCAATGACTGTTCTTTACGGTTACGGCCCCGGCGGCGACTACATTGCCAAAAACTGCCTCAGGGAGCTTACGGGACAGTCAGCCATGAAGTCGCTGGGAATCAATGACATAACCATTACGGCAGCTGTACTGGAAAAGCTCAGCTTCAAGGCTGCGGTCAATGACCGTAACATCATCATCGTTTCCAAGGACAATGATCCATCCATTGAAGCGGAAATGATGGCTAGAACAGATAACTGCTTCAGTGATGAAGGATCATTTGATGAAATATTCCATAAGTACATTGAGGGATATCAGCGCTGGAACGGTCATCTGTCAGAAACCTTCAACCGGAAAAAGATCGGTCTGACTGTATCAACTCATGTATTTGACATACCGACCTCCCCGGACAACACTTCCGTCAGAAGTTCGTTCCATAAGATCGGGACCGTAGTCTTTCACAAGGATAACGGCAAGGGGAAGAAACCTCTGCTGTTATGTTTCCATGGGGGCGGGGATACGGCCTTAGCCACTGCTACCATAGCTGGCTGGCCGCAGATCGCCCGGCAGGAAGACTTCATCCTGTGCGCTACGGAAATGCATACCCTGCAGACAGCCACGGAAGTAATGGATGTTCTGGAAGAATTGAAGAAGATCTACGACATAGACGAGACAAGAATCTATGCCACCGGATTCTCGATGGGAGGCATCAAGACCTGGGACCTGTATCAGGAGTATCCGGAGGTATTTGCTGCCCTGGCTCCAATGGGCGCTACGGTTGCGGCAGGCAAAAACACGATGTTCAGGAATTCACCGTCGCTCAATGAAGATGTACTGGTTCCGGTCATCTACTGTGCCGGTGAAAGCTCACCTTTAGGTGAAATGCCTTACCAGAGTCAGGACTGCATCAGCCGAATCAACTATCTGTTTGATGTTAACCAGATAAACAAGCCGTTTGAACTGTCGATGAGTAACCGCAGTGACTGGAGTGACACCAAATATGGATTTGCCGGGGACCTCGAGGAACAGTACAATGACGAGACTCATCCTGACAGTGTGACCACCATCCGTTACTATTACAGTGAAGATGGAAATGTTTATACGGCTTTATGCTCCATCAGTCAGCACGCTCACGAAATCAGACCGTTTACCTGCCGACTGGCTTGGGACTTCATGAAAAAATACAGCCGCAATCCTGACGGCCGTATTGTGATAAATCAGTAAAAAAGTGCTGAATGATCAGCACTTTTACTTACTTCTTTTCTGTGTAGTCACCACCGAAGTACTTGACGGACAGCCCAGCCAGTTCGCCTGAAGCCTTGATCTCGGCCAGAGCCTTGTTGATGGCAGCCAGCAGGCTGGCGGCATCATCGGTCTTTCTGACAGGGATGCAGACATCATCGCCAGGATAGTAGGCAACGATTTTGATAGGTGCATCCGGATGCTGCTTCAGATAGTCGTTGATGGTCATTTCGGAGTTGACAGTGCAGTCACACTTTCCCTGTAATAACAGAGTAATGGTTTCAGTTAATGAGTCAACTGAAATGTTTTCGGCGCCAAAGCTTTCAGCTAATGCAGCGTAGGTGCTTGAAGCAGTATTGGCATTCTTCTTTCCGTTAAGATCTTCAAATGAATTGATTTCAGTGTTGTCATTCTTGACGATCAGAACACTGTTGGTGAAGACATAAGGATCAGAGAAGTTGTACTTTTCCGCACGCTGTGCGGTCTTGCCGACACCGTTGCAGGCAATGTCGAATCTTCCGGCATCAACACCAGCCAGAATGGCATCCCACCGTGTCTCTTCAAATCTGGCTTCAACACCTAACTTGGCAGCGATCAGCTTGCCTAATTCAATGTCGATACCGACCAGTGTGCCGCTTTCATCGTGGTAAGTCCAAGGTGCCCAGGTTCCTTCAGTGGCTATGGTAATGTAGCCCTGTTTCTGTATGCGACCCAAGGCGTCGAGGTTCTCCGGTTCTTCCGGTTTCTGACAGCCGGCAAAGCTCAGAAGCATTAATGCTGCTAAAACAAAAGACAATACTTTTTTCATTTTCATTTCCTCCTTGTATATCAGTTTCGAGCAGAGATGATTCCCTGAACAAATGTCTTGGCACGTTCTTCCTTCGGATTCTGGAAGAATGTTTCAGGGTCGGCAGTCTCAATGACTTCGCCTTCATCCATGAAGACGATCTTGCTGGAAACATTACGGGCAAAATTCATTTCATGAGTTACTACCAGCATGGTCATGCCATCATCGGCCAGATCCCTCATGACATTCAGTACTTCACCAATCAGTTCCGGATCCAGGGCACTGGTTGGTTCATCGAAGTAGATGATCTCCGGATCAGTAGCCAGGGCACGGGCGATGGCGACACGCTGCTGCTGACCGCCGGATAACTGGGAAGGGAAGGCATCCAGTCTGTTGTCCATGCCGACTCTCTTCAGAGCCTCAATGGCAATTTCACGGGCTTTATGCTTATCCATTCCGCGTCCGATGATCAGACCTTCGGTAACGTTCTGCAGTACGGTTTTATTCAGAAACAGGTTGTAGTTCTGGAATACAAACGCTGTTTTTTTGCGGATGTTATTGATGTCCTTCTTGCTGATGGTTGCCAGATCATAGGTTACATCATCGAAGGTAAGGGTTCCCTGTTCCGCTCTTTCCAGGAAGTTGATGCAGCGTAACAGTGTGGTCTTGCCGGAACCGCTTGGTCCCAGAATGGCAACTACATCACCCTTATTGACTTCCAGTGAGATACCCTTTAAGACTTCACTGCTAAATGACTTATGGACATTTTCAACTTTTAACAGCATGTTACTTCACACCTCCATAAGTACTCAGTTTCTTTTCTCCGGCTCTCTGTATCAGGGTAATGATTGAGCAGAACAGCAGGTAGAACATGGCAGCTTCCAGATACAGCCATAACGGTTCGTAGTAAATGGCGTTAATAATCTGCGCCTGACGGAACATTTCGGTAATGGTGATTACTGAGGCCAGTGAAGTTCCCTTGACCATTGAAATAAGTGAATTTGACAGTGAAGGGAAGGCCGTTCTCAGGGCCTGCGGCAAAACGATGCGTCTGATGATCTGCAGGTAGCTCATGCCGACACAGTAGCCGGCTTCGATCTGTCCCTTAGGTACGGCTTCCAGGGCACCGCGCATGCTTTCGGCCATGTAGGCGCCTTCGTTGAAGCCAAAGGTCAGGATGGCAGCCGGAACAGCATCAAGCATGATGCCGATCTGCGGCAGACCGTAATAGACAACATACAGCTGGACCAGCAGAGGCGTTCCTCTGATAAACCAGATATAGAAGCGGCAGATCTGTTTCAGTATCTTGACGTCTGCGTACTGTATCAGAGCTACTACCACTGAAATGACAAATGCCAGGGCAAAGGAGAAGAATGTCAGCGGCAGGGTCACCTTGATGCCCGGCAGCAGGATCCTCCAGAAAGCGTTTATTAATATTTCCAAAACTCTTTGAGTCATAATAACCCCCTTGCATATCCCTTATTTTAAGGATTCTTACCTTTAAAAACAATCCAATTGACCAAAAACAGCCGGTTCTAACATATAATGAATGCTTCTGCCGGTTTTCCGGTTTCAAAAGACCATTATAACAGAATGCCTGAGCGAAAAAGTATTGATATTATGCAAGACAAAAGGAAATGAATAGAGTACAATAGTAAAAGTAATATTCAGGAGGTCTTTTTTATGAGCATGAAATGTTATGACGAATTAATGTGGCGCGGACTTATTCAGGATATCTCCAGCCCGGAACTGATCGATAAGCTGAACGAAGGCGGCTTGACTTTTTACATCGGGACTGACCCGACAGCCGATTCAATGCACATCGGTCATTATTCATCATTCCTGATTGCCAGAAGACTGGCCAGATTCGGACATCATCCATTACTGTTGGTAGGCGGAGCAACCGGTCTGATCGGTGACCCTAAGCCGGACGCTGAAAGACCGATGATCACCTATGAAGAAGTAGCCCACAATGTTGAAGGACTGAAGTCTCAGGCTGAAAAGCTGTTCGGCTTTGAAGTAGTCAACAACTATGACTGGACCAAGGACATCAATGTTCTGGCTTTCCTGCGTGACTATGGCAAGTATTTCAATGTCAACTACATGCTGGCCAAGGACAAGGTCAAATCCAGAATGGAAACTGGCATTACCTATACTGAATTCAGCTACATGATCCTGCAGGCTCTCGACTTCCTGCATCTGTATGAAACCAGAAACTGCACCTTGCAGGTAGCTGGTTCTGACCAGTGGGGAAACATCACTTCCGGCATTGAACTGATCAGAAAGAAACTGGACAAGACTGCCTATGGTCTGGTTGCACCGCTGGTAACCGATTCAACCGGCAAGAAGTTCGGCAAGACCGAAGGCAATGCCTTATGGCTGGACATCAATAAGACCTCTGCATACCAGATGTATCAGTACCTGATCAACCTGGAAGACTCCATGATCATTGAATACCTTAAGAAGCTGACTTTCATTGAACCGGAAGAGATCATGGAAATTGAAAAGCAGCACAATGAAGCACCTCATCTGAGAATCGCTCAGAAAAGGCTGGCCAAGGAAATCATTTCCGACCTGCATGGTGAAGAGGAGTTCAATAAGGCTGTTCAGATCTCTGAAGCCTTCTTCTCCGGAAACTTCAAGTCTCTTTCTCCTGCACAGCTGAAAGATGCCTTCTATGACATGCCGGTCAATCCGGTGGAAGAGGGAACATCCCTGATCGATGCCTTAGTCAACACCAAGATCGCTTCCAGCAAGCGTGAAGCCAGAGAATTCGTCAAGAACGGTTCCATCAGCATCAACGGTGAAAGAAACCAGGATTTGGAAAAGGTCTTAACCAAGGCTGATACTCTCGATGGAGAAACTGCCGTAATCAGAAAGGGCAAGAAGAATTACTTCATTATTAAGATTTAAGGTTAATTAAAATAGTATAATGTAATAAGAAAGTCTTTAGGTAAATAGTCAACCCCCGATCGGGGGTTGAAGAAGAATAGTTCTTTGAGTAAAGCGCACTATGAA
>SVBJ01000009.1:0-37767 GCA_015058955.1 Erysipelotrichaceae bacterium
TCCTTTCCTTCTTCATTGTACAAAAAAAAGTAGATGGGTGCTTTTTTACACCTGTCTACTTTTTTTATACCACTTCAGACGGGAGTTTCGTTTTTTAATCAGGATATCTTTCCTTTATCTCTTCCAGAGTCGGAATGGAATCAGCGGCACCTTTGCGGGTAACGGTGATGGAGCTGGCCTTGGTTGCCAGCAGCAGACACTCAGCAGGGCTCATGCCCTGGGAGAGCCCATAGCTGAAGTAGCCCATGAAGGTATCGCCGGCTCCGACGGTATCGATGGCCTTGACCGGGAAGATGGCCTGACTGCAGTACTGATCCTTGTATCTGAAGCGTGATCCTTCAGCACCCAGTGTCAGGATGACCCGTGATTCAGGATAGAGTTCGTTCATTCTGTCAAGGATCTTTTCCGGATCGCTTTCGCCGGTAAGGATGGCGCCTTCAACTTCATTGATGAAGAAGTAGCTGACTTTTTCCAGCGGCAAAGCTTTCAATGAATCATCACAAGGTGACGGATTCATCAGGATGACCATTCCTTTTTCATAGGCTTTGTCAATTATGTAATCCTGCCGGTTGATCTCGTTCTGCAGGATGATGAAGTCGCCTTTTTCAAAACCGTTGAGTACGCGGTCTACATATTCGTGAGTAATGCTGTTGTTGGTACCCGGATACAGGAAGATGCTGTTTTCGCCGTTTTCATCGATCTGGATGATGGCGTGTCCGTTAGGAGCATTGATCTTCCTGAGATATCTGGTATCAACATCATATTTTTCCATGACATCCAGCAGCATGCCGGCGTCGTTGCCGACTACGGCAGCCAGATAGACATGCTGTCCGGTCTTGGCGAAGGCAATGGCCTGATTAAGTCCCTTACCGCCCGGATGGATCTCATATCCCCTGGATGTTACGGTTTCCTTTGGTCTGGCAATGTGTTCCATCTGATAGTTATGGTCGATGTTTGTTGATCCGAAAACTAGTATTTTCATATTATAGAACTCCGTTTCTTCTACCAATATTATATAATCGTTTACCGCAATACAAAATGATTATTTCATGCTATAATACCAAATGGTATACAGAAGAACTGTTATATGACAAGACAGGAGATAGAAAAATGAAACTGTACAATTCGTTAACACTGCAGGTTGAGGAATTCAAGCCTGTTCATGAAAACCAGGTAAATATGTATGTCTGCGGACCTACTGTCTATAATCATGCTCACATCGGCAATGCCAGACCGATCGTTGTATTTGATACATTAAGAAGAGTTTTTGAAGCTGACGGCTACAAGGTAAAATACGTTTCCAATTTTACCGACGTTGATGACAAGATCATCAATAAGGCACTGGAAGAGGGCGTAAAGGAAACCGAGATCGCTGACAGATACATTGAAGCCTATAACAAGGTCAGAGAATCTCTGAATACCGAGACTCTCGATGCCACACCAAGAGTAACCGAAACAATGGACGAGATGATCAAGTTCATTGAAAAACTGGTGGAAAACGGCAATGCCTATGTTGTTGACGGTGAAGTCTACTTCGCTGTTGACAGTGTTCCTTCATATGGTGAACTGTCACATCAGAACACAGATGATCTGATGGTAGGTGCCAGAGTAGAGGAAAACGACAAGAAGCGTAATCCGCTGGACTTCTTATTATGGAAGAAGACCAACGTGGGAATTCAGTGGGACTCACCATGGGGCAAGGGTAGACCTGGCTGGCATACCGAATGCGTCGTCATGATCGGTGATAACTTCAACCATGAACTGATCGACATTCACGGGGGCGGCAAGGACCTCAAGTTCCCTCATCACGAAAATGAAATGGCTCAGTCCAATGCCGTCAACCATCATCACCTGGCCAATTACTGGGTACATAACGGCATGCTGAACTTCAACGGCGGCAAGATGAGCAAGTCTCTTGGCAACATTCAGCTGGCCAAGGATGTCATCGCTCAGATCGGACCGAATGTAGCCAGATGGCTGTTACTGTCCGTCAACTACCGTGACGTTCTCAACTTCTCCGAGGAAACTCTGGAAGCTGCCAGAACCGAGCTGGCCAAGATCGAACAGGCCCTGCATCAGGCAGAAGTAAAGGCTCAGCTGGCCAATGCTTCCCTGGAAGGCGAACTTGATGCTCACTGGAATGACTTCATGGAAGCCATGAGAGATGACCTCAACACGCCAAATGCCTACAAGGTGATCTTCGATACCGTCAAGGAACTCAATCAGTCCTTAAGACAGAGACGGATCGACTTTGCCGTGGTAGCTTCACATTACAGCAGCGTCAAGAAGATGCTGTCAGTACTGGGTGTCTTCATTGATGAGATCGTTCTGAGTGATGAAGACAGAGAATTATATGCCAAGTGGAACGAAGCCAAGGCTGCCAAGGATTTCGAAACAGCTGACAAGTATCGTGCCCAGTTGCAGGAAAGACACATTATCTAAGGGAACTCGTTCCCTTTTTTGAAAAAAGATGAAAG
Source organism: Erysipelotrichaceae bacterium (assembly GCA_015058955.1). Lineage (GTDB taxonomy): Bacteria > Bacillota_I > Bacilli_A > Erysipelotrichales > Erysipelotrichaceae > RUG521. The sequence continues at coordinate 2,478 of SVBJ01000009.1, forward strand.
CAGAAGAATACAGTTCCCTGGCTCTGGCCTACATCGGTGATGCCCACTATGCCAAGACGGTAAAAAGGTGGGTCATCGATTGTGAAGCCAAGATGGACCGGATGCAGAAACACACCAACAGATATGTAAGTGCCCGTGCGCAGGCTGAGATAATCGACAGCATGCTGGCTTTTGATCTGCTGACGGAGAAGGAAATAGAAGTATATAAAAGAGGCCGCAACAGTAAGGCTCACAAGGCACCGAAGAATACCGATCCGGTTACCTATCACAAATCCACGGGATTTGAGGCCTTATGGGGCTATCTGTATGTAAGCGGTCAGATGGAACGTCTGGAACAGTTATGGGACTTTATCAGGACCCTGAAGGAGAAATAGTATGTCACAATATGTATACGGGAAAAACGTTGTCAGTTCCATGCTGAAGGACAGACGTGAGATCCTTACACTCTATCTTCTGGAAGGCCGCAAGGACATCGAAACAGTCAGCCTGGCCAAATCACAGAACATAAGGATCAAATATGTTTCCAAGGCGGAACTTGATAGACTGGTATCGGGAAACCATCAGGGCTATGTAGCCGAAGTCAGAGAATATAAGACTTATACCATAGAAGAGATAACTGATTCCATTCCGGAAGGAAAGCTGCCGCTGATCGTGGCACTTGATTCCCTGCAGGATCCTCATAATCTGGGCGCCATATTAAGAACGATGTCCTGTGTGGGCGGAGACGGCGTCATCATTGAGAAAAACCGCAGCGTTTCACTTAACGGTACGGTTGCCAAGGTGTCCGTGGGAGCGATAGACAAGGTCAAGGTTGCTCAGGTCACCAACCTGGCTCAGACTTTGCGTAAGCTCAAGGACATGGGGTACTGGGTGATTGGAACGGATGTCAATCAGGCTCAGGACTACCGCCGGATCAGATATGACATGCCGGTGGTTCTGGTTATCGGAGCAGAAGGAACAGGCATGCGCCGACTTATCGGTGAAACCTGTGATCTCAAGGTAAAGCTTCCGATGGAAGGTGACATCGGATCACTGAATGCTTCAGTTGCCTGCGGCATTCTCCTGTATCAGATCTATTCACGGCGTTTTCCTCTTTAAGAGGGAAGACGAGGATGACCAGAGAAGAAAGAGAACAGATAAATTTGGAATTACTGGTAAATTTAACCAGAGAGAAATCAGACAGCGCCTTCGAGATGCTGTCTGATTACTATTATCCGGTGATGGCAGCACTTTACCGGGAGGTTACAAACGGACACAGTTTCATCAGCCGTGATGAGGCAATGCAGGCCGGCAAGATCGGACTGTACAATGCCGTATGCTATTACCGCAATGACCGTAACATGAGCTTCAATAACTTTGCCAAGCTGTGCATCAGAAGAGAGATCGGTGCCTGGCAGCGCAGGGAAATCAGGTTCAGCTACATTGATGACCGCCAGATCGTTTCACTTGACCGCATCGTGCAGGATGGTGATGAGATCTCCTACATGGAAACCGTGGAATCAAAGCTGCCCGGACCCGATTCCAGGGTCAGGGAAAAGGAACTGGTTCAGGATATTTTCGGCCGAGTCGGTGACGATTCGATTGAGGGAAAGATCCTGAAATACCGCATGGAAGGATACAGTTATCAGGAAATATCGGACTTTCTGGCGGTAAATAAGAAGTTTGTGGACAATTCTCTGCGAAAAAGCCGCAAGAAAATCGTTTCTCTGTTTGACTAGTGCAGGTTATTTATGATACATTTATAAGGCAGCGAAAGGAGTTTTCATAGTGAGCGAAAAGGTAATCTTAACTTGTTCAGAGTGTTTATCACGTAATTATACGACCACTAAAAATAAGAAAACTCATAATGACCGTCTCGAATTAAGAAAGTACTGCAAGAAATGCGGAAAGTATACCGTACATAAGGAGACGAAGTAGGAGGCTATTATGGCACAGAATAAACAGCAGGCACAGAGTAAGAATCAGAAGAAAACGGAAGTTAAGGGAAAGCCGTTAAAGGATGTTCCAATTCAGCTCAAGTGGTTTACACCTGAGGGAATCAAGACAGAAATAAAGCGTATCAGATGGATCAAGTTCCCTGAGCTTCTTGAAAGCACGGGAAAGGTCTTACTGTTCTGTATTTTATTTGGAATATTCTTTGTTTTATGTGACCTTGTCATTTCCAAGGCATTACTGATGATTGGAGTAGGTGCATAATGGACGAGAAGAAAACAGAAGAAAAGAGACAGTGGTACGTAGTCAATACCTATGCCGGTCACGAAAACAGAGTTAAGGAAAATCTGGAAAGACGTATTAAGACCATGGGCATGGAAGAGAACCTCTTCCAGGTAGTTGTAGCGGAAGAAACCGAAATAGACTATAAGGAAAAGAACGGGAAGCCTGTCAAGGTCACCAAGACCAGAAACATGTTCCCTGGCTATATCTTCGTTGACATGATCATGTCAGATGATGCCTGGTATCAGATCAGAAATACCCCTGGTGTTACCGGGTTCATCGGATCAAGCGGTGGCGGTGCCAAGCCTTTACCGGTTCATGATGATGAAATGATCAACATCCTGCATAAGCTGGAACTCACAGATGAAAAGCTTGTTGTCAACTTCAAGGTCGGCGACAGAGTCAGAATTCTGTCAGGCCCGTTTGCCAATGTTGAAGGTGTTGTTGAATCAATGAACGATGAGACAGAAGTGGCAACAGTTCTGACCATCATGTTCAGCCAGGAAACTCCGACAGATGTTTCATACATCGACCTGGAAAAGCTTGACTAAACATTAACTGAACAGACGAAAAGTCCCCAGGCGGGACTTTTTTCGTGTGAATAAAAAAGGGAACCTGGTTCCCTAATAATTGTTTGTATACAGTCTGGCCATCAGATGCTCTCTGATTTTTTCCAGCTTTTCAATGGTTTCATTGACACTGGCACGGGCATTTCTGATCTTTTCCTGGACCATCATGTCAGAAACGAAATTGTCAAACAGGAAGTCAGTTGTGCTTAAGAAGCCGCCCGGCAGGAAGTCGACGCTGTCAATGGTGGTCTTGGAATGAAGACCTCTGAGCAGTCGGTTGATGTTATTCTTGGCCAGAGTAAGATTCTGGTCAGCGTTCTGCATTTTCTTGCGCTTGGCCAGAGATATGAATAAAGCACCGCCGAGAATGTCAGCTACCCCCCAGCCATAGGCCCGGTTAAGGTCTTCCAAAGCCGTATGCAGATAAAACAGTGCCTTTTCACAGTTGTCAAGTGCACCCTTTAAATCAGTCCCCGTATAATCCATAGGCCTACCTCACATTCTCTTATTATTATACAGTCATCTGTGGTAGAATAAAACTAATTGGGAGAAAAAAGATGTTAAGATGTCCTAAATGCGGTAAGCCGTTATCAAAAGAAGAAAAGAGATATTTCTGTGAAGAAGGTCACAGTTACGACATAGCTAAGGAAGGTTATGTCAATTTAATGCTGGTCAATCAGAAGCACAGCAAGAACCCAGGTGATAATGATGAATCACTGGCAGCCAGAAGAGCTTTCCTGGGCAAGGGATACTATCAGCCGCTGGCAGAACACCTGGCCAGGACAGTGCAGGAACTTATTCCGGAAAAGGGAACATTCCTGGACCGGGGCTGCGGTACGGGCTATTATCTCAATCATCTGACGGAAAACGTGGAAAAGGACATTCAGTATTATGCCGTTGACATTGCCCGCAAGGGTGTGGCTATGACGGCTAAGAAGAATAAGAAAGCTGTCTGCTTTGTCGGCAGCGTTTTCCATCTGCCTTTAGGTGAGGAAAGCCTGGATGGGCTGATGAGTGTCTTTACACCATACAGCCGGCAGGAATTCAGCCGTGTTGTCAAGCCGGGCGGATATGTCATTGCGGTAACCCCTGGTAAAGATCATCTCTATCAGCTGAAGGACATCGTTTATGACAGCATCTATCTCAATGAGGAAAAAGGCTATGATCTGCCTGATTTCAGACTGGTAAAAAAGGAAAACGTCACCTATGAAAAGACCTTGGAATGCAGGGAAGACATTGAAACATTATGGCGCATGACGCCTTATTATCATACGACTTACAGCGGTAATAATGATCGCCTTAAGCGGTATGACAGTCTCACCACGGTCATTGACTTCCTGGTTTCCGTATACCGTAAGGAGCTTTAGAAATGAAAAAGCTTCTTATTCTTTTATGTTCATTATTAATATGTGTTACTTCAGGATGCCGGAAACAGGCAGGTCAGCCCGCATATGCCGCTGTGCTGACCAACTCTGCCAACGATACAGCAGTAGTGATCGTTACCGACAGGGATAACAATGAGATCTTTCATAAGGACATTGAGTATCCCGGTGAAGTATATTTCGGGAATCAGGCTGTTTACTATACCAAGAACCACCGTGACTACAGTTCTCTGAAATACGCGGACGGTAAACCGCGGGATGAAATCAGGGACATTTCCGGTACCATCATCTATCATGATGAGGAAAATGACACGTATACATACAGTTCCACCAGCATACTGGCTTATTCAGTACTTGATGATACCGTAAAGAAAATCGAAGACGTGCTGATGGTCAATTACATTGACGGACGCTTCTATGTGGTAAGAGGGGACAGGAGTGTGGATGTCTATGGCTCAAAGGGTATTGAACACCTGTATTCCGTTAATGCCGTTGATACAACTTATCTTTCATGTACAGAGATCAACGGTAAGGTCTACATGGTGCTGGATAAGGGTTATGCCGAAATGCCTGAAGAAAACACTGATGAACTGACTGTTTATCTCTACAGTGAAAAGGTTGATCAGATCAATGCGGTCAGGGGAGATCTGCTAAGCTGTTACAGTAATGGTGAAGTCAGAAACTTCCGCATCAGCTTTGATGCCTATCGCATGATCATGACAGCCGAACAGGCCAGCCGCAGTTATGATGACAGTGACTTTGAAAACATGTATCCGGAGTTTTATAAAAAAGGGTATGTTGTGGATTACTTTACGATTCTGGGGGATATCTGATGAAATACAAGGTATTTATATTTGACATTGACAATACTCTGACCAGTTCCCGTGACTGGCAGTTTGTACCGAGTGCCATAGAAGCTCTTAAGCAGCTGAGAGAAAAAGGATATACTGTTGTCATTTCCAGCGGAAGAACACCGGGACTGGCTGTAATGCTTGATGAAGCCGGAATCGAATATGACTATTTCGTCGGTGCCAACGGTCACATGGTTGCGGATGGAAAAAGAAATGTTTTATGGGAAACTCATTTTGATCCTGAACTGTGCGACAGGATCGAAAGGTTTGTCCGTAAGCATGACATGGGCTTTTTCTGGAAGCTTACCGAGGGACCGTACATCATTGTCAGCAATGAGACGATTGAAAGGATCTTCAGCGTCTATCACTGCCATGGCATTGAAAGGCCGACCCCTTTCCTGACTTTCGGCGGAGCCATGGTGACTGAACCGGAAAAGGAAAGAATGTTCTATGAAGAATTCAAACAGGAGATCGACAGCGTAAACGGCGGAGCTCTGATATATGACATTCTGCTGAAAGGCGTCAGCAAGAAGGACGGCATCAGGGAACTGCTAAGGATCCTGAACGTCAGCAGAGAAGAGTGCATGGCTTTCGGTGACAGTGCCAATGATGTGGAAATGCTGCAATACGCCGGCCTGGGAGTTGCCATGGGCGACGGGCGGGAAGCCTGCAGGAAAGCTGCTGATTACGTAACGGCAGAAACTTATAACGACGGAATCGAAAAAGCCTTAAAATACTTTGGTATTTTATGATATAATTTTTAAGTGTGTTTGTTTTGGGAGGTGAGAACATCATGAAGAGAATTGCGTTTGACAGTGACAAGTACATCAAGCTGCAGTCAGCTAAGATAATGGAAAGAGTTACCAGGTTCAACAACAAGCTGTATCTGGAATTCGGCGGCAAGCTTTTTGATGACAATCATGCTTCCCGCGTATTGCCTGGCTTTCAGCCGGACATTAAGATCAAGATGCTCTCACGGCTCGCTGACAAGGCTGAGATCATTATTTCCATCAATGCCCATGACATTGAAAAGAGCAAGAGAAGAAGCGACCTGGACATTACCTATAACCAGGATGTTCTCAGACTCATTGATGCCTTTACCGGCATCGGACTGTTTGTATCAAGCGTTGTCATAACTCAGTATGTTTCCAATGCTCAGGTAGATAATTTCCGCAATCAGCTGGAAAAGATGGGCATTAAGGTATATCTGCACTACAGCATTGACGGTTATCCGACCAATGTTGACCGCATCGTTTCCGATGAGGGATATGGGCGCAATGAATACGTTGAAACCACCAGACCTCTGGTAGTTGTTACTGCACCCGGTCCGGGAAGCGGCAAGATGGCAACCTGCCTCTCTCAGCTCTATCATGAGTACAAAAGAGGCATCTATGCCGGCTATGCCAAGTATGAAACCTTCCCGATCTTCAACCTTCCGCTGTCTCATCCGGTCAATCTGGCCTATGAAGCAGCCACTGTTGACCTGGATGACATCAACATGATCGACCCGTTCCATCTGGCAGCCTATGGCATTACGGCCGTTAACTATAACCGTGACGTGGAGATCTTCCCGGTATTATCAAGAATACTGAAGCAGATCACCAACGAAGAAGTGTATCATTCACCGACTGACATGGGAGTCAACATGAACGGCATGTGCATCGTTGACGACGAAGCCGCCAGAGAAGCCAGCAATCAGGAAATCGTCAGAAGATATTATCAGACTCTGGTCGATGTCAGAAGAGGCTATGCTCCGGAAAGCTCAATTCAGAAGATCGAAGTCATCATGAACAAGGCCGGACTTACACCGGATTACCGCCGCTGCGTTGCTCCGGCTCTCAAGAAGGCCGAAGACACCAACGGACCAGCCGTAGCCATTGAGCTGGAAGATGGCAGGATCGTTACCGGCAAGAACTCGTCATTGTTAGGCGCCGCTTCAGCTGCCCTGATCAATGCGATGAAGGCCGTCAGCCACTTTGATGATGAGACCATGCTGCTGTCACCGAACATCATTGCCCCGGTGCAGAAGCTCAAGACCGAATATCTGGGCAATAACAATCCGCGTCTGCATCTGGATGAAGTTCTGGTAGCCATTACCATCTCCGCTCAGATGAATCCGTTCGCTGACAAGGCAATAAAGAATCTGCCGTTATTAAAGGGAGCTCAGGCTCATTCCACGGTAATTCTGTCTCAGAACGATGAAAATACCTTCAGAAAACTGGGAATCATGCTGACGTGCGAACCTAAATATCAGACCAAAAAATTATTCCACGCGAAGTAACAAAAAGTCTTGACTATACAATACTGGAAATAGTATTATATATAAGCTACGCAAAATAGCATTTTTTGTGGGAGAAGGAGCAACACTTCATTACCACGACATAACAGAGAAAAAGGAGGACGTTATGAAAAAGAGAGTTGCTAAAGTTTGTAAGCTCCAGTTCATGGCGGGTGGAGCTCGTCCAGGTCCGGCTCTGGCTTCTGCTGGCATCAACATGCCACAGTTCTGTCAGGCATTCAACGATGCCACTAAGGACAGAAAGGGAGACATCGTACCTGTAATCATTACCGCTTACGAAGACAAGTCATTTGATTTTGTCTGCAAGACTACTCCTGCTGCACACTTGTTAAAGAAGGCTGCTGGTATTGACAAGGCGTCAGGAAGCCCTAAAGCTGTCAAGGCAGGAACAATCACAGTTGATCAGTTAAGAGAGATCGCTGCATACAAGATGCCAGATTTAAACGCTAACGATGTTGAAGGCGCAATGAGAATTGTTGCCGGCACCGCACGCAACATGGGCATCGTAATAGAAGGATGGGAATAAGATATGCCAAAACATGGTAAGAAATACGCCGAAGCAGCCAAATTAATCGACAAGACAAAGTCATACCCAATCCTGGAAGCTGCAGAACTTGTTAAGAAAGTAAGCTATGCAAAGTTTGACGCATCAGTAGAGACAAGCTTCAGATTAAACGTTGACCCTCGTCACGCTGATGAACAGATCCGTGGTGCCATGGTATTACCTCATGGTACAGGAAGAACCCAGAGAGTTCTCGTTATCACTCAGGGACCTAAGGAACAGGAAGCCAAGGATGCAGGCGCTGATATGGTCGGCGGAGCTGAAATGCTCGAAAAGATCAAGGGCGGCTGGTTCGATTTCGATGTAATCGTAGCTACACCTGACATGATGGGTCAGCTGGGTAGATTAGGTAAGTTATTAGGACCTAAGGGCTTAATGCCAAACCCTAAGACCGGAACCGTAACAATGGATCTGAAGAAGGCCGTTGATGAAATCAAGAAAGGTAAGGTTACTTACCGTACCGATAAGGAAGGCAACATCGCCTGCATGATCGGAAAGACTTCATTCACAGCTGAACAGTTAGCTGAAAACTGGCAGGCATTATATGATGTAATCCTGAAGGCCAGACCGGCAGCTGTTAAAGGCCAGTACATTAAGAACGTTGTACTGAGCGCCAGCATGGCACCAAGCATTAAGGTTGACCACGCTGTATAATCAAGAAAACTAAAAAAGATTGTAACAATATACCATAGACAGTAACGACCGCAAGGTGTAAAAATGTTACCGAGGTAGAGAAAAGTGAGTTTACTATGAACTTTTTGACCCGTTTTGTCTATGATGAAGCGGGTTTTCATTTCTGGTATATTGGCAATGATACTAAAGAAAGGAAGGACATTATGAATCAGACGATTCTGAAACAGAAGCAGGAACTGGTCGAAACCATCGCTGATCAGATCAGCAAGGCCGGCTCAACTGTCGTAGTTGAATACCGTGGCCTGACTGTTGCTGAAGTTACCGAATTACGTAGAGCATTACGCGAAGAAAAGTGCGAAATGATCGTCTACAAGAATTCAATGGCTCAGCGCGCTGCTGAAAAGCTTGGTTATCATGATCTGCTTCAGTCACTCAAAGGACCAAACGCCATCGCTTTTAGTGAAGACGAGATTGCCGCTTCACGTGTCTTAAGCAAGTTTGCTAAGAAGCATGACAAGTTAGTCATCAAGGCTGGTATCGTTGATAATAAGGTTATCTCCGTAGATGATGTCAAGGAGTTAGCCGGCTTACCTAACAAGGAAGGCATGTTATCTATGTTATTAAGCTGTCTGCAATCACCAATCAGTTCATTTGCACGTGCCACTAAGGCCATTGCAGATGCCAGGGAAGCCAATTAGTTTATAGGGAGGAATTATATCATGGCAAAAATTACAAATGAAGAAATCATCGCTACATTAAAAGAGATGACAATTTTAGAGTTAAACGAATTAGTAAAAGCTATCGAAGAAGAATTCGGTGTTACCGCTGCTGCTCCAGTTGCAATGGCTGCTGCTCCAGTTGAAGAAGAAGCACCTCAGGGACCAACAGAAGTTGACGTTATGTTAAAGGAAGTTGGCCAGCAGAAGATCGCTGTCATCAAGGCCGTTAAGGAAGCTACAGGCCTCAACTTAATGGATGCCAAGAAGATCGTCGATGCTTGCGCACCAGATAAGCCATCTCTCGTCAAGGAAAAGGTTAAGATCGAAGACGCTGACGCTATCAAGGAAGCTATCTTAGCTGCAGGCGGCGTTGTAGAATACAAGTAATACAGAAAATGAACAGGGGAAGCTCGGTCATTGGCTGCAGCTTCCCTGATTCATCAGCCAAATTATGAGCTATTATTTTACCAGTAATAATGGTAAACAGCCCAACCGAAAGAAAATCACCTTTCGGTTTTTGGCGAGTATGGAGACCTTTATCTCTGATGATGGTGTTTTCAGCAAGGATACTCTGGATTTCGGAAGCCGTGTCCTGCTGGAATGCCTGGTCCCCAGAACTCTTGAGGGAGAACTCCTGGATCTTGGTTGCGGAATAGGTTACATCGGCATTCTGCTGAAGAAATACCATCCTGAACTCAAGGTAAGCATGGTTGACATCAATGAAACAGCTGTGCGGCTGGCTAAGGAAAACAGCCGGCTGTACGGTCAGGATAACAGCGTGCTTGTCTCGGATGGTTTATCACAAGTGGAGGGCGAGTTTGACATCATCGTGACCAATCCTCCGATAAGAACTGGAAAAGATAATATCTACCGTCTTTTTAAAGAGGGTTTTTCGCATCTTAAGGCACAGGGAAAAATGTACATTGTCATCCGCAAGAAACAGGGGGCGGAAAGTGCTGTCAGATACCTCGGCACTTTGGGCCAGACTGAAGTCATTGACAGAGTAAAGGGCTACTGGATCCTGTCAGTTGAGAAACCTGCAATTGACACAGAAGTTCAAAACTGATAGAATTGTAAAATATTATAGTATAATGGGTCAGAATCGCGATTTATGACCCAATTGAAGAGAGAGGAAGGGTGTTGTTAATGAGCAAAGACACATATCGCCTCGTCCATAACGGAAAAAAAGCGGTACGTAGAGATTATTCAAAAGTAAGTGGTACCCTCGAACTTCCAAATCTCGTAGAAATTCAGACCAGTTCATTTGACTGGTTCAAGAATGTAGGGTTAAGAGAAGTATTCGAAGAAATTTACCCGGTTGAATCCAGACTGGGTGAAATCAGATTAAACTTTAAAGGATACACATTCGACGAACCTGAATACACTGTTGAAGAATGCAAAATCAAGGAGCTGACATACGCAGCTCGTCTTCGCGTGAATACAGAGTTAGTTATTGAAGACGTCAACACCGGCGAAATCAATACGAAGAATGAAGAAGTCATTTTCGGTGACATTCCGATGATGACCCCTACCGGAACCTTTATCATCAACGGTGCTGAAAGAGTAATCGTATCTCAGATCGTCAGATCTCCTGGTGCGTATTTCTCAATCGACCTGGAAGATAAGACCGGTAAGGATATATTCTATACCGAACTGATTCCTAGCCGTGGTACATGGCTGGAATTCCAGACAGACGGAAAGAAGACAAATACCGGCCGCCTGATCAATGTCAGCGTCGACCGCAAGCGTAAGATCATATCTTCAATCTTATTAAAGGCAGTAGGTCTTTCCCTTGATGCAGAAAAGGGAGAGGATACTTTTGATACGGCCGATTTCAAGAAATTCATGGGCGCTGTCAACTGGCCTGTTTACGATGTTGAACAGGAAAGTGACCAGAGAGATTTCCTGAATCTTTATCTGCTGATGTATACCGGCATCTTCGGTGACTACGAAGACGTCGTCAATACCATCATTGCGGACAAGGAATCATTCCAGCAGCGTTCACTGCTGGCCATCTATGAGAACCAGCGTTCTGATGAAATCCCGACAATTGAAGGTTCCTATAACCTGATCAATGCCAAGTTCTTTGATGCCCGCCGTTACGACCTCAACAAGGCCGGACGTTATAAGGTTACAAAGAAGCTGGGGGCTTACGCACGTACCAAGAATAATTATTTAGCTCAGGATATTAAAGATGAGAGGGGCAAGACCGTCGTCAAGGCCGGCACGCTGATCGATACCAAGGAATTACTGGCATCTGTCAGAGACACCTTAGCCAAGGGTCTTTACATGCAGGCTCTCCCTCAGAAATATGCCTTTTCACATCCGGATGCCGTAACCGTTCCTGTTGCCTATAGGAAAGGCTTAGTAGGACGTATACTGGCTGAAGGAGTAAGCGATAAGAAGATCGACCTCGAGGAAGGTCTGGTCTTAACCGAAGACGATGTCAATGCACTGGCCAAGGCCGGCATTGAAAACATCAAGGTCTGGGGCGGCATCATCGCACAGGAAGTCAAGCTGACTCCTGAAAACGTCATTTCCGTCCTGAATTACGGTTCAAGACTTTATTCCTTAGGCCGTCTGCTTGATGAAAAGGGAATTGATGTTGATCTCAATGATGAATTGGTGATCGACCGTTACATCCCTGATACAGAGGAACCTATCCTGACCAATGAAGGCCGTCAGTATGTTGTCGACCAGGTCAAGAACGGGGCTCAGTTATCACTGTACCTTGTTGGTGCTGCCAACCAGGTAATCTATGTAAAGAAGAGGCCGGAAGATGATTTTGCTGTTAAGGTAATCGGTATTGATCCGTTTACTCTTAAGAAGACAATTATCATTTCTGATATGTATTCACAGTATTCATACATGCTGAACATGATGGATGATGTCGGAACTGTTGATGACATTGACCAGCTGGGCAACCGTAGATTAAGAACGGTTGGCGAGCTGCTGCAGAACCAGTTCAGAATCGGATTAAGCAGAGTTGAAAAGAACATCAAGGAAAAGATCTCAATTACTGAAATTGACAAGCTTTCTCCTAAGAACATCACTCACATCCGTGCCTTATCATCAGCCATCAAGGAGTTCTTCTCAAGTTCTCAGCTGTCTCAGTTCATGGACCAGCAGAATCCGCTGGCTGAACTGACCAACAAGCGTCGTATCTCTGCCTTGGGCCCTGGCGGTCTGACCAGAGAAAGAGCCGGCTTCGAGGTCCGTGACGTTCATGCCACTCACTATGGAAGAATCTGTCCTATCGAGACACCTGAAGGACCAAACATCGGTCTTATCAACTATCTGACTTCCTACGGTAAAGTCAATGAATATGGCTTTATTCAGACTCCTTACCGTATCGTTGACAGAGAAACTCTGAAGGTCAAGGATGACGTAATCTACCTGTCAGCTGATGACGAGCTTGATTACATCATTGCTCAGGCCAACGAAGTAAAAGATGGATATCTGCATAACGATCAGTGCGTCTGCCGTTATCAGACTGAAACAGTCATGATGCCTAAGGAAAGCGTCGAACTCGTCGACGTATCTCCTAAGCAGATCATTTCCGTCGCCGCTGCCTGCATTCCGTTCCTTGAGAACGATGACGCTACCCGTGCTCTGATGGGTGCTAACATGCAGCGTCAGGCAGTTCCGCTGTTAAAGCCTCATTCACCGAATGTCGGAACCGGTATGGAATACCGTGTTGCCAAGGACTCCGGCGGAGCTTTGATTGCCCGGGCTGACGGTGTGGTAACTTACGTAGATGCCATGAAGATCATCGTTAACGAAGATGGACATGACCACGAATATCATCTTTCCAAGTTCATGCGTTCCAACGCCGGAACCTGTGTCAACCAGAGACCTATCGTTGAAGTAGGTGAAAAGGTAGATAAGGGTGACATCCTGGCTGACGGACCGTCAATGGAAAACGGCGAACTGGCCTTAGGTCAGAACGTCAAGATCGCTTTCATGACCTGGCATGGCTTCAACTACGAAGACGCTGTCATCATGTCTGAAAGAATGGTCAAGGATGACATATTCACCTCAATTCACATTGAAGAATACTCAATTGAATGCCGTGATACCAAATTAGGACCTGAGGAAATTACCAGAGACATTCCTAACGTTTCCGAATCAAGCTGCCGCTACCTCGATTCAAGAGGCATCGTCATGATCGGTGCGGAAGTCAAGGAAGGGGATATCCTTGTCGGTAAGGTAACTCCAAAGGGCCAGAGTGAAGTTTCTCCGGAAGAAAAGCTCCTGTTAGCCATCTTCGGTGAAAAGTCACGTGAAGTAAAAGACAGTTCATTAAAGGTACCTCATGGTGGTGACGGTATCGTAATGGATGTAAAGACATTCTACCGCGGTAAGAGCAATGCTCAGCTCAATCCGGGTGTAAGCGCCATTGTCAAAGTCTACATCGCTCAGAAACGTAAGATTTCCGAAGGTGACAAGATGGCAGGCCGTCACGGAAACAAGGGCGTTATCGCCAAGATCTTACCGGAAGAAGATATGCCATATTTACCAGATGGTACCAAGATTGATATCATGCTGAACCCATTCGGCGTTCCTTCACGTATGAATATCGGACAGGTTCTGGAGATCCATCTGGGCTTAGCCGCCGAAAAGCTGGGCTGCAAGTTTGCAACTCCGGTATTCGACGGTATCAATAACGAAGAACTGAAGTCAATTCTGGAAGCCACCAATGCTTCACCGGATGGCAAGACCCTGTTATATGACGGTCAGACAGGTGAACCTTTCGATGAAAGAGTCGCTGTCGGTGTCATGTACATGATCAAGCTGGCTCACATGGTTGACGACAAACTGCATGCCAGAGCAACCGGTCCTTACTCACTCGTTACTCAGCAGCCTCTGGGCGGTAAGGCTCAGAAGGGTGGCCAGCGTTTCGGTGAGATGGAAGTATGGGCTTTGGAAGCATATGGTGCTGCCTACACGCTGTCAGAGATCCTGACAGTCAAGTCTGACGATATTGCCGGCCGTGACAGAACCTATGAAGCTATCACCAAGGGCAAGCCGATTCCTGAACCAAGTGTCGGTGAATCATTCAGAGTTCTTACTCATGAATTACAGGCTCTGGCTCTTGATGTCAGAATCATGGACAAGGATGGCAATGTCATTGATCTCTCTCAGAATGAGGAAGACAGAAAGACAGCAGCTCCGGCTACGGAAAACAGCGAAGAAGTAGATGAGGAAGACATCGAAAGCGGCTACGAAATGGATGACATTCCGGAAGCAGCCGTCATCGGTGCTGACGATTACTACGATGATGATTATGAATAGGTATAGAGGAGGTACGGAAATATGAATATTAATGATGTTGCTTCTATACAGATCGGTTTAGCTTCTCCTGAAAGAATTCTTGAATGGTCTCATGGCGAAGTCAAGAAACCGGAAACACTGAACTACCGTTCTCAGAAACCTGAGAGAGACGGTTTGTTCTGTGAAAAGATCTTCGGACCAACCAAGGACTGGGAATGTGCCTGCGGTAAGTACAAGAAGGTCAGATATAAGGGCGTAGTCTGTGACAGATGCGGTGTTGAAATCACCAGAAGAGCTGTCAGACGTGAGAGAATGGGCCACATTCAGCTGGCTTCTCCGGTTACCCATATCTGGTATCTGAAGGGAACTCCTTCCAGACTGGCACTGCTGCTCAACATCCCACCGAAGGAACTGGAAGAAATAGTCTACTTCGTTAAGTGGATCGTCACCGATCCAAAGGACAGCGGACTGGAATACAAGCAGGTCATGACTCCGAAGGAAGTCAATGAAGCTCTTGATGCCCGCAAGTTCTTTACAGCCAAGATCGGTGCCGAAGCCATCAAGACTCTGCTCGAGCAGGTTGACATTGAACGGGAATACCAGAAGATCACTGCTGAAATCGGTGCACTCGCTGATACTGATTCTCAGAATGAAAAGCGCAAGAAGCTGATCAAGCGTCTGGAAACCGTTGCTG
Source organism: Erysipelotrichaceae bacterium (assembly GCA_015058955.1). Lineage (GTDB taxonomy): Bacteria > Bacillota_I > Bacilli_A > Erysipelotrichales > Erysipelotrichaceae > RUG521. Next base: position 17,675 of record SVBJ01000009.1, read on the forward strand.
CCTTCAGAAATTCCGGCCAGAAGCCTGAATGGATGGTACTGACAGTATTACCGGTAATACCGCCTGATCTGCGTCCAATGTTGCAGCTGGATGGCGGCAGATTCGCCTCAAGCGATCTGAACGACTTATACCGCCGTATCATTACCCGTAACAACCGTCTTAACAAACTGCTGGAGATCGGTACTCCGTCAATCATCGTTCAGAACGAAAAGCGTATGCTGCAGGAAGCTGTCGATGCCTTAATCGACAACGGCCGCCGCAGCAAGCCGGTTACCGGTTCCAACAACAGAGCCTTAAAGTCACTGTCTCACAGCCTTAAGGGTAAGCAGGGAAGATTCCGTCAGAACCTGCTTGGTAAGCGTGTTGACTTCTCCGGCCGTTCAGTTATCGCTGTCGGACCGGATCTCAAGATGTATCAGTGCGGTCTGCCAAGAGAAATGGCCATCGTTCTGTTCAGACCTTTCGTCATCAACGAAATGGTTCATCAGGACATTGCCACCAACTCCAAGACTGCTGAAAAACTGATAGACAAGGGCGATGACAGAGTATGGGACATCCTTGAAGAAGTTATCAAGGATCACCCTGTTCTGCTTAACAGAGCCCCTACATTACACCGTCTGGGCATTCAGGCCTTCATGCCGAAACTGGTTGAAGGACGTGCCATCAGACTGCATCCGCTGGTATGTCCGGCATTCAATGCAGACTTTGACGGTGACCAGATGGCTGTTCACGTACCATTAAGTGAAGAAGCATGTGCTGAAGCCAAGATCTTAATGCTTGGTTCCAACAACATCCTTTCACCTAAGGACGGCCAGCCAATCGTTACACCTTCACAGGACATGGTACTTGGTAACTTCTATCTGACCATGGAAGAAACTAAGGAAGAGTTCTATGAGGAAGCTGAAAGATACAGAAGCTTAGGCGATGAGGCCAGCGCTGAATTATGGACCAAGTACGGTGATTCAGAAGGCCGTGTATACAAGGATGTTTCCGAAGTATTAATGGCTTATGATGAAAAGCAGACTCATCTGCACACCCGTATCGCCATCAGAGCCAAGTCTCTGAAGAAGTCATTCTTCACACCTGAGCAGAATGAAAAATATCTGATTACTACCGTTGGAAAGATCATCTTCAACAATGTCTTCCCTGGTGATTTCCCTTACGTTAACGAAGTAACTGACGGCTGGAATGTCAAGCTGGCTGACAAGTACTTTGTTGATTACGGAACCGACATCAAGGAATACATTAAGGCTCTGCCTCTGGCAAGTGCCGTTAAGAAGAAAGACCTGGGAGCCATCATCGCTGAAGTCTACAAGAGATACGCCAATACCGAATCTCATCAGGCTCATGATGACGGCAAGCCATATCATGGCGAAGACCAGACATTCGTTTACTTTGACAAGATCAAGGATAACGGGTTCAAGTATTCAACCGTAGCAGGCATGACCATTTCCCTGAATGACATCAAGGTTTCCCCTAACAAGCATAAATATGTTGAAGAGGGCAAAGTTCGGGCTGACAGACTGTTAAGACTCTATCACAGAGGCTTGCTGACTGAACCTGAATGGGAAAGAAGCTTAATGACATTATGGGATGGCATCAAGACAACCACAGTTAACGAACTGATGGCTGCCTTACCAAAGAAGAATCCTATCAACATGATGATGGTTTCAGGTGCCCGTGGTAACAAGGACAACCTGTCTCAGTTAGCCGGCTTACGTGGTCTGATGAGTAAACCTACTCAGGCCAAGAGTGCCAAGGGCTATCAGAGATCCATCATCGAAGTTCCAATCTACTCATGCTTCCGTGAAGGCCAGACCGTAAACGAATTCTTTATCGCATCACACGGTATCAGAAAGGGTCTGACTGACACGGCTCTGAAGACAGCATCATCAGGTTATCTGACCAGAAGACTTGTTGACGTTGCCCAGGACGTAGTAGTAGTTGAAGATGATTGCGAGACTGAAGACGGATACCTGGTATCTGAAATCGTCGACCGCAAGGCCGGAACAGTCATTGAAACTCTGTATGAGAGACTTGTTGGCAGGTATGTAAAGCAGGACGTCATCAATCCTGAAACCGGTGAACTGATCATTAAGGAAGATGAATTCATTGATGAAAACACCGCCAGAAAGATCGTTGACAGCGGCATCAAGGAAGTCCTGATCAGAAATGCCTTCGTATGTAAGTCAGAAAACGGTATCTGCCGTAAGTGTTACGGACGTAACATGGCTACCGGTAAGCTGGTTGAAAACGGTGAAGCAGTCGGTATCATGGCTGCCCAGTCAATCGGTGAACCAGGTACTCAGCTGACAATGAGAAACTTCCATACCGGCGGCGTTGCCAACGCCGAAGGTGACATCACTCAGGGTTTACCGCGTGTTGAAGAGTTATTTGAGGCACGCTGTCCTAAGCATCCGGCTGTTATCGCCAAGTTCGACGGTGAAATCGTCGCCATCGAAGCTAACGATAAGGGCGGTACTACCATTACCCTGAAGAGAATCGTTGAAGGTGAAGAAGAAACATTTGACCACAAGGTTGACCCTACACAGGTCATCCGCTCCTGGATCAAGGTCGGTACTTTCGTCAAGGCTGGCGAAAAGCTGACTGAAGGCCAGGTCAATCCTAAGGAATTAATCGACTTTGCCGGTGTTGAAGCCGTTCAGAATTACATCCTCAAGGAAGTAAAGAAGGTTTACCACAGCCAGAGTATTGATATTTCCGACAAACACCTTGAAATCATGATTACTCAGATGCTCAGAAAGGTCGTCATCGAAGACGGTAACGACACTGAACTGGCCAAGGGTACTCAGATCAGTAAGAGAAAGATCACTGAAATCAACGGTGACATTCTGCTTGACGGCGGCATTCCTGCCAAGTTCAAGCCAATCTTACTGGGTGTCTCCAAGTCATCTGTTGAAACTGATTCATGGCTGTCAGCCGCAAGTTTCCAGGAAACCACCAAGGTCTTAACTGATGCTGCCGTTAACGGTAAGATCGACGTATTAAGAGGTCTGAAGGAAAACGTCATCATCGGTAAGAAGATTCCTGCTGGAACCGGTACTGATGCCGTTCGTGAATCAACGATCGAAATCAAGCGCAGAGCTGAAGAAGAACGCCGCATCAAGGCTGAAAGAATCGCTCAGGAGAGTGAGGAAGAAGCCCGTCTGCAGTCACTGGTGGCTGCTGAAGGTGATGCAGCTGATACTGAAGCAGCAAGCGCTGAATAGTCTGAAACACAGAAGAGAGAAGCTGAAACATGCTTCTCTTTTTTGCGCTATAATGATAATAAGGAACTGCAGGTGATAATAATGAAAACAGAATGGTTTAAGAATGCGGTAGTTTATCAGATATATCCGTTCAGCTTTCTTGACAGCAACAATGACGGCTGGGGAGACATTGAGGGAATAATATCCAAGCTTGACTACATCAAGGAGCTGGGAGTGACCGCAATCTGGTTTTCTCCACTTTACAAGTCTCCGGATTATGACTATGGCTATGACATCAGCGATTACCGAGACATTGATGAGAAATTCGGCAGTATGGCTGATTTTGACAGATTACTGGAAGAATGCCATAAGCGTGAGTTGAAAGTCATCATGGACATGGTGATCAATCATACCTCAATAGAGCATCCATGGTTTAAGAAGGCAATTGAGGATCCTGAATCGCCATACCGTGATTACTACATAATCAGAAAAGGCAGATGGGAAAAGGGGAAACTTCTGCCTCCTAGCAACTGGGATTCAACCTTTACCGGCAGCGCGTGGGAAAGAATAGGTGACAGTGATGAGTTCTATCTGCATCTGTTCTGTGTCGAGCAGGCTGATCTCAACTGGGAAAATCCGGAAGTAAGAAGAGAAATCATCGACATTCTCAACTTCTGGCTGGATAAGGGCGTTGACGGTTTCCGCTTTGATGTCTTCAACATGTTTTCCAAGGTTTATCCGATCCAGGATGATACCCGCAAGGGCGGGGTTCAGAAAGGCGGACAGTACTACATTGACGGTCCGAGAATGCATGAATTCCTGAAGGAACTCAATGAAAAGTCTCTTTCCCTGTATGACAGCTATACCGTTGGTGAATCATATCATCCTTCTCCTGAAGCTGCATATGAGTATGTCAGAAAGTCCAATAAGGAGCTTGATACCATCTTCAACTTCGGCCATCTGGATTCCGATAATATCGGCAGCCTGAAGTTTTTCTGGAAACCGTTTGATCTGCTGCAGTTCAAGGACGGTCTGTTTGACCCGCAGAGAAAATACTATGAAGAAGGCTGGAATACCCTGGTTCTGGAAAACCACGACAATCCAAGAAGCGTCAGCCGCTTCTCCATTGACACTAAACGTTTCCGCTATGAAGCAGCCACGATGCTGGCAACCATCACTTATCTGGGATTTGGCATACCGTTTATCTACATGGGTCAGGAAGTCGGACTTACCAACACTGACTTTAAGAGCATTGATGAACTGAAAGATCCGGTAAGTCATTTTGTCTATGATCTGATGCATGGCTATGGCATGCCGGGAAAACTGGCCTTCAGTTTCATTAAATATGGTGCCAGGGACCACGCCAGAGTACCGATGGCCTGGGATGATTCCGCCAACGGCGGCTTCAATAAGGGGCATTCAACCTGGCAATGCATCAATCCTTTATATAAAACGATCAACGTAAAAAACGATCTGAACTGTTCCCGTTCAATCTACCGTTATTATCAGAAACTGCTGGCAATCAAGAAAAATGATGAGGCAGCTATCTGGGGTTCAACGGAGGAATACGATCACAATAACCGCAGGATCGTTGCCTATAGCCGTAACTGGGAAGGCCGCAGACTGTTTGTCATGGCCAACTTCAGCAAGAAACCGGTTAAGTATGTTCTGCCTGAGGGTATCAACTGTGACAGTATCCTGCTGAATAACTATGAGCAGCTGAAATGCGAAGGAAACACTGTCAGTCTGCAGCCTTATCAGGCTTTAGTGTGTGAAGTGACACGGTAAACTGTTGTTATAGGCAAAAAAGCCGGATTGTATTAGAATTGAAATAGATGCGTATAGTTCTGTTCTGGGTTTTGCAATGCACATGGGGAATCCTGCAGACCTTTCTGGGACTGCTGGTTTTTCTGGTACATTATAAGGACAGACACTATTTCTATAAGGGAGCCATTGCTACGGAATGGCACCGCAATGAAGGTCTCTCCCTGGGACTGTTCATCTTTGTCTGGCCAAATGACGAAAGGGTAGTGGTTCATGAGTACGGCCACTGCATACAGTCGGCCCTGTTAGGCCCGCTGTATCTGCCGATCATTGGAATACCGTCAGCCATCTGGGCTAATACCCCGGCGCTGGAAAAGGCCAGGATCCATCAACATAAGTCATATTACCGGTTTTATCCCGAAAAGTGGGCTAACCGATTGGGAAAAAGAGCGACCGGAAAGGAACCATTGGAATAAAGGAGAATTATCATGAACCCGTATTTAATTATTGTAATCATTCTGGCTGTGGCATTTATCGGCTACGACATGTACATGTCTTATAAGAGAAAGGCCCTGCTTGACAAGCTGACAGAACATCTTCTCAAAGGCGAACTGCAGGATTTTGATGATCTCATGGCTGAGAACAACACCAGGAAAATGATCCCCCCATTCAACTATGAGTATCTGCAGTTAAGCAGAGCCATGATGGGTGGCAGTAAGAACAGGATCACTCAGCTTTTTGACCAGTTCAAGACCAGAAGACTGAACCCTGCCCAGAAAAGAGAGATAGCCATCAGAGGCTTCAACTATTTCCTGGAAGAAAAGAACAATGAACAGCTGACTTATTACCGTGATCAGATAAACTCTCTGCCTGATAAGCGGGAAAATGCTGCCTTAAAGGAAGAAGTCAATACATATTACCGGGTAACTGTGGAAGGCAGAACCGACATTCTGGATGAACTGCTGGAAAAGACGGAAAAGCTTCCGGAGAAGTACCGTGGCATGAATGAATATCTGATCTCACAGATCTATGAACACATGGGCAATAAGGAAAAGACGGAAGAATATCTCAATCTGTCCCGTAAGCACATGGAAATGCTGAGCACGGCTCCTTCCGACGGGGCTCAATAGAAAGGGGATCTTTCATGCCAGATCAGGATATGAAGAAGAAAATCGCTGATGAACTGAAGCCTGCCCGTGACAAGTCCGATGAAATCATGAAAAAAATAGCTGAAAGCGAATTGGGCAAAATGATTCTGGGCAGCGACGGCAAGTTTGACAAGCGGGACATTGAAAGAATGACGGAAAAGTTCAGAACCAGTGCTGTCGGCAAGGCCATTCTTGGTGAAGACGGCAAGCTGGATGCTGAAGATTTCCAGAGATACATTGCCAATATCAAGGCAATGCGGAAAAAGATAGACGCCAAGATTAAGGAAGCAGAGGGAAGCAACGATGATCATACAGAGTAAGAATGTTTATTTTGAAGAAAAGCTGCAGCCGTTACAGGTTGAAATAACTGACGGCAAGATCAGCCGGATACTGCCATATGGGTTTAAGAGCATTGACAGAGATTACGGTGAAAACTGGATCCTTCCTGGTCTGTGCGATATTCACAGCCATGGATATCACATGTGTGATGCCAATACTGCTACTGAAGAGGGAATCAGAGAATGGATGAAGTACCTTCCTGAAGAAGGTGTTACGGCAACTCTGCCTACTACTTCTGCCGGTGTACCGTGGGAACAGCTGCTGGAAAATGTCAAGAACATTGCCAGAGTAATCGACGGTGAATATGAGGGAGCCAGAATTCTTGGCATTCATTCTGAAGGACCGTTCATTTCCGAACAGTTCCGTGGGGCTCAGAAAGTGGAAGCCATGGTCATTCCTGACAGAAAGAAGATCGATGATTTCCAGAAGGCCTGCAACGGGCATCTGATCTATGTCATGATCGCCCCGGAAGTTCTGGAGAACTGCGATGTAATAAGATACTGCAGGGAACAGGGCATCAGAGTTTCGCTGGGCCATACCGGTGCTTCCTTTGACAAGTGCACTGAAGCCAGAGAAGCCGGTGCCGTATCCTTCACACATACATACAATGCCATGAAGGGACTTAACCACCGTAATCCGGGTACTGTCGGTGCTGCCATGTATTATGATGACATGTATGCTGAGCTGATCGGCGATACCTGCCATGTATCACCGGTAGCTGCCAACATTCTGGCCAGGATTAAGGGTAAGGACCGCCTGATTTCCGTTACGGACTCTGTCCGGGCCAAGGGATTCCCAATCGGTGTTTACAATACCCCGGAGGGCATAATCAGTGTCAATGAAGATGAAACCTGCCGTCTGGAAAACGGTGCCTTAACCGGCAGTGCTGCCAAGCTGTGCCATATTCTGGGCAAGGAAATCAGAATCTCAGGCATTGATGTCGTTACTGCCATCAATTCATGCACCTGCAACCCGATGAACATGCTGGGATTCGGCAATGTCAAAGGCTACATCAAGCAGGGTTATGACGCAGACATTACTGTTCTTGACGGCAACTTTGATGCCATCCAGACCTATGTCGGCGGTGTGGAAATGCTTTAATGGATAAAAGGGAATTAAGAAGCTTATTAAGAAAGAAAAACATTGATCCGGCATACCTGAAACAGGCCAGCCGGATCATTCAGAATAAGGTGATGAGTCTGCCGCAATACCGTAAGTGCAGAAGGATTTTCTGTTACGTTTCAGTCGATGGTGAGGTGGCAACGGATCTTATTCTCAGGGATGCTCTGGATAACAGGGAACTGCTGGTTCCCAAATGCATGGATAAGGGGATCATGAAAGCCATAAAGATCAGTTCCCTTGATGAGCTTGTTAAGGGAAGTTATGGCATACCCGAACCGGCTGGTAATCTGGCTTGCGAGGATTTTGATCTGGTGATCGTCCCATGTGTCAGTGCCGGAAAAAACGGTGAAAGACTGGGTCATGGGGCAGGGTATTATGACCGTTTTCTCATTGACAGCAGACGGCTGAAAGTATGTCTGTGCTGTGAAGAAAACATCAGGGAAGACATCCCGATGGAGGAAAATGATCTGTACATGGATCTGGTCATTACCGAAGAAAACATCTATGAAAACTGCCTGTAAAAGGCGGTTTTTTGACAGATGAGAGAGTTATGGATATAATAGTACATACCACTGAGTGTGGATTTTGATGATGAAAAATATAGGGTTGGTAATTGCAGTGTTCAGCCTGCTGCTGTATGGCGGCAACGTTGAAACAGGATATTCTGACTACATGAGAACGGTCAGAGAAGAAAGTGCCCGGGCAGTCAGGGACTCTTTGGTCATGGAATTCAATGAGGCCCCTGAACTGGAATACGGACCAGAAACCTGGGATCCAGCCACATTGGTTAAAAGCCACACAGGTGAACTGGAAATCAATTCTGAACCGGTTGACCAGATGCATCCTGGTGTTACCATTCTGGAATACAAGCTAACCGATCATGACAGCTTTGATCAGGAAGTCAGCCGCATCTTCTTCCGTACCGTTAAGGTTTCCGATACCACCGCTCCGCAGATCAAGATCAAGAAGAATGAAGTCAGTGTCATCATCGGCAATAACTATGATCTGAAGGAAAACGTCGAGAAGGTCAGCGACCCGGTCGACGGTGATCTGGCATATGCCAAGGAACTGACCGAAGGAACATATGTGGTACAGGGTTCCGTCAACGTCAATTCAATTGGTACCTATAATGCCCGAGTCATTGCCCGCGATGTCAACGGCAATGAGACAACACAGGACTTTAAGGTTTCCGTATCCTACGGTGTTTACTATGGTAACTGGAACGGTCAGAGACTGACTCCTACCTTGGGAACCATCAACGGACCTAGCGGCAAGGAAACTTACTATAACCTGCCGATGGGCGGTGTCATTGCGATCATGAGAGCAATGGGCAACACCGATGAATACTGGGTAAGAGAAGACGGCTGCAAGATGTTGGGACCATACATCATGGTAGCTGCTCATCTGGGCTTAAGACCGAGAGGTTCCCTGGTTGAAACATCATTGGGAATGGGCTTAGTCTGTGATACCGGACTGTTCGCTTTGACCAATCCGTATCAGATAGACATAGCTGTAGACTGGTAGAGTAAAGAAAGAGAAATCTTTCTTTTTTTCTGGTATAATGAATTTGATAAGGAGATTTTTATAAATATGTTGGAAACAGGAATTCTGGCACCTGATTTTACTCTGTTGGATCAGGATGGAAAACCGCATTCATTGAGCGATTACCGCGGACAGAAAATCATTCTTTATTTCTATCCGAAAGACAGTACTTCCGGCTGTACCAAGCAGGCCTGCAACTTCACGGAACTGCTGCCGCACTTCCGTGAGAAAAATGCCGTTGTTCTGGGTGTCAGCAAGGATTCGGTAGCTTCACACAATAAGTTCCAGGAAAAGTATGATCTGGGCTTCACGCTGCTTTCTGATCCAGAAAAGGAAGTAATCCAGCTCTATGATGTCTGGAAGGAAAAGAACATGTATGGAAAGGTAACAATGGGAGTAGTCAGAACGACTTATCTCATTGATGAAAATGGAATCATAACCAGAGCATTGGGCAAGGTCAATGCTGCTGGTAATCCAGCTGAAATGCTGAATATATTGGAGGGATAGAAATGATTACAATGCTGGACTGCATCAAGCGTACTCCGAGTAAGGTTAGGGAAATCGTTCGGAACGCCAAGACAAACACTGACGGAATGATCAAGGCACTGGGTGAAGACATCAAGAAATTAAACCGCATCACGATCATTGGTTCAGGGTCATCTCACAACAGCTCTGTTGCTGCTGCACTGTTCATGGAAAAGGTTACAGGCATGGAGGTTCAGATCGTTCTGCCTAACACCTACCGCAAGAAGACAGTATTCGCTGAAGATGCCTTATACATCTTCGTCTCTCAGTCAGGAACTTCTACCTTAGTCAAGGAAGAAGCCATAATGACCAGGGAAAAGGGACTTCAGACTGTTTCCGTTACCGCAGAAGACGGTTCACCGCTGGATCAGGTAACCGGAAGCCATGTTGACATCGGATGCGGCTTTGAAGAGTATGGATACCGTACCGTAGGCGTCAGCTGCACCATCACAACCCTGATGATCATCGCCTTAAGACTGGGCCTGGAACGTGGTACAATCACGTGTGACGAGTATGAAGGATATCTGAGAGATGCTCTCAAGGCAGCCGAAAACAACGCTGTAATAGCCGATAAAGCCGTTGAATGGTTCAATAATAACCTGGAAACCCTGAAGGGCTGCCGCAACGTTCTGTTCTATGGCGGCGGATGCCTCTATGGTGTCGCCATTGAAGGTGCATTAAAGCTTCTGGAGACTGCCAAGATCTATAAGTCAGTCGGTTATGAAGCAGAAGACGGTCTGCATGGACCTAACCTGGGTTTCAATAAGGATGACGTCATCGTCTCGCTTAATGCCGGCGGACAGGATAACTTCTACGCTACAGCCGTAGCCAAGTTCGGCAAGGGTGAATTAAGACATGGCTTCATCATCGGTGCCAATACCGTAGATGATACTGACCTGCCATTTGAATGTGCATCTGATTACTTCAGAGCAATCGAGTTTGCTCCGGTCGTACAGGTAATTGCCTACATGCTGGCAGTTGTCAATGACATTCCGGTAATTGACATACTGCACAGACAGCCGCATGTATCGGCCAAGTATTTCCGGACACACGACGCACAGTAAGACAATAAGTGAACTGGTTTCAAAACCAGTTCTTTTTATGGTAGAATAGAAGCCGAGGTGATTTTTATGAATGAACAGATAATCGCGAATCTGGCTGCCCGGCTGAAGGTAAAAGTATCTCAGGTGGAAAACACTCTGAGCCTTCTGGAGCAGGACAACACGGTTCCGTTTATTGCCCGTTACCGTAAGGAAATGACCGGTGGTCTGGATGAACAGCAAATCCTGGAAATCTCCAAGCAGTACGAATATGAAGTCAAACTGGCTGACCGTAAGGAAGCAGTTCTCAACCGGATCGCTCAGCAGGGCAAGCTTACAGAAGAAATAAAGAATTCCATCATGGCAGCAGGCAAGCTGTCAGAAGTGGAAGATTTATACCGTCCATATGTCCAGAAGAAAAAGACCAGAGCCGGCATTGCCATTAAGAATGGCTTACAGCCGTTAAGTGACTGGATGCTTTCCTTACCGAAGGAAGGCTCACTGGCCAAGGAAGCTGAAAAGTATCTGAATGAAGAAGTCCCAACAGTTAAGGATGCCATTCAGGGTGCCATGGACATCATTGCCGAACAGGTATCTGATACTGCTCAGTTAAGATGGGATTTCCGTGATTTCATCTACAATACCGGCAAGATCGTTACCAAGATCAAGAAGAATGCCGAAGATGAAAAGAAGGTCTATGAAATGTACTATGACCGTTCGGAGAGAGTCAATGCCATCGCTGATCACCGTGTTATGGCGATTGACCGTGCCGAGAAGGAAAAGGTCATTTCCGTTACCTTTGAATATGACAGTAATTCACTGATCGAACAGGCTTTTGATTCTCTGGTACAGACTCATAAGTCAGTTGTCAATGAAGAGATCCATGCTGCCTGTGAAGACGGCTGCAAGCGTCTGTTATTCCCTAGCGTGGAAAGAGAAATACGCTCACAGTTAAGTGACAGGGCCCGGGAAAAGTCCATTGAGATCTTCTCCATGAACCTGGAAAAACTGCTGTTACAGCCACCTTTAAAGGGCCGTGTGGTCATGGGCTTTGACCCGGCTTTCCGTACCGGCTGCAAGCTGGCCATTCTGGACAGCACCGGAAAGATGCTGCATATCGACAAGATCTATCCTCATGAACCGGTCAACAAGGTTGCCGAAGCCAAGAAGACTCTTCTTGCCTTAATTAAAAAGTATGGGGTACAGATCATTGCAATCGGCAATGGTACCGCATCCCGTGAAAGTGAAAAACTGGTAGCTGAGCTTATCCATGAGAACAATCTGCCGGTAAGTTATGCGATCGTTTCCGAGGCTGGTGCTTCAGTATATTCAGCCAGTGAAAACGCCAGAAAGGAATTCCCTGATCTTCATGTTGAAGAAAGAAGTGCCGTATCCATCGGCAGAAGACTGCTGGACCCATTGGCTGAACTGATCAAAATCGATCCTAAGTCCATTGGTGTCGGACAGTATCAGCATGACCTCCCGCAGAAACAGCTCAATGAAAGACTTGATGAAGCCATCATGATGTGCGTCAACCGTACCGGTGCTGACCTTAATACTGCTTCCGTTGAACTGCTGACTCACATTTCCGGTCTGACTGCCGGAAGCGCAAAGGAAATCGTTGAATACCGCAATGCCAACGGCAAGTTCGTCAACAGGGAACAGCTGAAGAAAGTCAAAAAGATCGGTGACAAGGCCTTCCAGCAGTGTGCCGGCTTCTTGAGAATAACCGATGGAAATGAACCTCTCGATCAGACTTCAATCCATCCGGAAAGCTATGAAGCTGCCCGTAAGATCATGGAAGTATGCGGCATCAGCCATCTTGGCGATCCTGACATCAGTTTTGACAGTGAGAAGGTTGCTGCCCTTAACATTGACAGCTACACGCTCAATGACATTGAAGATGCCATCAGACAGCCGTTAAGAGACTACCGTGATCAGTTTGAAGGGGCTCTGTTAAAGAGTGACGTACTGGAGATCAGTGACCTCAAGATCGGGGATGCCTTATCCGGAACGGTCAGAAATGTCGTGGACTTCGGTGCCTTTGTGGATATCGGTTTACACGAAGACGGCCTGGTACATGTCACCAGAATGAGCATGAAGAGGATCAATCATCCTTCAGAAGTGGTATCGGTAGGGGACATTGTTACCGTTTATGTTGTCGGCATTGATGAAGCCAGAGGCCGTGTTCAGCTGTCATTACTGCCTCCTGATGCCCTGGCAACCAGAAGCGCCAACCGCAACAAGCCGCGTGATGACCGCAGAAAACAGCAGAAGAAAAACGGGCAGAAACCTCAGCAGAGTAAGAAAAAGAAAGACGATTACACTTATGAGGATGCCATGAAGAAGCTACTGGAAAGGTTCGGTAAGCAAAGATAACTCTTTACATTAAAACACATTTTATTTTATACTATATGTGCTGCCGGTTTAGCTCAGCGGCAGAGCACTTCCTTGGTAGGGAAGGGGCCGACAGTTCAATTCTGTCAACCGGCACCATTATGGTATGAATTGGGGAATGCAAACCCCTTTTTATTTTGTCTATCTGAGTGCTATAATATTAGCAATAAAGTTAACCAATATTAATGGGAGAAAAAATATGAACGCTACAAATAGAAGACTTGCTATTTTTGACAAACTGCTAAATGAGAAACGAGTTGTCGTCATGAATCTTGCTGAAGAATTCAACGTGACTCCTATGACCATTCGCCGTGACCTCAGTGTACTGGAAAAACAGGGCGTTATTACGACCTACTATGGCGGTGCCAGTCTTAACGAAGGTGCTGCCAGTGAACCGTCTTTCATGCTGAAGAACAAGAATGCCATCGATGAGAAAATGGCCATTGCCTATGAAGCCAGCAAGCTCATCAATGAAGGCGATTCAGTGTACATTGACTGCGGAACGACCTGCTATAATATCGGCCGTTTCCTGAAGAACAAGAAGATCACGGTTCTGACAAATTCGATCAGACTGATTGAAACCATCAAGGAAAAGGACAGGATCGACATCATTGTCGCCCCGGGCGTCTACAGCCGCATTGCGGAAGCTGCCTTAAGTTCCAGCACGATCGAATTCTTTGAGAAGCATCATGTTGACAAGGCCTTTGTTACTTCTCAGGGTTTTGATCTGGTCAAGGGTGCATCAGTTCCTGAGGAAATGGACGGTAAGGTCAAGGCTTCAATTCTTCCTATCAGCAAGCAGAGTATTCTGCTGATTGACCACACCAAGTTTGGACAGGTTTTCTTCAGCATTCACGGTTTACCTTCTGATTACAGCATGATCATCACTGATGAAGGTGTTGATCCTGCCATCGTAAAACAGTGTGAGGAACTGGGCCTGCCATTGCGCATTGCCCCATATATAAGGAGAAGAGAAACCAGATGGGATTAGATGAAATCATTAAGGGCAGATATTCTGTCCGCAACTACAGTGACAGACCGATTGAAAAGGAAGCTTTTGATCAGGTAATAGAAGCCGGCATGCTGGCTCCAACCGCCAAGAATACCCAGGCTCAGAGAATCTACATTCTGTGCAGCCCGGAAGCCGTTGCCAGGATCAGAAGCGTCTGCCGCAGTGCCTACAATGCTCCGGCAGTAATGTGCTTCACCGCCAAGCGGGATGAAGTATTCCGCAATCCGTTTGAAGACAACTTCAATTCCGGTCATCAGGACTGCAGCATCGTAGCCACACACATGATGCTGAAAGCCTATGAACTGGGATTGGGAACCGTCTGGGTCAATCATTTCCCAAGACAGCAGGTCAGAGAACTGTTTGAAATTCCGGAAGATGAGGAAATAGTACTGCTGATGCCGATAGGCTATCCGGCAGCAGAAAGCGTTCCTTCACCGAGACACAGTGAATCAAAGAAACCTGAAGAAGTAGTAAAATTCCTGTAATGTTAAGACCGCTGAGCGGTCTTTTTCTCTGCCGGAATGGAAAGGAACACAAAAACCGAGGCAAATGCGTGTGTTTTGGTATCGATTGACTGTGCTTACATGTTATAGATGTGTTTATTGTGTTTTCTTGGTAAACTAGTAGTGAGAGGTGTCATCATGAACAAGTTACTCAGTTACGTACCAACAACCAATGAATGCGATTTTGACAGAATAGCCCGACTGCAGAATAAAATGCATCACCGCAAGGCGACATTATGTGCGGAAAGAGCGGAGATCTATACCGAGGTCTTTAGGGAAACCGAAGGCGAAAGCATGATCCTGAGAAAGGCCAAAGCTTTCAGAAAGACTCTGGAGAACATGACGATATACATTGAACCGGATTCACTAATCGTCGGCAATCAGGCATCCCGTAACTTTGCAGCACCGGTATTCCCGGAGTATTCAGTTGACTGGATAATAGAGGAGATGGACGAGTTCGCCTTAAGAAGCGGTGACAGTTTTGATGTTGATGAAGACACCAAGGAAAGAATCAGAAAGATTGCTCCATACTGGATGGGTAAGACTCATAAGGACGAAGTTCTGAAGAATCTTCCGCCTGTAAACAGAATGGCTGAAAAGCAGAGCGTGCTGCACCGCGGGGGCATCAGCATGTCCGGTGACGGACACATTGTACCGAACAATGAATTTGTTCTGACTCACGGTTATGGCGGAATCAAAGAGATTGCCCAAAAGCATCTGGAAAATGATGCTGATCTGACTGATGAACAGAAGGATTATTACCGTTCCGTCATCATCGCCATGGAAGGGGCGCTGACTTACTGTCACAGATTCTCCCGGCTGGCTTATGAAACAGCACTTAATACAGCTGATGAAAAGAGAAAGAATGAACTGCTGGCAATATCCGAAATGATGGGTAAGCTGATGCAGGGACCGGCGGATTCCTTCTACCGGGCCGTGGAAACGATCTATCTGACCCATGTACTGATGATGATCGAAAGCAATGGCCATTCCTTCTCCTTTGGACGCTTTGACCAGGATGTATATGAATACTACAGGAATGATGTTGAAAAGGGGATCATCAGCGAAGATAAGGCGCTGGAGATCATTACTCATTTCTTCATCATGAGTAACTCACTCAACAAGATCAGACCGTGGGACCATACCCAGTACTCAGGAGGATATCCGCTGTATTCCAATCTGATGGTTGGCGGCATGAAGCCTGACGGAACAGACGGCACCAATGATCTGTCCTATCTGTGTCTGGAGGCAATGGCTCTCAATGGACTTCCTGAACCTAACATGTCAGTCAGATACAATGAAAATACCCCTCATTCACTGATGAGGGATGCAGCCAAACTGATTAGAAGAGGATTCGGCATGCCGGCCATCTTCAGCGACGATGTCTGCATACCGGCCATGGCTTCCTTAGGCCTGCCAATTGAAGTGGCCAGAGACTATACATCCATCGGATGCGTGGAAACCGGCATTCCGGGACGCTGGGGCCACCGTGCTACCGGCATGACCTACATCAATTTCGGCAAGATCCTGGAACTGGTAATGAATAACGGCTATGACCCTGACAGCGGGGTACAGCTGATAAAAATAAACGGCAGAGAAGGCCGTGACATTGAATACAGTAATTACGATGAACTGTGGGCAGCCTGGAACCAGCTGCTGGAATTCTACAGCGATCTGGCATACCGGTGTGATCTGGTCTGTGACCGTTCATTAAAGGTATATGATGCTGACCCGTTTGCTTCATCACTTATAAACTGCTCTCTGGAAAGAGGAAAGACGCTGAAGAACGGTGGGGCTGAATATGACTTTGTCAGTTCCTCCAACATCGGACCAAGCGTGGTAGGAGACTCACTGGCGGCTGTTAAGAAGCTGGTATTTGAGGATAAGGTTCTGACCCTGAAACAGTTAAGAGACGCCATGGACAGCAATTTTGAAGGCCTGGAAGGCGCCAGGATCAGAAAACTGTGCCGTAAGGCTCCTAAGTTTGGCAATGACATAGACTATGTTGATGAGATCGTCCGGGATGTCTATGAATCATATCTGAAACTGCTGCCGAAGTATAAGACCGACAGATATGGCAGCGGACCTTTCGGCTGCGGCTATACCATGTCTACCAGCAACATCACTTCATATGTTCCTAACGGCTTTGACGTAGGTGCCACTCCGGATGGCCGCCTGGCAGGAAAACCTCTTAATGAAGGGGCTTCACCTTGCTTAGGCGCCGATACCAATGGCCCGTTGGCGGTGGTCAATTCCGTCAGCAAGCTTCCTAATAAGAGAATGGCAGGGGGCCAGCTGCTGAACATGAGATTCTCACCGGGCTCTCTGGAAGGGGATGACAATCTGGAAAAGTTTACCCATTTCCTGGAAACCTTAAGAAAGAAGAACATCTTCCATGACCAGTTCAATGTCGTGGATTCCGCTACCTTAAGAGCAGCCAAGGCCCATCCGGAAGACTATCCGGATCTGATGGTCAGAGTGGCAGGGTACTGTGCACTGTTTTCCACCCTGATGCCTGAAGCTCAGGATGCCATCATTGCCCGTACGGAGCTGTCATTATAATGAAAGGATTCATAAATAAAATACAGCACTATTCAACCAAAGACGGACCGGGGATTCGTTCCACGGTCTTTATGGTGGGCTGTAATCTGCGCTGTCTGTGGTGCTGTAATCCCGAAAGCATGCTTCCGGGATACAAACTGATGTATCACAGTGTTAAGTGTCAGAGATGTCTGAGCTGTGCCCAGGCTTTTCCGGAAGCCGTCACAATGAGTGAACAGGGCTGTGTTATCAACAGAGAAAAGGCTGACTTTGACCGGCTGACTGACATCTGTCCGTTTGATGCCTATGAAAAGATGGGAGAATGGATCGAAGCTGAAGAACTGGTCAGCAGACTGTTAAGATACCGCGAGTTCTATGAAGGATCCCGTGGGGGAGTAACCTTCTCCGGTGGGGAATGTCTGCTGCAGAATGAATTCGTGGGAGAGTGCATGGATCTGTTGCATGAAAACGGCATTGAGGTATGCATTGATACCGCAGGCAATCTGCCCTGGGACCAGATAAAGGGAGTCTTAGGCAGGTGCGATACTGTGCTGTTTGATCTCAAGGCATTTGATGATGATCTTCATCAGCGACTGACTTCTGTCAGCAATAAGCTGATTCTGGAAAATCTCAGCAGACTTGATCAACTGGGTAAGGAACTGTATATCAGAATGATAATAGTTCCGGGTCTTAATGACGATATCAATGACCTGAAAGCCAGAGTTGACCGGGTCAGGGGACTGCAAAGTCTTAGACAGATCGATTTTCTGAAATACCATAAGCTTGGTGTGGGGAAATACCGGGAACTGGGATTAAGGTATCCGCTGGAAAACATCAGAGAAGTCAGTGAAGAACTTCTGGCAGAGATAAGAGAATATGCCGGTGACATCGTTACCACGGTGGGCGGTTAGCCAGATAGCACATTTAGGACAGTAGACAGTGTAACCTGAATGTTTCTATTTCAGGATAGTAAGGGGAACGGTGTTTTCCTGTGATAGAATGGAGCTGTAAAAAAGACTCATTCAGGAGTCAGGAGGAATAATATGGTTACAATGCTTGACTGCATCAGAAGAGTTGCACC
Source organism: Erysipelotrichaceae bacterium (assembly GCA_015058955.1). Lineage (GTDB taxonomy): Bacteria > Bacillota_I > Bacilli_A > Erysipelotrichales > Erysipelotrichaceae > RUG521. The sequence continues at coordinate 35,898 of SVBJ01000009.1, forward strand.
ACTTACCAGAGAGATTGTAAAGAATGCGGAAGTAAACACTGATCCGGTGGTCAGGGAACTGGGTGATGACATTAATAAGATCAATGAAATAATCATCTGCGGAGCCGGTTCCAGCAATACCGCAGCCGTTACGGCAGCGGGATTTATGGAAAAGGTTACCGGACTTCAGGTTCATACTTTCATGGCAAATAAGTTCAATGGAAAGTCTGTGTACAATCCTGATGCTCTGTACATCTTCGTTTCCCAGACCGGTACTTCTACTCTGGTCAAGGAAATGGTAGTCAGAATGAATGAAAAGGGCTTCCATACCATTGCTGTTACGGAAGATGAGAATACTCCGGTAGCCAAGGCAGCCAGAACTCATGTCAACATGGGCTGCGGTTATGAGGAATACTGGTTCCGTACTATTGGTTACTGCACCAGTGTGCTGACACTGATGATCATTGCTCTGAGAATTGCATTGGAAAGAGGAACCATCGGTTCAGCTAAATACAACGAATATCTGCAGGAAGCCATTAAGGCTGCTGAAAACCATCCGGCAGTAGTGGATAAGGCCGTAAAGTGGTTTGAAGAACATAAGGATCAGCTGGTAAAGGGCAGATCATTCATCATCTACGGATCAGGTCCGTTACATGGCGTGGCTCTGGAAGGAGCACTAAAAATCCTGGAAACTGCCAAGCATTTCCTGGCAATAGGCTATGAAGCTGAAGACGGTCTGCATGGACCTTGCCTGGGCTTTACGGAAGGAGATATTGTCATTGCCCTCAATGACGGTGTCAACGATGAATGGATCAGCCATGGCATCGTAAACTTCGGCAAGAATGAACTGGGTCAGGCCTACATTTTCGGTGCTGATCCGATCGATGAAAATGATCTGCGGTTTGATGTTACCGGTGATGATTTCAGAGCCCTGGAATTTGCCCCGGCAGTGGAAACGCTTGCTTATCTGTTAGCCAAGGCCATCGGGGCACCAGTATTACCGGCCGGTGAAGGGGTAGAACATCCGTCAGGCAGGTATTTCGAGACTCACAGAGGATAAGAAAAGCAGAAAGTGTGAAAAACACTTTCTTTTTTTGTGTCCGGTATTGCATATTGCGTGAAATGATTATATCATAAACGTATGAACAAGTGTTCATATATGAGGTAGATATGACAGTAGAACAGTTAGATGATTATGTAGTAATGAAAGATGTCATTGAAAAAATGAAGTCAGTCAATGAGGAAGAACTCGCTGACCTTGCTGATCTTTTCAAGATCTTTTCCGATTCAACCAGAATAAGGATCATGTATTCTCTTTTCATGAAGGAACTGAATGTCCAGGAAATAGCTGATTCCCTAGGCATGCAGCAGAGTGCGATATCTCATCAGCTGCGCATCCTCAGAGCCAGCAACCTGGTCAAGGTCAGAAGGGATGGGAAGAACATCTACTATCGTCTTTCTGACAGTCATGTCTTTACCATCTTTTCACAGGGATTGGAGCACATAAGCGAATGAGTAAACAGGATATCCAGAACAATGCATTGGATGAAGCATTGAATACAGAAGAACACGAAGATCATGAAAATCAGGACGACAGACATGCTGTCGATTACAACGTTGCCACAGAGGCACTGAACATCGTTGATGAGATCAGAAAGATCGAAAACGGTGAACAGGAAGCTGAAAAGCCATCAATGGACTATAACGTTGCCACAGAGGCACTGAACATCGTTGATGAGATCAGAAAGATCGAAAACGGTGAGAAGGAAGCTGAAAAGCCATCAATGGACTACAATGTTGCCACAGAGGCACTGAACATCGTTGATGAGATCAGAAAGATCGAAAACGGTGAACAGGAAGCTGAAAAGCCATCAATGGACTATAACGTTGC
>SVBJ01000009.1:37777-60220 GCA_015058955.1 Erysipelotrichaceae bacterium
AACATCGTTGATGAGATCAGAAAGATCGAAAACGGTGAACAGGAAGCTGAAAAGCCATCAATGGACTATAACGTTGCAACAGAAGCACTGAACATCGTTGATGAGATCAGAAAGATCGAAAGTGGTGAACAGGAAACTGAAAAGCCATCAATGGACTATAACGTTGCTACGGAAGCGCTGAACATCGTTGATGAGATCAGAAAGATTGAAAACCGGGAAAAAGAAGAAAAGCCTGGCATTGATTATAATGTGGCAACCGAAACTCTCGACATTGTCAAGGAAATAAGAGAAATCGAAGAACATGACCATGATGATGAAGACCATGAACATGACGAACACGAACATCATCACCATCATGAACACGATGATCACTGTGAATCCTGCAGTCATGAACATCATCAACACCATGGACATGATCACGGACATGGTCACGATCACGGTCATGGACATGAACACGGTGAAGGTGAAGAAGGCTCACGCAAGGTAATGTTCATCAGACTGGCTGTTTCAGCTGTACTGTGGGCTGTTGGTGTATTCCGGTTGAGCGGACAATGGCAGACGGTAGCACTGGCTACGGCTTATATGATCATCGGTTATGACATTGTCATGGAAGCCGGTGAAGGACTTGTTCACTTTGACTGGACCAATGAGGAATTCCTGATGGCAGTTGCCTCAGTTACGGCTTTCTTCATTGACGAAGCAGAAGAAGCTGTCATGGTAATGTGGCTGTATCAGCTTGGTGAATTGCTGACTGACATGGCTGTTGACCATTCCAAGGATAACATTGAAAATCTGATGATGAAGAGCCCTGATACCGTTCATCTGATGGATGGTGATCAGATAACCGAACTGGAAACAGATAAGGTAAGAGAAGGAATGCTGCTGCAGATCAGGCCTTTTGAGGAAATACCAGTTGACGGTGTTGTAAAGGAAGGCAACAGTGTTCTTGACATGTCATCCATCAACGGTGAAAGCATGCCGGTACCGGTAAGCGAAGGAACCGAAGTCATCAGCGGAAGCGTCAATACTTCATCAGTGCTGATAATTGAAGCCAGCAGATCACTGGAGGATTCGACCATTTCCAGAATCAGGGAACTGGTTGAAAACTGCCGGATGGAAAAGAGCAGAACCGAAGGCATCGTCGACAGATTTACCCGTTTCTATACCCCGGCTGTCATCATTCTGGCCATAGCCATCGCTGTATTTGCGCCTATGGTAAGTTCTCTGAGCTATCAAGAATCAGTCAGAATGGCCTGCACGCTGTTAGTCATATCCTGCCCATGTGCGCTGGTAATATCCGTACCTCTGGCATTCTTCTGCGGTGTCGGCAGTGCCAGCCGCAGGGGTGTACTGGTCAAGGGTGCTGAACATCTGGAAGCTCTGGATCAGTTTGACTATCTGGGACTGGATAAAACCGGTACGCTGACCAGCGGTGAATTCATTATTGAGGAAATCAACAGTAAAATGGAAGATGAAGATTTCCTGAAACTGTGCGCTTCAATTGAGCGTATCAGCAACCATCCGCTAGCCAAGGCAATTGTCAGAAGATACGGTGAAGACAAGGAATATAGCATTGTCTCCGGTTTTGAAGAAATTCCGGGCAAGGGTGTCAAGGCTACCATCGGCAACAGAACATATTGCCTGGGCAATTATAAATTTACCAGTGAATACTGCAGTGAAGAGTATGAGGAAATCAACAAGACTGCCGTATACTGTGTAACCGAACAGGAAAAGGTCGGCCACATTATTTTCGCCGACGAAATCAAGCGGGATGCCAGGGATACACTGAGACAGCTGAAAGCTGCCGGAGTTAACAGGGTCGCAGTACTGTCCGGTGACCGTCAGGGCAAGGTTGATGAAATGAAAAAACTTGACGGCATTGATGATGTCCATGGCGATCTGATGCCGGCTGATAAGGTTGAACTGATCCGTCAGGCCAAGGAAAGCGGCCATAAGGTTGCCTTCGTAGGTGACGGCACCAATGATGCTGCCGTACTGACCATGGCTGATGTCGGCATTGCGATGGGTACCAGGGGTACTGATACCGCCATTGCCAGCAGCGATGTTGTCATCATGAATGACTCACTGTCCGGACTGGCTGAAGGCAGAAAACTGGCTCACAGGACCATCAGCATCGTCAGGCAGAATATCTGGTTCATTGTTCTCTGCAAACTGCGGTTCATCGTACTGGGCGTCATGCAGATGATTCCTATGTGGGCAGCGGTATTCGCTGATGTCGGAGTAACTCTCATAACCGTTCTGAATTCAGTAAGACTGCTCAGACAGTAGAAAACAGGGAAATATAAGTAACAGGTCACTGTTACTTTTTCTTTCGATTTTGTAAAATAATAGATAGAGGTAACAGATTATGCCAAATATCATAGCTCATATGTGGTGTGGGGAAACTGCCTATACCAAAACCAATGCCGATCTGCTCAGAAAAGCAATCAGGGAATACCATGGTGTCTTCATGCTGGGATGCCAGGGACCTGACCCTTTCTATCTGTATCACCGCATGCCTTGGCAGAGCAAGAAGGACTTCAAGGAAGTCCTGCATTACGGAGACGTTCTGCATAAGGAACACATAAATGAAACATTCCGCATGCTGCTGGAGGAATCCAGGGAAAGCATGAATCATCTGGACATTGCCTATGTCATGGGTTTCATGTGCCATTGGGCTCTCGACTCAGTAGCTCATCCGTACATTTTCTATGAAACCGATTCACTTACCGAAGACATCGGCAATCTGCATCAGCTGTTTGAAACATACATTGACAAGGGTGTTTTGACCATCAACAAGCTGGATGTTACCGACTTCCAGACATATAAGCTGCTGAAGCATCCGGAAGAGACGGCTCAGAGAGTATTTGAACTGCTGGCACCGATCTTCAAGAAACTGGACAACCTGGATCTGCAGTACCGTCAGGTTGCTGAATCCATCAGGGATTTCCATAACGACCAGAAGCTTTTCTATGACCCAAGCGGACGCAAGATCAAGTGGGTCGGCCTTCTGGAAAATGCGGTTGGAATGCCGGGGATGGGAACAGGCATGATGGTACCGCAGGAATACGACTATGAAATGGATGCCATGAACTTCCGGAAAAGGGAATGGATCCATCCTTGTGACATCACGCTGAAATCAAACGAGAGCTTTGAAGACCTGCTGAAAAAGGGAATCAACAGTTCTCTGGTGCTGATGTCAATGTATGAAGATTATCTGAAGGACAGGATCTCAGCTGATGAGATACTGGACTACATCGGCAACAGGACATTTGATACCGGCATGGAACCGGGCACACCGATGAAATACTTCCGTAAAGATCTGGAAAAATGAAAACATATCGAGTTGACCTCCATGGCATGACCGTCATTGAGAGCAAGATCGAGCTCAACCACGTCCTGGATTCACTGTCCTGGGATTATACAGATGTGCTGGTTGTACATGGCTATCATAGTCATGTACTGATGGATTTTGTCAGAAATGAGTATAAGCATAAAAGAATAAAGAAACTGGTATATTCCCTGAATCCGGGAGATACCTCTTTGATACTGAAAACGAAGAAGGAATTTGAAAGCGGAGAAGAGTACAGAGAAGAAAAGGGCCGCAGGTTCATTTTCACTTCTGAACGTCTGGGGTTTGCCAGATGGGAAAGAGGGGACATGGCCTTAGCCAGAAGACTGTGGCTGAACCGCGAGATCTGTCGGTATCTGGAGGTTGACGGGGCTTACTCAGCTGAGGAAGTCAGGGAAAGACTGAATGAGGAACTGACCAATGAAGTCAAGTATCATGTTCAGCACTGGCTGCTCTATGATGTCAGTAAGAAGCATTTTTTGGGCTGCTGCGGACTGGGTGACAATAAGGGCAATACCCGTAACTATGAACTGGAAGTCTATTTGCTGCCGCCGTACTGGAATAAGGGCTACGGTCAGGAAGCGGTGGAAAGAGTACTTAAGTATGCCTTTGAGTTCCTGGAAGCCAGAAGCGTTACGGTTACCTACCATCCGGAAAACCGGGCCATGGATAAGATCGCCCGGAAATGCGGTTTTGTTCTTTCTGATGAAGAGTACAGTCCGGTATGCAGGGTGTTCATGAAAACCTGCATATTGAGCGAATATTAAAAGAAAAATGAAAAAAAAGTGTACACACAGAATAAATGTGGTATACTTTTTTTACTGGACGCTTAGCTCAGCTGGGAGAGCACTTCCTTGACGTGGAAGGGGTCAGGGGTTCGAGTCCCTTAGCGTCCACCATTTTTTTATCCTGACAGATGCTCTGGCATCTGTTTTTTCATAAAGAAAGAAGGCCTGTCAGCCTTCCTCGTAGATAAGTGTTTCCGGATGGGAAAATACCAGTTTTATGTCTTTGGCAGGATTCAGCAGTAACTGCAGCACACCGGTTTCCTTACTGCCGGTCCTGGTGTCAAAGTTAAGTCTGCGGTATGGTACAAACCCGCATTTTTCCTGGACTCGTGCTGATCTGGTGTTGAAGTCGAAGTAACCACATAAAAGGAAATCATAATCCAGGACATTGAACAGATAGTCTGTGACGCATTTAATTGCTTCAGTCATCAGACCTTTGCCCCAGTAGTCCTTGCTGAGTACGTAGCCGATCTCACGGCCTTTCAGCCGGGCGAATTCCGTCAGCTTTTCCACGGAACCGTAGAATTCAATCCCGATGGATCCGATTACTTTATTATTCTCTTTATATACAATGGCGAAGGTTTTTCTGTTATTAATGAAACTGTTTAGGATCATCTGGGATTCCATGATGCTTTTATGATGAGACCATCCGGCCATTTCGCCCACGCCTTCAACGGAAGCGTACTCAAAGAAGTCTTCCAGATCGGAAGTCTTCCATTCTCTTAAAATCAGTCTTTCAGTTTCCAGTACAATACCGGTAATGTCAAATTCAGCATTCATGACCCCATTATATACTCAAATTGCGGAAGATACAAAAAAGCCCTTTTACAGGGCTTTGTGTTCAGATGGTCGGAATGATGGGATTTGAACCCACGACCCCTAACTCCCGAAGCTAGTGCACTACCAAGCTGTGCTACATTCCGTCTTAATCTAGAATAACACATCTTTCTGCTTTTGGGTACAGAAAAATGATAATGGTACGATAAATGGTCCAACCCGTAATGGTATGTGCTAGAATATTGATAATGGATTATATTGATGAAGAACAGACAGAGGCTGAGTTTGTATATGACTCAGATCAGATCGATGAGTTTGAAACGTACATCGAAGAGACCTTCGGTGATTTTGAACTGGTCTATCATGAAATCGTCTCTCCTGACATTCATCTTGATATCATAATCGTTCCTCCTGACCCACAGGAAAACTACTACAAGCTGATAACCATGGGAGCGGGAGCATATGAAATGGACATCCCTGAAGAAATTCAGGAATATGACTTATCACGAGCGGAATACGTTATCTATCTGCCAGCCCAATGGGATCTGGAGAATGAAAGCGAGGAAGCCTACTGGCCGATACGAATGCTGAAGGATGTGGCCAGACTGCCGCTTAATACCCAGACCTGGCTGGCTGACGGTCATACGGTCTACCACAGTGAGGACAGGGAACCTTTTGCCAATAACACCAATCTCAACAGCCTGGTGCTGTTAAGACGGTGTGACTATGACTTCACTCCGCTGCATTTCCGCTTTTCCAGCGGGGAAAAGATCAATTTCTATCAGCTGTTCCCACTGTATCAGGAAGAACTTGACTACAAGTGGGATAACGATCTGGAAGCCCTGATGGATCTGTTCGACGATGTCCGGGATTTCCCACTGATCCATCCAAACCGCCTCAATAGAGGAAAGAGGACCCTTAACTGAGAAATGGAAGGTATAGATTCATGAAACATGTGTTTATCATCAATCCGGCTGCCGGCAAGGCAGACTCTACTGATTTCATAGTCGGTCAGCTGACAAAGATGGAAGATCTGGATTACCAGGTCTATGTTACCAGAGTGCCGAAGGATGCCACCGAGTACATAAGGAATACGTGCAGTGAGAAGCCTGATGTGCAGTACCGTTTCTATGCCTGTGGTGGCGACGGTACGATCAATGAGGTAGCCAACGGAATCATGGGCTTTGCGAATGCCCAGATGAGTGCCGTTCCGGTAGGCTCGGGAAATGATTATGTCAAATACTTCGGCGGCAGGGATAAGTTCATGAATCTGGCTGATCTGATCAACGGGGAAGAAGTAAAGGTTGATGTTCTGAAGGTAAAGGATCGCTATGCCCTGAATGCCGTGCATTTCGGCTTTGATACGGTAGTGCTGAAGACCATGATCGCAGTCAAGAGAAAACCGATAATCGGCGGCAGAAATGCCTATCTGACCGGAGTGATAAAAGGTTTATTCTCCGGACTCAACAACAAATGTATGATCAAGGCTGACGGAAAAGCTGTCAATGACGGAAACTACATGATGTGTACCATCTGCAACGGTACTCATGTCGGGGGTTCCTTCAACAGTGCCCCGAGATCGATCATCAATGACGGTCTGGCGGAAGTATGCTGCTTCAGCGTGGTGCCTAAGCTCAGAATTCCATTTATGATTGGCAAGTACATGAAGGGGACTCATCTGGATGACCCGGAATGTCAGAAGTACATCACATACACCCGTGCCAGAACGGTTGAAATGACATGTGATGAGGTAATGGACATCAGCGTAGACGGGGAACTTATGTCAGATACCCATTTCGTGGTGGAAAATCTGGAAAAGGCCATTACATTTGTCGCACCGAAACAGTAAAAAATCTGTTGACAAATCATTGCCGTTTAGTTAATATAATAAGGCTTGCATATGTGGCTCGAAAGAGCCATATATACGGGAACGGTTAGGCACACCCGGAAGTGTGTACAGAAAGGAGATATGGAAAATGCCAACTATTAATCAATTAGTTCGTAAGGGACGTGATAGTAAGCAATGGAAATCAAATTCACCTGCCTTGAATCGTGGTTTTAATTCATTAAAGCGTCGTGTTACTTCAACAAGCTCACCTCAGAAGCGTGGTGTCTGCACACGTGTAGGAACAATGACCCCTAAGAAACCTAACTCAGCATTACGTAAGTATGCCCGTGTACGTTTAAGCAATGGTATGGAAGTAACTGCATACATTCCAGGTGAAGGCCACAACTTACAGGAACACAGTGTCGTGTTAATCCGTGGAGGCCGTGTTAAGGACTTACCAGGTGTCAGATACCACATCTTACGTGGTACCATGGACTGCGCTGGTGTAACAGACCGCAAACAGGCCCGTTCATTATATGGTACTAAGAAACCAAAAACAAAGTAATTCGTTGATCGTGAAAGGAGATTAGAAAATGCCAAGAAAAGGACATATAGCTAAGAGAGACGTATTAGCAGATCCAATCTATAACTCTAAGTTAGTTACTCGTTTAATCAACAGAATCATGATCGACGGGAAGAGAGGAACTGCTCAGACTATTCTCTACAACGCATTCGAAATCGTTGGAGAGAGAACCGGCCGTCAGCCTATGGAAGTTTTCGAACAGGCACTGGAAAACATCATGCCAGTACTCGAACTGAAACTCCGCAGAGTTGGTGGTTCTAACTATCAGGTTCCAGTAGAAGTCAGCCAGGACAGAAGACTGACCTTAGGTTTAAGATGGTTAGTAAATTACGCAAGACTGCGTAACGAAAAGACAATGGAGCAGAGATTAGCAAACGAAATCATCGATGCTTCAAACGGTATCGGCGGCGCCTGCAAGAAGCGTGAAGATACCCATAAGATGGCAGAAGCCAATAAAGCATTCGCACATTATCGTTGGTAGGATTAATGTATGCCAAGAGAATTCGACTTATTACATACTCGTAACATTGGCATCATGGCTCATATCGACGCTGGAAAGACAACTACAACCGAGCGTATTCTGTACTACACCGGCCGTACTCACAAGATAGGTGAGACTCACGACGGTGCCGCTACCATGGACTGGATGGCACAGGAGCAGGAAAGAGGCATAACCATTACCTCAGCTGCCACTACCGCCACATGGAAAGGTTGCAGGATCAATATCATTGATACTCCAGGGCACGTAGACTTCACAGTAGAAGTAGAAAGAAGCTTGAGAGTTCTTGACGGAGCAGTCACGGTACTTGATGCCAAAGCAGGTGTTGAACCGCAGACTGAGACTGTCTGGAGACAGGCTTCAACCTACGGGGTTCCACGTATTGTGTTCGTCAACAAGATGGACGCAGTCGGGGCTGACTTCTTCATGTCAGTCGACAGTATCGGCCAGAGACTGGGCGCCAAGGCGTGTCCTATCCAGCTGCCGATTGGGGCAGAAGCCAACTTCATCGGTGTTGTTGACATCGTGGAGAGAAAGGCCTGGCTTTTCTCACCGGAAATTGACAAGCCGGACAGCGAAGTTGAAATACCTGAAGACCTGGTCGATCTGATGGAAGAATATCGTCTGAAACTGTGCGAAATGATAGCTGATTACGACGATGACTTCATGATGAAGGTTCTGGAAGGCGAAGACCTGAGCGCTGAGGAAATCAAGGCTCAGATCAGAAAAGCAGTCATCACCGGTGAATTCTTCCCGGTTATGGCCGGTGCCGCCTACAAGAACAAGGGCGTCATCCAGATGCTGGATGCCGTTGTTGACTACCTGCCTTCACCTGTTGAAGTTCCTCCTTACAAGGGAGTCGATTCAAGAGGTAACATGATCGAAGTAATCGCGGATGACGGAGCGAAATTTGCCGCTCTGGCATTCAAGATCACCACTGACCCGTATGTTGGTAAACTGACTTACTTCCGTGTATATTCAGGAACCGCCAAGGCAGGGTCATACATCTACAACTCTACCAAGGGTCGTAAGGAAAGATTCGGCAGGATCATGCAGATGCATGCCAATCACCGTCAGGACATCGACGAAGTTCATGCCGGTGACATCGCTGCCGCAATCGGATTTAAATTTACATCAACCGGAGATACTCTCTGCTCAGAAGGAACTGACATCAAGCTGGAATCAATGGTATTCCCAGAACCGGTTATCAACATGTCAGTTGAACCGAAGACACGCAATGACCAGGACAAGATGGGCAATGCGCTGGCTAAGTTAGCCGAAGAGGACCCGACCTTCAGGACATATACTGATACTGAAACCGGCCAGACCATCATTGCCGGCATGGGTGAACTTCATCTCGACATCATTGTCGACCGCATGAGAAGAGAATTCGGTGTAGAATGTAACGTTGGTAAGCCTGAGGTTGCCTACAGAGAGACCATCACTAAGGCAGCTGAGTGTGAAGGCAGGTTCGTCAGACAGTCCGGAGGTCATGGCCAGTACGGCCACGTCTGGATCAGGTTCGAACCGAACGAAGACAAGGGCTTTGAATTTGTTGATGCAACCATAGGCGGAAGTGTTCCTAAGGAATACATCAAACCAACGGAAGATGGATTAAGAGCTGCCTTAAACAGCGGCTTACAGGCCGGATATCCGGTCATCAACATCAAGGCTACCTTATTTGACGGCTCCTATCATGAAGTCGACTCAAGTGAGAATGCCTATAAGATCGCTGCTTCACTGGCCCTCAGAGAGGCAGCCAAGAAGTGTGCTCCGGTCATTCTGGAACCGATCATGAACGTTGAAGTTACCGCTCCAAGCGAGTATCTGGGTTCCGTAATGGGAGACATCACTTCCAGAAGAGGTCAGATCGTTGACCAGCTCGAAAGAGGAAATGCCGTTGCCGTCAAGGCCATGGTTCCACTTTCCGAGATGTTCGGTTATGCTACGGCCCTGAGATCAACAACCCAGGGAAGAGGCAACTACGTAATGCAGATGAGTCATTACTCACAGGTCCCTTACAGCATAACTCAGGAGATTATTAAGCGTAATGCGGGGTAATCTAAACTTGTTGATTTATTATTTATAATGCTTTAAAATGTTTATTGAAATAGAAAAAACGGGAGGAAAATAAACAAATGGCAAAACAGAAATTTGACAGATCTAAACCACATGTCAACATTGGTACCATCGGACATATCGACCATGGCAAAACAACTTTAACTTCTGCAATCACAAGAGTACTTGCTAAGCAGGGTAAGGCTGAAGCCAAGGCTTATGACCAGATCGACGGTGCTCCAGAGGAAAAGGCTCGTGGTATTACGATCAATACCGCACACGTTGAGTACGAGACTGACAAGCGTCACTATGCACACGTTGACTGCCCGGGGCATGCTGACTATATCAAGAACATGATCACTGGTGCTGCACAGATGGATGGTGCTATCCTTGTTGTAGCTGCTCCAGACGGACCAATGCCACAGACTAACGAACACGTATTATTAGCTCGTCAGGTAGGCGTTCCTGCAATGGTAGTATTTTTAAATAAGTGCGATATGATGGAAGGTCAGGAAGACTTCATCGACTTAGCAGAAATGACAGTAAGAGAATTACTGGACAAGTACGGATTTGATGGCGACAACACTCCAGTTATCCGTGGTTCAGCATTAAAGGCTATGGAAGGCGATCCAGAAGCTGAAAAGGCTATCCTTGAATTAATGGATGCTGTTGACACTTGGATCCCAGACCCAGCACGTGAAGATGACAAGCCGTTCTTAATGGCTATCGAAGATACTATGACTATTACTGGTCGTGGTACTGTTGCTACAGGCCGTGTTGAACGTGGTGTTATCAAGCTGAATGAACCAGTTGAAATCGTTGGTATCAAAGAAACTCAGAAATCAGTAGTAACTGGTCTGGAAATGTTCAGAAAGTCTCTGGACTATGCACAGGCTGGTGACAACATTGGTGCATTATTACGTGGTATCTCTCGTGACCAGGTTGTTCGTGGACAGGTTCTGGCAAAACCAGGCAGTGTTCATCCACACCACAAGTTCAAGGGACAGGTTTACGTATTAACAAAGGAAGAAGGCGGACGTCATACTCCATTCGTAGCTAACTATCGTCCACAGTTCTACTTCCGTACAACAGACGTAACAGGTGTTATCGAAGACTTAGGTGGCGCTGAAATGTGCATGCCTGGCGATAACGTCGAAATGACTGTTGAACTGATCCACCCAATCGCTGTTGAACAGGGAACAAAGTTCTCTATCCGTGAAGGCGGACGTACAGTAGGTTCAGGTTCAGTTACTGAAATCATCGCTTAATTTAACTGATTGATTTGAAAAGGGTAACCTCGCAGTAGGCTGCCTTTTTTATGATTCTGCAGCAATGACGGTATTATTCCGGGATATGTGCTATAATAAATACAGAAAGTTAATCGGAAAAACTATTTAGACAGATGATCAGCTGTTTTTGTAGTGTTCTTGGAAAGGTAACGGGGTTATGATAGGTATATTGATTTTAAGCCATGGTAAACTGGCAGAAGGACTGCTTGAATCCGGCAGGCTTTTCTTTGGGGAAGATGTTCCTCAGATCGAAACACTGTGTCTGGAAGGGCAGGATGTTGAGATCTTTGATGATCAACTGGACAGAGCGATAAGAAGACTTGATGACGGCAGCGGAGTTCTGGTTCTCTGTGACATTTTCGGAGGTACACCGGCCAACCGCAGCGCTTACAAGATATCCGATAAGGTAAAAGTAGTTACCGGTGTAAACATGGCCATGATCCTTGATGCCTTAGGAAGAAGAATGAATGCCAGAAATATCGATGAAATTGACATAAAACACATCATGGAAAGCGGAAAAAAGAGCATTGTCTGCATCAATGAACTCTATCAGAAATGGTGAATTGAAGGTATAATAAATCTGTAAATTAAATATTTATATATATAAAGGACGAATAATGAAAAAAGTGCTTGATTAGGCACTTTTTGTGTGGTAATATATTCAAGCGACCGCATGGACGTGCGAGGTTGCCGGCACACTGATATACGTTGTCATGGTGTGTAGCCGGGGAATTCGCATCGAGCGGGTCTATCATGGAATAGACACAGCATAAAGGAGGAAATATCCATGGCAAAAGCAAAGAACTCTGTCCGCATTCGCTTAAAGGCATATGAACATCGTTCACTTGATTCAGCATGCAAGAAGATCGTTGACACAGCAATGAATCACGGTGCCAAGAAGATCGTTGGACCAGTCCCACTGCCGACTGAGAAACAGGTAGTAACAGTATTAAGAGCAACCCACAAGTACAAGGATGCTCGTGAACAGTTCGAAATCAGAACCCACAAGAGATTAATCGAGATCGTTGGCGCAAGCAAGGAAACAATCGCTGCCTTAAGTTCTCTGGAATTAGCAAGTGGCGTTGATATCGAAATCAAGTTATAGGACATTGGAGGTAAACATCATGAAAGGATTATTAGGACGCAAACTCGGTATGACACAGGTCTTCACTAATGATGGTACATTAATTCCAGTGACCGTTGTAGAAGTGACACCTAATGTTGTTACTCAGAAGAAAACTTTAGAAAATGATGGCTACGTAGCATTACAGCTCGGCATGGAAGACATCACCGAGAGAAGAGCTACCAAGGCTAACATTGGCCACGCCAAGAAGGCCGGCACCGCTCCAAAGAGATTCTACCGTGAATTAAAGAGCGATGAGATGGCTGACCTGGAAGTTGGTGCTACAGTAACATGCGATCTGTTCGCTGAAGGCGACATGGTCGATGTACAGGGCATCTCCCGTGGTAAGGGTTATATGGGTGCTGTTTACCGTAATAACCAGGCATTACAGCCTAGATCACACGGTGCATCTCTGGTACGCAGAGCAGTTGGTTCATTAGCAACTATCGGCCGTAACAACGGATACATCAACAAGGGCAGATTGATGGCTGGCCATGAAGGTACATATACAACCACAAACCAGAATCTGCAGATCATCAAAGTTGATACTGCAAACAATGTATTACTGATCAAGGGTAATGTTCCGGGACCACGCAAGGGCTTGGTTATCGTCAAGACAACAACAAAGCCAGTCAAGCATGTAGCTCCTGTTGAATTAGTAAACTACATTACCGAAAAGGAGGCTTAATGTATGGCAAAGAAATTAACAGTTAAGGTTCTCGATCAGACCGGTAAGGAACTGAAGGACCTGGCATTAAATGAAGCTGTATTCGGTATCGAACCAAATCAGCAGGCAATGTTTGATGCAGTTGTCATGCAGCAGGCATCATTACGTCAGGGAACAGCTGATACCAAGGGCCGTTCAGAAGTAAGCGGCGGCGGTAGAAAGCCTTGGCGTCAGAAGGGTACAGGTAGAGCAAGACAGGGTTCTATCAGAGCTCCACAGTGGAGAGGCGGCGGAATCGTCTTCGGCCCAACTCCAAGAAAGTACGGCTACCGTATCAATCGTAAGGTTCGCAGACTTGCATTACGTTCATACTTATCACAGTTCGTTGCAGACAATGCACTGACAGTTGTTGATAAGATTCAGATGGATGCCATCAAGACCAAGGATTTCACCAAGATCATGAAGGATCTCAATGCTGAACGCAAGGCACTCTTCGTCTTCGATGTTGAAGAAGACTGGGAAAACGCCTGGATGAGCATGCGCAATCTGCAGAACGCTACATTCACAACAACCGAAGGTCTCTCTTGCCTGGATATGGCAAATGCATACACTCTGGTTGCTACTGAAGCAGCAGTTAAGAAGATTGAGGAGGCATTACAGTAATGGCAGCACGTGATATCATCATTCGCCCAATCGTTACAGAAAAGACCCTGAAGAATCAGGAAGACGACAACAAGGTTACATTCGAAGTAGCCAAGGGCGCTAACAAGACAGCTGTTAAGCTGGCAGTTGAAGAAATCTTCAATGTAAAAGTCGAAAAGGTCAACATCGTAAATACACCTAGCAAGAAAAAGCGCTTAGGCCGTTATGTTGGAACCGTCGGCGGTATCCGCAAGGCAGTCGTAAAATTAGCTGACGGATACTCAATTAACCTCTACACAGAAGGTTAAGAAAAACAATTATCGGAAGAAGAACGCTATTTCCGGATATAAATGCGTAAGGAGGAGTAAAAAATCATGGCGATTAAAAAGTACAAGCCTACGACAAACGGTCGCAGGAACATGACGTCATTAGATTTCAGTGAAATCACAAAAACCACACCTGAACGTTCATTACTGGCACCTGTCAATTCAAAGGGCGGCCGTAACAATACAGGTAGAATCACAACCCGTCATCAGGGCGGCGGACATAAGAAGTCATATCGTATCATCGACTTCAAGCGTAACAAGGACAACGTTCCAGCTAAGGTCGCTTCAATCGAATACGATCCAAACAGAAGTGCAAACATCGCTCTGTTAAACTATGCAGACGGTGAAAAGCGCTACATCATCGCACCTGAAACATTAAAGGTTGGAATGACAGTCATCTCTGGTGACAGTGCTGACATCAAGGTCGGTAACTGCTGTCAGTTATGCAACATGCCTGACGGTACCTTCATTCACAATGTGGAATTAAAGCCTGGCAAGGGCGGCCAGATTGCAAGAAGTGCCGGCTGCAGTGCTCAGATCCTGGGTTCTGAAGGCAAATATGTATTAGTAAGATTATCAAGCGGTGAAGTTAGAAAGTTCTTAAAGAACTGCAGAGCTACAATCGGTGTAGTTGGAAACGGCGACCATTCACTGGTTAACATCGGCAAGGCAGGAAGAACTCGTTGGATGGGTATCAGACCTACAGTCAGAGGTTCAGCCATGAACCCTGTTGACCACCCTCATGGTGGTGGTGAAGGCAGAGCACCTGTCGGACGTAAATCACCAATGACACCTTGGGGCAAGAAAGCCATGGGTGTTAAGACTCGTAAGAAGAAGAAAGCGTCTAACGCATTAATCGTACGTCGTCGTAACGGAAAGTAGGATAGGAGGAGAGAAACATGAGTCGTAGTATTAAAAAAGGACCATTCGTAGATGAACATCTGATGAAAAAGGTTGAAGCTATGAACAAGAGTGGCAAAAAAGAAGTCATCAAGACCTGGTCACGCCGTTCAACAATCTTCCCTGCATTCCTGGAACACACTTTCGCAGTTTACAACGGCAAGGAACATGTTCCAGTCTACGTTACAGAAGACATGGTTGGTCATAAGTTAGGCGAATTCGTTCCTACCAGAAAGTTCGGCGGACACACCGAAGAAGATAAGAAGGGCAGATAGGAGGTAACCTGAAATGGAAGTTAAAGCTACAGCTAAGGAAGTACGTCGGTCAGCCCGCAAGGTCAGACTTGTTCTGGATCTTATCAGAGGTAAGGACGTAAAGGAAGCACAGGCTATCTTAAAGTTCACGCCGCGTGCTGCATCAGCTCTTACATTAAAGGTTCTGAATTCTGCAGTAGCCAACGCTACTCACAATCATAACCTTGATGAAGATAAATTATTCGTTAAGGCATGCTATGCCGACGAAGCAAGAACTTTAAAGCGTTGGATGCCAAGAGCCAAGGGTTCTGCAAGTCCAATCAACAAGCGTCAGAGCCACATCACAGTGGTTGTTGACGAGAGAGAATAGGAGGAGGAAATATGGGTCAGAAAGTATCACCGGTAGGATTACGTGTCGGTATCATCCGCGACTGGGAATCAAAGTGGTTCGCTGAAAAGGAATATGGCACATTATTACAGGAAGACGTCAAGATTCGTAAGTTCATCTTCAAGGCTCTCAAGGATGCATATGTAAGCCATGTTGAAATCGAAAGACAGAAGAACAAGGTTGACATCGTCATCAAGACAGCCCGTCCTGGTGTTGTCATCGGTACAAACGGTGAAAACATTGAAAAGCTTAAGAATGATCTTGTTAAGCTGACAGGAAACAAGACAGTAGGCATCAGCGTTGTTGAAATCGCTAATCCTGATCTGGATGCAACAATCGTTGCCAAGAGCATTGCTGAACAGCTCGAACAGAGAGCAAGCTTCCGTACTGCTCAGAAGAAGGCCATCCAGAAGACCATGCGTGCAGGTGCCAAGGGCATCAAGACATCAGTATCCGGCCGTTTAGGCGGAGCTGATATCGCCAGAAGTGAAGGATATTCAGAAGGTGTTACACCATTACATACATTAAGAGCCGACATCGACTATGCATTAGCTGAAGCAGCTACTACATACGGCAGATTAGGCGTCAAGGTATGGATCTGCCGCGGCGAAGTTGCCAGAGGCGAAATGGTTAAGGATCCTGAAGCTCCTAAGTTCTCAGGTCAGAGAAACGATCGCAGACGTAACAACAGACGCGACAACCGTGCTCCAAGAGAACAGAGACAGTCAGCTGCACCAGCTGAGAAAAAGGAGGTAACTGAAAATGTTAACGCCTAAAAGAGTTAAGTACAGAAGACCTCACCGCGTCAGCTACGAAGGACGCAGCAAGGCAGGCAGAGAAGTAACATTCGGTGAATTCGGCTTAGTTGCTGAAGAAGGCGCATATATTACTAACAATCAGATCGAGGCTGCCCGTGTTGCCATGACTCGTAACATGAAGCGTGGTGGTAAGGTTTGGATCAAGATATTCCCACACATGGCTAAGACCAAGAAGCCATTAGAAGTCCGTATGGGTAGTGGTAAGGGTGCCCCGGATACATGGGTAGCAGTAGTTCAGGCAGGACGTGTATTATTCGAAGTTGCAGAAGTTCCTGAAACAGTAGCCAGAGAGGCATTACGCCTGGCTGCTCAGAAGCTTCCAATCAAGACACGTTTCGTCAAAAAAGGAGAGGAGGATAAGTAATTATGGAAAAGATGAAGGAAATCCGTGAACAGAGCGATCTGGACTTAAACAAGCAGATTGACAGTCTTAAAGAAGAATTATTTAACCTCAGATTCCAGCAGGCTACAGGTGTTCTGGAGAATCCAGCCAGAATCAAGGAAATTCGCAAGACAATCGCCCGCATCAAGACCGTTCTGACAGAACGTGAAAGCGGCAGAGCATAACAGGAGGGACCAAGTATGGAAAGAACACATCGTAAAGTTTATCAGGGTGTAGTAGTATCTGATAAGATGGACAAGACCATCGTAGTTGAGGTCTCTACCAGTAAAAGACATGGCATGTATGGCAAGCGTGTAAAGTACTCAAAGAAGTTCGTTGCTCACGATGAGAACAATGAAGCCAAGATGGGCGATACAGTTGCCATCATGGAAACAAGACCTTTATCAGCAACAAAGCGTTTCCGCTTATTAAAGGTTGTTGAAAAGGCAGTAGTGTTATAGGAGGTTGACAACTTATGATTCAGAATGAAACAAGGTTAAAAGTCGCTGATAACACTGGCGCTAAGGAACTGTTAGTCATCCGCTGCTTAGGCGGAAGCCGCAGAAGAAGCGCATCAGTCGGTGACGTTGTTGTAGCAACTGTCAAGTCTGCTACTCCTAACGGAACTGTTAAAAAGAGTGATGTTGTCAAGTGCGTTATCGTCAGAACAACATACCCTGTAAGAAGAGCTAACGGAACATACATCAGATTTGATGACAACGCTGCAATTATCATCAAGGATGACAAGTCTCCGGTAGGAACACGTATTTTCGGACCAGTTGCCAGAGAAGTAAGAGAAAAGGAATATACCAAGATCGCTTCTTTAGCTTCTGAAGTATTATAGGAGGAAGTCACATGAAGATCAGAAAAGGTGATAGAGTTATGGTTATTGCCGGCAAGGATAAGGGTGTGACCGGTGAAGTCCTGGCTACTTTTGAAGCAAAGAACCAGGTAGTTGTTGAAGGCGTTAATATCCGCAAGAAGGCATTAAGACCAACACAGCTCAATCCTGATGGCGGTATCCAGTCTCAGGAAGCCCCAATCGATGCTTCTAACGTCATGTTATATGATGCTAAGGCAAAGAAGGCTGGTCGCGTCGGTTATGTAGTTAACGGCGACAAGAAAGTAAGAATCAACAAGAAGACCGGCAAGGAAATCAAGGCCGACAAGAAGAAGAAATAGGAGGAGCTAAATGAACCGTTTAAATCAGAAATACAACGAAGTAATCGTTAAGAAGATGATGGAACGCTATAATTACTCTTCCGTCATGGAATGCCCTAAGTTAGTCAAGATCGTAGTCAACATGGGCGTAGGCGATGCAATCGGTAATCCGAAGGCATTGGAAGAAGCTGTTGCTGAGTTAACCCAGATCACAGGTCAGAAGCCTGTCATCACCAAGGCCAAGAAGTCAATCGCTAACTTCAAGTTACGTGAAGGCATGCAGATCGGCTGTAAGGTTACTCTCAGAGGCGAAAGAATGTACGACTTCTTTGATAAGCTGGTTTCAATCAGCTTACCAAGAGTAAGAGACTTCAGAGGTGTTTCCAGAACTGCATTTGACGGCAGAGGAAACTACACCTTAGGCGTTAAGGAACAGCTCATTTTCCCTGAAATCAATTATGATAAGGTAACAATCGTCAGAGGCATGGACGTAGTAATCGTTACCACTGCCAAGACAAATGAAGAAGCATACACTCTGTTAGAAGAACTGGGTATGCCATTCACAAAGTAGGAGGTTGAACAATGGCAAAGAAAGCAATGATCAATAAGACCAACAAGCCTGCCAAGTATTCAGTAAGAGAATACACTCGTTGTGAGCGCTGCGGAAGACCTCACTCAGTATTAAGAAAATACAAATTATGCCGTATCTGCTTCCGTGAATTAGCCTATGCAGGCCAGATTCCGGGCGTCAGAAAGGCCAGCTGGTAAGAAGGAGGAACAACAACATGATGGTTACAGATCCAATCGCTGATATGCTTACACGCATTCGCAATGCCGTAGGAGCAAAGCACGAAACAGTTAGCGTTCCTTCCAGCAAGGAAAAACTCGAAATCGCCAGAATCCTGAAGGAAGAAGGCTACATTGAAGACTTCGTCTGCGAAGGCGAACCATTCAAGAACATTGTTATAACATTAAAGTATGGCAAAAACGATGAAAAGGTCATCACCGGCTTAAAGCGCATCTCTAAACCTGGTTTAAGAGTTTACGCTCAGGCTGATAAGCTGCCAAGAGTACTCAACGGCTTAGGCATCGCCATTCTGTCTACCTCAAAGGGTGTCATGACAGATAAGGAAGCCAAGGCAAAGCACGTTGGCGGTGAAGTTCTTGCCTATGTATGGTAATAAGTAGAAAGAGGTAAGAAAATGTCACGTATCGGTAATAAAACGATTACCATTCCTGCTGGAGTTGAAGTTACAATTTCAGAAGGCAATGAGGTGACTGTTAAGGGTCCTAAGGGAACTTTAACTCGTCAGTTCGATTCAAGAATGACAATCGAACAGAGCGGCAGTGAAGTCACTGTCAGACGTCCAAATGATGAAAAGCATGTCAAGCAGTTACACGGCACGACAAGAGCTTTGATCCACAACATGGTTGTCGGTGTATCGGAAGGATTTAAGAAAGAACTGCAGATCACTGGTGTCGGTTACAGAGCAGAAGCTAAGAACAATGTATTAACACTGAACATGGGTTTCTCTCATCCTGTCATCATCAACGTTGAAGAAGGCTTAAAGGTTGAAACCCCTAAGCGGGATCAGATCGTTGTAACAGGAATCGACAAGCAGAGAGTCGGCGAATTAGCTGCTAATATCAGAGCAGTCAGAAAACCTGAACCATACAAGGGCAAGGGTATTGCTTACAAGGATGAGCACATCCGTCGTAAGGAAGGCAAGAAAGCTGCTTAGAATAGGAAAGGAGATAAGATATGTTAAAAACAAGATCTAAAAATGTTGACAGATTACGTCGTCACGCACGCGTACGTACAAAAGTATCTGGAACACCAGAATGTCCACGTTTAAATGTTTTCCGTTCTAACGCTAATATTCAGGCTCAGATCATTGATGATACAAAGGGCTTCACCCTGGTATCTGCAAGTTCTGAACAGATGAAGCTTGCCAATGGCGGCAACGTCGAAGCAGCCAAGGCTGTAGGCGCTGAAATCGCCAAGCGTGCACTGGAAAAGAATATCAAACAGGTAGTGTTTGACCGTGGTGGTTACTTATATCACGGTAGAGTTAAGGCGCTTGCTGATGCAGCAAGAGAAGCTGGTTTAGAGTTCTAGGAGGAGAGTCAATGGCTAATACAGAAACAATCGCAACAGAAGTAGTTGAAGAAAAGGTTGCAGTCGAAGAAGCTCCTGCTGAAAAGAGCGAAAGACCACAGAGACGTGGAAACGTCCGTCGTAACAATAACAACAGAAGAAACGAACGTCAGGAAAAGGAATTTGAAGAACGTGTTGTTAAGATCAACCGTATCACCAAGGTTGTTAAGGGTGGTCGTAGAATGCGTTTCTCAGCCCTGGTAGTTGTCGGTGACAAGAAGGGCCGTGTCGGTTTCGGTACAGGCAAGGCCAAGGAAGTACCAGATGCTATCAGAAAGGCTACTGAAGATGCACAGCACAATGTCTTCAAGGTCGACCTGGTTGGCACAACTCTTCCACATGAAATCGTAGGAAGATACGGTGCCGGTGAAGTTGTCTTACGTCCGGCTGCTACTGGTACCGGTGTTATCGCCGGTGGTCCGGTACGCGCAGTCCTGGAACTGGCAGGCGTTACTGACGTTATCTCAAAGTGTCTGGGTTCAAGAACTTCAATCAACGTAGTAAGAGCTACAGTTGATGGTCTGAAGTCAATGCAGACGATTGAAAAGGTTTCTGCCTTAAGAGACAGAAAGCCTCAGGAAATCCGTTATTAATAAGGAGGTCACCAGATGAAATTACATGAATTAAAGCCTGTTGAAGGCGCTCGTAAGGATGGTTTCAGATTAGGCCGTGGCCAGGGTAGTGGTAACGGAAAGACCGCCGGTAAGGGTAACAAGGGCCAGAAGGCCAGAAGCGGCGGCATGAACAAGTTAGGTTTTGAAGGTGGACAGACTCCACTGGCAAGACGTTTACCAAAGCGTGGTTTCACTAACATCAACCGCAAGGAATATGCAGTAATCAATGTAGCTCAGTTAAATAACTTTGCTGACGGTGCAGAAGTTACTCCAGCTGTCCTGAAGGAAATGGGTTTAGTTAAGAATGCTAAGGACGGAATCAAAGTCTTAGGCGAAGGTGAATTAGAAAAGAAGTTAACTGTTAAAGCAAATAAATTTTCTAAGTCTGCTGCTGCCCGGATTGAAAAAGCAGGCGGAACCGTCGAGGTAATCTAACATGTTTAAAACGTTGATTTCCTTATTTGAAAATAAGGATACACGTAATAAGATCCTGTTCACTCTGGGAATGCTGTTCATCTTCAGATTAGGTGCTGCTATTACAGTTCCTAACGTTGATACCAGCAAGCTTATTTCCGGACTGTCAGGAAATGACCTCATAACAATGATGAATATGCTGGGTGCCGGCTCATGGCAGACATTCTCAGTATTCTCAATGGGTGTCGGACCGTACATTACCAGCAGTATCGTAATCGAACTGCTGGCAATGGATGTCATTCCGCCACTGGCTGAACTGGCCAAGGATGGTCAGAAGGGCCGTCAGAAAATGGATAAGATCACCCGTTATCTGGCTGTCGTATTAGGCTTCTTACAGGCCTATACCCTGACTCTTACCTTTGACAAGGCATATGGCATTCTGACCGATAACAGCATTACTTCATATCTGTATATCGCAACGATCTTAACAGCCGGATCATTCCTGCTGGTATGGATCGGTGACAGAATCGCTGCATACGGTATCGGTAACGGTATCTCAATGATCATCTTTGCTGGTATCATTGCCAACCTGCCTTATCAGTTCTATTCATCATATGTAACACTGGTTAACGGTGCAGCAGAAGGAGCAGCCTTTACTGGCATCCTCAGATTTGCCTTACTGGTTGTAATGTACATTGCAATCATTGTACTGGTTATCTTTGAAACTCAGGCTACCAGAAAGATTCCAATTCAGTACACATCTTCAACAACCAGAAGAAACAGTGCAAACCTGAACTATCTGCCATTAAAGATAAACTCTGCATCAGTTATTCCGGTAATCTTTGCTTCAACGATCATGGTTGCTCCTAAGACGATCATGGCGCTGATCAGCAATGCAAGCTTCTATAAGTCAACTGATTTCACCAGAACTCTGATAGAGATCTTTGATTACATCTCAGACTTTACCAAGATCGGTGGACTGCTGATTTATGTAGTCTTAATCTTCTTCTTCACATTCTTCTATACCAATCTGCAGGTTGATCCTGCCAAGATCACAGAGAATCTGAACAAGAACTCATCTTATATTCCTGGTATCAGACCTGGTACGGAAACTCAGACCTACATTTCAAAGGTCCTCAACCGTATCACGTTATTAGGCGCAATATTCTTATGCTTTATTGCCGCATTACCACATCTGTTAAGTATGTTTACAAGCATTCCTAGTACAATTACCATGGGCGGAACCAGCATCATCATTGTTGTCGGTGTAGCTCTGGAAACTATTAAGGATCTTGAAGATCAGTTAACACAAAAAGAATACAAAGGATTCATGAAGAGGTAAAACGACTATGCTAAATATATTGATTATGGGTCCTGCCGGTGCCGGCAAGGGAACAATGTCTGAATTAATTGAGAAGCATT
>SVBJ01000010.1 GCA_015058955.1 Erysipelotrichaceae bacterium
TTCATAGTGCGCTTTACTCAAAGAACTATTCTTCTTCAACCCCCGATCGGGGGTTGACTATTTACCTAAAGACTTTCCCGATGTCCGCCTTCGGACAGTGTCTGACAATGTATCTGTAGACAAAATCAAAATCGTCATCATCAACATAGACCTGATTCTCCATTAACAGTCCGCTCAGTGTTATTAAATGCTTTTCCGGATAGGCTCTGATTCTTCTGACATTGGCGAAACGGGTATACAGTGAACCACCGGAAGCCGATAAGGTTCCCGCAGCCGTGGTAGTCCTGTTTTTGGCTGACAGGCCCATGAAGACAGTCAGCAGATCCAGGGCCTTGGCCTTATCAGTTTTGATCTGAATATGATCTATTCCTGAATCATCCATTTCAAACAGGACCGTATACTTACCGTTATTGGCCTTGGTAACAATGTAATATGCCGGAAGGGAAAGAACCAGCAGAATGCCGAATACTACCAGACCCATCTGCCGGGTAAATAACATTCCCTGCAGTCCTCCGCCTTCAAACAGATTAAAGATACCCATCAGACACATGACTGCCAGAGCAGACACAATCAGCACCTTCCATACTTCAAATAACAGGAAAAAGCTCTTCAGCATTGGCATTTCATATATCCAGCGATACTTTCCGGTCGTATCAGTAAAAAGACTTCTGAACATCAGATCTTCCAGTTCCTGAGACTTCTCCATGACTGTTACCTTCTTCTTATCCATGGCTTACCTCCATTTCACTTGTACAGACGTTATTATATTTCACAACTGATAATTATATTATACAGAACTGATGTTCCAGATAGAATACATTTGTTCAGAAGTAAAGAATGCCTCAGCCATAACAAGGTATGCTAGAATATAGACAGGTATTGAGCATGAAACTTAAGTCAGAGAGAAGATACATTAATACACCGGGCACCAGCATGGAGATCATCATTCTGCATCCGCTGAATCATAAAGGAAAACTGCCGGGGATCCTGTGGATCCATGGAGGGGGCTATGTGACCGGCTTTGCGGAAATGGTCTATGCTTCCTGCGGCAGAATGCTGGCCAAAAAGTATGGTGCGGTAGTAATTTCACCGCAATACCGTCTTTCCGGCAAGGCTCCCTACCCTGCTGCTCTGGAAGACTGTTTTTCCGCCCTGCAGTACATGGATCAGCATAAGGAAGAACTGGGAATTGACAGAATAATCGTCGGCGGAGAAAGTGCCGGGGGCGGTCTGGCTGTGGCAACCTGCCTGTATGCCAGAGATAACAGTGACATCGAAATAGCCATGCAGATACCGCTTTATCCGATGATCGACTGTCAGGATACTGAATCTTCAGCCAATAACCACCGGCCAATCTGGAATACCCGCCGCAATCACATGGGATGGAAAAAGTATCTGGGAAAGCTTTACGATAATGACAATATCTCACCATATGCCTCCCCGGCCCGTGAAACCGATTACCGTAATCTGCCACCATGTTATACCTTTGTCTGCGAAGGTGAACCGTTTTACCGGGAAACCCTGAGGTATGTTGAAAACCTGCAGAAAGCCGGTATCATGGCATCAGTGGATGTTTACAAAGGCAACATCCATTCCTTTGACTTACTGACCCCCTGGACTTCCCAGGCCAGAACAGCAAGAAGAATACTCTGTGATAAGTACAGGGAAATAATATACAGCGACCAACAGGAGGAACCAAATGACTGAAATAATGGAGATCATGAAAGCCCGTCACAGCGTCAGATCCTATCTGGATAAACCGATCCCGCAGGATATCAGGAAACAGCTTGACGATTACGCTGCTGAACTGAATCGCCAGGGCAATCTTAACATGCAGATAATCTATGACGAACCGCAGTGCTTTAACAGCCGTCTGGCTCATTACGGCAGGTTTGAAAACTGTTCAAACTACATTGCGGTCATAGGAAAGAAAGCCGCAGACCTGGATTACAGAGGCGGCTATTACGGTGAATTACTGGTATTGAAGGCTCAGCAGCTGGGCCTGAATACCTGCTGGGTTGCCCTTACCCATGGCAAAAGCCAGGCTGTCATAAATTCCGGTGAAACCGAAGTGATCATCATTTCACTTGGTTACGGCAAAACTGCCGGTAACCCGCATAAGAGCAAATCAGCCGAGAATGTTTCCGATGTAACTGATGACTCACCGCAATGGTATAAAAGAGGAATTGATGCTGCCCTGTTAGCCCCTACTGCTGTTAACCAGCAGAAATTCCGCTTTACCCTCAACGGCAACAAGGTTTCCCTGAAGCATCCGCTGATAGGTACCTGTCTTGACATTGATACCGGAATAGTAAGCTGCCATTTTGAACTGGCAGCCGGAAATGAGAATTTTGAATGGGCATGAAACAGTACATCGTAGATGCATTTACCGATACATTATTCAAAGGCAATCAGGCAGCAGTCTGCGTCATGAAAAGCTGGCCTGCTGACCGGCTGATGCAGAGCATTGCCAGGGAGAACAACTTTTCCGAAACCGCTTTTACGGTAAAAGAAGGAAACATCTATCACTTAAGATGGTTCACCCCGGGCGGTGAAGTTGACTTCTGCGGGCATGCCACCCTGGGGACTTCCTACGTTCTGTTTAATTTTTATGAAACAGAAGCAGAAAGGATCACCTATTCAACCAAGGTCGGTGAGCTAAGCGTGGAAAGACAGGATTCACTTTATGTCATGAACTTCCCGGCTTATCATTTAAACAGAGTTGAAGTTACGGATCAGATGACCCGGGCCATTGGCATCAAGCCTCTGGAAGCCTATCTTGACAGAGACCTTCTGCTGGTGCTTCCGAAAGCTGATGATGTCAGAAATCTCAGGTTTGATCTTAACAGGATCCGGAAACTAGACGGTCTGACTCTGGCGGTGACAGCACCGTCAGACAATGCCGAATATGACAGTGTCAGCCGTGTCTTTGTACCCAAGCTTAATGTCAATGAAGATCCGGTAACCGGCAGTTCACACTGCATGATTGCTCCTTACTGGAGCAGACGACTGGGAAAGAGCAGACTGACCTGTTTCCAGGCGTCAGAAAGATCAGGCATTCTGTATGTCGAATGTCTGGGTGAAAGAGTCAGCATTGCCGGCAAAGCCGTGCTGTACAGTGAAGCTGAGATCCTTAAAGATTTCTAGAACATATGGGGGTATTAAATGATTCTGGTTATTGAAAGCGTTATTCTGTGTCTGCTGTTTACGGTGATGGTATATCTGATATCCCGTGAACCGATTAAGACGATATACAACTATCCGCCTGCCATTCAGGAAAGAGTAAAGTCCCTGGAACAGTATAAAGATCAGATCCCGACCCGGAAAAACAAAGTGGCTGTCAAAACCACAGCTGCCCTGCTGTTTGTCGTAATTCTCAGTCTGATAATGAAACATGTCAACGGCTGTACGACCTTTAAGAATGCTTTTCTGACCAGTTTCCTGCTGTGGAGCGTTGTCAATCTTTATGATGCCGTTGTTATGGACATCATCTGGTTCTGTCACGACCCGCATTTTGTCATTGAAGGTACCGAAGACATGGTATCTGACTATCACGATTACCGGTTCCATATGAAAGGCTTCCTCATTGGTGAAGTTCTGGCTCTGGCAGTTTGCCGGCTTGTCGGCCTTGTTGTTCAGTTTTTACTGTAGAAAAAGAAAACCATGGATTACAGTGCAGAAACACTATTTGTTGAATCATACATAAAAAAAGGCCGCCAGAAAAGGATGATCTATGAGCTGACAACCCCGAAAAAGCGTTATGAGGGGCTGGACCGCTTCTGTCATAACAGCAGCAAGCTCATTGATCACAATAAGGTCCTTCTGGAAGGCGACGATCTGGAAAGACAGCCGGAATTCTTCAAATTCATTAAGGAGCACCGTGAAAACTGTCTCATCCTTTCTCCTGACTCTTTCATTGACGGTTTATCAATGGCCCTGCCGCTGGCCCTGAAAGCCGCTGAAGAATCCTTTGATGCGGTAATCGTACTGGGAGATGGCTACTGTCTGGTATATGGGGAATCTGAAAAAGGCGGACGCGAAAAATACCTGATGGTACGGAACAAATAAAGACAAACTCTGAGTTACCTCAGAGTTTGTCTTATTTTGGATAACAGGTTATATTAACAGGCTGATGCCTATTGCCAGCAACACCGCCAGTATCATTGAACCGACGGTCTTGGCCAGTGTTGTATGCAGTACGACAAGAGCCATGACGAAGACAAAGGTATCAAGAATGCTGTTGATGTCAAAATACCAGATGCCGTAACTGAAGCAGACACGCCGCATTACCGCAATAATTATTCCGCTTAATAACATTGAAACAAATGATCTGCCCCTGGCATACCAGCAGACAAAGGCCATTAACGGGGAAACCCGGGTTATGCCATACCAGATCAGCATGTATTCCCATGGATTGAATCCCGCAAAGACAATTGTGTAAACATGATAGCTTATGGTCATGCCTATAAAGAATGCCAGTACATTAACTGCCGCTGTAAAGGGAGCATTACTGTAAACGGCGATCATCAGGGCAATCAGCAGCCAGATGCTGAATCCGGAAAAGAAGTTATTGAGATTCATGGCGGAAATGGCATGCTGCCACCAGATGGTATCATCAATGCTCAGGTTATCAAGCCATTTCGCAAAGACACCTAACAGAATACCAAGAATCAGAAAACAGACAGAGTGAATAATCACCTGTCTTTTTGTGATGAGCTTATCTGTGTTTCTGATTCTGTCCAACCTTATTGCCATAACTCAACCTTAAGAATAATTATACCTTCAAAGTCCCGATTTTAACATAACAGCCACAAATAAAGCCATGTTATTTTTTCATGGCCTGTATCTTCTTCAGAGTTTCCCTGACTGTCGCCAGTACTGCGGTAAAATCATCTTCATCGATCCCATGCAGAGCGGCTTCAAACGGTCCTTCCTTAGTTTTAACCGGGTTAAGGATCATTTCCACCAGCTGATCATAATATACCTTGATGTTCTTTCTTTCAGCGATGTTATAAGCGCTCTGACTGATGACATCAGCGTATATTTCCTTAATTCCGCAATGGTTTGAAATGATGACAGCGGCTTTTCCAATGATCCTGTCTGACTGATAAAGCGGCTTTACCTCTCCCTTTTCCCATATTTCCAAAAATTCCAGCATCGGTACGATGCCTTTCTTGTCACTTTTGAAAATGATCCGGGATTCGTCGGCAATTACGCAGGTCAGATTCTCACTGTGCATCACTTCCCGGCATATTCTGGAATTCATAACATCACCTGTCCTTCTGTTTCCCTATAAATATAGCAGTTTTGAGCAGAACCTGAAAACAAAATGACCTCAGATGTCATCTGACCAGTACTGCTGCCCCGGCAGGTAACGTGTTGCCGTAGTCACCGCTGGAGAATACAACTTTTCCTTCAAACGGGAATTCATGTTCCGACATGTTGACTATCAGTCTGTATTTCCCTCTGGTAAAGGTCACAATTCTGTCCTTTTCAATGATTTCCATGGCCGGATCACTCAGATCTCTGTTTTTCTTTCTTAATTCGATCAGCTTGCGGATGAAACTGTACAGTGAATTATCATCAGCCATCGCTGCTTCCGCGCTTACCTTATTGTCAGGGTTAAACGGCAGGTATGTTTCATCGGCGGTCTGTGAAAAACCGTGACATGGTTCACTGTCATTCCAGATCATCGGAATGCGGGTTCCGGTTCTCTGAAATCCCCCGTCCTTTGACGGCAGATCAGCAGTCTTCATTCCGATCTCATCTCCATACAGAATAAACGGCACGCCTGGAAGTGTGAATAACATCAGATAGAAGGTTCTTAATTCCTCTTCATTGAGATAATTGGCGATTCTCCAGGTATCATGATTGCCGCTGATCAAAGCAAGCTGTCTTTTCTGTCTGAAAGCTTCTTCAAATCTCTCCCTCATGTCCTTCAGGGCAAACCGGATGTCTCCCCCGCCCTTTATCAGTGCCTTGCCTCTGGTTGAGTAATTGCTACGGAACAGGCGGTGATAGTAGTTATCCCAGTGATCCAGAACGAAGTCAGCGTCAAAGCCGGCATCAAAGGCCTGCTTTGGATTGGACCATTCACTGACAAAGAAAGCATCCGGATATTCCTTTCTGATGCGGCGGAACATCCATCTCCAGACTTCACAGGTTGCTTTCTTGTCATCATCATTCTTGACCAGGGAATCAGCCATGTCCACACGGAATCCGTCTGCCCCCTTGCCTAACCAGAACCTCATGACTTCCAGCAGGTAATTGCGGGCCTTCAAGGTCCTTTCATCCTTATATGACATCTGCCAGGACGGGTAATCTATTCTCTTAAAACCGTAGTTGAAGGCCGGTTGATGGGCAAAGAAGTTTACCAGATAACAGCCATTACGCTGATGCATTCCGCTGATCAGCCTTAAGCCCGGTTCCAGATTCCAGATATTGTCATTCCAGATGAACAGATCACTCTTTTCATTTTTTTCGGGTCTGGCACTTTCCAGAAAGTCCCGGTTATCAGAGGATGCATGCCCGGCTACCAGGTCTACCAGTATCTTAATTCCCTTTTCATGGGCATTACGGCATAACTGTTGAAAATCCCGTAAGGTACCGAAACGGGGATCTACATCAAAGAAATCCTTCACATCATAGCCGCCATCCCTGAACGGTGAAACGTAAAACGGATTAAGCCAGATGGCATTGAAGCCCATGTTGTGGACATAGTCAAGTTTTTCGGTTATGCCCCTTAAATCACCGATGCCGTCAGCATTGCTGTCACGGAAAGATGTCGGATAGATCTCATAGGCAATAAGATTACGGAATGATTTTCTGCTCATGTCAAAGCCTCTTTCTTTTTTATAAGTAATGCTAAACCCATGGATGAGTCTTAATGAACTCATTTACTTCTTCAGCAGTTGGAATGCCGCTTCTGCCTCCGATCTTGGTGCACTTGATGGCAGCAGTTGCTGAAGCAAACCTGATGCACTCTTCCAGAGTTAAACCCCGGTTATAGGCATACAGGAAACTGCCGTGGAAAACATCACCGGCACCGGTGGTATCGACCACATCCACCTTATAAGCCGGGAAATACCTGATTTCATCATTGATCAGGGCTGCACACCCTTTAGATCCCAGAGTAGTTATCAATATCTTACTGCCATACTTTGCCAGTGCTTTCATGTTATCTTCCAGATTGCCCTTGCCGCAGACCTTTTCAGGATAGTCAGCGCAGGTAATGACGATGTCACACAGCGGTAAAAGGCGGCAGTTATTGGCAGCCTCCCTTTCCCCGCGGCAGGCATCATAGGAAACCGTAACGCCCTTTTCACGGGCATATTGGGCAATGCGGACATCGCTTTCATAATGACCCCCATCCATATGAACAACGGAAGCATTTTCAATCAGTTCTTTGCGGATGTCAGTCAGTTCGATTGGCGGAGTGTTTTCCTTATTGGCCAGAAAGGTTCTGGAGCCGTTTTTACTGTTGATAAGGACATAGGAAACCGTGTTGACATATCCCGGCAGCATTTCCACCCCGTCAACATTTACTCCTTCATCAACCAGTCCCTGCAGTATCTTCTGACCGTTTTCATCATCAGCCAGATTGCCGAAAAAGGCACATTTCCGTCCCAGACGGGCAACGGCTACCATGGCGGTGGCAGTCATGCCGCCTCCCTGAGTCTTCTGTTCGATGACGCCTACATGTCTTTCCTCACCCGGAAAATCAGTCAGTTTTAACAAAACGTCATAGACAGCCGTTCCGGTTCCAATTATTGGCATTCTCATAAAGATCACTCCCTGTTACCATATTAGCACAGATGTTATATACTTGTAATGTGAGGTTAAAAACATGAAAAACTACTGTCTGAAAGTTGCCGGTCTGGAAAGACAACTGCCCTATGTCGACATCAACGACGAAATCGCCTTTGCCAGTTTCGTGGTCATTTCCGATACCGAACTGGTCAGTGCCGCCGGAAAGCAGCTGGCCGAAAAAATCGGAGAATGTGATGTAATAGTCACCGCTGAAGCCAAGGGCATAGCCTTAAGCTATGAGATCAGCAGACAGCTGGGTCACAAAGGCTTCGTTGTCGCCCGCAAATCCGAGAAAAGCTACATGAGAGACATTCTGGAAACGTCAGTAAAATCAATTACAACAGTTTCCCAGCAACATCTCTATCTTGACGGCAGCGACATTGAAAAAATCAGAGGCCGCAATGTCTGTCTGATTGACGACGTGGTCTCCACCGGAGAATCACTGGCTGCCCTGGAGAATCTGGTAAACAAGGCCGGGGCTAATGTAATCGCCAGGGCCTGCATTCTGGCGGAAGGAAACGCAGCTGATCGAGACGACATCATTTTCCTGGAAAAACTTCCGTTATTCCGTAAGCTGTCTGACGGCAGTTATGAGGTGATCGAATGACAGACATCTTTGAATACCTGAGCAATAACGCTTATCCTGGCCGCGGCATCATCGTCGGCCAATATGAAGACAAACCGGTAATCGCCTATTTCATCATGGGACGCAGCGTCAACAGCCGCAACCGCATCTTCATCAAGAAAGATGACATTCTTTCCACTGAAGCCTATGATGTTTCCAAGGTAGCTGACCCTTCCCTGATCATCTACAATGCCATCAGGGAATACGGCAGTCAGATCATTGTTACCAACGGCAATCAGACAGATACCGTTTATGACCATCTTACTGAAGGAAAAAGCTTCAGGGATGCTCTGGAAACCAGAGAATATGAACCTGACGGGCCTAACTATACTCCTCGCATTTCCGCCCTCATTGAAGAAGACGGTTATCAGATTGCCATTTTGAAAAAGCAGGACGATCACTGCCTCAGACTGTTTTACCGCTATCGGGCAGTAAACGGCATGGCCCACTTCATCTCCACTTATGATCATGACGGCAATCCTCTGCCTTCCTTCAGCAAAGAACCGCTTGAATTGAAGGTGGAAAGGCCTTTCGAAGAATTCGCTGCATCCTTATGGGCTGCCCTGAATAATGAAAACAAAATCAGCCTCTATGTCCGCTTTGGTGACAGAGAGATAATCTTTAATAAGAACGAAGGTGACTGAGATGAAAGAAATACAGTTGAAATACGGCTGCAATCCCAATCAGAAACCGTCAGCCATCTACATGAATGACGGCAGTGAACTGCCGGTTGAAGTGCTTAACGGCCGTCCAGGCTACATCAATTTCCTGGATGCCCTGAATTCCTGGCAGCTGGTCAGGGAACTCAGACAGGCAACCGGTTTACCATGTGCCGCCAGTTTCAAGCATGTCTCCCCGGCCGGTGCCGCCATCGGCAAGGTCCTGACCGACAAACAGAAGAAGGCCTGCTTCGTTGACGATGTTGAAGGCCTGGATGATTCCCTTTTAGCCTGCGCCTACGCTCGTGCCAGAGGAACTGACCGCTTAAGCTCCTACGGGGACTTCATTGCCCTTTCCGACAAATGCGATCTGACCACTGCCCGACTGATCAGGCGTGAAGTATCTGATGGGGTCATAGCTCCTGACTATGATGACGATGCCCTGGCTCTGTTAAGAAAGAAAAAGTCCGGCAATTACAATGTCATAAAGATCGATCCGGATTACATCTGTGCTCCGATTGAAACCAAACAGGTTTACGGCATTACCTTCCAGCAGGGTCACAATGATTATCAGATCACTTCCGATCTGCTGCAGGAAATCGTAACGGACAATAAGGAACTGACTGATGAAGCCAGGCTTGATCTGATCGTAGCCCTGATCACCTTGAAATATACCCAGTCCAATTCCGTGGCATATGCTTATGATGGACAGACAACCGGTGTCGGTGCCGGACAGCAGTCCCGCATTCACTGTACCCGTCTGGCCGGCAGCAAGAGTGACACCTGGTTCTTGCGCCAGCATGAAAAGGTACTCAATCTTCCTTTCCGTAAAGATCTCTCCCGTGCTGAAAGAGATAACGTCATCGACGGCTATATCAATAAGTATGAGATGGATGTTACCGCTAAAGGCAACTGGCAGAAATTCTTTACTGAAAGGCCTCAAGAGCTGACGCAGAAAGAAATCAGGGAATATCTTGATTCCCTGGATAACGTAGCTCTGGGTTCTGATGCCTTCTTCCCGTTTGGCGACAACATTGAAAGAGCGCACGCCTCCGGAGTAAGATATGTCGCACAGCCGGGCGGTTCGATCCGTGATGACAATGTCATTGAAACCTGCAACCGTTATGGCATGGTGATGTGCTTCACTCACATCAGATTATTCCATCATTAAAAATCAAGGGACCTTCACAGGTCCCTTTTTCTATTTCATGTTCAGATCGCGGCGGATGGCCTCATGTCTTCCCTGGACATCTCTGGACCAGTTAGGTCCGCTGGCATAAAGCTCAGCAAGTTCAGCCAGGGCAGCCGGCACATCTATTCCCTGAGGACAAGCATGCGCACACTGACCGCATCCGATGCAGGCAGACGGCTTCTTGTCTTCATCAAGAGCATCCAGTCTCATGCCGGCTGACATTGAGGCGGCGTACTTGTAATCGTTGTAGCATTCCAACAGATACGGAATGTTCAGTCCCATCGGACAGCCATCGCAGCAGTATCTGCATCCGGTACAAGGAACACCTTTCTTCAGGCTTTCGGCGATCGCAAAGACTGCCTTGAGCTCCTCTTCATTCAGCGGATCATAATGTTCAAAGGTTCTGACATTATCTTCTACCTGAGAGACTTCATTCATGCCGGAAAGAACGACCTTGATGTTATCAAGTCCCTGCAGGAAACGGAAGGCATATGAAGCAGCTGACCTGTCATCACCGAACTGTTTCAGTCTGGCTGAATTCTCTTCACTTAACACCGCCAGCTTGCCGCCGCGGCAAGGTTCCATGACCCAGACACCCAGCCCGTGCCTGGTAATGATGTCATATTTTTCCTTAGCCTTCTGTAAGGTCCAGTCCAGATAGTTGCACTGGATCTGTACGAATTCAAAGACACCTTCATACTGAGTCAGAATTCTTTCCAGTAATTCCGGTCCGCCATGGAATGAGAAGCCCAGATGTCTGATTTTCCCCTCTTCCTTCATCTTCAGGATGTCCGGAATGATGTGATACTCTTCACTTTCATAGATCTTGATCGACCATTCAGTGATGTTATGCAGCAGATAGAAATCAAAGTAGTCGGTCTGACATCTCTTCAGGGAAAGATTGAATAAGGCAATGTTGTCAATTGGTCCCGGTAAGGAATGTCCCGGGAACTTGTCAGCCAGATAATAGCTGTCACGCGGATATCTCCGTAAGGCTGTTGCTGCAGCACCTTCGGACTTGCCGTTAAGATATGGATAAGCCGTATCAAAATAGTTAACGCCATTGGCAATAGCCAGATCAAACATGGCATTGACCGTATCCTGGTCAACTTCACCATCTGTCATCTTAAAACGCATGCAGCCAAATCCGAGGCGGGAAAGCTTGAGATCGTGAAAATTACTGTAGATCATACTTTTAACTCCTTTACTTAATTATATCTTATGGACTGTCTCAATGAAAGGTCTGCCAAATATAACACATTTGTCTGTTCTCTTTTAAATTGACTGTGTTATATTTGTTTCTTTGTATTGAATTATGAGTGATTTGAACATAATATAAAATATTAAAAGAAAGAAGGACTCATATGAAAAGGGAAAGAAAAGAATATACCGATATCAGAGAAATCAGAAACTTCAATTTCAACAGACCGTCCAGATACTTCAAGGATGCCTGCCGTTTTTTCCGGCCATCCCAGAAGGGAATCGCCAGCGAAATTAATTTCTTTGATTACACTCTGGCCCTTTTCACCGAGACCTCAAAGCCTGACAGACAACCTGATTTTGTTTCAGGATCAGGCAGCTGTTACTGGTACTTTGATGAGGGTGTTGTCAGAGGAGCTGATCACTGGGGCAATGGAGTTGCCAACTGTGACTGGGCCTTGAAACTGAATACCGGCAGAACGATTTACGGAGTCAACAGCTGGGATCCGAAGTGCCTGACGGAAATGAAGTACGGCTTTGCCAGATGGAGCGATTTCATTCAGAAAACCAGAGACATCGAAATTGATGGTGAACAGGTTACGGTAACCTTTGAAAACTTCAAGGGACGCGATACCGTGGAACATAACGGAAAACTGTATCACCGCATTGTCATTGAAACCTGGCAGCCTGAACAGTAAACATGAAAACGATGGGAATTCATCCCATCGTTATTTTTTTATTCAGTCAGCCTAATGCAGGATCGACATGGTTAAGAACAGTGTCGACAGCAGTGAAGCTACCAGGGAAACGACCGTGATCTGAGTATTGATGCTCGGACCGGCTGTATCCTTGAACGGGTCACCTACGGTATCTCCGACAACAGCTGCCTTATGTGCTTCTGAACCCTTGCCGCCTTCATTGCCTGCTTCAACATACTTCTTGGAGTTATCCCACAGACCGCCGGCATTGGACATAAACAGTGACAGTAACAGTCCGGAAAGAATGTTGCCAACCAGGAAACCGCCGATGGCATAAACACCGCCGATGAAACCGGTCAGTACCGTAGAAAGAATGGCAACCAGGCCAGCAGGGATCAGTTCCCTGATGGCTCCGGAAGTCGCAATGTCAATGCATTTGTTATATTCCGGGTCAACCTTGCCTTCCTTTAGGCCCTTGATGGTATTGAACTGACGGTGGATCTCCTCAACCATTCTCTGAGCGTTGCGGTCAACCCCAAGCATCAGCATGGCAGAGAAGACAGCCGGAATGGCGGCACCTACCAGCATTCCAAAGAATACCAGCGGATCCATGACGTCAAAGCCCTGTACCAGAGTCATGCCCAGTCTGGTGGCTGCATCGTTTACTTCTGACATGAAGGTACCCAGTAAGGCAATGACCGTCAGACCAGCTGCAGAGATTGAGAAGCCCTTGGTAATGGCCTTGACGGTATTACCGGCAGAGTCCAGTTCATCAGTGATTTCCAGGACCTCATCACCGAGGTTGCCCATTTCAGCCAGGCCTCTGGCATTGTCAACGATTGGACCGTAGGCATCGTTGGAAACGATCATGCCGACGATTGACAGCATGCCGACAGCGGCGATGGAGATGCCGAATAAGGCATACTCACCGGCAAAAGCCGGATCGATCTTTTCGCATAGCTTATAGGAGATCATGGTGGAGATACCGGTACCTATCATGGCCGGTAAAGTACTCAGGAAACCGTATGAAATACCGGAAAGAATGGTGAAAGCCGGACCGGAAGCGGAAGCATGAGCTACCAGATGGACCGGTTTCTTGGTATCATCGGTAAAATAGTCAGTGGTAAAGCCGATGATGACACCGACCAATAAGCCTAAGATGCAGGCTGCCCAGACTCTCCAGGAGAAGCCCAGAACAGCGGTGGCAATTGCCGTCAGAACGGCATAGATACCAGTTGTGACATAAGTACTGGAGTTAAGGGCACTGGTTGGGTTTCCGTTTTTGCCGATCTTGGCAGTCATGACACCCAATACGGATGCCAGTAAACCTAAGGCTGCATATACGAATACCGTAATTACATTGTTGTGGAAGCCGGATACCCGGTCAAGTTTCCGGGCAATAACCAGAGCTGCCGCTAAGGAAGCAACGTTGGAGTCAAACAGGTCAGCACCCATGCCGGCTACGTCACCGACATTATCGCCGACGTTATCCGCAATGACGGCTGGGTTACGTGGGTCATCTTCCGGGATTCCCAGTTCAACCTTGCCGGTCAGATCCGCCGCAATGTCCGCAGTCTTGGTAAAGATACCGCCTCCGACCTTGGCAAACAGAGCCAGAGAGCTGGCTCCGAAGCTGAAGCACAGAACAGCCTGAGTGCTCTTTGTTACCAGATAAACAACGGAAACACCGAGAACACAGGCACCGACAACGGCCATGCCCATGACGGCACCGCCTCTGAAACCAACCATGAAGGCCGGCTTTAGCCCCTTCTGAGCAGCTTCAGCGCTTCTTCCGTTAGCGCTGGTGGCTACTTCAATGCCGATCTTGCCGCTAAGGGCTGACAGAACGGTACCGCACAGATAGGAAATGGCATTTATGATATTCTTATCAGCTGATCCCTTCCAGATTGGTTCAGGCAGGAAAAGCAGAATAATCACTGCGACCCCGCCGGCAAAGGCCAGCAGGATCTGGTCCTGTCTTCTTAAGAATGTTCTGGCACCAAGCTGAATCAGATTGCTGACCTTGGTGATCATCGCATTCTCCTGAGGCTGTTTTCTGACCCAGGCAAACAGCCATGCTGCATATCCGAACGCCACAAAGCTGATCAGAATGCTGAGAAGTAAAGTTACGGTTAATGACATATTATTCCTCCAAATGCAGAATTTGTATTTGTTATAATAGTATCATTTTTGAACTGACCCGACAATTTTAACAAACCAACAGTGTATTTTTTTGATATAATTTCTTACTTTTCAATGCTATATTTGAAATGTAAAACTAACGGAGGATAATACCATGCTTGATACATCCATTTTCACCTGTGAAAAGCTGACCGATGTCATTACCCGCGTAAGAATGCCGGGAGATGTCTTTGCCTACATCGCAACAGGAAGCGAAAGATGTGCCGTCATTGATACCGGCTTCGGCTTAGGACCTTTCAGAGAATACTGCGAGAAGATCATAGGAGACAGACCTTATGAGCTGATTCTGACCCACGGTCATTTCGACCACAGCGGCGGAGCCAGTCAGTTTGATAAGGTCTGGATGCATCCGGATGATCTGCAGCTGGCTCAAAGACACACTGACCGTAAGATGCGTTCCGGTTTTCTGGCAAGAGACGGCTGGAAATTCGAGTGGGAAGATCTGGCGGAAGAGAAACTGAGTGGGTATCTTCCGTTAGAGTACAGGCAGAGGTTTGATCTGGGCAATGAGGTACTGGAGATCGTCAATCTGGGCGGTCATACCCCGGGAAGCATCGGGACCCTGTTTACCAATGAACGCATTCTGCTGGCTGGGGATGCCTGCTGCTCCTTCACCCTGTTATTCGGGGGTAAGGACTCTTTGAATGTCAAGGGCTTACGCGATAATCTGATCGATACCTGGCACAGGTATAAAGACTGCTTTGACACCGTGCTGTATTCCCATCCGCATAACTATGGCGGCCCGGAAGTCATTGAACAGATGATCGAACTGTGCAATGAGATCCTTGAAGGTAAGGATGACCGCATCGAAAGACCGGGAATGTTCGGCCGGAAAAGCTATGTAGCGAAGGCTACGGGGGAAAACGGACGACGCCTTGATGGCAAAATCGCCAATCTGCAGTACGCTGAAGACTGCATCTGAAGCACATAAAAAACGGCTATTCAAGCCGTTTTCATTTATTTTACTTAACGAAGAACCATTCACCGTTGATCATGGTTCTGGTAACATACAGATCTTCATCCATTACTACCAGGTCAGCCTTACGGCCAACTTCGATCTTGCCTCTGTCCTTTAACAGATAGGCTTCGGCTGCGTTTTCAGTAAAGATTTTACCGATGGTTTCCAGAGAGAAGCCGTTGGCGTACATCGTTCTCATGTTTTCATCAAAGGTATGACAGCCGGTGACCAGCTTGCCGTTGACATCACGGACCGCCCCGTCACGGATATAGACCTTCTTGTCTCCCATCATGTATTCACCTTCCGGCTTGCCCATTAACGGTGAAGAGTCGGAGACGCCGATGACATGGTCATCACCCTTCAGTTTCAGAATCATGGTGATAAACTGCGGAGATACGTGAATGCAGTCACCATTGAGCTGCATGTAGAGGTCCTTCTCCAGCAGACACTGGGTAACAGCCGTTGACTTGTGATGGTCAAGCAATGGGAACCCGTTTGGGAAATGGTCAGTCAGTCTGGCACCGTGCTTTACAGCCTGATGAACATCCTCACCGGTTCCTTCAGTAAAGCCAATTAACGGTAACACTCCGTTTTCCCTTAACCAGCTGGTCCAGCTGCAGTCCGGATCAAGTTCCGGCGCATACAGAACTGCCAGTATGTCCGAGAGATCACCATCCGCTATCCGCAGGGTGTCTTCCCTGGTTGGTACCACACTGATCGGATAGTAAGGAATGGAACGGTGCTTGTAGTCGGTATACAGAAAGATTCCGGCTACTCTGGCTCCCGGCTCATTCTTAGCCCGTCTGATCGTTCTGATCCTGTTTCTGGTTTCCTCGTCGTTTTTGGCGATTGGGGTAGGTACATATGACGTTACTCCATACTGCGGAATGGTACGGGCAATTTCCCTCATTGATTCCAGGGAATCACCGCAGTAGACGTTGCAGGCTCCATGGAAATGGGTATCAATGAACCCGGCAAACAGGTAATGACCTTTCCGGTCATAACCCTCACCTTCAAGATTTGTTCCGATTTCGGTAATCAGACCGTTTTCGGTTCTGATATCACATTCATTGAACTTTCCGTCAATGAAAACTCTGGCGTTTCTTATGATCATGCTGTTCCTCCTTTATTCCCAGCTTTTCTGCAGTTCTTCGGCAATTCTCATGTATCTTATCGACATTTCCGGTGTTACCACATCTGACGAGGTCTTTCCTGACAGGATGCAGTCGCTGAAATGCTGTATCTCATAGCACATTTCATGTTCTACTGAATGTTCAATGGTCTTAACAAGCTCACCATTGGCATATACATAGGCCTTTCTGGCTTTCCAGTATTCCGGAATGACAATCCTGGCCTTTTCCAGATATATTATCAGTCCGTTATCAAACAGTACGTCAGTAGATACGCTGCTGGTGGCGATCACATTGTCCTTCATTAACAGAGCGATGCTGATCTGATCTTCCACCATGTTAGGTCCGTAAGCCCGCTGGCCGGAATACTTCAGTATTTCCTTGCCGAATAGCTCGGCCACGGAGAGGAAATAGGCTTCATTGCCATAGTGCACTCCCCCGCCCAGTTCCTTATTCTTGTTCCAGCCGGTGGCATATCTTCCGGTAGTATAGGACTGTTTGAATTCCATGTAGCGGATCCTGCCGTAAACTCCCGTTTCAATCAGCGCCTTAACCTCCAGAATGGCCGGCAGGAACAGCACCTTGATGGCTTCCGCAACAAAGAGGCCTCTCTTTTGGGCTTCCTCAAACAGACTTATCCGCTGGGCAGTACTGACCGTCATCGGCTTTTCCACGATGACATGCTTGCCGGCTTTAAGTGCTTCTAAAGCACACGGATAATGCAACGAATTGACTGTTGGCACGTAAACGGCATCAATGTCGGGATCCTGATAGATTTCCCGATAGCTGCCATAGGCTTTTGCCAGTCCGTTTTCCCGGGCAAATTTCTGAGCTTTTTCCAGATTACGGGAACCGACAGCGGTAAAGATACTGTTATCGGTATCACGGGCTGCCCGGATGAAACGCTGAGCGATTCCCGCGGCCGAAACAACACCGTATCTCACTTTCTTATTTTCCATTTTTCAAACCTTCTTGTAATAATTATATCACCGCAAAAACGGCGTTTCATATTATAATGACTTTAATAAGAGGAACATGTGACATGCCATATATCAACTGTAATAATGTAACGATTCACTATGACGAGATCGGCGAAGGCTACCCTTTCTTTTTCCTGCACGGCTTGGGCAATGACAACAAGCAGACCAGGGAAATGTATGCTCCGGTAGAAGGAGTCAGATGCATCATACCTGACCAGCGTGCCCATGGCTTAAGCAGCTGGGACGGAAACATCTCTTTTGAGTTAATGTGCCGGGACGTTCTGGCCCTGGCTGATCATCTGGGCATTAAAAGATTTGCGATCGGAGGCATCTCCATGGGGGCAGCCGTCAGTATCTTTACCCGGCTGCACTACCCGGAAAAGGTTACCGGACTGTTTCTGGTCCGCAATGCCTGGGCTGGGGAAGCCATGACTGATGACAACGTCCGGCTGTTTTCCGCCCTTTCCCAAGCTCTGGGCAAAAACGACATCACCATGCTGGATGACTGCCCGCAATACCGGGAACACAGGAAAACTTCTTCGGGTTTCCGGGACTTCTTCAAGGATCCTGTTGCCTTAAGAACCTACCGCAAATACGACATGGTTCCGCGACTGAAACCGTTTGATTCCCTGCGGCAGTTAAAGGAAATTAAGGTACCGGTAATGATACTGGCCAACCACCAGGACTTCATCCATCCGTTCCATTATGGCGAACTGATTCATGAAGCGATACCTGGTTCCGTCTTCCATGAAACCGCCTGCAAGCGGATCAACCGCGAACAGTACTACCGGGATCTGGCAGTATATCTGAAGGAATTCTTCCGCTTGCTTGGCATTTAGCCACATAAAAACTTTCCGGAAACGGAAAGTTCTTTTTTTATCGGATGCCCAGCTGATCAGCCAGTTCTTCCAGTTCCTCTTCATCAAGATCATCGATCTCGTTAAGTTCAATGACGGCCATTGGAAAACCATTGACGGCTGCTGTGCCATAGTAATCCTTCAGCCTGTCTTTCAGCTGTTCCTCAGGATCAGGAAACCTATTTGATATGATATTCATCATCTTCGCAGGCTAAGGCCTTATCCATCTTCTCCGTCAGTTCCTTCATGTCCATGATCTTGAACAGCTCCACAATGCGCGGATAGTCTCTGACCTGATAGACGATGTCACGG
Organism: Erysipelotrichaceae bacterium; assembly: GCA_015058955.1. Lineage (GTDB taxonomy): Bacteria > Bacillota_I > Bacilli_A > Erysipelotrichales > Erysipelotrichaceae > RUG521. Next base: position 18,623 of record SVBJ01000010.1, read on the forward strand.
GCAACCACCAGCAGGTCAAACTGCTGAGCTGAAAGTTCGCCCAGTGATACGTGTTCAACTTCGATTCCGGTAATGCCCTTCTGTTTCAGATACTTCTGAACATTGAGTCTTACCATGAAAGAGCTGCCCATTCCGCCTCCGCAGCAGCACATGATACGCTTGATTTCCTTCATATATGCATACTTCCTTTCAAAGTGTCATTATCTGTTATCATTATACCTCTTTATCAGAAAACTGATTCAGTATTTCTTCTTCAATCTCACCCAGCATGCCTTTGGTCTCACTGTTGTAATCAACCATGGTGCATTTATCAACACACAGTCTTAAGCTAAGTTCCCTGTCATCATACGTTTCCCAGGTTTCCAGGCCTTCACCGTTAGGATCACCGCTTCGGGCAAAGTTGGCCCAGTATTTCTGCATCGTTTCCGCCAGCTGCCAGTCTTCTTCGGTATATGGACGCCAGCTGCCGTCCAGTGTTCCGAACTGGTAGCGATTGTCGCAGGAATGAGGAGTACCGATGTCATCACCTGGCTGAGGGCGGTCAAAAACATACCGGTATACCGGCTTTTTGCCCAATCTCAGCATGGCCTTGCCGAAAGCTCTGGCCTGCCGGCAGGTATTGGAACCGAACATCGGTTCCTTCTCATTGGCCCCTTCATCAACCGTACAGCCGATTATGATGTCCCGGTCACCAATGTCACCCTTAACGATCATTTCATCAATATCATATGGAATGACATATCCGTCAGCGTACATGCCAAACCCATTGAAAAAACCCAGTTTATCATTTTCATCTCTTAAGCTCTGCCAGCTTAGCTGTCGCATTTCCTCAATGTTGCGACAGCCCAGATTCTTCATTATTTCCTGGCCCGTCTTTTCCAGTTTTTCCCTGGAATCTTCCCTCATCATCGATCCGATTCCCCCAGCTGACTGAATTGAGACATGTCTGACCAGATCACGGGATAATGGGGAAACAGCCAGTGCCAGGGCACTGCGTCCTCCCGCTGACTGCCCGAAAACGGTAATGTTATCAGGGTCACCGCCAAATCCAGCAATGTTTTCATAGATCCACTTCAGAGCCCGGATCTGATCCAGCAGTCCGTAGTTGCCTGAAGTATTATGACTGTTTTCTTTAGCCAATTCCGGATGAACAAAATAACCGAAGATATTCAGTCGGTAGGTAATTGAAACCACGATGCAGCCCTGCTTACATAAGGCATCCCCGCAGTATTCATAATCTGATCCATACCACTGCTGCAGACCGCCGCCGTGAATGTACATCATGACCGGAAGACGGTCATTTTCACTTTTGGCTGGGGTATAGATGTTCAGATAAAGACAGTCCTCACTCATTTTCGGAGGATAAGGATAGTTCTTAATCATTATGTATGGATGATCAGTATCATCGGTGACATCATCAGTGGCACTGCCCCAGCGGTCAAACTGCGCACAGGCATCCCCGTATTTGTCGCACAGTCTGATTCCTTCCCAGCACTGCGGTTCCACCGGAGGTTTCCATCTTAACTCACCCACCGGAGGCTTTGCATATGGTACCCCGCGGAAAAGCGCAAAACCGGCATTGGATTTTACTGACTTCAGGCAGCCGTATTTGGTTTTCACTATATCCAGCATGTTCTTTACCTCAACTAATATAACCCGCTGATACTACTCTGTCTTTCAGTATTCATTACGACAGAATACATGATCCGGTTCATAGACTGTTTGTGTCTGCTGATATTCATATTTAATGAAATATGGTTTATCTTCTCCGGAGATCACTGCAACTTTAACAATCCTGCCATCCTTCAGAAGTATCACTATTAGTTCATCGTTACTGAAGGAAGGGTTTTTACCTTTAATTGCGTTTTCTTTTATTGCAGTTTTCAAATGATAACAGTTATCAATAAGAACACCATCAAAATCTTCTGCAATATCATTAAAACATACAGATCCATTATCATGTAATTCTGATGAAATTGCATTCGTCAGATTTTCATCAGCCTGAATCATGTGTGTACATCCCATAACAAGCAAAAGAATTAAAATGATTGTTTTTTTCATATTCTGATTAAGAAGTTTCATATCTGTCTCTAGCTAGATTTTATCCTTCAGCCATCCGGCACACAGTTCGCCCCATTTATGAACCTGAGGGAAATCCATGGCCAGATCGTTATGTCCGTCTGCCATGGCCAGACCGTGTACTCCTTCCGGGAACAAATGCATTTCAAACGGAATGCCCATGGCAGTCAAGGCCTGTCCCAGGGTGAATGAGTTACGCGGGTCATCACTGTTGGTCTGCCAGATGAAGAATGGCGGTGTCTCTCTGGTAATGTTTACTTCCGGTGAGAAATAGATCAGTTCTTCCTTGGAAGCGAAGAACGGATTTCTGATGTGATCAGAGAACGGGTCAACGAAGAAGCCTCCCGGTAATCCGGCAAACGCAAAAGCCCCATATCCTAATACGGCTCCATCCGGACGGCAGGATTCTCTTTCAATCGGATCATCAGCTTCCTTATTGCCGTAGTCAAACTTGGTTGCGGCATTGCCCGATAACATGCCGCCGGCGGAAAAGCCCATGCAGACGACCTTATCGGTAACACCCAGTTCATCCTTGCGACTTCTAATCACTCTGATGGCTCTCTGCATGTCATCCAGACAGTCCTTACGGCCATATGGCTGTAATCTGTAAGTCAGGATCGCGGTATTGAAACCATTGGTGGCGAAGTATTCAGCCACGTTGAAACCTTCACAGCCGGTTCTGGTGGAGAAGCCTCCCCCGCAGGCCACAATGACGGTTCCTCTTTTTTCATTTATGTTCTGTCCCGGCACAAAGATGATTGACGGTTCGATCTGTAATGGATCCCTGTCATCCCAGTTAGGAATCTGTCCTTTCGGCCACAGAGGGATGACGTCAAATCTGTTTACGGCATTATTCCAGGTTTCCAGATTGAGTTCCCTGTTCATGGTGCCGTCTTCCTTGCGGTGACGGGAAATGTTGATGACTACACCGTCTTCCTTAACAAGTTTTACTAATTCTTCATAGTTATTCTGATACATGATTATCTCCTTTGAAAAAAGTCCACACCCGCACCCGGGCATGGACTTTTCCTGTTTTTATTAGATTAAGTTCTTTTCCGTTGCGGCATCAAAGACATGGATCAGGTTAGGGTTAAAGTTGAATGTGAACTTCTTGCCTAATGATACGCTGTCCAGATCAAGATTGGCAGTTGGGATAACAGCAACAATGTCATCACCGTTGAGGTCAATGTGCAGGTGTACTTCTGAACCCATCATTTCGGATACTTCGATCGTTCCGGTGAAGCCTTCCTTGCTCATTTCAACGTGAACAGGTCTGACACCGACAACTACGGTCTTTTCAGGTTCCTTGTTGGCCTTCAGAATTTCCTGATGTTTGTCATTGAGTCTGATGTCCTTGCCCTGAATGGTGATGTAGTAGTCACCGTTCTTGATGGTTAATGGAATGTTATGGAAGAAGTTGATCTGAGGTGTACCGATGAATCCGGCAACGAAGACGTTAACAGGATGGTTGAATACTTCCTGAGGAGTACCTACCTGCTGAATGAAGCCGTCTCTCATGACGACGATTCTGTCACCTAAGGTCATGGCTTCGACCTGGTCATGGGTAACATATACGAAGGTTGTATCGATCTTCTGACGCAGTCTGATGATTTCAGAACGCATCTGGCCACGCAGCTTGGCGTCCAGGTTACTCAGAGGTTCGTCCATTAAGATGACCTGAGGCTGTCTGACGATGGCACGGCCGATGGCGACACGCTGTCTCTGACCACCTGAAAGGGCCTTTGGCAGACGTTCGAGAATTTCGGTAATTTCCAGAGTCTTGGCTGCTTCTCTGACTTTTCTGTCAATTTCGTCCTTAGGCATCTTGGCCAGCTTCAGTGAGAAGGCCATGTTGTCATAGACGGTCATGTGTGGATACAGAGAGTAGTTCTGGAATACCATTGCGATGTTTCTGTCTCTCGGTGAGATGACGTTGGATAAGACATCACCGATGTACAGTTCGCCTTCAGTGATCTCTTCCAGACCGGCGATCATACGTAAGGTTGTAGACTTGCCGCATCCTGAAGGTCCTACCAGTACGACGAATTCCTTGTCCTTAATGAACAGGTTGAATTCCTGAACGGCTACGACACCCTGATCTGTGATCTGCAGATTTGGTACGAAACCTTCTTCAGGTGGAAGATCCTTTGCCTTCTTGGCAGCTCTCTTGTTGGACTTGATCTCTTCAGCTGTAATAGGATAGATCTTCTTGATGTTCTTTAATGTAATGCTTGCCATTATAATTTGCTCTGGCAGTTCGGCCTCCGCCTAAATGCCTCATTTCAGACCGACACAAAGGATCTGAAACATTCTCAGCATGTCTCCACGATGCTGACCCGCGAGCCACGGATTTCCTCCTTTACTGTACCGCAAAAATGTGGAGCGCAGTATTCTATGATTATTATGACAAAACAAATGTCAATGTCCTTTAAAATATGTAAACATGATTTCCAAAAAAAACGAAATGAGTAGAAAATCAAAAGTAATTCATTTATTTTTTATTCTTTTACCGCAAGCTGTTAAGTTATGCTGAAAATGGAGTAAAAGGAGCAATTTGACATGCATGAAATAAAGACCGTAAAAATCAAAAATGGCGTCACTCTGGCCTACCGTGAATACGGTACAGGTGACAAGTATCTTTTATCTACTCAGAATTTCTTCTTCAAGGATTCTCACATGGCCTTGCTGGGACAGCCGCCTTATGACTATCACTGCTTCCTGGTCTACATGAGAGGCTATGGCGAATCTGATCACATATTCGATCAGGAATTACGCGACTACGCCACCGTCTGGGGTGAAGACCTGATTGCCTTTGCCGAAGCCATGAACATTCCAAGCTTCTACTATACCGGCATTTCCCATGGCAACTGGGCATCCTGGTACATTGCCTTCAACAGACCTGAACTGATCAGAGCCTATGTCTGCTGCGACGGCATTACCCAATATCACGAGCAGAGAGACCTCCCGGCCCCTTTGGCCAAGATGAGAGACCATGCCGAAGATTTCGTCGGCAATGAGGAACAGTTAAGAAAGACCGCCTGGATCGAATTATGGCCGACCCAGAATCCGGAAAGACTGGCCAGAAGACAGGCCAACTTTGAGGAACATCTGGATATCCTGATGCACCGCAAGAAGGAAGAATTTGCTCTGCCTATGTTAGGAGACATGACCGGCTGTCATGCCAAGAGTCAGGCTGAATTACTGGAAAGACTGCATGAGATCCCGTTCCCGGTAATGATCTGGGAAGGCGGACTTGATCCGCTGGCTACCCCGGAAGCAGCCCTGGAAGTTGCCAAGGCCATTCCTGGTGCCCAGTATCTGATGTATCAGCATTTGGGACATGGCGGCGCTGATGAAATGCCGGAACTGACTGCCCGCGATTGCGACCGTTTCTTCAAGGACGTCGAAGGCAGAATATTATAGGAGTGAATTAGCATGAAACTGAATCCTGCTGCCCTCTTTGGGGAACACATGATCCTGCAGAGGGACAGCGAACTGAAAATATGGGGAACCAGCCGGGAAAACGATACCGTCACCGTTGAACTGAACGGTGAAAAGGCATCTTCTCCGGTAATAAACGGTGAGTGGATGGTCACTCTTGATCCTCAGCCGGCCTGTTTTAAGACCGCAATGACCATTTCATCTTTACTGACGGAAGAAACAATAACCTTCAAGGATGTAGCCATCGGTGAAGTCTGGCTGGCAACCGGTCAGTCAAACATGGAATTTCTGATGAAATACGACTTTGACCTGCCGGAAACAAAAGAGCTTCCTGATGATGAATACCTGCGCTGCTATACCACCCCGCAGAGTGCCTATCTGGGCTATCTGGAACTGGACAGCCGTCCGGCTCGGGGTTTCTGGCGCAAATGGAATACTTACGATAACCGCATCAATTTCTCCGCAGTCGCAGCCTACATGGGCATGATATTAAGAAAAAAGCTTAATGTTCCGGTAGGCATAATATCCTGTAACTGGGGCGGTACTCCGGTAACAGCCTGGACTGCCCTGGAAGACATCGAGGCAAACCCTGCTCTGCAGCCGGTACTGAAATGGCATCAGGATGCCTGTGATTCAACAAACTGGCCAAAATACATGGCAGCTTCCGACAGGAAACCTGCACCGATCTCCCCGCAGCAGCAGCGGTTCAATGACCGCTTCATGATGGGCGAGGACATGAGTGAGTTCTTCAAGAACTTTGACCCTTCCAAGCTGCCGCCGGTGGATTTTGCGCCATATAATCCGGGACCGCGTTCCATCGTCAGACCGGCCGGTCTGTATGAACAGATGCTGAAGAAGACTGCCCCATATGCCATTAAGGGTGTTGTGTGGTATCAGGGTGAAGACGACGACGCCAGGGAATGGGTCGACTTCTATGATGAAAGCATGAAGACCATGGTGGCCTGCTGGCGTAAGCTGTGGGGCTGGACATTCCCGTTCTTCCAGATCGAACTGGCTCCATTCCAGGGAGTGGGAGTTACCGGTGCCAAGAAGTATGACGTTCTCCGCCACAAACAGCACCAGGCTGCTGAAGAAACTGAAGACATGTACGATGTCTGCATACTGGATGCCGGGGAGCAGTTCAACATTCACCCGCGCCACAAGAAGATCGTCGGTGAAAGACTGGGCCGCATTGTAATGAAGCACGTCTATGGTGATAAATCACTGGTTGCTGACTGTCCGGAACTGGAAAAAGCTGAAAAGACAGGCAATACCGTTACCCTTTCATTTGAAAACCGGGCTGATGGCCTGAAAGTAAGAGGCTGTCTGCGCAGTGCCCTTAAGGTCATGACTGATAATGAACCGGTGGAATACGATGCTGAAATTAACGCTGATAAACTGATCATTACCGGTCAGTTTGATAATAAGAAAGTCAGAATTGAATACTGCGAGGCCAACTATGCCCCTGCCATTCTGTTCAATTCGGAAAACAACCCGGTTTACGGGTTTACATGTGAGGTGGAATAAATGAAGATCAGAGAAGTTGTAGAGAAAATTCTGGCCTATCATCCCTACATTCCGGGATATAAGGGCTGTGACGACTACAAGTGCGGTGATCCGGAAGCTGAATGCACCGGAGTAGTTACTGCCTTATCACCTAATATTTCAGTAATCAGAAAGGCCATAGAACTTAAGGCCAATCTGATCGTGGTACATGAACCTACCTTCTATACTTCAGCTGATGAAGCCGGGTGGTTTGAACCGTTTGAAAACTCCGTTTATGAAGAAAAGCAGAGGCTGCTGGACGACCATGGCATCGTGGTATGGCGTGACCATGACCACATGCATTTCAACAGACCTGACAGTATCTTTACCGGCGTATTGAAATATCTGGGCTGGGAAGACAAGGCTGAAGTCGACATGGACACCGGACTGTTTGCCCACTGGATCGTTCACTTTGAACCTTGCACCTTAAGAGAGCTGTGCAACCATCTGATCGATTCCATCGGCATGAACGGAACCAGGATCATCGGTGATCCCGATGCCATTGTATCCAGTGCTGCCCTGGTCGGCCATCTCTATCCGATGGACTATCATAAAAAGGATGGCACGACCGGTGAATACGGAGTCAGCATCATCAATGTCCTGGAAAAGCAGTCTGACGTCATCATTCCTGGTGAAGTCATTGACTGGACTGTCCTGTCATATGTCAGAGATGCCATTGAACTGGGTAAAACCAAGGCCGTCATCAACCTGGGACACTTCAATTGGGAAGAGCTGGGCATGAAGTACATGAAGGACTGGCTTTCAGAATTAGTAGACAAAGATCTCCCGGTAACCTATGTACCGAGCGGAGACATGTATAACTTTATTGTCAAAGGAGGAAATGACTGATGAAGATCAAGGAACTGCTGCCGTTAGTCAAGATTCACGGCCGTACAGTCTATGACGAAGAAAAACAGGCTCTGTATGCCAACTGGACCTGTTCAGGTTTTACGGTAGGCGTTACCGGAAAATACCTTAAGATCAAAGTGATCGCTGACAGCGATCAGATTGCCGGATTCCCGGGAGGACCTACACCACCGCCTGACTGGCCATGCGTAGGTGCCGAAGTAAACGGTGAGCTGATCAACCGCCATGAATGCCGCAATACTGACCATGAATGGCTGACCATGTGGGAAAGCGAAAAAGAAGCTACCGTTAATGTCAGAGTTTTAAAACTTTCGGAAAATGCCAGAGGCAAGCTGGGCATATTAGAGGTTGCCACTGACGGTGAATTCCATAAATACGAAGACAATAAGAAGACCATGGAACTGGTCGGCGACTCCATTACCTGCGGTTTCGGCATCGAAGCCCCGGACAATGCCTTCATGTTCAAGACCAGCGAGGAAAACGGCTGGATCACCTATGGTGCCCTGGCTGCCAGGGAACTGGGCTATGAGTACTCCATGATCTGTGAATCGGGCATCAATGCCGCCAGGCCGGAACATCCGTTCATCCCGATGCATGCCATGGAAGACATCTATGAATACACTGATGAACTGTATGCCACCAAGTATGGCAAACCACTGGAAAAATGGGACTTTGAGGCTCATCATAATGACATCGTTGTTCTCAACCTGGGAACCAACGATAACAACCCTATCAAGTTCTACCGCAATTTCAATGACATTGAACCAATGGAAAACTGGTTCCATGCCAGATACAAGGAATTCGTCAGACAGGTCAGAAGATGCAACGGCCCTGATACCGTGATCATCTGCTCACTGGGTTCAATTGACACCTATCTGTATCATCACATCAAGGAAGTAGTTGCCGAACTGAAAGAGGAAACCGGTGATGAGAAACTGTTCTGCTTCGAATACATTCCTCTCAACGTCATGATGGAAGGAATCGGAGCAGCCGGACATCCAAGTGCCAAGACTCACGTCCGCATGGGTAAGGAACTGGCCAACTACATCCGCAAGTTTACGGGAGAATAAACATGTTTAAGGAAAAACTTCAGAAAATCTGCGAGGAAATAGACGGCTGGAAGGCCCCTGTCCTTTCAGATGACATGCCTCATGGAGACATGCCTGGCGACAAGATCGCCATCAACGAGACTCACATTGACAAAGCCTCCAGGATCTTCCCGAAACTGATCGAGGAAATGGTTAAGCTTGACAGTGATAAAATCGTGGTTTCCGTTTTCGGAGGCTCAGGTGTCGGCAAGAGCGAGATCGCTTCATTACTGACATATTACCTGCAGTCCTGTGGCATCGGAGCCTATGTCATGTCAGGTGACAACTATCCAAGAAGAATACCTTTATATAATGATGCGGAAAGACTTTCCGTCTTCCGTTCTGAAGGACTTAAGGGCTTACTGAAACAGGGAGCCTATACTCCTGATAACCAGAAGGTTCTTGACCAACTCTGGGCCAATGAGACAGATGCTGATCCTAAGAAGACCGAGAGTTATCCTTGGCTCACCTTCTATCAGCAATACGGCCGTCAGGCCTTAAGCGAATATCTGGGCACCTATAAGGAACAGGATTATGACCAGGTCAACTGGATCATCAACGCCTTCAAATCAGGTGCTGAAGACATCTTCATGAAGAGAATGGGAAGAACCGAAGACGCCCGCTGGTATGATCTCATTGATTTCCGAAAGATCAATGTGCTGATCATCGAATGGACTCATGGCGGCAACGGCAATCTGAAAGGCATTGACATCCCGATCCTGTTGAATTCCACTCCGGAGGAAACCAGGGAACACCGCCGCTTAAGAGCCCGTGACGGCAAGACTGACTCAGCCTTCACGACCATGGTTCTGGAAATCGAACAGCGGGAGCTGGATGACAGAGCCAAATACGCCAAGATAATCATTTCAAAAGCCGGAGAATTCCTCGATCCTGCCGACTTTTAAGGAGGTTTATATGGAAGCCAAGAAAATGGGCATCGGAGCTATGTTAAATGCCTACCCTGACAGTGTCGGGGGCAGACTTTCCGACATCGTTTCCCTGCTAAAAAAGGAAGAATTCAAGGACACCTTCAAGTCATTCTATATCCTGCCAAGCGTGTTCAATACCGACCTGGACCGCGGTTTCTCCCTGATCAGCTATGATCTGAGTGAAACGCTGGCCGACAAACAGGACATTGCGGATCTCCATGATCTGAACATTGACCTGAAAATGGACTTCATTCTGAATCATATTTCAGTCCTGTCGGAACAGTTCCAGGACATCATCCGCAACGGTGATGCTTCAAAGTACCGTGATTTCTTCATTGACTGGAACAAGTTCTGGGATGGCTGCGGTGAAATGACGGAAGGCGGCTACATTCAGCCTGACGAAAAGTACATTAAGGACATGTTCTTCCGCAAGGCCGGACTGCCGATCCTGATGGTCAGGTTCCCGGACGGACGTGATGTTCCTTACTGGAACACCTTCTATCAGGAAGTCATCTATAACCGGATCAATCCGCTTGATCTGGTCAGGCAGCTCGGCATGCAGTATCAGACCGCCGTTGAGATTTCTCACATTGTCAATGATGCCCTGGCTCACAAGATGGCTCCGGAAGACATTGACTTCGGCAGATGGGAACAGCATAAACCGCAGATTCTGGAATACCTGCAGGCTAACAGAAGCTATCTGGGTCAGATGGACCTCAACATCAAGTCGCCATTAGTCTGGGATTACTACCGCAGCGTTCTGAAGAAACTCTCCGATTACGGTGTAGCCATTGTCAGACTGGATGCCTTTGCCTATGCTCCTAAGGAACCAGGCTTAAGGAACTTCCTCAATGATCCGGGCACCTGGGATCTGCTGCAGAAAGTTGATGACATTGCCAGCGAATACGGACTGACTTTATTGCCGGAGATCCATGCCAGCTATGCTGAAAAGATCTACGAACTGCTGGCTGACAAGGGCTACATGGTCTATGACTTCTTCCTGCCTGGTCTGCTGATTGATGCGTTCATCAGAAAGAACGGAACCTATCTGAAGAAATGGATCGATGAGATCACTGAAAAGAACATCCTTACCGTCAACATGCTGGGATGCCATGACGGCATTCCTCTGCTGGACCTCAAGGGCTTATTACCTGAGGAGGACATCCGGAACATGATCGACATCGTAGTGGGTCGCGGCGGATATGTCAAGGACCTCCATGGGGCCAAGAATGTTTACTATCAGGTCAATGCAACTTACTACAGCGCCCTGGGCGAATCCGACAGACGCATGTTAATGGCCAGAGCCATTCAGCTGTTTATGCCTGGCAAGCCGCAGATCTGGTATCTCGATCTGTTTGCCGGAAAGAATGATTACGAAGCCATGAGAAGAGCCGGGGTTGGCGGGCATAAGGAAATCAACAGAACCAATCTGACTTTACGGGAAGCCGAGGAACTGCTGCAGAAAGATGTCGTGAAGAAGCAGCTGGAACTGTTAAGATTCCGTAACACCTGTCCAATCTTCACTGAAGACGCTGACATCAACTGCTACTGCAACGAAACAGTCATGATCATAAAGTGGGAAAATGGCTGCGGATCCGTCAAGCTGACAGTCGACTTTGAAAAGGAAACCTATACAATCGAAGCATAATTCAGGCATTATGAATAACATAAAAAGGATATTAACCGTAATGGTCAATATCCTTTTTTTCAGTGTTCTATTTCGTAGAATCTGATCCACAGGCCGTCTTTTTCTACGCTGCCTTCACCTACAAACTGATTGCGGTGAAGATACGGTGATAAGAGCTTGCTGTCAGTATAGAAAGTCGGTACAGACTTAAAGGTCGGATGAGGAAGATCATCAGTAAAGAAGGCATTGTTCTCTACATAGATATGACATTCCTGTCCGTCCTTATCCTTCCCGGTTAACAGGTAGCGGGCTGACATGTGTCTGACCCCGGCCTGGTTGAGGATCTGGGTATCTACGCCCCAGGGTTCCACAATGCCGCTGAAAAGCTCACCGTAAACCTTACCGTAGAACGGGATCATGACAACATCACCCTGCTCCGTCTTCATCTTAAAGCCAGGCTGATCAAACTCAACCTTGACTTCAATTATTGGTTTTCCTTCCACTATGCTTCTTCCTTAGGTGTGAACTTAGCAGGGCCGAACAGTCTGACAACGAAGTTATTGGTCTGCAGTTTTTTGTAGAAGTAGTAGTACTTTTCCTGCTGAGCCTTATCCATCATGCCGGAATTGTTATTAAGGTTGATGATGTCGAAGCTTTCAGCATACTTCTTCCAGGCCGGTCTGCCGCCACCGTTAGGATCGCCTGTGGCAGCGAAATCATACCAGTAACCCTGGATCAGTTCCATGAAGTCATAGTCAGCGCCTACCCAGTGATATGGGAAGAACGGATTTCTTTCACCATGGTCTACACGCCCGAAGACATATGGCATTTCAGCGCAGTGAGGAGAACCGTCTCTGTGACCTCTTTCAGTCTCATTTTCCTTGCTCATTAACCATACATAGGCATTTCTGTCATATTTGTTGACCAGTTCGCCCAGCTTGGCACTGCCTAATAACATGATGTCTGAAGCAATTGTTGATACCTGCTTGGCAGCTTCAACACCGTTAGCAGCAGGATACCATCTCTTCATGTCTTCTACAGCATCAGGGAATGCTTCATTCAGATATTCATCCCATTTTTCCAGAGTATATTCATCAGCCTTGACTGCCGGGAATTCCTGAGCGCAGGAACCGATCATGACATCAAAGTCATTGAATTCACCGGAATCCATGATCTCTGAATATGGCTTAGGAATGAATTCACCGTCAACGCAGAAACTGAAGCCGAAGTGACCCATGTTCTTGCTTCTGACGAATTCTTCATACTTATCGAATAATTCCCAGGCATCTTTTCTTCTTAATTCAGCTACGTCCTTGCAGCCGACATACTTGCAGAATTCAACGCCGAGATCTTCCATGGCTTTTCTTGGACCAGGCTGCATGAAGCCCCAGTAAATAGGACCGGATTCAATTGATACACGGTTGATGATGCCCTTCATTAATGGTGATGCGTGTAAGGCACCGGTGCCTGCTGCACCGCCGGACTGACCGGCTACGGTAATTCTGTCAGGGTCACCGCCGAACTTGGCAATGTTTTCCTTAACCCACTGGCAGGCCTTGCGCATGTCATATAAGGCATAGTTACCGCTGGTTCCGCCTGCTTCAGCCGTTAATTCCGGATGAGCAAAGAATCCGAAGAAACCTAAACGATAGTTGATGGTTACGACAACGATATCCTTTCTCTTGGCAAAACCGATACCGTCGCAGACAACTTCACAGCCGCTGCCGGCGACCATACCGCCACCATGGATCCAGATGAATACCGGAAGCTTGTCGTCTTCACTCTTGGCAGGTGTCCAGACGTTCAGATACAGGCAGTCTTCTTCATACTGAGAAGGAGCCATGAACTGCGGAACACCATGTACGTTGGCAGGCATGTTTTCCATTTCCATGACATGCTGAACAGCTGCAGCACTGTACTGTACGGCCTTGCGTACTCCGCGCCACTTGCCAGGATCTTCAGGATGTCTGAAACGACGTTCACCTACCGGAGGAGCTGCATAAGGAATGCCCTTGAATACCTTTACATGACCATCAAGGTAACCCTGCAACCATCCCTGCTTGACTAACACCTTTGCATTTTCAAAATTTGACATTAATTATACCTCCAACAATTTAATGTTTATTTCCCGTTTAATAACCATTCAATACCCTTATAGGCATGAGGTGTCCAGAAATTCCAGTCATGAATGCCCGGATTCTCGACATATGTATATTCTGCCTTCTGCTTCTTCAGGAAGTTCCGCATGCGGCGGTTAGGAGCCAGTAAGAAGTCCTCCGTACCGCAGGCCATGAATATCCTCGGGTTTTCCCTTTCCTCTCTGACATTGCGCTTGAAGAGCACTTCCGGATTATGATCGCTTCTGATGGCCTTCTTCAGATCACCGAAGGTATCGACATAGTATTCGTAGTTGGCCATTACCGGATCTCCCATGTCCGGCTTCATGTCCTTAAGATTGTAGATGATCAGCGCTGATGAGAGAGCCATGATGCCTCCGAAGGTCTCCGGATACATCAGGCCGGTATGCAGTGCACCATATCCGCCCATGGAAAGACCTCCAATGTAAGTGTCTTCCCTTTTCACGGCCAGATTGAAGGTATCGCGCAGATACTTTATCAGATCTTCACCGATGAACCTGCAGTTCTGTCGGCCGGTGGCCTTCTTGTCAACATAGAAATCCAGCCCTCCGGTCGGCATTACCACTGCCAGATTGTATTTCATTGAAAAATCAGCAGCTGCTGAATTATAGAGCCAGTCATCACAGTCACCGCTGTAGCCATGCAGCAGGATCAGTGTCTTGGCCGGTCTCTGATAATAAGGATTGCCCTGCAGAAAGATCGGCAGGTTTTCCGGTTTTTCCGGCAGATGAATATAGAATTCACCGTTGCGGGCAAGTGCCCGGGAACGGAACTTGACAAAGTGTGTTGACATTATTCTTAACCCCTTTTCCGCATATTTCCGATTTTATTGTAAAGTAGCCGGGTTTATAAAAGTATTAAAAAAGTGTTATGGATTTTTGACTTTCACTTTTGACCATAAAATAAAGTATTATTATCTAAAAACGAAATGACTTTTTTGAAAGAAATGTGAAATTTTCTGTGATTAAATTAAATCAGAGAGAAAGAACTCAACAATAGGGAGGAAAAAAATCACAATGAAAAAGCTATTTGTTCTTTTAATTGCCTTACTGATGTTGCTGGGACCTGTAGCAGGTTGTTCAAAACCAGCAGACGAAGGTGAGAAGAAATCAGTTATCACTCTCGACATGTCTACTCTGTTCATCGTTCCAAACCTGGAAGCAACACAGAAAGTAGAAGATCAGCTGAATGATTATCTGACAAACACTCTGCATGAGACATTTACAGTTCATCTGAAGATCACTGCAATCTCTGACTATTTCTCAAAGATTCCTATGGAATTAGCCAGCGGCGGTGACGATGCACCGGATGTAGTACAGGTATTCGGCATGGCAGACTGGGTAAACAACGGTTACATTCTGCCTCTGGATGACTATCTCGACAAGGAATTAAAGCCAACTGTAGATCTGATCGGCAACATCATCGGTTCCGGTAAGATGGCTGGCCACACTTACATGATCCCTCGTTACTTCGGTACAGTTCTTGACTGGAAGTTCATCTACAATAAGGAACTCGTTGACAAGGCTGGTGTTGATGTATCAAAGGCTACCAACATTGATAACTTAGGCGATGTCTTAGCTGAATTAAAGGCTGCATATCCAGATGAACACTTCTTAGTATACTGCGACCAGTTCAACAGACTTTATGCTCTGATGGACCACACTTCTGTTATCGGCACATATGCTGCAACAGTAGGCGAAAGCACTAAGTTATACAACTACTATGAAACCGAAGCATTCAAGAAGGCCATCTATAAGGCATATGAATTCCGTCAGAAAGGCTATGCAGACCCAGAAGGATCAGCTAACACCTTATCACATGACGCAGTTGTCATGGGCGGTTCAAGCAAGGGCGTTATCATGGGCCACTCTGCAGATTCTGAAGGCATCGCTCAGATGTTCACCAAGACAAACACTTACGGTGCAACATTCGGTGCTGTAAATATCGGTATCGATGACCTGTCAACTGATACATTAGGTATCGGTATTGCTCACTACTGCAAGGACCCTGCAGCTGCAGCAAGATTCATCAACCTGTTATACGTCGATGACTTCGTATGGAACACAATCATCTACGGTGCTGAAGGCCAGGACTATGTATGGAATGAAGACCACACAAAGGTAAGATATCCTGATGGTTTAGACTTCAACTCTGTACCATACAACTGCATCTACTCCTGCGGTATGATCGGTAACGGCTTCAGAGGTCTGGAATATGAAACAGATGACGAATCCGGTTCAGACAGAGAATATGGCAAGTGGTTAATGGAAAACGCTTGGTGCCCACCTCTGTATGGCTTCACACCTACAACAGTCAACGTCATGAATGAAATCACAGCTGTTTCCAACGTTGTAGAACAGTACAGCAAAGTATTAATGTATGGTGACGTAGACCCTGCAGTAGAATACCCTAAGTTCCTTGATGCTCTGAAGACAGCCGGCATCGACAAGATCGTAGCTGACTTCCAGGCACAGGCAGACGAATGGTATAAGCAGAATCACTAAGATTCATTACCTTATGTCATAAACAGGCGGGTGGATATCCACCCGCTTTTAATGTATAATGAAATTTAGAAATTATATTTTATATATAGAACCAGATGAAGAACTCATGGGTAAAAAAAGTTACTGCTCTGCTTGCCGGAATACTGCTGACGTCAGTATTGTTTTTTGTGGTCATCAGCATTTCCTATAAGGGAGTTTATGAAGATTCCGTTCTCTCTGTCAGTAAAACCTATTCCTCCCAGTGGACGGCTTCAATTGACAACCGTCTGAATACCATGTATGAGCATCTTTATGACCTGCTGGTCACCCTATATAACAAAACTACCATCAGACCGGGATCCGATCCGATGAATTATACGGAAACCACTGAAATGCAGGATGCCATCAACTATAAAGTCATGACCTCCTCAGACATTACCGCCGTTTTCCTGATTGACAGTGAAGGCAGTACCTATCTTTTTTCCAACAACGCCTCCCTGCCCCAGACCAAATCATTTACTCTGAAAATGTTTCTTCAGCAGTATGGAATTCAGGAAACTACCACTCTGAACAACCGAATCTGGAGCATAATAGATGTACTTGATACCGGTTACTACTATAAGTCAATCAAACTGGGCAAGTATGTCGTCGGAATTGTATCTGACTGTTCCTTATATGGCATTCAGCAGAATTACAATCAGGACATTTCCCGCGGAACCTGCTTCATCAAGAACAGTGACGAACTGATCTGGTGTCAGGGTGACCTCAAATTAAAGGATCTGGTTTATCAGGGACGTAAGGATGACTACTTCAATCACGGGTATGCCATCTCCGTAACAGATCAGCAGATGGCTGATGCCTCAACGGTTTACATCATTCAGCCAAAGCCTTTTGAAATCCCCTGGAATCTGGCATTGCGGTTTCTGATCATTGACAGTGCCATCTGCGTCCTGCTGGTCTTCATTCTGATGGATGACCTCCACCGCCGCATTACCGCCCCTGTCAACAAGCTCATCGAAGCCAACCGGCAGCTGGCCGCCGGCAATCTTGATTACCGCATGGATCCTTCCGAAGCCGGCAGCAGTGAATTTGAGAGGCTGTATGAGAGCTTCAATAACATGACGGAAAAGATTGAGAATCTGACCATTGAGTCATATGACCTCAAGCTTAAGAGAGAGGAAAACCGTCTGAAGATGTTAAGAGCGCAGATGCATCCTCACACCTTCCTTAATGCCATTTCCACCGTCAGCAACATGACCTACACCAGCACTCCGGAAAAGATCAGGGAATACATCTCAGCCTTTGCCCGCTTTACCCGCTACATGCTCAACAAATCCAACGACTGGACTACCGTTGCTGAAGAGATCCAGCATATTCAGAACTACGTGACCATGCAGAAGATCCGCTTCCCGGACAGCATTGAGATCACTTTCGACTGCCCTGCCAATGTTCAGCAGGTACGAATTCCGTATCTTATCCTGTTTTCCCTGGTTGAAAACTCCTTCAAGCATGCCATGACCCTGGTAAATACGATGTACATCAACATTTCAGGAGAAACATACGAAGAAGATGGATTCAGAGGCATTCGTCTGATTGAAGAAGATAACGGTAACGGCTTCTCAGCTGAAGCCCTGGCCAAACTGGAAGACCCGGAAAACAACGAACCTTTCACCAAGGAACACCTTGGCCTGACCAATGTACGCTACAGTCTGAGCATCATCTACCGAAGAGATGACCTGCTGCGACTTTCCAATAAACCTGAGGGAGGAGCTCATATTGAGCTGCTGATCCCTGAAGAGGAGAACCCAGATGAAACTGTTAGTATGTGATGATGACATTTCTACAATAGATGTCATACAGAGTCAGCTTGACTGCCGTGAACTTGGAATATCCAAGATCCTGCGTGCCTATAACGGCTTAATGGCCCGTGAGGTGATTGACCGGGAAGATCCCGATCTGATCCTCTGTGACATCGGCATGCCTTTAAGCAACGGCATTGAAGTTCTGAAATACGCCTTTGAAAAGAACCCTGATGTGGAGTTCTCTTTCCTGACCTGCTATGAAGAGTTTGAATATGCCAAGATAGCCATCAAATACGGAGTTACCAGCTATCTGACCAAGCCGTTTGACCTGGAAGAGATCAAGATCTCCATTCAGAAGATGATCGCCAATGCCAGAGCCAAGAAACAGCCTCGGCCAGACCAGAATCAGCATGACCTGCTGCTTTCATCGATCTTCCGTCAGGCCTGTGACGGGGTATTGGGTTCGACCCGTGAGCTGGTCAATGCCGGCTTACGTTACAATGACATCGATTTCGATGCTGACAGCCAGTGGCGCATCGTCTTTACCTGTTCTGACATGACCGATGCCATTCAGAAGACCTGGAGCCGCCAGCTGCTGCTGTTTACCTACGGACGCATTCACGATGAAGCCCTGCTGGACTACATCGGTTCAGCCTACACTGTCGTAAACTCTGACAGCCGCTTCATCTGGGCCATGTGCTTTGTCAGGGAAACACTTTCCGACAGTGAGATCAAGGCCAAATGCGAAAACCTCATCAGCTTTACCAATAAGTACATGTCACTTAACCCTGCCGTACTGATCAGCGGTGTTTTCCCGTTCTATCAGGCTTCAGCGGTAACCGTTGACCTGTATGACCGCATGCGCCGTATCCGTTATTATGGCGGCAGAATATCAATGGTCGGTCAGGAAAGCGTCCCTGATGTGTCTCAGGAAGTTCAGATCAATGCCAATCAGGTCTTATGGTATTTAAAGAAACGCGATCAGGCCGGTTATGATGAATATATTAGCATGCTGATAGAAAAGCTGCCTTCCTCACCGGAAGCCTACTCCCAGTTCCGCAATGAACTGGTTAACATCTATGTCACCTATTTCCGTGACAATGGCAACAGTACCAACCAGATATTCATGAATCCAGATATCGCCGCCCTGGATGAAAAGGCCACCACCGGCAAAAAAGCCCTGACGGCTTATGCCGCCGGCCTGTATGATCTGCAGCAGTCCATGATGCAGGAAATGATCGACTCTGAAGACATCATTGTCCGTGCGAAACGCTACATTGATGAAAACTATCATGAGAACATTGACCGCAATGACGTGGCAGCTGTAGCCTTCGTTACTCCGAATTACCTTTCCAAGCTGTTCAAGAATTCCATGAACATGAATTTACGTGAATACATCAACCAGCTGCGTGTGGAAGAAGCCAAGAGACTGTTACTGTCAACTTCCATGAGCGTCAGTGAAATAGCTTCCTATGTCGGCTACTTCAACATTTCCTATTTCTCTACGGTATTCCACAAGATCGTCGGAGTATCACCTTTTGACTGGAGACGGGATAAGGGAGGACAGCAGGATGAAGCTCAGTGAACAGATAAGAAAAGACCGTGCCCGGCTTAATGAAATGCAGAGTGCAGCAAGTAAGCTCAGATTCATCTGGGATTATTACAAGGCCCCGATAATAGCCGTTACGCTTGCCCTGACGATCCGGCTGCTTTCCCTGCTCAATAACATCGGTAGAACCAACGTCAATCTTTACGTTGTGCTGCTTAACAACGATACGATCTTCAGGGAATGCGATGAAACAGTATTCAACGACACCATGAACCGCCGGGGCATTGAGATGAAAAAGAAGACCGTCAACGTCAATACCGAACTTTCCATCGGCTTAAGCGGTGATGACGGGGCCGACATGGGAACCATGCAGGTACTGACTGCCCTTTTCTCCATCAGCGATCTGGATGTCTATGTTGCCCCCCGTGAGTACTTCGATTACTTCGCCGCCAACAACGGCTTTGCCGACCTCAATGTCCTGATTGACAAGGATGTGCTGGCAAAGTATTCTGATGACTTTTACTATTATAATGACAATGCTGAGAACCAGCTGGTTCAGGGCATAATCCTTCACAGTGATTCCCTTCTCCACAGGGCCGGATATTACCATGGTGACGTGATCATCGGCGTTGTCGGAAACGCTGTTCACTTTGATGAAGCAGTGACTTTCGTACAGCAGCTTTTAAGAGATAGAAATTGACAAATCCATCGTACTTTTTTTAATGTACGATGTTTTTTTAATAGTTAATATAAAGATGGATACTTATACAGTAAAGGAGTGTTTTTATGTCGGAAAACAAAAACAACCACAGCGCTGAGTTCGACAACCTCTTACGGGAGCAGAAAAAACTGGCGCGAAAGGAAAAATTCAAAAATGACTTCCCACTGTATCTGATGATGCTTCCTGGAATCATCTATCTGATTGCCAACAACTACCTACCGATGTTCGGTATTCTGCTGGCTTTCAAGAGAGTTAACTATTCCATCGGTATCATCAAGAGCCCATGGGTAGGTCTGGACAACTTTGAATACCTGTTCAAGACCAAGGATGCCTTCATCATGATCAGAAACACCATTGCCTACAATGCCGTCTGGATCATCATGGACCTTATCATTGCGGTATTCATTGCCCTGTGCATGAACGAAATTGCCAAGAGAAAGATTGCCAAGGTAATTCAGCCGATAATCTGCTTCCCTTCAATGGTTTCAGCAGTTATCCTGTCATTCCTGGTCTATGCATTCCTGAGCCAGAGCTATGGCTATCTCAATGCCACATTCTTCAAGGATAATCCGATAATGTGGTATCAGACACCAAAGTACTGGCCGTTCATCCTGACCATCGTACACATCTGGCAGGGTGCAGGACAGTCATCAATCATTTACATGGCAAGCATTGGCGGTATCGATAAGGGTCTGTATGAATCAGCCCGTATCGACGGTGCAACCAAGTGGGAGCAGATCCGCTACATTACCCTGCCGTTGTTAAAGCCAATGATCACGATGATGCTGCTGCTGTCAATCGGCCGTATCTTCAACTCTGACTTCGGTCTGTTCTATCAGGTACCGCTGGGAAACGGTCTGCTGTATGAAACAACACAGACCATTGATACCTTCGTATACCGTGCTCTGATGGTCTCCAATAACGTAGGTCAGTCATCAGCTGCCTCCGTATTCCAGGCCGTCATCGGTTTCTTCCTCGTACTGTTCTCCAACCTGCTGGTACGTAAGATCAATCCGGAGAACTCATTATTCTAGGAGGATAACAACATGGCAAGTAATAAGAATAAAATCGTAATGATGAAGGGTGAAAAATCCTTCCACTACATCGCATTAGTCATCATGACTCTGTTCATGCTGTTCTGTATCGTACCTCTGGTACTGATGTGTGTCGTATCATTCTCATCTGAAAACTCACTGCTCCATGGCTACCGTTTCATTCCTGATGAATGGTCACTGGATGCCTATGCCTTCATGTGGGCCAAGAGAGCTACCATTTCCCGTGCTTACGGTCTGACAATCGTGGTAACAGTTATCGGTACTTTCCTGTCACTGGTAATGACTTCTCTGTTTGCCTATCCTTTATCAAGGAAAGACTTCAAGCCTAGAAATACCATCGCTTTCATCCTGTTCTTCACGATGCTGTTCAACGGCGGTATGACTGCCTCCTACATCGTCTGGACCAGACTGTTCCACATCAAGGATACTCTATGGGCATATCTGCTGCCTGGTTCATTAATGAACGGCATGAACGTAATGCTGGTAAGAAACTACTTCAATGCCAACATTCCGTATTCAATCGTTGAAGCAGCCCGTATCGACGGTGCCAATGACTGGACCATTTACTCCAAGATCATGGTTCCGCTGTCAAAGCCTATCATGACCACTATCGGTCTGTTCTCAGCCTTAGGTTACTGGAACAACTGGTCAGCCGGTCTGTATTACATCAACAACCCTAAGCTCTACACCATCCAGGTCTACCTGAAGAAACTGATGGACTCCATCCAGTTCTTAAAGACTACAGACCTGCAGGACGAAGCCGTCCTGTTAGCACAGCGTAATCTTCCTACCGAATCTGCCCGTATGGCTGTCGCCATCATAGCGCTGATTCCAATTCTGCTGGTATATCCGTTTGTTCAGGGCGAACTTATCAAGGGCATGGTCGTCGGCGGTGTCAAGGGTTAATCGGAGGTAAAAAATGGATTATCGCAAACCTTTTGAAAAAGCAAGACCGGAAGAAGTCGGCGTACCAAGCAAGCTTATTCTGGAATACATCGACAATCTGGAACACAGCCAGACAGAAATGCATGGCTTAATGATCATGCGTCACAACAAGATGATCGCTGAAGGATGGTGGACACCTTACGGTCCTAACCTCCGTCACGGTCTGCAGAGCCACACCAAGACCTATGCAGCCACAGCCGTAGGCATTGCCTATACGGAAGGACTGCTGAAGCTTGATGAAAGACTCATTGACATCTTCCCTGATGAATCACCGGAAGAACCAAGCGAAAACCTGAAGTTATTAACGGTACGTGATGTACTGTGCATGGGCTGCGGCATGGAGACAATGCCATTCAATTCCAAGGACTGGATCAGAGAATTCATGCATACTCCGGTCGTTCACAAGCCGGGAACAAAGTACATGTACAACTCCACCGGTTCTACCCTGCTGGGTGCCATCGTCCGCAAGAAGACAGGATTGGGCTTACACGATTATCTGACTCCTAGACTGTTTAACAAGATCGGTATCAATCCTGATAACCTGCGCTGGATGTGCATGGCAGACGGCATGGAAGTAGGCGGCGGCGGATTATTCGCTACTACCGAAGACAACTTCCGCTTAATGAAGCTGTATGCTGACGGCGGTGTCTGGGAAGGCGAAAGAATTCTTGCTGAGGATTATGTAAAACTGGCTACCACAAATCAGAACGATTCAGCTTCTGAATCAGTCAATAACCCTGAAGCCTATGATAACTTCTTAGGCTATGGCTTCCAGATCTGGATGTGCAAGCCTCATAAGGCCTACCGTGCTGACGGTGCCATGGGTCAGTTTACAATTGTCTTACCTGACCTTGACATGATCATCGCCATTAACGAAACGGCCATGGGTGCCCATTGGGCCCAGAGCACTCTGGACATTACCTGGAAATTCATCGAAAAGATCACAGAAAACGGACCAATCGATGCAGATGAAGAAGGTTATGACAGACTGACCCGCAAGCTGCACACCCTGAATATCGGTAACCCGGCCTGCCAGCCATTCTCACCGATGATCAAGGAGATCAGCGGTAAGAAGTTCAAGGTTGAAAGCGGAGACTTCACTCCATTCGGCGGCAACTTCATGATCGGAGCCGGCCCTGATGGAATCGATACCTTCTCTCTCGACTTTGATGACTATGGCTTCATCTGGAACTTCGTAACCAGAAACGACAGAGCTGAAAAGATCAGATTCACTACCAACGGAACCAGATTCTCCAACATGCTGGGCAAACCGGAAGACATACATCAGATCTATCTGGGCGATGCCTACTGGGAAAAGGACAATGTTCTGGTAATGCACGGCAGATGGGTAGAGACCTGCATTGAAGATACCTATAAGCTGGTATTTGAAGGAAACAAGTTCAGAGTTGATTCCGACAATACCTCAGCATTCAGATTCTTCAAGCCAAAACCGATTTACGGCGAAAGAGTATAAAGAATAAAGGTCCACTGAGCAGTGGACCTTTTCTTAAAAGGAGACAATATGGGAAAGAGATTTGACATCATGCTGTTTCCGGGCGGAACCAGCAAGGTTTTCACCTTAAGCTATGATGACGGGGTCACTCAGGACCGCCGTCTGGTGGAAATATTCAACAAGTACAATGTAAAATGCACTTTCAACCTGGGCTATGGAACCCTGGGGTGGAAGAGCGACCCTAAGTTCCCTGTCAATATTTCCCGTGTGGAAGCAGAAGAAGTCAGGGAATTATATAAGGATCACGAAGTGGGTGGTCATGCCCTTTACCATTCCGATGTTTCTTCTCTGGGTGCACCGTACTCAATGTATGAAATACTGGAAGATAAAGGAGGACTGGAAAAGCTGACCGGCTATCCGCTGGTGATGTTTGCCTACCCTTTCGGCCTGTTCAATGAAGAAACCAAGAAATATCTGAAGATAGCCGGATATAAGGGAGCCAGAACCATAAAGTCAACTCATGGTTTTGAGCTGCCGAAAGACCCATTTGAACTGGATCCGACCTGTCATCACAATGATGAAAAACTGATGGAACTGGCAGAAAAGTTCGTTACGATGCCTTCCTTCAAGCCGTCAATGTTCTATGTCTGGGGACATGGCTATGAATTTGACCGCAATGATAACTGGAATGTCATCGAAAACCTGGTAAAATACATGTCCGAAAACCGTCAGGGCATCTGGTTTGCGACAAATGGTGAAATTCTGGATTATATTCAGGCTTATCAGATGTTAGAATATAGTGTAGATGGATCAATGATCCGCAATCCAAGCGCCATTGACGTAGAGATAATGACAGCTTTCGGCCAGAAGGAAATACTGAAAGCCGGAACCGTTACCGAGATAGGAGAAACACCTTTATAAAATGGATTACAACAGTCCTTTCATTAAAATACTGACAATGATCGCCAACATGATAATAGCCAGCCTGCTGTGGCTGCTGTTTTCGCTGCCGGTGATCACCATTGTGCCTTCCTGCAGTGCCCTTTACCACTGTGTCAACAAGATCATTTTCGGTCCCGGACGCGGTAATGGACTTTTCAGGGATTTCTTTGATTCCTACAAGCAGAACCTGGTACCGGGAATCAAACTGACACTGTTACTGCTGGTACTGGCTTTCTTCATCTTTGAAGGCTTATGGACCGGATATCAGTTCTACAGGACCATTTTAGGCATGCTGTACTTCGGCTTGGGCATCATCATTGCCCTGGTCGTGGGAACCATGGTAGTTTACATCGCACCGGTACTGTCCCGCTTTGATGCCCCGATCAGTTCAATTTTAAGAATGTCAGCTTACTTTGCCATGAAGCATCCGGTAAGAAGCATTCTCTATGTACTGATAATGGCAGCACTGGCCTTTTCCATTGAAGTAATGCCTCTGGCACTGCTGATCGTGCCGGCTGTCTACTGCGACATCATCAGAGGGCCACTGGAAAAGGACATGCAGCAGATCATCGAAGACAACAACCTGGTATCCCTGGTTGCTCAGGAACCGGAAGAGGAAGAAGAAGCTGTTACCGATTCCTCATACGATCTCAATGAAAAGATGAATTCACAGAGAAAGAAAGGTAAGAAGTAATGCCTGAAATCAAGCTGGTAGACATCGCCATGATCTATCCCTTCCAGAAGGTATCCGGTATTTTCAACCGAAATCAGCAGGAGCTGATCCTGCAGCAGCAGAAAAGCATGCCGTATACTTCCAACGAAGGAGTAATAGCTCTGCAGCACTTTACCGCCACCTTCACCGACGGTGACTTTGTGGCCGTTTTAGGGCCTTCAGGATCGGGAAAAAGCACTCTGCTAAGAGTGATAGCCGGCCTGGAAAGACCCGTCGCAGGTGACATTTATTTCGACGACAGGGACTATAAGTTTGTACCTGCTGCCGAAAGAGACTGTGCCATGGTCTTCCAGAACTTTTCCCTGTATCCAAACCAGACCGTCTATAAGAACATTGCCTTTCCGCTGGAAGTAAAGCATACACCAAGAGAACAGACTGAACCGGAAGTCAGAAAAATTGCCGAACTGCTGAATCTGGACACAAAGCTGGATCGCCTGCCGCAGGATCTTTCCGGCGGTGAAAAACAGCGCGTGGCCCTTGCCCGAGCCCTGATAAAGAAGCCTTCGGTACTGCTGCTGGATGAACCGTTCTCCAATCTGGACCCGGTAATGCGTGCCAGATTAAGAGTTCAGCTGAAAAAGATCCATGAGGTTTTCCAGACGACCTTCATCTATGTTACTCACGATCAGTATGATGCCCTGTATCTGGCAGACCGCATCATCGTCCTGAAAGACGGGATCATGCAGATGGACGACAGTACCGCCAATGTCTACAATTATCCGGCTAACCGTTTCACTGCTGAATTTGTCGGTTCACCGTCCATGAATTTCTTTGATGAGGTTCCCCTCAGCAAAACCGGAACCATCAGCATTCTGGGACAGACCGTTCAGCTGGACAAGGCTCAGATGAAGAAGCTCGGCAGAAACCACACAGTCGATGTCGGCATCCGCGGCTATGACATATCCATTGCTTCCGAAGGCTATCCGGCCAAGATCGAGTATTGCGAACCGGTCGAATCCGAACTGCTGATCCATGTCAGAGCGGACGATAAGTCCCTGATCGTGGTGGAAAAGGCTGATGAATCGGGCAATATCCGATATTTCCGCGATCAGGAAGTATTCCTGAAAGCGAACAGCGACCGACTGCACATATTTGATCAAAACGGCGAAAGAATATAAAAGAAAAAAGAAGGATCAATGAATCCTTCTTTTAATGTCTGTATCTGAGATACTTGATGACATCCTGTCTGGTAATGATGCCCATGAATATGTCATAGTCATCCACGACCGGTACGAAGTTCTGACCCATTATCTGATCGACCAGATCTTCTATGTGAGCTGCCACCCTGACAGGCGGACTGAAATCCGGACGGATGATCTCCCTAAGGCGGTATTCCTCCTGACTGTAAATGTCATGTTCATTGTTATTCAGCATGTGCCAGAGGAAATCCCCTTCACTTACCGTGCCGGCATATCTGCCTTCCTTTGTCACTACCGGTAAGGCGCTGTAACCGTAATAGCGCATCTTCTCCAGTGCCTGCCTTAAGGTCCAGTCTTCTTCCAGATAGCAGATCGTGACCTTTGGCCTAAGCAGAAAGAGAATGCTGTCATTAACTAAATCATAATTGTCTGTCATACTATAATACTAATATCATTCTATGAAAACAATGTGAATTCACATTTAAGGCCGGTTGCCCGGCCTTTTTCAGTATTAATCAAGCTTGCAGAATTCGACAGCGATGCGGCTGGCGAGTCTGGCATTATTGTAAGCCAGCTGCAGATTGGAGGCAAAGGAGACTCCCTTGGTCATGTCCTTGATGGTAGCCAGTAAGAATGGGGTAATGTTCTTACCTCTGATGCCCTTCTCATCAGCCAGCTTGATGGCTTCGTTGATGACACCTTCCATTTCATTGAAATCCAGGGCGTATTCATCAGGGATCGGATTACCGATGACTATGCCGCCCTTTAAGCCAAGATCCCACTTGGTCTTCATGATTCTGGCGATTTCTTCTTCAGACTGGGCATTGTAGTCAAGTTTGAAGCCTGATGACTTGCAGTAGAATGCCGGGAATTCATCAGTTCTGTAACCCAATACCGGAACACCATAGGTTTCCAGATATTCCAGGGTCCTGCCGATATCCAGGATCTGCTTTGCGCCGGCGGTAACAACGGCAACCGGTGTATTGGCAAATTCCTGCAGGTCTGCTGAGATATCCATGGTATACTGACCGTTTCTGTGAACACCGCCGATTCCGCCGGTAGCGAAGATCTTAATCCCGGCCAGGGAAGCAATCAGCATTGTGGTGGCAACAGTCGTGGCCCCGGTCTGACCGGTAACCAGGTAAGTGGCAACATCTCTTCTGGAGACCTTGCCGACGCCATCGCCCTTGCACATGATGTCCAGTTCTTCCGGAGTCAGTCCGACTTTCAGCTTGCCGCCGATGATGGCAGTAGTAGCCGGAATGGCACCTTCGCCTCTGACGATCTCTTCGACCTTATGAGCAAATTCCACGTTTTCCGGGAAAGGCATGCCATGAGAAAGAATGGTGCTTTCCAGAGCAACGACCGGTCTGCCTTCGGCGACAGCCTGTCTGATTTCAGGTGTTACTGATAAATACTTTTCCAGATTCATAATCTCTCCTCCAATATCTTATTTAACAATTCAATGTTTATTTCCTTATTGATCGTGTCCGCTGACATTATGGCTGCCAGACCGGCCCGGCAGGCATGGTTCAGAATATCCTGCTTTTCCATGCCATAGACATGACCATATATCAGCATGGCCATGAAGGCATCTCCGGCCCCTGTCACATTTACCGCTTCTTCCAGCGGTCTTAAACAGGCAGTTAACCAGGTCCCGTGGCTGTCATAATACAGACATCCCTTTTTGCCGCGGGATACATATACCTCTTTTACACCGGTGGATACAATTGCCTTTACGGCTTCCCACAGGTCTTCTTCCGTTTCGATTTTCCTGCCGCTTAACAGTTCACATTCCAGTTCATTGGGCTTGATCCGGTAAAACCTGCCCTGTTTCTCCTTAATGCAGTCGGCATAGGCAACCGACACGGGATCGACAAACACCGGAATATCTCTGCCGTAATGATCAAGCAGATGATCCATTACCGCTTCAGGAATTGAAGGGTCCGTCACGATCAGCCGGGCACCCCTGATAATTCTATCATTATCACGCAGATAATCAACTGACAGATTTTCCATTATGCGCATGTCGCTTAAGGCCACGGACATCTCTCCGTCACTGTCAAGAACGGACATGTATGTTGAACTGCCATGATCCTTTACAATTCTGACATGTGATACATCAATGCCGGCTTCCCCACTTTCCAGCAGGATCTTCTGCCCGAAGATGTCATCGCCAACCACCGACAAAAGGACCGCCCTGCCCCCTAAACGGACATAGTTTTCCAGAATGTTTCTGGTTACTCCTCCTACGGAAGTGTGCATCCGTCCGGGATTGGAATCCCTGAGATTGATCGGGGCTCTGCTGCGGCCGGCAACGTCCATGTTTGCGGCTCCGATGCCGACAATGTACTTATCTGTTTTCATCTGATTACCTGTATTCATTTTACCATTTTAACTCAAAGAAAAACATCTCTCTGAGATGTTTAATCCAAATGACCTTTTACCTGATAGGAATCTTCGGTAAACTGCATTATTTCGATTTTATTGCCGTCAGGATCATGTGTCCACATCTGATAGGTTCCGGACGGTCCCCTGGATATCGGAGTATCAAATTTCAGTCCTCTGACACTCAGCTGTTTTTCAGCCTCATATATGTCATCAACCAGCAGGGCAAAGTGGGAATACCCCAGTCTTTCATTCCAGCCAACATCATTGCACTGTCCTTCCTTTTTCGGAAACAGTTCAATGAACTGTCCTTCTGCCAGCTGCAGATAGACGTTGAAAACTCTGTCAGGATCCTCTCTGGCAATCCTTTGCTGCCGAGGTCTGTCATCACGCTGCAGATAGCTGCGATATGTTGTTCTGACTTTTATCTCAGCACCCAGAACTTCCGTATAGAAACGGATCATTTCATCCATGTTATCGGTGAAAAAGGCGATGTGCATAATTGATCTGAACATCTTCATTCCTCTTCGGACACCATGGTCCTCTTAAAATTGTCCTGGATCTTCTTCCGGGTTTCCAGATACTGTTCCCTGTCCTGATCGGAAATCCCCATAAAGCTGACAGAGGTGTAGTCATCGATGATCTTGGCCAGCTGTTCATCCATCTTTCCGTTTTTGTATTCATAACTTAACTTATGCTCACCAAACAGATCGACATCTGTAATTCTGATGTGTCCCAGAGCAATCAGCTTGGTAAGTGCTATGGTACAGGCGGTTACGGATAATCCGGTTATTGAAGCCAGTTCATTAAGATTGTATCCCCTGCCGCTTTTATAAAGCACATACAGTACCTTGACGTCGTTAAGATCCAGCTTGTTGGCCAGGGCTACGGTGCTGAGCAGTCTGTCAAACAGGTTGGCGCCAAGATAACGCAGCATGAAGCCGGCATCATCCAGCTCAGATTCATAGTAAACCGGTACCCCATCTTCCTGACCCAGCTTATGGGTGTCAGAGAAAAACGGGATTGCAAAGGCATCAGTGCTTACCGCTACCAGATAGCCGTAAATGATCGGCTTTCTTTCTTCATAGTCGTCACTGTCAAGAATGTTGCGGTAAAATTCATTGTAGTACTTGATTACACTGGTCTTCATCCTGACCGTCTTTTCAATGCTGAGATTCTGCCGGACCAGAGACCCTTCAGTCTTGACATAATAGTAGACCGGAGCCTTCAGCACGGCAACGTTTCTGACATGCAGCAGATATTCCAGATTGAAAATGACATCTTCGCAGTAACTGATGTTGGTATCCATGAAGATGTGATGCTTTTCAATGATTTCTCTTTTGTAAAGCTTGTTCCAGAGAACACCGTAATAGAAATCTGCCGGTGTCAGCATCATCTTATCGGCATACTCATTGCGGGTGATGACTGCTGCCTCATGGATCGATCCCTTTTTCGATACCTTGTTGCCTACAACACGGTAAAAGTCACCGACTACCATCTCAACATCATTTTCTTCCATTTCCCTGACCAGCAGTTTGGTCGAATCAAAAGGCAGCCAGTCATCGGCATCCAGAAACTGAACATAATCACCGCTGGCTACGGAAAGCGCCTTATTGCGGGTCGAGGAAACACCGCCGTTTTCCTTGTGAATGGCGATCACTCTTTCATCGTTTTGGGCAAACTCGCTTATTATCTTAAAGGATGAGTCCCTGCTGCCGTCATCAACCAGAATGACTTCAATGTCACGGTAATCCTGGTTGAGAATGCTGTGAACACAGCGCCTGATGACTTTTTCCCGGTTATAGACCGGTACGATTATGGAAACCTTGCTCATTCTTACTTCTCCTTGAACAGTACGTATTTTTCCAGCGGGAACAGAACAGCTACCTGAACCATGCCGGCAGCCAATGCGGCAACCGTACGGGCAATTGAACTGCCCTTCATCATGGCTGTAATGTAGCCCTGTAGCCAGGTCGTAAACAGGATCAGGGCAATCAGTACGACGAAATAACCAATCAGTCCTGCCCTGGTTCCCCTGCCCTTGAAAGTGGCTTTCATGTTGACAAAGTAACCGTAGATGTTGGCAATGAAATTGGACAGGAAAAACGGCCGGACGTAACCGAACGTCACTACCCCGTCAACCACATACTTGCTCTCGCCTTCAAAAAGCACGTCTGGATTGAAAATCGGCTGCAGGAAGCCTGGAAGCTTAGTTGTTACCGAATCAAACACCAGAGGCAGCAGATTGGCCAGCAGAAGCTGTACAGCTGTTATTGACATGCTGACCAGGTTAAACTTGATAAACTGCCATACGGCACTGTCAGCATGCTTATTGTCAAAATCCTTTATGAATCCCATGTCATCACCCTGTTCTTTCCTTCATAGTAAAAGACAGATTGTCATCTGTCTTCAGTTTTCAGCCTGTTATTATCTTCTCCTGCTGACTCTGATCAGGATCATTACCAACAATACGATAATGATGATCGGAGCAAAAGCATACAGCATTACCAGCAGTATTGAAGTTCCGGCTACCAGTAATCCTAACAGCCATTTGATCAACTTGATCACAACGTATCCGCCGACTACCAGAATGATACCAGCGAGAATGTAATTCAGGATATCTTCTTTTTTCATCCCAACTCACCTCCAATTGCATATTGATGCCGAAGGAATCACTTCCTTCCATACTATTTTATCACTTTTTGTCTTCCATACAAACAGATGGTATTTCATTGGACAGTGAAAATCCCAGAATATATAATATTTTCATGAAAAAGGAAAAATGGTTTTTTCCTGAATACTACCAGCACTTTTCGTGCAAGGCTGACAAATGCCGCCATACCTGCTGCTCCAGCTGGAGAATACCGGTCTCCAGAGCGGAATACAATGCCTTAAATAACATGGAGTGTTCAGATCACCTCTACCGACGCGTTCAGATGGCTTTTGAAGAGCCTGATTTCATTACGGACGACTGTTTCAGATACATCTCCTTTAACTGGCTGGGGCAGTGCCCTCTGCAGGATAAGGGACTATGTTCCGTTCACAGAGAAAAAGGCGAGCAGTTACTGCCTAAGATCTGCCGTCTGTATCCGCGCAGTCTGAAAAGGATCAGTCATTTTAATGTCGCCTCCTGTTCCAGTTCCTGTGAAGCAGTTCTGGAACTGCTGTATGACAGTGATTCAATGAACATCGTCGAAGGTTATCTTGATCTCCAACCGGAAATACATTACGATACTGCACCGGAAGATGTACGACAGATAAAGCTGTTTCAGGACATGCTGAAGGACCGCAGTACTACTCTGGCACAGAGCATTCATGACATCTGCCTGATCATCAATGAGAAGCAGTTCAGAGAAGACTACGATTCTGCTGATGATCCTGTTGCTCAGGCTCTGAAGCTGCTGAAGCAGTTTTCACATTCAAATGACCGGCTTGAATCAGTTACCCGGCCAATAATTGAACGCTATGCTGTTCATCCGGAGTATTACAGAGAAGATGCCGGAAAATTCGAAAAGGACTTCCCGGGATGGATGGAGTTCTTTGAGAGAGTCATCAATAACTCCATGATCTATGAAAACTTCCCGTTTATCGACAGAAGGACTGACAGAACCGATGCCTATAAGGGATTATGCATCTGTTATGGGCTGTTAAGAATCCTGTGCATCGGCAATCACTGCTTCAGGTCAGACAGAGACAGTCTGATCGATGCCGTGGCAGCCCTGTTCCATCTGATCGATCATACGGCGTTCTATTATAATGTTGCTGTCATTACCGATAATGCAGCCATCATGATCAAACTGTAAGAAAAAAGAACCTGACGGTTCTTTTCATTATGCTTTATAGTGTGATGAGAAATATCTCTTCTTTACCGGTGATACCGTGGTATCAATTCCGACATCTTCACAGATCAGGGCAGCCAGTACCTGGAAAGGAATGACATACTGCATTGGTGAAAGAATGTCAGTGGTATGATATGAGAATTTCAGATCCTGAGGATCGGTTGGGAAATCAGGTTCAGCAGTTACAACATAAACATGTTCGCTGAAGGCATCCTTATAATAAGGGATGGCTTCTCTGGCTCTGTCCTTTTCCTTTTCGCCTTCTGATACTATTACAAAGAAGTAGACATCCTTGTCCGGATAAGCACGGAACGGTCCATGCATCTGTTCTTCGAATTCATAGCCTGTGCATGGATGAGCATAGGTTTCAAAGAATTTCAGTCTGGCTTCCAGAGCGGTTGCCCAGTTAAAGCCATAGCCGGCAATGCTGCTCTTGTCCATCTTCAGGAATTCGTCTCTGTTTCTGTAATACCAGTCAACTGATTCATTTACGATTGAGTCAAAGTTAATGGCCAGGTCCTGAGCATCCTTATCAAGTTTGGCAAATTCTTCAGGGGTAATGATTCCCTTTCTCTTGGCGATTTCAATGGCCATGATGTAGAACTGATACAGCGTCTGAGTAAAGCCTCTGGTTTCAGGTCCGATCTCTTCTTCTTCACAGACCAGATGGCAGTAGCATTCCGTCAGGGACTCAAGAATGCTGTTGAGCTGTTCGGTAACGCCGATGGTAAAGTAACCTTCTTCTCTGGCTTTCTTGGCAGATTCACAGGTTGAAATGGAATCACCGTGCTGTGAGAAGCAGATTACACAGATTTCTTCATTCTTGAAGACACCGGCCGGATTTGGATCAACATGATTGGTGAAATATGTTGGCGGAACGGCTACACCTTCAATGTGCAGCAGGTTAACGAAGATGTTCTTGATGATGATGGCGGCATGGTTGGACGTACCGGAACCTAAGAAGAAGACCTTCTTGAAGTCATGTTCAACAAAAGCGTTCACAAAATCAGTCATGTACTGATCTCTGATTTCATAGGTTTTCTTCAGAACACGCGGAGTATCCTTAACGTGACCTATCATGGATAATACTTCTTTTTTCATCTCTTTCTCTCTCCTTTTGTTTGCTTACAACACTAATTTATATACTTTTCTGTTCATTGTCCATATAACTGACAAAAAAACACTCTGATATGTTATAAAATAAAAATGTAAGTAATTAAGGAGGATCGACCATGGAATTATTTGAAAGCATAATGTGGAAATACATTTCCGAAGAGAAGGATGTTCTCACAGCCAACATTGAAAGAAAAGACATTCAGCCGGTGGCTGAACAGCTGACAGGATACAGCACGGTTTATTTCGTATCTCATGGCAGCTCATATAATTCTTCAATGACTGTTGCCCCGTTCTTCATGAAGAATGCCAGGATCAATGTTCACTGCATTACCGCCGGCAACTTCATTGCCTCAGAAAACCAGGTTTCACTGTTTGATAAGGAAAACACTCTGGTTGTTCTGATCTCTCAGACCGGTAACAGCCGCGGTACCCTGGAAGGTGCAAAGCTGGCGGAAAAATACGGTATAGCCACTTTGGGATTATCAGCTGACAACAGTGCAACTCTGAAAAAGTATACTGATTACTTCCTGACCCTTAACTGCGGTGAAGAAGACAGCAATGCCAAGACCAAAGGCATGAGTTCCACCATTCTGGTATTACTGCTGCTGTCCACTTACATTGGCTTGAAAAAAGGCATCATCACTGAATCACGGAAAGATGAGATCATTGCTGAACTCAAACGGCAGTGTGAAGAACTCGAATCAGTTCATCAGAAAACCGTTCAGTTCTGCAAAGCCAACGATTTTGGCAAGGGCATGACAAACCTTTACACTATTGGTTCCGACATGAACTATGGACTGGCACTTGAAGGCCAGATCAAGGTCATGGAAACCATGTGCATCCCAACCTGTGCCGTAGACAGTGAGGAATTCTCTCATGGCACTCACAGATCAATCAACCGGGATACCAGCGTTCTGATCATCCGTACACCGAATAACGCCGAGATGGCTCAGAAGACCTTTGAATACTTTGATCCGATTGCCAGGATGTACATGATTGAAACTTTCCGGGATAATAAAAAGGACAATGTGGTAAGCGTCCCACTTCATCCGTATACCCAGTCAGTTCTGACCATTGTGGAATTCATCCAGATCATCTCAGCCTATGCCCCGGAAAACAATCATCTCGATCCTAACAGAGATGCCAATAACGCCTATACCGAGGTTGTAGAGACCAGAATCTAAAACAATAAATACCCAGAAGAAAAACAGGAGCAATTGCTCCTGTTTTCATTCGTTTCGTCTTCTCAGATTACCACTGACCGAATTCCTTCGGATACTTACGGCTCTTGGTTGCCAGCTTGTCGCCAAACTCCTTGAGCAGAGGATGTTCGTCAGTTGTAAGTCTGCTGCTGGCGAAGTCCGCCAGTAAAGGTGCTACTGCCAGATATGCCAGAGGCATTACTTCATCCATCAGTTCAACCTTGGTGCTGATAACTTCCGGATCATCGCTGACGCCGCACTTTACCAGAACAGACTGAGTGCAGATATCCTTGGAAGCTTCATAGATGGCTTCAATTCTGGCATTGGCCTTTGGATTGGCTGTATCATAGGCAATGACTGAATATCTCGGAGTCATTGGATATAACGGTCCGTGCAGGAATTCTTCACATTCATAGGCTGTAGCATGAATTTTAACGGTTTCAGAGATCTTCAGAGCTGCTTCAACAACAGTACCCAGGTTGGCACCGGCAGAAATGACATATAATTCCTGCATGTTGTACAGTTCCTTGACATGGCTGTCAATGTATTTCTGAGCAGATGCCTGCAGTTCTTCATGAGCATCCATGGCTTTCAGAATTTCATTCTTATAGGCCTTGGCACATTCTGCAGTGATCTCACCCTTGGCCAGCTGAGCTTCAATGCCGAATAACATGAAATATTCAGCCAGAGTTACGACACCCTTAGTTACATAACCAACGGTTTCAACACCTACACCCCAGTCAACTGTCAGATCGCAGATATCCTTGAAGTCACTGTTGACATCGGAAGTAATGCCGATGGTTCTGTGGCCCTTGGACTTGATCAGTTCCAGTGCCTCAATGGCATTGGTGCTTCTGCCGCTCTGTGATACGACAACAATAAAGTCATCATCGTCAAAACCTTCATTGAAATAAGTGAATGTAAATGGCGGAATCAGTTTTACTTCCTTGCCTGTTACCTTCTTCAAGAATGGCAGACCGCACAGTGAGCCGTTGTGTGATGAACCGCATGCTACGATCAGTATTCTCTTATAGTCTCTCTTGAGATATTCATCTACCAGAGACTGTGTTAATTCCTTGCTTCTTTCAACATTGTATCTGACCTGTGCCGGAGTTTCCTGCACAAAATCGATCATGCTGACCTTCTTTTCAGTCATATAATTTCCTGCCTCCTGTTTTGTGTTTCTGTTAGAAATTGTCTGTTTTTGTCTGATTATATCCACTTTCAGGGCTCATAAAAAGGGATGTCTCCCTTTTTTAATTTCTAAAAGTCGTCTTCGTCTTCATCAGCAGCCTTGTTTTCAACCATGCCAATGCTGAACTGCTTGGCCAGGTCTACCTTGCCGAGAATGTCTTCGAGGGTTCCCTCGTTGCTGGCTGCAAGTGCTGCTTCAATCAGTAATGGAAGATTTACTCCATAAACGATATTGATTTTCTCATTACCGCTGCTGACCTTCATGTCCAATGCCTGATTAAACGGTGTGCCGCTGAACAGGTCACAGAAGATTACGATTGCATCATAATCCTTCAGTGTTTCAACAGCGTTTTCCAGCTTAACTCTGATGGAATTGAAAGCAGATGCGTCATCAAAGTCACATGCGATGATACCATCCTGAATACCCGTTACCAGGGTAACTGCAGATGTCAGACCTGTGGCAAAATGCCCGTGTCCGGTTACGATTAATCCTATCATTTTTCCTCCTGTAGATGGCCGCTGACTTCATTAAACGGCCAGATGTTTGTGTCAATACCGATTTCCTTTGCTCCCTTGGCAGCCACAAACTGCATTGGGACGGTATAAGCCAGTGGAGCAATATACTTGTTGTAGTGCCCTTTGAAAATGATGTCTCTGTCCGTTACATCCCTGACCAGATCACCGCATGAGATTACATGTACTCTCTTGGTGTAGTTCAGGAAGGCTTTACGGATTTCATGCATCCTTTCAAGTTCTCGGTCATCGCTTCCAATCATGATGATCGTTACGTTACCTTTCAGGGTTGTTGTGGCACCGTGCATGAATTCCTCGAGTTCATAACCTACCGTTGGATAACGCAGCATTTCGGAAATCTTCAGCCAGCCTTCCAGCATAGAGCCGTAGTCAATGCCGTAGCCCAGCACATAGATGCGGTCACTGTTAAGGATGGTAGTCTTTACTCTGTCATACCATGCTTCACTTTCCTTAACCACATCGTCAAAGTCACCGATCAGCGTTTCCAGTTCGCCGCAGTACTTCTGATATTCTTCTTCAGAAATGGTCTTGAGAACTCTGGATAATTCCAGTGCCCAAAGATAGACACTCATCAGGGATGTTGTATAGCCCTTGGTTTCCGGCGGGGTCAGTTCAGGCCCAACCAGCAGTTCGCATACCACATCCACATGCTTTGTCAGTTCACTGTTCAAATCAGATGTCAGAGCCAAAGTAGAGAAACCCTGGCTTCTGGCATATTCCAGCATATTTACGGTTGAAATTGATGTCCCTGACTGCGATACGCCTACGCACAGGATCTGGCTGTTTTCAACAAGATGATATCTGTTGGCACAGTCATAATACTGATAGACCGTAGGATAATGAGCCTCGGCATCAATTCCAACCATTTGCTTGAAATAATATGCAGCGATGTTGGATACGTTATAAGAAGTGCCCGAGCCAAAGAAGATGATCTTCTTGATGTCATTTTTCAGGAAATACTCGACAAACGGTTTAACAAATACATCTTTGTTACGATATGTTCTGTCCAGCACTTCAGGCTGTGACTTCATGTAACCTAATACAGTTGGCTGTTCACTTCTCATAACGTTATACCTCCAATGCTTATAACTTCAACAGTTTTTCGTTTAATTCTTCAGGAACGACTTCTGGGGTTGTCTGCCAATAGAATCTGACTCCGCGGTTGATCATTTCCTTATAGGCAGCCAAGTCTTCCTTGCTGGCATACAGTGTTCCTGAAACCTGAACAGAATCAGCACCACTGCTTGAATTATTGCCGCAGCAAACTTCCTTGATTTCAACTCCCTTGTTCATTAATCCAAGTAACCAAACTGGAGAATTGACGATCACGATAACATTGTTGCCCTGGTCAACGCCGGCATTAAGCTTTTCAGCTGCCTTATCTACTGGCCAGATAACAAGCTTTGCAGACTGAGGCATGCCAAGACGTAAAGCCATCTTTCTTGTCTCATTTACTGCAATGTTATCATCAACGATGATAGCTCTGTTGATTTTGAATTTTGGGAACCATGTCATATAAACCATGCCATGGATCAGACGGTCGTCAATTTTATACTGATGAATCATACTATTTACCTTTCTAGAATAATCTTTGTGTTATTAACGATTAGCCAACGATTCTTAAAACGCCAAGAACGAAACCGATCCGAGCCAGAACCAGAGTGATCTTACCAGAGCTCCAGCCCTTCTTGATCAGGCTGTATCCGCACAGAACACATACTAATGGTAATAACTTAGGGAAGATTGAATCCAGTGTTTCCTGAATTACGAATGGTTCACCGTTGATTTCGAATGATAACGGGCAAGAAACACCGCACCACATAGCGATCATACAACCTGCAGATACCATACCTAAGATACCGGCACAGTATGTGATAAGCTGTAATTTTCCGCTTGTTTCCAGTTCACCCAGGAATTCCTGTCCTCTTGCATAACCGATCTTTAATGAATACCATCTGGTTAAGAAGTTAGGAATGTTGAAGACTGCGAGCAGTACTAATGGAGCAATTGGATTACCCCGCTGAGCAAAGCCTAATGCTAAGCCAGAAGCTAATAATTTGAAGATGCCCCAGAAGAATGCGTCACCAACACCGCTTAATGGGCCCATCAGAGCGACCTTTACGGCGTTGATTGCTTCAAAGTCATAGTTTTCTTCTTCCTTAGCCTGTTCTTCCATAGCAATTGCGATGCCCATGATTAATGGTGCAGGTGCAACTGTCATGTTGAACGGAGCCAGGTGTCTCTGTAATGATTTCTGATAATCTGCATCATCAGGCCAGATCTTTCTTAATACATGCTGAATGGCAATACAGAAACCTACGCCCTGCATCTTCATATAAGTGAAGTTTGCCTGCATTAAGAATGATCTCCAGAAGATCTTGGTAAAGTCCTTCTTGGTGATGTTGTTCTTCTTGCTTACATATTCAGTCATGATTAGTCCTCCCATTCGTCGGCGGCTGCAGCGGCTACTGCCTTCTTACCACCGAACTTATTAGCAATAATGTAGTAGATCCATGCCAGAGCCAGACCAATTGCACCAATACCGATCATGTTGTATCCAGTACCAGCGAATGCTGCTAATGTATAACCAATCATGAAGAATGGGATCAGCTCTGTATCCATCATGATAGATAACAGCATAGCGAAACCGTAAGAGTTCAGTAACTGTCCGGCACCACCTAAGCCGTTTTCCAGCCATGCTGGGAATGCAACGCTCATAGCTTCTGAGAATGCACCAGCTGCAAGTAACCAAGCTAAGACAACTGCGAATTCGACTAATACTCTTAATACTGCAGCAAGCATAAATGTTGGGAATACCTTGTTGTAAACGCCATTAGCTACATCATTGTCAATCTTTACATCAAAGTAACCGAAAGCCGTGTTCCAGAGACTTTCTGCAAACTGCATGATCATTGATGCAGGTAATGCGAACAGCATAGCTGCTTCGAAACCCTTGCCGGATACTAAAGCAACAACTGTACCAAGGAAACCACCTGTGGTGACGTCGAGGTGAGCAACTGGGCCGATACCTGCGGTACCCATCCAGATCATTTCGAACTGAGCACCAATCTTCAGAGCTTCAGGAATGTTTCCTAAGATTAAGCCGACAAAGAAACTTGTGCAGATTGGCTGACGGAACTTACATTCACCAAACCAACCGCCTTCCATACGACAGAAAGCACAAGCAGCTGC
>SVBJ01000011.1 GCA_015058955.1 Erysipelotrichaceae bacterium
GTGAAAGCGTTGCGGCTGTCAGGCCTCGCTGGACGAAGGTCCTGCGCAACATCATGCCCTTACAGGGCTTTCGATACACCAATTTTATTGGTGGTTATGATAACATTGCCTGAAGAACAATGGCATAGACTATGCCAACCACAAATCCACCCAGATGTCCGGTAACGGATATGTTCGGCATGAAGTTGACGATAAGGTTAGGCATCATGTACTGTAAGGCATCCCGCAGGGTAAAGTAATGTGATCTTACCAGCAGCGTGACATAGAATGCCATGAATCCATAAAGCCCTCCGGAAATACCTACCGTAATGCTGTTCTGATTCTTCTTGACCATCATGGTCAGGATATTGCCTCCCATGATAGCCAGCAGCAGCAGTAATCCGTACCAGACGGAACCCAGGGCTCCTTCCAGCCAGCGGTAATTGTACAAGCTGTACATGTTTACCAGCAGGTGGTATGGCCGGATGTGGACAAAACCGGCGGTTATTATGCGGTACCATTCACCGCGCTTGACACGGTTAGGTACCAGGGCACCGGCCTTGATGGCGGCACCTATGCGGTTTTTGCTGATGTTGATGTAAAGGAAGATCAGAACGCAGATGACAATGGACGAGTAGGTTACAATGTACATTCAGCGTTTCCTAATGGCTTTCCTTCATTGAAGTTGCGGGCATTTTCCATGGTTGTTACGGCGATGGCCTGCATTGCTTCTCTGGTGAAGAAGGCCTGGTGAGAGGTCAGTACCAGCTGAGGGAAGATCTGCAGACGGGCAGTAATTGAATGCGGCAGCGGTTCATCGGATCTGTCAGTGTAGACGTTGGCATCTTCACCTTCATATACGTCCAGTGCTACGGCATGGAACTTGCCTTCCTTTAAGGCAGCGATCAGTGCTTCAGCATCGATCAAAGGTCCTCTGGCTGTATTGACCAGCATGACGGTATCCTTCATCTTGGCAATGGCAGCAGCATCGATCAGGTGATATGTGCCGTTAGGGCCCATGATGAGCGGAGCATGCAGAGAGATCAGGTCAGCTCTTTCCAGCAGTTCATCCTTGGTGACATAGGTAAGCAGTCCTTCATCAACCAGTCTCTGGTTAGGATATGCATCCCAGCCGATTACGGTCATGCCGTAACCCTTGGCGATTCTGGCAAAGCATTCACCGATCTTGCCTGTTCCCATGACACCGCAGATCTTGTTGTGCAGGTCAACACCCAGCAGTCCGGATAAGGCGAAGTTGTTTTCTCTTACCTTACGGTCAGCTTTGTGCAGACGGCGGTTAGCTTCCTGTATGATGGCCATGGCATGTTCAGCAACGGCGTATGGTGAATAAGCCGGTACTCTGGCAACCTTGATTCCATATTCCTTGCAGGCAGCCAGGTCAACATTGTTGAAGCCGGCGCATCTTAACAGAATGAGTCTGATGCCTTCTTCATGAAGAATGTCTATTACTTCCTTTGGTGCTTCGTCGTTTACGAAGATGCATACGGCATCATGGCCCTTGGCCAGGGATGCGGTTTCTTCCGTAAGTCTGGAATTCAGGAAGGTGATTTCACTGTTGTAGGTTCCCGGTCCGAAGTCCTTGGTCAGTTCCTGGAAGAAGACACGGTCATAGTCCTTGGTTCCGAAGAAGGCGATCTTGAGAACATGTACGGAATCTTCAGCAGCGATTTCCTTGTTAAGGATCTTCTTGATGTTTTCCAGTTCTTCCTGTTCAGTTGCACCATCTATTACTATGGTCAGGATGTCACCCTTCTTGGCTCCTAAGCCCAGGATCTGCAGAACGTTATTACCGTTAGCTTCCTTTCCATTGCAGCGGATGGTAACGGAGTTGCGGCTGTTGACACATAATTGTGCCAGCAGGGCAGCAGGACGGGCGTGGATTCCCATAGGGTTTTCTACTACGCAACGATATTCGATCATATTGTTATCTCCTTTTATTCTTTCAAAAACATTATAGCATGAAAAAAGGAAACCAAAGCGGTTTCCTTCAATACTACTTATCTTTTCCGGTAATTTCCTTGGCTGTTGTCAGCAGTGAGGCAATGCCCTGCAGTTCGCTAGGAACGACGATCTTGGTTGCCTGTCCGCTGGCCATTTTTTCATAGGTTTCGAGAGACTTTAATGACAGATATTCCTTGCTAGGATTGGAGTCATTGATCATCTGAATGCCTCTGGCTTCAGCTTCATAAACCTTGGCTAAGGCTTCAGCCTTACCTTCAGCTTCCGCAATCATGGCAGCCTTCTTGGCTTCGGCTCTTAATACTGTAGATTCCTTTTCACCTTCAGCTACCAGGATGGCACTCTTCTTTTCACCTTCAGCCTTCAGAATGGCCTCACGTCTTTCACGTTCAGCTCTCATCTGCTTTTCCATGGCTTCCTGAATATCCTTAGGTGGAATGATGTTCTTCAGCTCAACACGGTTAACCTTGATGCCCCAAGGGTCAGTTGCTTCGTCCAGGATGGAGCGCATCTGGGTATTGATGATGTCTCTGGAAGTCAGGGTTTCATCAAGTTCCAGGTCACCGATGATGTTACGCAGGGTAGTGGCAGTCAGGTTCTCAATTGCTGTGATAGGTCCGACAACACCGTAGGTGTACAGCTTAGGGTCGGTAATCTGGAAATATACTACGGTATCGATCTGCATTGTGACGTTATCCTTGGTGATAACCGGCTGCGGATCGAAGTCCTTGACGATTTCCTTCAGAGTAAGCTTGTTGGCAATTCTGTCAACGAACGGAACCAGGAAGTGAACTCCGGTAGTCCAGGTGGCATTGTAGGCACCCAGTCTTTCTACTACATAGGCTTCAGCCTGCGGTACGATCCTGATCATGTAGGCCAGTATCATGGCTACAATGAAGAATATTACCAGGAATATGATTATTGGTAAAAACTTTTCCATAAGAATGATCCTCCTTACTAATCATCTATTGGTCTGACAATCAGCTTGACACCGTCGATTGCCATGATCCTAACAACAGTATCTTTCTTAACAGGTTGATTGTCAATAGAGATACAGCTCCAGGTCATTCCGCTGACCTGCCGTTCACCCCATGAATCGGAAGTGATGTCCTTGGTGACAATGGCGTTCATGCCGATCAGACGGTCGCTGTTGGTGGCGACGACATTGCCGCGCAGATACTTGGCAGCTAATGGACGGACGATCAGCATTACTCCGATTGAAACCACAAAGAAAGTTATGAACTGGAGTGCTGTTGACAGCTTGGCCCAGGCCATCAGGCCTGATGCCAGGGCACCAACCGCAAACCAGATGCAGATGAGATCGCCCAGAGTAATTATTTCAATTACTATGGAGGCTATTGCGACAAATATCCATAAAGTTATCATCATAATTACTACCCCTTGAAGATGTTATTGAGGTCAATGACCAACATCTTTTCCTTTTCATCCCAGCTGGCCAGATATTTCAGACCGTCCAACGGCAACCTGATCAGGGCTGATATGGAGGTCATCAGGGCCTTGTTGCTGACGCGTGCATATCCTGTTCCCACGGAGATCTTGTGGAGATCTTCCATAGGGTAGAGGTGCAGGTCGTATTCGTTTTTAGTTACCGGCTTAATAGCCAGCAGCTTGTTTTCTTCATCAAGTCCTACCAGACACCACCTGATGTCGGCAAAGTAGGCAGCCGCACTGTTGTTAAGCGTTATCGCTGTGTCGTTTAAGGTGGCTATCATGGTATAAGCATTTCCTTTGATCCACTGAAACATAATGCATCACACCTTTCTTGCTTTTATTATAACAGCGTTTTACAAATTTGCAAGATTTTATAAAATTGATATTTCTTCGTTGTGAAAAAAATGATAATTATAACAGAAAAGAACCCGTTCTTTTTAGTTTATTGTATAATATATTAAATATATTAAGGGGGATTATAACATGAGCAGTTATAAAGACTTGAGAATCGTTGATAACTTTTATCAGACATCTGCCTTCTTCCCAATGCCTACAGTAATAATAAGCACACTGGCTGACAACGGACAGACCAATTGCGGCGCCTATTCGTTAGTTCAGCCTTATTATGTTGCAGGCAAGGATTTCTATGCCATGCTTCTGTCATGCCGCAACTCATCAAATACAGCACAGAATCTTATCAAGAGGAAGAAATGCGCTCTGAACTTCATATATGATGACCGTAAACTGTTCAAGCAGGCTGTCGCCCTGGGATTCCCGGGAGATACCACTGAACAGAAAATGAAGAACTGCATCTATACTCTGGAAGACGGATTAAGAAAGGAAGCTGATCCTGATGGTGAGTATCCGCAGGTTCTCCAGGATTGTTTCCAGGTATTTGAATGCACATGGATCGATTCGCTGGAAAACTGTGAAGATACCAAACCG
Organism: Erysipelotrichaceae bacterium; assembly: GCA_015058955.1. GTDB lineage: Bacteria > Bacillota_I > Bacilli_A > Erysipelotrichales > Erysipelotrichaceae > RUG521. The sequence goes on from SVBJ01000011.1 coordinate 4,357, forward strand.
CTGGAAGAGGGACAGGACCATTATGAAATGGAAAAGTACCACGACTTCAACGGAATTACTTCACCATATGGTGCTCACTTCATTCTTAGGGTCGATAAGATCCTGATGAAGGAGAAATACTACAATGCCATCATTAATGGCGTGACCAAAAATGACTTCCCACCGGTACCGGTAGACTACGGTTACCGTGATTCCAAGAACTTCTGGTATACCAGATCACCGTTCTGGAACAAGCCTATTGGAGAACTGCTTCCGATAAGAGAAACAAGTGTTTCTTCCGTCATGTATGCAGCCAAGAGAATTGATCCGGAAGTTCAGTTCACGGAGGAAGCCTGTGCCAAGCTGGTAAAGGTTCCAAGGATCTTTTTGCCAACGGTACTGAAGGGCTGTGTTGCCTGGGCCAAGGAAAACGGTGTCACGCTGGTAACGGCAGAACATATGGACATCATCAATGACAAGCGTGCAAAGGAGAAAGGTAAATAACATGAAAGTAGTATTAGCCGGCGCATTCGGTAATTTAGGCGCCGATATCTTAAAGGAACTGATCAAGCAGGGACATGAAGTAGTCGCTGCTGACCTCAAGGAAAGAGAAATTGAAAGCATCAAGGGCAAGTACACTTTTGTCTCAATCGATGCCCGCAATCCTGAAACGATGAAGGGAATCTGTGACGGCTGCGATGTAGCCATCACCACCATGGGCCTGACCGGTGCCAGCAAGACTGTCACTGCCTATGACATTGACTACCAGGGCAACCTGAACCTGCTGGCTGAATGCATCAGAGCCGGTGTAAAGCATTTCAACTTTGTCTCAGTAATCAGAGCTGATGAAGCACCGGATGTACCGATGCTGGATGCCAAGGCCAAGTTTGAGCAGAGATTAAAGGAATCAGGTCTGAAATATACCATTTACAGACCAACAGGCTATTTCTATGACATAGCCAAGGTTTTCAGGCCGATGATCGAAAAGGGCAAGGTATCACTGCTGGGTGCCGGCGATAAGGTCTGCAACGTCATCGATACACCTGATTTCGCTGAATTCATCGTTCTGCACATGTGTGATGACAATAAAACCTATAACATCGGCGGCAAGGAAACCTATACCTACAGACAGATCGCCGAACTGTGCGCTGAAGCTGCCGGCAAACAGATCAAGATCTCCAGTGCTCCGGCCTGGCTGTTTGATGTTCTGGCCTGGGTCAATAAGGTTCAGAAAACCGGCCGTGAAGGCGTATTGAGATTCTCCAAGTTCATCATGACTCATGATCTGGATGGCGATACCGTTTACGGTAAGGCCAGCTTCAAAGAATATCTGAAGGGATATTTCGGAGGTAAGTAACATGTATCCTGTCTTTCCGAAAATAATGCTGACCCTGCTGATCGTCTGCGCTGTGCTGACATTGGTGGGATACTATAAGTTCGTCTGGTTCATGTCTGTCGGATATGGACTGGCAGTATGGGGCATTGGCCTGACTCTGATCATAGCTTTCCGGTCACACATTACTTCGGCAACAGTAGTTTTATGCTTCCTGTTAATGATCTATGGTCTAAGACTGGCCGGTTTTCTGCTGCTGCGTGAGTTCAGAAACAAGTCCTACAGCAAGAGAATGGACCGGATCGTAAAGGAGTCTACCGGTGAAAAGAAGATACCGATCTTTGTAAGCATCGCCGTATGGCTCTATGTGGCCGTTGAATATGTTGCTCAGACTTCCGCCATCATCTACAGACTGGTCAATGGCGATCAGGGCGGAACAATGGCCTGGGTTGGTGCCGGCATCATGGCATTGGGAATCTTAATTGAATCTCTGGCTGACAAGCAGAAATCAGATGCCAAGGCCAAAAATCCGCATCGCTTCGTTGATACGGGATTATATAAAATAGTCAGATGCCCTAACTACTTCGGTGAACTGCTGTTCTGGACAGGCGTAACGGTTTCCGGTATCGGAGCTGTACATGGTCTGCAGTGGATCATCGTTGTCATCGGCTTCCTGCTGATTCTGTATGTAATGCTGTCAGGTGCCAAGAGACTGGAAAAGCGCCAGAACAAGAATTATGGTAATGATCCGGAATATCAGGCATATTATAAGAAAACACCGGCAATCTTCCCGCTTGTACCTCTGTACAGCCTTGAGAAGATCAACTGGATCAAATAGGAGGGGACATGAACGGAATTTCTGTTCCAATGGCTGTTGTTGATTTCATCCCGGTAGTGATGTTCTTCATTGCTGCAGTCGTTCTGCAGAGGGACCTCTACAACAAGATGTCCAAGGGAGCCTTTGCCTTACTGGCTGCCGGAAGCATCATGGTATTTCTGGGTGGCAGCTTCAAGGCCTTATGGAAACTCCTTTATGCCCTGAACATCTGCGATTTCGATGCCCTGAACAAGGCCTTCTTCCCGATGCAGGGATGCGGGTTCCTGCTGTTCTTCATCGGACTGTTAAGAGTCAAGAACAGACGTCAGGATGCAGCTTTACTGGCAGTTCCGGCAGTATACTCCAGCAATCTGATTTTCATCATCATGCAGACAGTCGGTCTGGCTGGTTCACAGGCTGTTCTGGCTGTTAAGGCTGCAAAGATGAAGAAAGGTAATGCTGTGATCTGCTTTGCCGTATCATTTATCTTCATGCTGGGGATGGGATATCTGGGAAGCCGATTCGATTCTTCCAGCAGGATGAACTGGATTGCTCAGCTGATCAACATTGTTTCCCAGGGGGCACTGCTTCTGGGAGTGCTCATCCTGCATAAAGCCGGATTGGACAAATAGGCGCAAGCCTATTTTTTCATTGTCAAGTGTGCTAAAATGTACTCGTCAAAAAAGAGGGCGTTGAAATGAACTATTCAGCAGTAATCGTGGCCGCAGGATCATCAACCAGATTTGGCAGAGGCATCTCCAAGATGCTGTATGTTTTCAGTGACGGTGACAGGGTAATTGACAGAACTCTGAAAGTATTTCTGGGCGATGATGAGTGCACGCAGATAATTGTGGTCTGTAATGAAGAAGTACAGCATTATCTGCAGGATGCTGTCAATGATTCCAGGATTCGGCTGTGTCCGGGAGGAGCCAGCCGCAGTGAGAGCGTGCTTAACGGATTGTCCCAATGCCGTGAAAAGATCGTGCTGGTTCATGATGGAGCCCGCTGCTTCCTGGAAAAAGATGACCTGGAAGCGGTAAAGCAAGCTGTTTCCTTCAGTAACGGAGCCATATTGGTCGGCCGAATGGTCGACACCGTTAAGGTAGTAAAGGACGGGTATGTGGTCTCTACGGTTGACCGCGATACTCTGAAAAGGGCTCAGACACCACAGCGGTTTCCAACTGAAGAACTGTTAAGGTGTTACCGGGAAGCCGGTAAGGAGCATTTTGAAACCACGGATGAATCCGGTCTGTTTGAAAGATACAGTGAAATGAAAATTGCCTGCGTTGAAAGCAGGGGACATAATACCAAGATCACGGTCTGGGATGATGTAAGAGGAGAATAAAGATGTTTAAAGAGAGAAGAGAAAAACTGCAGCAGCAGCTGCCTGACTATTCAATTACGGTACTTTACTCAGGTAAGGCACCGCATTCCATAGGAGATGAGGTCTATCCTTTCAAGGTTGACCGTTCATTCTATTATTACACCGGCATTAATGAGCAGAACATGACGCTGGTGTTCTTCAAGCTTCCTAAGGCTGTGCAGGAGATCCTGTTCATTGAACCGTTTGATCCGGTAATGGCCAAGTGGGTTGGCGCCAAGATGCTGCCGGCAGAAGCAACCGAAATCAGCGGAATCAGGGATATCCGCTATGTTGAGGAAATTGAGGAAGCCATCAGCCGTCTGGTAAGCAACTATGGCAAGTTTGAAAGCATTACCCTGTGTGGCGAACTGTCCAAGATGGAACTTAATCAGAGCTGGCCGGTAAGCGATCTGTTCAATAAGATCCGTAACAGACACCCTGACGTAGATGTCAGAAACATTGCAGCTCTGACCGCCAGAATGCGCATGGTCAAGGATGAAGAGGAAATCAGACTGATGAAGAAGGCCATTTCCGTAACCAATGAAGGCATTAAGGCCATGATGAGGGCTGCCCGTGACAACGTTACCGAAAATGAACTGGAAGCACATTTTGACTTTGTTCTGAAATGCGCCAACTGCGAACATGCCTTCTCAACGATCTGTGCATCCGGCAAGAATGCCACGGTATTGCACTATGGCGAAAATAATACGCAGTCCAAGCCAGGTGAGATGGTTCTGGTTGACCTGGGAGCTGCTTACGAATTATATAATGCTGACATCAGCCGTACCTTCCCAATCAACGGTAAATTCTCTGAAAGACAGAAAGCGGTTTATGAAACGGTTTTAAGAGCCAACAAAATGGTGCAGGAAGTTGTCAGACCGGGAATGACGTTAAGAGAACTCAACGGCAAGGTCATTGAATTCTACCAGCAGGAACTGCCGAAGCTTGGCTTACTGGGAAACGGTGACACCGTCAGAGACTATTACTGGCACAGCGTGTCTCATCATCTGGGACTGGAAACACATGATGTTTCTCTGCTGGATGAACCTTTAAGAGCAGGAAACGTCATAACTGACGAACCGGGTCTGTATCTGGAAAAGGAAGGAATCGGCGTCAGAATTGAGGACGACATCATGATCACCGAAGACGGCTGCATCAATCTCAGCCGGGAGATCATGAAGGAAGTGGAAGATATCGAAGCATTCATGGCTGACAGATAGGAAATGAAGAAGAAGTGGTTTTTCATCGCCTGGGCAGTACTGTTTCGGGGAATGGTAGCCGGCATCTGGCTGGATCTGCCATTGTCAGTGAAACTTTATGATCCGGACAATTTCATGGGAAGATTCATGAACGCAGCTGCAATGGTGCCGAGTTTTCTCATGCTGGAAATGTGCTGCTGCATCCGGATAAGATACAACAGGGATGATAAACTGATGCTGGCCGGCTACATTGGCCGGGGTCTGCTGGCCGGGGCACTGTGTGCAATTGAGATCAACCGCGGACTGAAGCACTCGGATTATCTGGCTGCTGGGATCGGCATAGTGGCAGCGGCAATCATCATGGGTGTGTTCATGTTACTGAAACCGGAAGTAAACCGCAGTCATTATGTTTTCTCCACCAGCATGATCATCAGTGCCATCGGAGTATTCGTGATTACCGCGGGGTTAAAGTACCTGTGGGGCAGGTTAAGATTCTATGGCATGGAAGATCCGCTGAGTGAGTTTACCAGCTGGCTGTTTCCGACGGCATTCTCGTTCAATGATCTGCATCACAGTTTCCCCAGCGGGCATACTTCGTTTTCTTCACTGATACTGTATGCGGCCATACTGCCCGATGATTATATAAAAAGAAAAATATACATATATCCTATTATTATCTGGATAATACTGGTGATGTATGGAAGAATAGTATTCGGTGCACACTTCTTAAGTGATACCTGCGCCGGGGCAATTATCGGTACTGCCTGCGTATTCTGGGGCTATCAGAGACTGCAGCGCCGATTGTAAAAGGAAAGAAAGATTTTACCGTCAATAAAGTAGAGAAAGGAAACAGATTAACCTTTACAATGACGCTACTTTTTGGTAAAATCTTTAATACTGGATAAATGCTGATGGCATTTACTCCTTGCCTGAAAAGGCCAAAAGACCAGAAGGAGGTAAAACGATGCGTAAGTATGAAATTATGTACATCCTTAATGCTTCATTAGAAGAAGCAGCTCGCACTGAACTCATGGAGACTTTACATGCAATCATCACTAACGATGGCGGCGAAATCGTAAAGATCGACGAATGGGGAATGAAAGAGTTTGCTTACCGTATTGAGGATATGACCAAAGGTTATTATGTAGTAGTTACATTCAACAGCAATGCTGATGCAGTTGCTGAATTGGACCGTATCTGCAGAATCAACCAGAACGTTGTACGTCATATGATTGTTAATCTTGAAGAAAAGTAAGAGGTAGAATCAGATGATCAATCGTGTAATTTTAGTTGGAAGACTAACAAGAGACCCTGAGTTAAGATCAACTCAGAGCGGCAGATCAGTTGTCAGTTTCACACTGGCAGTTGACCGCAGAAAGGGCAGAGATGCTGACCCTAACATGCCTACAGCCGATTTCATCAGCTGTGTAGCATGGAGTCAGACCGCTGAATTAATGGCACAGTATACACACAAGGGATCACAGATCGGTGTAGAAGGCCGTATTCAGACCAGAAATTATGAAGATCCAAACGTTCCGGGTAGAAGAGTTTATGTTACCGAAGTCGTAGCTGACAGTGTAACATTCCTGGATTCCAGAAATTCAGGAACAGGCAGCCAGCCTGTAAATAATAACAGCGGTTATTATCCGGATCCGGTTTATGAAGATGAGAAGGCAGAAAGTATGCCTTCACTGGACATTTCCAGTGACGACCTGCCTTTCTAAGGAAGGAGACAAAATGGCTTTTAACAAGAAACAGCGTACTAGTCGTAAGAAGGTATGTTACTTCACCAAGAATAACATCAAGTACATCGACTATAAGGATACTGAATTATTAAAGAGATTTATCTCAGCAAACGGTAAGATTATTCCTCGCAGAGTAACAGGTACCAGTGCTAAGTATCAGCGTATGTTAGCTACAGCTATCAAGCGTGCTCGCCAGATGGCTTTATTACCATACGTAATTGACTAATCCAGTTGAAAGACCTCCGTTTTAAAGCGGAGGTTTGTTTGTAAAAGAGGACTCAGATGAACAAGAGAAGAGTTAACAGCATAACATATGGAGCATTGATCAGTGCCCTGCTGGGTGCTTTCCTGCTGCTGAACAGACAGCTGGCGGGGATGTTTGACGTCTACATGTTATGGATCATCCCGATCCCGGTAATCGTATACTGCCTGAAATTTGACGTAAGGCAGGGTTTTGTCATGGGAATTGCGATGGTATTGCTGACATTCATTGTGGCTACTCCGATGACTCTGTTCTATGTAGCGTCCTCAATAGCGGCAGGACTGATCTATGCTCATGGCATGAATAAGGGCTACAGTTCAATGCAGCTGATCATTTCCGTGATCATGGTATCACTGTTCATGCTGGTGGTAACCACGGTGATATTCTCCAGCTTCTTCGGCTACAGCCTGGCAGATGACATTGAGTTCACCCGTCAGAGCACTGAGGCAATATTCAAGAGCATGGCAGCGGTAATGGGGGATTCCGTACTGGAAAACCCTCTTATCAAGCTGATGCTGAGTAACAACTTCATGCTGTACATCATCATGCTGTCCAGTGTTCTTACTTCCGTACTGGAAGGAATACTGGTACATCTTCTGGCTGTGCTGATCCTCAAAAGGCTGAAGATGCCGATGCCGCCGATCAGGCCGCTCAGTGAAATCAGAGCTCCGCTGATCATCAGAATATTTGTGGCTTTGGTTTTCGTACTGTCGGTACTGAACATGTTCCAGATACCGTTTATCGCAAAATACAGTCAGATAATCATGGCACTTGTTCCCGTAGCCTATATTTTCTGCTGCTTTTACGGGTATTTACTGGCAGTTACGTGGATAAATTGGAAAATGCCGGGCAGAAATAGTAGAATAATGTTAGTATTCATAATGGTTGCCCTTATGATCCTTTTCCCATGGTTCATGATCGTGGTTGGATCAATGGACATGTTTACGAATGCCAGAGATGCTATTCTGAAAGGAATACTTTATGAACAGAACAGATAAACTGAAATTCTATGCTTTAGCTGTCTTACTGGTACAGATCGCCGTGCTGATAGTGCTGCGGTTCTTTTTCGGCAAGGCTTTTTCAGTGGTAACGGTCATATTTACCCTTATTGATGCAGCTGTCATAGGCGTTATTGTCTTTGCCTATGAAAAGGCATTGAAGTCCAGAGTCATGGATACTACCAGAGTTCTGGGCAATGATGCCAAGGACGGCATGGTCTATGCTCAGCTAGGCATCGTTTCCTACGATGATGACTATATCGTTACCTGGGCTTCTGAACTGCTGGATGAACGAGGCATCAAGATCATCGGTGAAAAGATCACCAGAGTCATTCCTGGTATCGAAGTGCTTCTGAACGGCGAAACAGATAAGGATGTTTTCGTGATCAGGGAAAGAGAATACGAGATCACCAAGGCAACAGGGTCCAGAACACTGTTCATGAAGGATGTCACGGAGTATAACAGTCTCAATGCCACCTATAACAACGAGAAGACAGTTCTGGGTCTGATATACCTGGATAACTATGATGAAACCGTCCAGTATGAAGATGAACGGAAGATCGCTCTGATCAATACCAACATACGTCAGAAGATCGTGGAATGGGGAACCGGTTACGGGGCCGTGGTCAGAAGAGTCAGAAGTGACCGCTTTACCGTGGTCATCAATGAAGGTGACTTCCGCCGCATGCTTTACGATAAGTTCAGCATTCTGGAACAGATAAAGGAAGAGGCCGATAAGCTTGATGTGGCTATTTCCGCATCCATGGCTTATGCGTATGGCACCAGCAATCTTAATACGCTGGATACTGTCACCAATGAACTTTTGGAACTGGTACTCTCCAGAGGCGGTGACCAGGTTGCCGTCAGAGAGATCGGGCAGGAAGTAAGGTTCTATGGTGCCAGCTCCGATGCCAGTGAAAAGACTTCCAAGGTCAAGGCCAGAGTCATTTCCCAGACATTAAGAGGAATCATCAAGGAGGCAGACAATGTCTTTGTGGTTCCGCATAAGGAAGCTGACTTTGACGCTGTTGGAGCCTGCCTTGGCGTCAGCCGCATTGCGCAGGCCTTAGGCAAGCGGGCCAATATTGTTCTGGAAGGCATAGCCATTGAAAACAGTGCGCGTGCTGTTCTGGAAGATAACTATGATGAGCTGGAAAGCCGTCATAACATCATCAGTGAGCGGGATGCCGTTGAGTTACTGACCAGAAAAAGCGTAGTTGTTGTAGTTGACCACCACAGCAGTGACCTGACCAGTGCTCCTGATCTGGTATCCAGAGCCAACAAGATCGTGATAATCGACCATCATCGCCGTAAGACGGAAACCAACATTTCGGCGATGCTGATATACAATGAACCGTCATCATCATCTGCTGTTGAACTGGTAAGCGAACTTATCCAGTATCAGCCGGAAGAAGTTGATCTCGATGAATTCGAATCAACCTACATGTATACTGGTCTGGTAGTTGATACGGACGGTTTCAAGAGCAGATGCTCAGGCAGAAGTTTCGAAGTCTGCGCCTTCCTGCGCAAGAAGGGTGCTGACATTGCCCTGTCCAATGAATGGCTCAAGGATTCAATTGAAGAATTCGAAACAAAGACCAAGATCCTGAAATACAGCAGGATCATCAATAACAACATGTTAATAGCAGCCTTACCGGAAAGCGAAGGCAGCGTAACCAGAACCATGGTGGCACAGGTTGCCAACTCAGCCCTGTCCATCAAGGGTGTGGATGCGGCATTTGTCATTGCCAGGATCGATGGCGACATCATTGCCTTATCGGGCAGATCCAACGGTACTGTCAATGTACAGCTGATCCGGGAAAAGCTGGGAGGCGGCGGACACTTTACCGCAGCCGGTCTGCAGAGAACCGATACGACCGTTGAAGCCGTTCACAGTGAACTTCTGCAGGCAATAAATGGATTCCTGGAAGGAGATGTTACAGATGAAAATCATACTTCTTAGTGACGTAAAGAACGTAGGAAAAAAGGGTGAAGTCAAGGAAGTCGCTGACGGATATGGACGCAACTACCTGATCAGAAACCGTCTGGCTGTTGAAGCAACCAAGAAGTCAATGGAGATCCTTGATCAGCAGAAGGCTGATGAAAAGGCCCGTCAGGAAGAGCTTAAGAAACAAGCTGAGGAGCTGAAGAAGCAGATCGAAGCCGGTACCCTGATCTTCAAGGTCAGAGCCGGTAATGAAGGCAAGATCTTTGGTTCAGTATCACCTGCCAAGATTGCCGAACAGCTTACCAGCGATTTCGGCATTACCGTTGACAAGAGAAAATTCGTCGACAATGAGAATCTGACCACTCTGGGAAATCACAAGGTCAGAGTTGAATTATACAAAGGAGTAATTGCGACTGTAAAAGTTAACATTCAGGCGCAGTAAGGAGACTATTATGGCTGAACTACCGCACAGTACAGAAACCGAGCAGGCATTGCTGGGCTCACTGATTGAATACCCTAATACCTTTGTCAGGGCTGAAGATTCAGGACTTGTTCCTGAGGACTTTTTCGTGGGTTCTCATCAGGAACTGTACAGACAGCTGCTGGACATGAATCAGTCAGGTAGACCTATCGAACTCAGAACGGTCGTTGCCTTCCTGAATGACAGAAAGGTTCTGACCAAGTGCGGCGGTGTTGATTACATAACCGATCTGGTTGACATGGCCATAAGTGCTGAAAACAGTGATTATTACATAGGTGTCGTCAAGCAGAAATCGACACTGAGAAAGTTGATTGAAGAAGTCAGAAGAATTGAGAATGAGAGCTTTGATTCAAGCCATGAAGTCGGTGACATTCTGGACAAGGCTGAAAAGAACATTCTGGCCATTACCAGAGATGTCAAGGCCGGAGATTTCCACAGCGGATCTGAGGTCATGAGCAAGGTTCAGGACCAGATCAACATGCTGCAGAATCATCAGGAGATGACCGGGGTACGTACCGGATACAACGAACTTGACAGGATCACCTATGGATTCCAGAAGGGCGACCTGATCATTGTTGCTGCCAGACCTTCAGTAGGTAAGACCGCTTTTGCCCTGAACATTGCGACCAGGGCAGCCTGTGACTATGGCGCCGGTGTGGCACTGTTCTCTCTGGAAATGCCGTACTTACGGATTGGCATGCGTATTCTTTCAGCCCGTGCCAATGTTGACAGCTACCGCATCAGAACCGGCAGAGGACTGGAGAATGAGGACTGGGCTAAAATGAAGATTGCCATGAAGACCATTTCCGAATCCAAGCTTTTCATTGATGACAGTTCAACCATTACCATCAGGGAGATCACGGCAAAGTGCCGTAAGCTGAAAGCCGAAGGCAAGTTGGATCTGATCGTCATTGACTATCTGCAGCTGATTGCCTCTTCCGGCAATTCCCGTTATGACAACCGTCAGGTTGAAGTATCGGAGATCTCCAGAAACCTCAAGGGACTGGCCAGGGAAATGGACGTTCCGGTAATTGCCCTGTCACAGCTGTCCCGTTCCGTTGAAACAAGAAGCGGCGACAAGAAGCCAATTCTTTCCGACCTGCGTGAATCAGGTTCCATTGAGCAGGATGCTGATATTGTCATGTTCCTGCACAGACCTGACTACTATAACAGAGAGAAAAATGAAGAAGAAGATGACAGACCGTCAGATGCCCGCTATGAAGCCAACATCATCATAGCCAAGCACCGTAACGGTTCCATCGGAGAAATCAGCCTGATGTTCCAGCCGAACACCAACGCCTTCCTTCCGATGGCAGTAAGAAAGGACTACAGTGAAAGCTAAGACCCCAATTCTTATATGTCTTGCCCTGATACTGTCAGTGTTACTGGCTTATTCCTTAAGAGAACAGAACATTACCAACGCCAAGGTCACCATGAGTGATGAGACTTCGCTGGTATCGCAGAAGATCGTCGGCATGTATGATACACCGGTGGAAATTACCAGACTGTTCTATAAGGGTGAACTCATAGGAGTTGTCAAGGATGAATCCATTCTGGAAACAACCAGGGAAAGAACCTATCATGACAAGTATGAACGGGACTTTCCGGATACGGGAATAAGCTATAACCAGGACATCTATTTCTACAAGGAAAAGACATATGTAAACTACGAAGACAGAGATAAGGAAATCGGTGATTATCTGTATGATAATGACCTGTTTCTTGTTGACGTATATAAGATATCACTTGGTGACAAGGACACCATATACGTAAAGAATCTGGATGATTTCAAGAATGCACTGAGAAAGTTTGTTCTTAACTTCATTTCCGAGGAGACTTTCATAAAACTGGAAAACAGGGAAGAGATCATCTCGCTGACCACCTATGGTGAACAGGAAATCAATGTTTCCCTGGAAGATACCATTACCTCAGTGAAGAGTTCGGCACCAAGCGAAGAGATCTTTACCAATGAGAACGAGATAATCATGTATCTGTGCTACGGCCGTGATCCGCAGCTGAAATACTACTCAGTTCAGGATTTCGATACCATTGAAGGTGTTGCCAAGAAGTTCGGCATGACACCTCAGCAGCTGGTTATCATTAACGATAAGCTTAATGGCGTCAATCAGTTCATCTATTCCGGCATGGAACTCAATGTCACATACTTTAACTGTGCCATCAATGTCATTGTGGAAAAGGAAAAGTTCGTATCAGAAGTCGTCTATCAGCCGGCCAAGAAATACGAGACCGATCCTACCATGGCTGCCGGACAGGTCATTGTTCTTACCAAAGGACGGGACGGTAAGAAGAACACCCTTTATCAGGAAATATATGTAAACGGAGTTCTGACCAGTTATAAACAGAAATCAACTACCATAGTGGTTCCTCCTGTTCAGGAAGTGGTACGTATCGGTGCAGCTCCGGATTCTACATATATTGATACCGGTGAAAAGAATTTCCGTCTACCGGTAGATAATTGTTATGTAATGTGCGGATATGGATGTTATTACGGTCACAGAGGAACGGACTTTGCCAACCAGTATGAACCTTATGGAAAGATCTATGCCTGTGAATCAGGCGTGGTAACCCATAACTCCTATCAGTGGGATATGGGCTGGTTCTATTGCATTGACCATGGTGACGGTTTCTGGTTCAGATATCTGCACATGAGTCATAAAGGACCTATTCCGGTAGGAACAACAGTAATCAGATCCCAGTATATCGGAGACATCGGCATGACAGGTTCGGCAACGGCACCGCATGTGCATATTGATATCTTTATCGGAGGATTAAACGGCAACCGTGTCAATCCGTGTACCGTTCTGCCATGTTAGCCTATGAAGTTTTATGTTCTGGAGAGTGGTTCCAAGGGAAACTGTACGGTTGTAAAGGGCAGGAATACCGTATTGGTCATTGACTGCGGGGGCACTAAAAAATATATAAAGGAAAAGTTCAGCCGGATCGGGCTGGACTATCAGAAGGCTGATGCTCTGCTGATTACCCATGAGCATACAGACCATATAAAACAGCTAAAGATGTTCAGCGAGGTTGACATCTTTTCACCGTGTAAGCTCGGTGAATACGATGTTAACATCGTCACGCCTTACCAGCAGTTTGAGGTAGGTGAATTCTGCATAACACCGCTGGCACTGTCGCATGACGTAGCCCACGTGGTTGGCTACATCATTACTGACGGGCAGGAAACCCTGGTATCGGTAACTGATACGGGTTATGTTTCCCATCTTAATGAGCAGCACATTGCCAATGCGGATTATTACATCTTTGAAAGCAATTATGATACCGGAATGCTGATGAGTTCAGACAGACCGGTACAGCTGAAGGTCCGCATCATTTCGGACAGCGGACATCTGGGCAATGAAGACAGTGCCCGAGTTCTGTCAAAAGTAACTGGCGATAAGACCAGAGAGATAGTACTGGCGCATCTGTCACAGGAGTGCAACAGGGAGGAAATTGCCCTGGCTACTCTTAAGAGAGTTTTTGAGGAAAACCGAAAGGATTACAGCGGTTATAAGATCGCTGCAGCCCGACAGTTTGAAATGTATGAAGGAGGTCACAATGACTGATGTAATTGTAGTTGGCGGAGGACACGCAGGGTGTGAAGCAGCTCTGGCTACGGCCAGAAGCGGTTTAAGCACGGTTCTGTGTTCCCTGGATACCAACTGGATCGCCTCCATGCCATGCAATCCGTCTGTTGGCGGACCGGCCAAGGGCATTGTCGTAAGAGAAATCGATGCCCTGGGCGGTGAAATGGGCAGGAATGCCGACAAGACGGCGCTGCAGTTCAAGATGCTTAATACAGCCAAGGGTCCGGGAGTAAGAAGCTTACGAGTCCAGTCGGATAAGATAGCTTATAAAAAGGCCATGCAGGAAACTCTGCTTCACCAGGAAAATCTGGAAGTCAGGGAATGCATGGTTGAAGAAGTGCTGGTGGAAAACGGAAAGATAAAGGGAATCAGACTGTCAGACGGCAGCGTCATGGAATGCAAGGTGCTGATCCTGACCACGGGAACCTACATGGCTTCACTGGTCATGGTTTCCAGCAATGTCAGGGAAGAAGGACCTGACAGGCAGAAAACCACAAAGAATCTTTCCGAATCATTACGAAAACTGGGAATAAGAACATTCAGACTTAAGACAGGTACCCCGGCACGCATCAAAACGAACTCCATCGACTTTTCTCAGGGAGAGCTGGAGCCGGGAACCAGTGATGACATTTTCTTCAGTTATGAAACTGAGCATGTCCGTCCTCTTGATCAGCAGATATCCTGTCATCTGATCTATACCAACAGCAGGACTCATGAGATAATACGTGCCAACCTTAACAAGTCCAGCATGTATTCAGGAGTGGTCAAGGGTGTCGGTCCGCGCTACTGCCCAAGCATTGAAGACAAGCTGGTCAGATTTGCGGATAAGGAAAGACATCAGCTGTTTCTGGAGCCGGAAAGCTTAAGCATGGATACTACCTATGTTCAGGGCTTTTCTACCTCAATGCCATATGATGTACAGGAAGAAATGCTGAGATCACTGCCTGGTTTCAAGGACTGTGTCATTGACAAGTATGCCTACGCCATTGAATATGACGCCATTGATCCGCTGCAGCTTAAGCCAACCCTGGAATTAAAAGCGATAGAGAATCTGTTCTGTGCCGGACAGATCAACGGTACCAGCGGCTATGAAGAAGCAGCCGGACAGGGCATCATTGCCGGCATCAATGCCGCCAGCAAGATCAAGGGGCTGAAGCCTCTGGTATTGAGAAGGGATGAAGCCTACATTGGAGTAATGATCGATGATCTGGTTACCAAAGGAACCCTGGAACCATACCGTCTTTTGACCTCACGTGCGGAATATCGTCTGTTAATGAGACATGATAATGCCGATCAGAGAATGACGGAATACGGACACTATTACGGTCTGATATCCGACAAACGCTATCGGAAATACCGTGACAAGATGGACAGGCTGGCCAGGGCACACCAGCTGGTCCGGGAGACCAGGGTTGAAAACACACCGGCTTTAAGAGAATACATGGTATCTCTGGGTTATCCGGAAAACACTTCCGGTACTATCGCTGAGGTGTTAAAGAGACCACATGTGGAAATGGAAAAACTGGCGCAGTGCCTCAACCTGGAAATGGACAGGGAGATATGTCAGCAGCTGGACATTGAAGTCAAGTATGAAGGCTACATAAACAAGGCCAGAAAGCAGGCTGCCAACCTGCAGAAGATGGAAGAAGTCAGACTTCCGGAAGACCTCGATTACGATACTCTGGAGCATCTTTCCCTGGAGGCCAGACAGAAGCTGAATAAGGTCAGACCGCTGACGATCGGACAGGCATCACGCATCTCCGGAGTCAATCCGGCAGATATTATGGTTCTGTCGATCTATCTTAAACAAAAGTAATGATATCTAGTAAAATGACACACATTTTGTGTTATAATCTAGACGAAATATTGGGAGGAAATTTATGGCAAAAAGAACAGTTAGAGATTTAGATGTTAAGGGTAAGAAGGTCCTCGTCAGAGTAGACTTCAACGTTCCTCACAAGGGAGATGTTATCACTGATGATAACAGAATCGTTGCTGCCTTACCTACCATCAAGTATTTACTGGAAAACGGTGCAAAGGTAATCTTATTCTCACACTTAGGAAAAGTGGATCATAAGGATCCTGAAAAGACTGCAGCTGACAAGGCCAAGAACAACATGGCTCCGGTAGCAGCTAAGTTACAGGAATATTTACCAAATGCCAAGGTTACATTCGTTGACGCAACAAGAGGCGAAGCTCTGGAAAAGGCTGTAGCTGAACTTGAAGAAGGCAACGTTGTCTTAATGCAGAACACCCGTTATGAAAAGGGCGAAAGCAAGAACAATCCTGAACTGGCAGAATACTGGGCTTCATTAGCTGATTTATATGTATCAGACGCATTCGGTTCAGTACACAGAGCACATGCTTCAACTGTAGGTGTAGCTGAGATCCTGCCTAGCGCAGTAGGTTTCCTGATTGAAAAGGAACTGAAGTTCTTAGGTGATGCAGTTGAAAAGCCTGTAAGACCATTCGTTGGTATCTTAGGCGGTGCCAAGGTTGCTGATAAGCTGAAAGTCATCGACAACTTACTGGAAAAGTGCGATACACTGATCATCGGTGGCGGCATGGCATACACATTCCTGAAGGCTCAGGGTTATGAAGTAGGTACTTCATTAGTTGACCTGGAAAAGATCGACTACTGCAAGTCAATGCTGGAAAAGGCTGAAAAGCTCGGTAAGAAGATCCTTCTTCCAATTGATACCGTAGTTGCCAAGGCATTCCCAGATCCAATCGATGCTGAAATCGAAACATACACAGTTCCTTCAAACGCTATTCCGGCTGACGTAATGGGCCTGGATATCGGTGAAAAGACTGCTGCCTTATTCGCAGAAGAAGTCAAGAACGCCAAGACAGTTGTCTGGAACGGACCTATGGGCGTATTCGAAAACCCTGTCTTAGCCAAGGGTACAAACGCTGTTGCAGCTGCCTTAGCTGAAACAGAAGGCACAACCATCATCGGTGGCGGCGACAGTGCTGCAGCCATCAAGCAGTTAGGTTATGCTGACAGAGTAAGCCACGTTTCAACAGGCGGTGGCGCTTCTCTGGAATTTTTGGAAGGCAATGGCTTACCGGGCGTAGACGTAATTGACGAAGATCACAGAAAGCCAATCATCGTTGGTAACTGGAAGATGAATAAGACGATCGCTGAAGCAGAAGAATTCATCGCTGCAGTTGATCCGGCTGTTACTGACAAGGCTGTATTCGGTGTAGCAACAAGCTTCATCGCCTTACAGAGCTCAATCAAGGCTGCCAAGAACCTGATCGTCGCTGCTGAAAACTGCCACTTCGCAGAAAGCGGTGCCTATACAGGTGAGGTCAGCATTCCAATGTTACAGGAAATCGGTCTGAAGTACTGCATCATCGGACACTCTGAAAGAAGACAGATGTTCGGCGAGACAGACGAAACCGTCAACAAGAAGGTTAAGGCCTTATTCGAAGCAGGCATTACTCCAATCATGTGCTGCGGCGAATCTCTGGAAACATTCGAAGCCGGCAAGACTGAAGAATGGGTAAGAGGACAGATCAAGGCTGGTCTGGAAGGCTTAACTGCCAAGCAGGTTGCTTCAATGGTAATCGCTTATGAGCCAATCTGGGCCATCGGCACAGGCAAGAGCGCAACTAAGGAAATCGCTGAAGCTACATGCGCAATCGTCAGAGACGAAGTAAGACAGCTGTTCGGTCAGAAGGCTGCAGAAAATGTCAAGATTCAGTATGGCGGAAGCGTCAAGCCGACCAACATTGCTGAATACCTGGCAGAAGAAGATATCGACGGTGCATTAATCGGCGGCGCCAGCCTGAAGATTGATTCATTCATCGAAATCATCAACGCTGTTAAATAATCTGAATTTACAGTAATAAATACATGCAGAGCCGGTGTTACACTGGCTCTGTATGTTTATGTGGAGGGACATGTTATGAGCAGACAGTATTGGAAACCATCGAATTTATTGAATCCGGTACCTTGTGTGATGATCAGCTGCAGGGATACTGACGGCAGGGAAAACATCATGACAGCTGCCTGGGCAGGAACCATCTGTTCAGATCCGGTCATGGTATCCGTATCCATAAGAAAAAGCCGTTATTCCCATGATATGATCGTCAGGTCAGGGGAGTATGTCATGAACCTGACCAGCAGAGATCTGGTAAAGGCGGCTGATTATGTCGGGATAAAATCGGGAAGAAACGTTGATAAGTACAGCCTTTTCGGCGATCTGCATCTTACCAGAATGGATTCTCAGAAGGTAAAGGCACCGAGCATTGCCGAAAGTCCGGTATGTCTGGAGTGCAAGGTCAGAGATGTCATCGAACTGGGCTCGCATGACATGTTCATAGCTGAGGTTGTCTGCACGTCCGTAGATGAAAGCATAATAGATAAAAACGGCAAGCTGGATCTGAAAAAGGCGGATCTGGTAGCCTACAGCCATGGGGAATATTATGCTCTTGGTGAAAAGCTGGGCTCATTCTCCTATTCAACGCATAAGGATGAAAGACTGAAGACCAGGCAGGCCAAAAACAGAATGAAAACACAGTAACTGGTGTTTGAGAAAAAAAGAAGCGAATATCTCATGAGGGACATTCGCTTTTTGTTTACTGAAAAAAAGAAAACCCTATTGGATTTTCTTAAACAGTCTGGCTGAATGGGTACTCATTCCCACATCATTGATGTAGAAATTAAGTATTCTGGAGGTATCCTTGGTAGCCGTACTCAGGAAGATATATTCAATTCCTTCTTCCTTCATCATGGCTTCAATGGTTTCAAACAGTTTACGCCCGATGCCCTGATTGCGGTAATGCTTCAGAACGTAGATCTCTTCTATCTCGAAGTATGCCGTATTCTCATCGATGATGGAATTTTTTCTTTCCGGCTTTTCAATCTTACCGAAAAGATATCCTACCATTTTGTTATTGTTATAGGCACCCAGAATCGTTCTGCCTTCCATGTGGGAGACTTCGTTATGGACATATCCATAGGTGATGTCTTCCTTTTCCCATAACAGGGACATTTCCAGCAGTACAGGAATGGTTTCCTCATTCAGGGTGAGTACTCTGACTTCCATTATTCGTACCAGTCTTCTTTTTTGATGTAGTCTTCGATTGGATCAGACAGCTTGTCATCCAGAATTTCCGGATGAGCCAGGATGTTCTTGAACAGGGCCAGGCTCTTGGCGAAATAGAAGCCGTCCGCGATTCTTTCATCGATGGTAAAGCCGAATGACATTCCATCCTTCATTTCATAAGTGCCGTCATCATTAAAGAAAGGCATCTTGTGCATTCTGTTGGCCAGAACGAAGATTGAGTTCAGTGACCAGTTGATCAGGTGATGATAGCTGGCTTCCATCTTGATTGAACCCAGGTTGGAAATGAAGACAGTAGCTCTGTAAGGGTCAACTGCTCTGATGGCATCAGGCAGAATGTCATGGTATACCATCCAGTTAAGGAATCTGATGACCAGTCTCAGAATTGGACGAGGGATCTTGTTGAAGATGCTCATCATCTTGTCTGTTCCGTTAGTCTGATTGCCTTTTTCACTTTCGGTTCTGGTCTTGTATACTTCACTGCAGATCTTGTCATGAATCTGTTCGATCAGGTTGTTGCCGTCTTCGGCAACCAGATACATGACGAATTCACCGCCGTTATCAACCATTTTGTTTCTGGCTGTAAAGCAGAAGGATATTTCATCACGCTGATAATGTCTGTGGCCGGCAATGAAGATGTTCATCTTCGGTCTGAGATAAATGGTCTTGGCCAGAGCGGCAATGACCACATGGAAAATCGTATATTTAAACTGCTGGTTCTGTTCGTTCTTTTTCTTAAGATATTCAGTGACGGCTGTCATGTCAAATGTGGCATTAAGCAGAGCTTCGTTGTCGGTTCTGCTGCCCATGATATAAGGCATGAATATGTGCATCGGGTCATCGCTGTGAACCAGATGTCCGTCTTTTCTGTCCCCTCTCTGTTTAGTCATTGGTAAAAATTCTCCTTTTTGTACTGTTGTATAATACCCCATTTTGCCATCTTTCGCAACCTGCAGACTTTTAATAATTCCTTAATCCTATATAATAGGGATAGAGGTGTCGTTATGAGTGATTATAACTATGATGTAATAATTCTGGGAGGCGGACCGGGCGGTTATGAAACTGCTCTGAAGTGCCGTAAGAATGATCTTTCCGTGTGCCTTATCGAAAAACGGGAAGTAGGCGGTACCTGCCTGAACCGTGGCTGCATTCCTACCAAGGCCTTATTGCATGGCAGTGAAAAACTGCATGAGCTGAAAGATCTGGAAGTACTGGGCATTAAGACAGGGGAGGCTTCCTTTGACTATGGTGCTTTGGCCCGGTATAAGGACAGTGTCGTTGCCAGATTAAGAGGCAATGTGGAAATGATGCTGAAGAAAAGCGGCGTCATCGTTAAAAACGGTTACGGGAGACTGAAGGATAACCACAGCATTGAAGTAAATGATGAATGCATTACCGCTGAAAACATCATTCTGGCAACCGGTTCAAAGCCGTTAATGCCGCCAATTGCAGGCATTGAAAATGCCATCAGCAGTGATCAGTTTCTGGCTCTGAATTCCCTTGATGAAGAAAACTGGGCAATCATCGGCGGCGGTGTCATAGGCATGGAAGCTGCCTTTATACTGGGGCAGCTGGGTAAAAAGGTGACTGTCATTGAAATGATGCCTTCAATTCTGCCTGGTGTTGATGCCGGGATACTGAAGTGGCTCAACCGTACAATCAAGAAACTGGGCATTAAGGTACTGACTTCAGCAAAGGTGCAGCAGATTGGTACCGACAGGATACGGTATCTTTATAAGGATAAGATGGAAGAACTGCCGTTTGACAGATGTCTGGCTGCAGTTGGCAGAAAGAACAACATTGATGACATTGGGCTGGAAGCAGCCGGTGTGATCAGGGAAAGAAACAGAATACCGGTTGATGATCATCTGCGCACTAATGTACCGAATATCTATGCCATCGGTGACATTACGGGAATTAAGCAGCTGGCCCACGTAGCCACTTACCAGGGTGATGTTGCCTTGCAGAATATCCTTGGGAAGGACATCTGTGCTGACTACAGCGTCATACCGGCCTGTATTTTTGTCGATCCGGTGATTTCCACGGTGGGCTTAAGTGAAAGAGAACTGCAGGAACAGGGAATTGAATACGGAATCGCATCATCCAACGCCGGAGCAAACGGAAAGGCTCTGCTTTCCCAGAAGGGGGAAGGGACGGTACTGATTTATTACCGTAAGGCAGACGGGGTAATTCTGGGTTCTCAGATGATCTGTGAAGGCAGCAGTGAGATGATAAATGAGATCAGTGTTCTGATGAAAAAAGGCGGAACTATAGAAGACATAGCACACACTGTTCACCCGCATCCGACAATCGGTGAGATTGTTAAAGATGCGAGCGAAAAAGCGTGTTAAAACAGTACCGTTATGGTATTATTATATAGAAAGGTAATATATATAAGGAGGGCGAATTATATATGCCATGCATTATTGATGTTTATGCTCGTGAAGTATTAGACTCACGCGGCAATCCTACTGTTGAAGTAGAAGTAACTACTGAATCAGGCGCTTTCGGTAGAGCAATTGTTCCATCTGGAGCATCAACCGGTGAAAGAGAAGCTTTAGAGTTAAGAGACGGCGACAAGAAGCGTTTCTTAGGTAAGGGAACTCTGAAGGCTGTAGCCAATGTTAATGAAATCCTGGCTCCGGCTTTAGTTGGATTCGATGTAACTGATCAGGTTTTAATCGACAAGACCATGATTGAAATGGACGGAACACCTGATAAGTCAAAATTAGGTGCCAATGCTATCTTAGGCGTATCCATGGCATGTGCAAGAGCTGCAGCTGATTTCTATGGTATGCCTCTGTACAAGTATTTTGGCGGCGCAAACGGCAAGGTATTACCAGTACCAATGATGAACGTATTAAACGGCGGCAAGCACGCTGACAGTGCAGCTGACTGCCAGGAATACATGATCATGCCAGTTGGTGCAAAGAGCGTTGCCGAAGCTATCAGAATGGGTGCTGAAGTATTCCACAACCTTAAGAGCGTATTAAAGAAATACGGATACAACACAGCCGTAGGCGATGAAGGCGGTTATGCTCCTTCCTGCGTTCCTGGCGGACATGGACCATTAGAGACATTAGGTAACGAAGGTCCTCTGGCCTTAATGGTTGAAGCTGTTGAAAAGGCCGGCTACAAGCTGGGTGAAGACATCTGCTTCGCAATGGACGCTGCTGCATCTGAATTCTACAATGCAGAAAAGAACGTTTACGAATTAGTAAGATCAGGTGAAGGCGACAAGACTTCTGACGAAATGATCGAAATGTATGTAAAGTGGGCTGAAAAGTATCCTCTGATCTCCATGGAAGACGGCCTGGCTGAAAATGACTGGGATGGCTGGGTAAGACTGAATAAGAAGTTAGGCGACAAGATCCAGTTAGTCGGTGACGACCTGTTCGTTACAAATACCACTTACATCAAGAAGGGTATTGAACTGGGTGCTGCAAACTCTGTTCTGATCAAGGTTAACCAGATCGGTACAATCACTGAAACATTAGATGCCATCGAAATGGCTAAGAAGGCTGGCTGGACAGCTGTAGTATCACACAGATCAGGTGAAACTGAAGATACCACAATCGCTGACCTGGTAGTAGGCACAAATGCCGGTCAGATCAAGACTGGTTCAATGTCACGTACAGACCGTATTGCCAAGTACAATCAGTTAATGAGAATTGAAGATGAACTTGGTGAAGTCGCTCAGTATCCTGGTAAGAAGACTTTCTACAACCTGGAAAAGTAATTAAAACTATTAAAGAATAAGGCTCCGGATATCCGGAGCTTTTTCTGTCTTAATAATGGAAAAATAAGCAGACATACGTTAATATAAAAGTATGAAGAAGAAAATAATTTTAACGGTATTACTGCTGGTAATGCCTTTCATGATCACGGTTGTTCACGCTGACATGGGCCCTAAGCCTTCGACGGAAATAACCTTTAAGGGACTGGGCGATGGAACATATTACGTTTCCATTTTTGGTACTGAGCACAGAATGGGTCCAAACGGACCGCTGATTTCAGGTATCACCAGCGGAATGGCAACAGGTCCATATGTAGACCTTGAAGGATTCAAGAAGTATTACAGTGACTATCCTGAAGAGATCATTGATCAGTTTGTTGAGTATACCAATGGAAAATACTGCTTCTGGGGTAACCTCAATGAGGTTACAACTGAAAACAATAAAATAACCTGGAGTTACTATGCACCGGACGATTTCATCGTTGTGGTAATAACCCCGCAGGGAAAACTGATTGCCAGTGAACCGGTGCAGCGATCCGTAATTGCCGGCTACTATAAATGTACTCTGGAAGGTGATACTCTGAAGATGCAGTCCAACTATAACTGGGGCAAGGAGCGGTTAAGGCTGCTGGCCAGAGTGGCGGCAACCATTGCCATTGAACTTGTCATAGCTCTGATTTTCGGATACCGTGATAAGGCAAGCATTGCGACAATAGTAAAAGCCAATATCGTTACCCAGCTGATCCTTAATCTTGGGGTATCACTTATGAACATCGTGTTTGGAATACTGGGTGCCTATCTGATAATGATCTTAATGGAAATAATTGTCTTCATCATTGAAGGCATTCATTACAGCCGTAAGCTTCCGGGAAAAAAAGGCCTGGCCTGGCTGTATGCCCTGGTGGCCAATGCTGCTTCGTGGTACATTGGTTCCCAGATACTGGTGATCATGTCAGCATACGTATAGAAAACAAACAAAAAGCCCTGACGGGCTTTTTTTCTGATTAGTCTTCAACGTAGATCGACTTGATGACCTGAGGTTCCAGAGGTCTGTCCATCCAGTTGGTAGGGACAGAAGCTATCTTATCCAGTACATCAAATCCTTCAACCAGCTGTCCGAAGGCTGCATAGCTGCCATCCAGATGCGGAGCATCCCAATGGCAGATGAAGAACTGCGATGTGGCACTGTTTGGATCGTTTGTCCTGGCCATGGAGATCGTTCCTCTTTTGTGCTGCAGTGGGTTACTGACGCCGTTGGCTGCGAATTCACCTTTGATGGTTTCCTTTGACCCGCCCCGGCCGGTTCCGGTTGGGTCACCGCCCTGGATCATGAATTTCTTGATGATGCGGTGGAAGGTAAGTCCATCGTAGAAGTGTTCATCAACAAGTTTCAGAAAATTGGCAACGGTTATCGGTGCGCTTTTCTCATCTAACTGCAGCTTCATCTTGCTGCCGTCCATCATTTCAATTACTATCATCTGACTATCTCACTTTCATCTGTTTCTGGATCTCACGGAGAGCATCCTTTTCCTTTTCACTCTGACGCTTGTCATAGAGAGCTTTGCCGCGGGCCAGAGCGATTTCCATTTTGGCCAGACCGTCTTTCAGATACATCCTGGTCGGTACGACAGTGTAGCCCTTAATGGTGCAGGCTTTTCTGAGCTTGCTGATTTCTCTTTTGTGCAGCAGCAGTTTTCTCAATCTGGTTTCTTCATGGTTGAAGATGTTGCCTTCCTTGTACTGGGAGATGTGCATATCACGGATAAAAGCTTCGCTGTTGACGAAGTCGATATAGGCATCCTTGAACTGTACGGCGCCTTTTCTGACACTCTTGATTTCCGTGCCGGTCAGAACGATTCCGGCTTCATAGAATTCTTCCAGGAAATAATCGTGTCTGGCTCTCCTGTTTACGGCAATGTTCTTTTCCATAAAAACTCCTGTAGTAAAAAAGACCTTGAGGCCTTTCTTATTTGATGATCAATTTCAGTATTACTAATATAAAGAACAGGAAGCCTGCAATTAATGTGGCTAATGACAGGGCTTTTTCAGGGCCTCTTTCCTTCATGTCCTTGAAAAGATTTAAGCCACCGTTACCGCCTGTGAAAGCGCTGCTGACACCGGCTGACTTGCCGCTCTGCAGAAGAGTTAACATAATGATGGCTACTGAATCAAGCATAATAAGAATATCTAACATGAAAACTGCTCCTTTCTGGTGCGCTAGTTTATTATAACAAACCTGTTTTTCTATTTCAAACTATATTAGCAGGAAATAAGCAGGATTTTGACAGATTGCAGGCTGAAAAGAGGGTATTATTATGTACTGGTACAGAAAGAATGTTTTGTTATATAATAAACATATAAGTTAACGGAGGTATAATATGGGTTTATTAGATAATCTTTTTGAGAGGAAAGAATGCGATATCTGCGGTGGTAAGGTCGGTATTTTAGGCGGTACCAAGGTCAAGGACGGCAGACTGTGCAAGGAATGTGTCCGCAAGCTGTCACCTCATCTTTCCAACCTGAAGAGCTTTACTCTGGATGACATCAGAGATCATCTGGCATACCGTGAGGAGAATGATGAAAAGGTCAAGGCCTTCAATGTTACCCATGTCATCGGTGGCAAGGGAACCAAGCTGTATCTGGACATGGAAAAGAAACAGATGATCATCACCAGTTACAATAACTGGAGAAACGATAACCCAGACATTCTCGATTTTGCTCAGATCGTCAGCAATGACATGGAAATCAAGGAAAACAAGACTGAGATCAAGAAGAAGGGTGAAGACGGCAAGGATGTCAGCTACAATCCTAAGAGATATGAATACAGTTATAATTTCTATGTATACCTGGATGTGAATTCACCTTGGTTCAATTCCCAGACCATTAAGGTAAACGGTTCTTCCGTAGATGGCTATGACAATGATGAATATGAACTGTGCTACATTCAGACTCAGGAGATCTGTGAGATCCTTGATTTGCTGAAGAACGGTCAGGAGGATGTCGTTGACGAAGCAGTTGAATACTACAGAGATCTGATGGCTTCACCAAAGCGAAAGTACAACAAGACATACTACAATGATACCAGAAGGTATTCACGTTCATCTGAATACTA
Organism: Erysipelotrichaceae bacterium; assembly: GCA_015058955.1. GTDB lineage: Bacteria > Bacillota_I > Bacilli_A > Erysipelotrichales > Erysipelotrichaceae > RUG521. The sequence continues at coordinate 30,010 of SVBJ01000011.1, forward strand.
TTACGGCAAGGATCCAAGAAAGGATCACTACAAGTTCTGATAACTGTAAGGTCTGGAAACAGACCTTTTTATGGAGGAAAATGGATAAGAAATTACTTAAGGAAGCCATAATAAAGTATGTGGCAGGAATTCTGCTGGTAGGAGTGCTGCTGTTTCTGCCAGCCGGTACTCTGAAGTGGAGAAACGGCTGGATCTTCATGGCTGTTCTGTTTATCCCAATGTTTCTTGCCGGAATTGTAATGTATCTGAAGGCTCCTGATCTGTTAAGAAGCCGACTGAATGCCAGGGAGAAGCAGTCGGAGCAGAAAGATGTCATTGGATTAAGCGGATTAATGTTTCTGGCGGCTTTCATTGTTGCCGGACTGAATTACCGCTTCAAATGGATCAGTTTTCCAGAGGGATCAGTTACATTTGGCTGCATCGTGTTCCTGCTGTCTTACCGGGGATTTGCCGAGGTGTTAAGAGAAAATGCCTATCTGTCCCGAACCATAGAGGTTCAGCAGGGGCAGAAAGTGGTTGATACCGGCATGTATGGAATTGTCAGACATCCGATGTACGCTGTTACCATATTCCTGTTCTTCAGCATGATGATTATTCTGGATTCACCGTTCTCCTTTGTCATCATGATGCGGTATATCCCTTTGATCATAAAGAGGATAATGAACGAGGAAAGTGTTCTGGAAAAGGAACTGGAAGGATATCGGGACTATAAGAATAAGGTCAGATACAGACTGATTCCGATGATCTGGTAATCTTAAATCAGATATTTGGCATGTAAAGAGGTCTTCAGGGAAGACTTCTTTTTAATTTGTTGCAAAAATCAGAGTAAAATGATTGCGTTTTCAGAAATGTGTGCTAGAATTTTCATAACACAACGAAAAGGAATAGTAGTTTTTCACGATTTCCACAGAGAGCCATGGCTGGTGAGAGATGGCGATATACGGAAAGATGAACGCGCCTTGGAGTGGTGCCGGGGAACTAAAGTATCCGGCTCCGGGAAGTCCCGTTACAGACAGTTGAGTGCCCAGGACATTGTCTTGGGAATCAAGGTGGCACCACGGTTTTGATCGTCCTTGTTGAATTGTTCAACAAGGACGTTTTATTTGGAAAAAGGAGGTAGACAACATGGAAAAGAAGACTGCAGATGTAATCATGCCAGGTAACTGGTTCGATGCCTTACCGCGAAAACAGTATGAATCTTTTATCAAAGTTGAATCAGCTGATCCATGGTTTTCGGTTTACCAGATCAGAAACAACATATTTGCCATATATGAAGACAAACACTTCCAGGAGGTAATTTCGTACCTGATCACCGGTGAAAAGAAAGCTTTGTTAATAGACACCGGATTGGGTATCGGGGATATCAGAGCGGTCGTTAATGCTCTGTATGACGGTGAGATCATCGTTACTCATACGCATACTCACTTTGACCATATCGGCGGCGACTGGCAGTTTGATGAGGTTAACATACCGGATAATCCGGTAGCCATTACCAGAGCGCGACGAGGCTTAAGTAAACAGGAGGTTGAAGATAACATGGCTGATGGATGCAACTGTCAGCCATACCCACGAGGCTTCAACAGAGAAGAATATTGTATTAAGCCGGCTAACAGCTACAGACTTGTCAGAAACGGTGATGTGTTTGATCTGGGAGACATCCAGCTTGAAGTCATTGAGACCCCAGGACATTCACCGGACAGCGTGATGTATCTGGACAGCAGAAATCAGCTGCTGTTTACGGGAGACACATTCTATCCCGCAACATTGTATGCGCATATCACTCATGAGGATGGGTCAAATTCGGATTTTGAAGTTTACCGACAGACCATGCACATGGTAGCGGAAAAATACAGTAACTGCACACTGATCACCTCTCACAACGAACCGTTAAGACCGGGGATTGAACTGATAAAGGTTGCCCGCGGCTTTGATGATATCGCTGCCGGGGGTCTTGAATATATCGAAGATGACAGAAATCTCAGGAAATACGTATTTGAAGACTTCTGCATAGTTACAGGTTAAAAAACCAAGAGAAAGGGAAAAAATGAAAAAGTTTATTATCACATTATTAGCATGTTTATTCATATTAGCCGGCTGTTCAGGTCAGAAAGACAAGACAGTCGACAGCATTGATGACGAGGTTCTTACTGCCGGTACACTGGTAGTAGGCATCTCCGCAGACTATCCGCCTTTTGAATCACTGGATACCAGTAATAACCTGATAGGATACGATGTTGACATGGCCAACATCCTGGCAGCCAAGATCAAGAGTGAATCAGGACAGTCATACAAGGTTGATTTCGTTCAGATGGATTTCTCAACCATCATTTCTGCTCTGCAGACCGGACAGGTGGATGTCGGAATTGCAGCATTCTCATATGATCCTGAAAGACAGTGTCTGTTCACTGATCCGTATTATCTGTCAGCTCAGGTCATCGTGGTACTGAAGGATTCAGGTATTAATTCCCTGAAGGATCTTAACGGCAAGACGGTCGCTGCCGGTGACGGTACGGTTGGCTATGCAGCTGCCAGTGAAATTGAAGGAGTCAAGATGACTTCGCCTGGTGATTACCTGCAGCAGTTTGAAATGCTGAAGAACAATCAGATCGATGCCGTTGTATGTGATGAAAAGGTTGCTCAGGGATTTGTTGACACATCCAACAAACTGGTTATCCTGAGTGAAAAGCTGGCTGAGGATAATCTGTGCATAACGGTAAAGACAGGGCACACCTTCATTCTGCAGGCACTTAACCGGGCCATCAGTGAATTCGTATCTTCCGGTGAATCCGATAATCTTAAGAGCAAGTGGGGTCTGTAAATAATGGACTTTACGATAATCACCCCGGAGATCTTCTTTTATCTTCTTAAAGGGGCAGGGATGTCATTATTGATCGCCATAATTGCGACGACTGTAGGTCTGGTATTGGGGACATTGGGGGCAGCCGCCAAGCTGTCACGCAGCAAGGTGCTGAATCTGCTGGCATCAGTCTACGTGGAAGTGTTCCGCGGAACTCCAATGATGATGCAGATAACCTTCGCCTTCCTGGCTCTGCCTGCCCTGGTAACGCTTATATTGGGCAAGCCGGTCAGATTCAACCCGCTGATTACCGGCATAGCAGCCATCGCAATAAACAGCGGTGCCTATACCACCGAACTGATCAGAAGCGGCATTAACGGTGTTGACAGAGGACAGTTTGAAGCGGCTGATACCCTGGGACTGACATACCGGCAGAAAATGAAGCTGGTCATCCTGCCTCAGGCTTTCAAGCAGATCCTGCCTCCGCTGGTCAGCGAACTGATCACCCTGATCAAGGATTCCTCACTTCTCTCGACAATAGGAGTGGTGGAACTGATGAAATCAGCCACAACGGTTGGGGCAAACTACTATGCCTATCTGCCGCCGTTAACAGTGGCGAGCGGCATTTATCTGACTTTGACGCTGATAATATCAGCCATATCAAAGGTGATTGAAAGGAGGCTGGCAGTAAGTGATTGAAATAACGGGACTCAGCAAGACTTTCAATAACAAGGTTAATGCCGTTGTCGATTTTTCTCTTAAGGTTGAAAAGGGAGAAGTAATAAGTCTGATCGGACCATCCGGTTCCGGAAAATCCACGGTGCTACGCTGTGTAGCGGGACTGGAAACTCCTGATGGCGGCAGTATACTGATCAATGGGAAGCGGATCAATTACCGCAATGAAAAGGAAGCACGGAAGCAGCGTACGATAATGGGATTCGTATTCCAGCACTTCAATCTGTTTGCCAACATGACCGTCCTGCAGAATCTGACGGTGGCCCCTGTTAACGTACAGGGTAAAAGTGAAGCTGAAGCAGCAGAACTGGCAATGAAATATCTGAAGAGAGTCGGCCTTGAGGACAAGGCGGATGAATATCCCAGTAAGCTCTCCGGCGGCCAGCAGCAGCGTGTGGCGATTGCCCGTGCCCTGTGCATGAATCCTCAGATCATGCTGTTTGACGAACCGACCAGTGCTCTTGACCCAGAAATGATCAAGGAAGTACTGAATGTCATCAGAGATCTGGCCAATGACGGCATGACGATGATCATCGTGACGCATGAAATTAATTTTGCCCGTGAAATATCTGACAGGATCGTTTTCCTGGAAAACGGGAAAAAACTGGAATCCGGCACTCCTGATTACATCTTCAATAAAACGGATAATCAGCGTGTCAAGGATTTCCTCAATAAGGTATTGTAAACAAGTAAAAGACCGGTTTTGCAACCGGTCTTTAAACGTTTAGTGGAGCTTATGCCCTGTTTTCCGTGCGGAGGAACTCAATGGTGTCCTTAAGGGATTCCTCCAGAGGTCTGGTCTTATAATTCAGGAAACTGTCAGCTTTCAGGTGTGAATAGCGGGCATTGCTGTTGAGCATGAAAATCGAATACGGTGTAGCCAGTGATCTCTGCTTTCTGATGCGGTTTAAGGCATCCATGACAGGGGAGGAAGCTTTCAGCATCCAGCCGGGCATGGATAATCTGACTTCTCTGACACCTGCCAGATCATGCAGGGCAGTAAAGATTTCCTTAACGGAGTGATACTGTCCTGACAGTATGTAACTTTCACCTTTTTCACAGTTTTCCAGGCAGGTAATGGTTGCTTCAGCGACATCTCTGACATCGGTGAAGTCAAAACCGCCGTCTGTGTTGATGGCTATTCTGCCGTTGAGATAGTCTTCAATCAGCTGGGTGACAGGGGTCATTCCGTAGTCATACGGTCCAATCAGCAGTGAAGGAAGCACCATTGAAATGTTGAGTCCCTGTTCGACGGCTCCCATGACCAGTGAACTTGCTGCTGCCTTGGTCTTGCCGTAGATACCGGCGACCTTATCGGTGCGGTAATCGGTTATTTCGGTGAGTTCCCGTACTTCCGGATCCAGTGGTATGGCACTTACTCCGGATACGTAGACCCGCTTCTTCACATGATAGGAAATGGCCAGATCCAGAATATTCTTGGTTCCAATGACATTGACATCCCAGACATCCTGATTGAACTTGTAGTCAAGAGTCAGCAGACCGCCGCAATGGATCAGATAGATGTCATCCGTGCTAGGACAGTCAAAAAAGTCATCCAGAGTTGTTCTGTCGGTAACGTCCCCGGTGAATATTTCCGCCATGTTTTCCAGACGGAAAAGATTTGGATCACCAGGGGTAACCAAAGCTCTTATCTTGCAGTTTTTCCGGTGCAGCTGTCTGACGATGTTGAATCCCAGATGGCCTGTGGCACCGGTTACCAGGTATGATACGCTCATGTGATTTTCCTCACCTACTATTATATAACAACTTTCCGTCAAGTTGATATATTAAGGTAAATGGAGTATAATTTCCTTGAAATTCAGGAGGACATAAATATGATTTGGGTTATTTTAGGAGTGGTTATTTTAGCCGCAATATATTATGTTACAACCTATAACGGTTTCATCCGTTTACAGAACATGATTGAGGAAGCATTCTCAACCATGGATGTCTATCTGGTAAAAAGAGCAGAGCTGATCCCTAATCTGGTAAATACAGTAAAGGGATATGCCAAGCATGAAAGCGAAACTCTGGAAAAGGTCATCCTGGCCAGAAATGCCGCTACCAGCAATGCTGAAAAGATGGCTGCAGACAATCAGCTGACTGATGCCATCAAGAGCGTATTTGCTCTGGCAGAAAGCTATCCTGAGCTGAAGTCCAACAGTAACTTCATGTTACTGCAGCAGCAGCTTACTGATATTGAAAACGACATTGCCAAGTCACGCAAGTATTACAATGGCATTGTCAGACAGTACAACACCAAGATTCAGACTTTCCCTAGCAGCTTCATTGCTCAGAGCAAGAATTTTGTCAGACAGCCTTTATTTGAGGTAAGTGATGACAGACAGAGAGAAAATGTAAAAGTAGAGTTCTGAAAATGCGCAAGTTACTGAATGTTATTCTGGCATTGTTGATCTCAATCGGCATTCTGATGCCTGCTGCCACAACGGTAGAGGCCAAGGAAGGCTTTGACATCAACAAACATGTTGTAGAAATGGAAGTCCACGAAGATGGATCTGTTTTGGTTACGGAAACGCTGACTGTTGAATTCAGCAGTAAGCTTCACGGAATCTATTTTGACATTCCCAAGAAATACAACATGCGCTGGGAACTTAATGGGGAAACAATTAACAAGAGTTACACTTTCCCGGTTCATCACGTAAAAGTGCTGTCCAATCAGGAAAAGGACATTTCCAATTATTCCAATTATGTCCGCATCAGACTGGGAAGCAGCAGCGTCTACAAGAATCCGGGAGATGTTGAAACCTATAAGGTTCAGTATGAGATCATTACCCGTGATCTGGAGCTTAACGGCATCCAGATGCTGTTCATGAACATAATTTCCGGCAAGTGGAATACCGACATTCACAATGTTGAATTCACCATCCAGATGCCTAAGGCCTTTGACAGAGAACGACTGCTGTTTGATTCACCTGCCGGCATCACCGGCACATCAACCGGACCGTTCAATGTAGTGGTATCGGGGAATACCATTACCGGTTCCTATACGGAGACCCTGCATCCGGGAGATGCCCTTACTGTTCAGCTGACTCTGGGAAACGATTATTTCAAGTTCGTTGATTCTGATCATTATCGGCTCATCAGTGTACTGGTATCCGGAGCAGTGACGATCTTAATGACCATATTATTCTATGTCTTCGGCAAGGATGATCCATTGGTTGAAACCGTGGAATTCCATGCACCGGCCGGTACTACCAGTGCTGAAGTCGGCGTCATAATCGACGGTGTGGCCAATGACGGTGATGTCATATCACTGATACTTGACTGGGGCAGACGCGGACTTATCACGATTACCGATGATAAGGAAGAAGGCCTGATCCTGGAAAAGAAGAACGAACTGGAAAGCAATCACCGCAGTTATGAAAGCATCATGTTCAACAAGCTTTTTGAAAAGGACGATAAAGTCAAAGTCGATTCCCTGAAGAACAAGTTCTACAGAACGGTTCAGAGAACAGAGGAACGGCTGGACAAGTACTTCAGATCCAAGGATAAGAAGCTTTATACGGAAAGTTCAGAAGCAATGCAGGTGCTCTTTGCCCTGTTATCTGCTCTGCCTATAGTAATCGTTACGGCAATGGTACACGGTCATTATTACTATGACTGGTTCCTGACCATTCTCCTCTGTGCCTTTGAGGCAGTATCGATCATCATGCTGGCAGCGTTGCTGATCCACATGGAAAACAAGAAGTATGTTCATAAGTGGTATACCAAGACCCTACTGTTCATTGTCTGCGGCATCCTGTTTGCGATCCCTTGCATCATGATGATCTACATCGTCCGGGCTCTTAAGACCAGCCCGCTGTATGCAGTGATTGCCATCCTGCTCAACATTCTGGTACTGGTGGAAACCGTGTACATGAAGAAGAGAACGGATTACTGCAATGAAGTCCTCGGACAGGTTGTCGGTCTGCGCAATTTCATCATCGTTGCTGAAGAAGACAGACTGAAGGAACTGGTTAAGGAAAATCCATATTACTTCTATGACATTCTGCCATTTGCCTATGCGCTTGGCCTGACCAATGTCTGGAATGAGCATTTCAAGAATCTGACTATACAACCTTGTGAGTGGTACCACACATACGAAGTCAATTCTCCATACTACATGCATAACTCTTTACAGAGCCACATGCATGCCATGGAAAGAACAATGACCACACCTCCACCTTCAGAAACTTCATCCGGTGGATACAGTTTCTCATCAGGAGGTTCATCCGGCGGAGGATTCTCCGGAGGAGGCTTCGGCGGATCTTCAGGAGGAGGCTGGTAAGATGAAGAAAGTGATCGCCCTGATCATGGCGTTGACCCTGTTATTGACAGGCTGCAAGCGGTCCGGTACCTATGAGGCATCATATGGAGCAGGCCGCAGACTGAGTACGCCTTGGAATTCGTGGTAAAAAAGGAACTTGTGTTCCTTTTTTCATACCAATGAGACGTTATTTTTGTTATGATACAAAATGGAGGGATGTAAATGAAAAACAAGATTCTGGATATCATTGGAATACTGTTCGGTAATTTCCTGCTGGCTGTATCCGTTGCCTATTTTGTTCTGCCGTTTGATATCCTTTCCGGTGGGGTAGCTGGCATTTCAATCATCACCAAAGGTTTATGGGGATGGAGTCCAACCATTACCATCGATGTTCTGGTTATCGGACTGTTCATTGTCGGAGCTATTGTACTGGGAAAGGAATTTGCACTTAAGACTGCCTTAAGCAGTTTGGTGTATCCGTTCTTTCTGGAGTTTCTGGTCCGCTTGCCGGTCAAACTGGAAATCGATGCTCTGATGGCTGTCATCTTCGGCGGACTGATTGCCGGGTTAGGCGTCGGAATCGCTTTCCGTCATGACGCTTCAACAGGGGGAACTGACATCATTTCCCTTATCGCCAACAAGTATCTGGGCGTTCCGGTATCAACGGCGGTAATGGTGACTGACGGGATCATAACCCTGCGGGGACTGGTTACCTATGGAATGCAGGATGTACTGATGGGAATCATCTACATCTATGCTTCCGGTGCTGCCATCAATAAGATCATGGTACCTAAGACCAATGAAGCAGTTGCCCTGTATATCATCACGGATAAGAAGTCGGAAGTCTGTGAGTACATTCATTCTGTTCTGGCCCGCGGTACTACTCTGCTGCATGGCAAGGGTGGCTATACCGAAAAGGATAAGGACATCATCCTGACAGTTGTATCCAAGAATCAGTACATGCACCTCTCAAATTTCATCGACAAGACCGATCCGTATGCCTTTGTCATAGTCTCTGATGCCAAGGAGATCAAGGGTGAAGGATTTACATACGAATACAGAGTATAGTTTTTATCATATTAATGTTATAATATATATTAGTCCCTTACAGTGATGGAGGTATGCATGGTAAGTTTACAGAATGTATCTAAATCCTATAAGAATGGTGTAAATGCTTTAAACGATATAACCATTGATATCAATGATGGGGAATTTGTATATATCATTGGCGAAACAGGTTCCGGTAAAAGTACCTTCATAAAACTGCTCGACGGTGAGGAAATACCTACCAAGGGCCGTGTTGAGGTAAACGGAATCAACGTTGGAAAACTCAGATTTTCCAAAGTACCATTATATAGAAGAAATATCGGAGTAGTATTCCAGGACTACCGTCTTATTGAATCAAAGACGGTTTTTGAGAATATTGCTTTTGCTATGGAAGTAATCAATAAACCGAGAAAGGAGATCCGTCAGAGAGTCAGAGAAGTTCTGGAGATCATTGACCTGTCAGATAAGGCCAAGAGTTTCCCAAGTGAACTGTCAGGCGGTCAGCAGCAGCGTGTCACGATCGGACGTGCGATTGCCAACAATCCAAAGCTCTTAATTGCGGATGAGCCTACCGGTAACCTTGACCCTGAACGCTCCAACGAAATCGTTGAGCTTCTGGAAAAGATCAATGAATCAGGTACAACCGTCATCATGGTTACTCATGACATCAACCTGGTCAATAAATACCGCAAGCGTACCATTAAGTTTGAATATGGTCACGTAGTATCTGACAGTAAAGAGGGAGGATATATCGCCCATGTTTAGACTTATCGGAAGACATTTCAAGGAAGCCTTCCAGGGCATCTTCAGACATTTCTCCAGTTCTCTTAACAGCATTACCGCAGTAACGGTAACTCTTTTGCTTGTCAGTCTGTTAACGCTGATCATCGGTAACGTTTCACAGATAACCAGAGTACTGGAAGATGAAGTCAAGATCTGGGTCAAGATTGAAGATGAAATTGAAGAAGGCGAGATTCCTTCACTGACCAGAAAAGTGGAAAACGTTGAAGGTGTTGCTCAGGTCGAATTCTCTGACAAGGACAGTGAATTAGACAGATTTATCAGCGGGTTCGGTGAAGAAGGAAAGCTGTTTGAGATCTACAGAGAAGATAATCCGCTAAGCAGAGCATTCATCGTTTCACTGCGTGAAGGCTTCAGCATTTCTGATGTGGCCAGCCGCATTGAAAAGGTCAACGGTATCAGTGAAATCGACTTCGGTGGTGTAAATACCGAAGAATTCCTGAAACTGCTCAATGGAATCAGACAGGGCGGTTACGTCATTGTTCTCGCTCTGACTTTGGTCGCCATTTTCCTGATTCAGAATACGATCAACCAGACAATTTTCAACAGAAGACTGGAAATAAGCATCATGAGACAGGTAGGTGCTTCCAACTCCTATATCCGTCAGCCATTCGTAATTGAAGGTATTTTCATCGGATTAATGGGATCAATCCTGCCGGTCCTGGCAACGATTTTCGGTTATAAGTATATTTATGAAGCATTCCAGGGAAAACTGGTTTCCGGAATGCTTACTCTGCAGCCGGTTTATCCGTTTGCCTTCTTTGTATCAGGATTCCTGATCATCGTAGGTATCGTTGTTGGTCTGATAGGTTCATTCCTGTCTGTCAACAAGCACTTAAGATGGAGGAGATAACATGAAGAAACTGTTAGCGGTCATCCTTTCATTAAGCTGTATTCTTGGCTGTTTTTGTGGTGCTAAAAACGGTGACAAGTTTGTTTACCATGCCGACGAAAACGATGAGTTTGAGGCTAATGAAGATTACTACTGGCAGTTATGCACAACCAGGGGACTGGATGAGGCTACGACCCGGATGTGTGCCCGTTTCAGAGCTTATGAGGACAGCAAGAGGCAGTCCATTGAAGGCAACATCAGAGATCTGAACAATCAGATCGCTGACATCAAGGCCAACATCATGAGCCAGGGACAGCGTTTAAATGACATCAACAATACCATTGCGTCTGTGGAAAAGCAGATCAAGGGCATTGAAATTGAAATAAAGACCATTGAAGAGAACATTGATGACATCACCAATCAGATCATCGAAAGAGAACAGAAGATCGAAGAACTGAATGACGGAATCAAGACCAGAATGGTGGCTCTGCAGTCAACCATGTCTCTGAATACCTACATCAGTTTCATCATGGGAGCCAACAGCTTCGTTGACCTTTTAAGAAGAGTCAATGCGATCAACCAGTTCACCAGCTATGACGTTTCCAAGATCAGGCAGATGGAAGAAGAAAAGGTACTGCTGCAGAAGGACAAGGAAGAACTCCAGGCTCAGAAAGACGAACAGGTCAAGAAGAGAGCTGAACTGGAAGCTTATAAACAGGACCTCAATGTACTGCGTCAGCAGGCTGAGGAACTGATTGCTGAATATCACCGTCAGGTACGGTTGCTGGATGAAGCCAAGATGGCTCAGCAGCTGGACATGAGTGCTCTGGAAGATAAGATCGCCGAGATCGACGATGCCTTAAGCGGATATTATCCTAGCCCGGGATTTGCCCGTCCGCTCTCTGGCGGATACTGGATCTCTTCGGGTTGCTACTATTATGTTCCGGGAGTACCTAGCAGCGGATTCCATCCGGCAGCTGACATGGCAGTCGGTGTCGGAACTCCACTGTATGCCGTAGCCAACGGCTATGTTGTCGCAACCAGAGGCGGCTGCGGCTATGGCTGGATGGGCAACAGCTGTAACGGCGGTTTCGGTAACTACGTTGTTTACATGATTGAAGTTAACGGCATAAGTTACTTTGTCATCAATGCACACTTAAGTGCAATATATGTTTCTGTCGGTGATGTCGTTCACCAGGGACAGGAAGCACTTGGCCTGACCGGAAGCTCAGGCAGTTCCAGCGGACCGCACCTGCATGTGGAAATCATCAGATTCGGTACGATGGGCATCAAGGCCGCTGTCAGAGAATACAGCAGCGTCGGACAGATCTACTATACAATGGGACGTAATATCAACTGGGCCTGTGCATACCGCGGCGCACCGTGCTATGAGAATGCGCTGGAAATGCTGGGACTGGTATATCAGGGTGGCTACTAATGGATTATAAACCAACTAAAAGGAATTCTACTTTGAATATGATAATGGTAATCGTTTTCGCGGCTTTGGCCATAACGATTACTTTTGTCATTGGCTATCGGGTGGGGCATTTCTCCCAGCCTGAAAATGAGGTAGTCGATGATGGAAGATTCACCGGCCTGGAAGCCGTTTACGATATCATGGTAAAGGACTTCTATTACGGTGATGATTCTGAAGATTACAAGGACAAGCTTATCTATGATGCCATTAACGGCATGGTTGATGCTCAGGGTGACATTCACACGGATTACATGACCCCGGAAGAAGTCCGGCAGTTTACCGGTTCCCTTGAAAGCAATATCGTCGGCATCGGCATCAGATATACCGAACTTGACGGTGAGATCCTGGTAAGGGAAGTCTTAAGAGATTCACCGGCACAGAAAGCCGGAATTCAGGAAGGTGACATCATCACCGCAGTTGACGGTGTTTCCTGCAAGGAAAACTCTCTTGATGACGTGGTGAAACTGGTCAGCGGCAAAGTCGGAACCAAGGTTACCCTGACAATAAACAGATTGGGTCAGACCATTGAGGTTACAGCTACGAGAGATGTTATTGGAACGACAGTATCATCGTCAATCAAGGATGGGATCGGCATTCTGACCATCAACTCCTTCGGTGACGCTACGGCTGAGGAAATGGCCGGACATCTGAAGTATCTGGCTGACAATAAAGTGACCAGATATATCATTGACCTGCGCAATAACGGCGGCGGATATGCCATGACCCTTGATGAAATGTGTACATATTTCATGGATAACGGACAGATCGTCATGATCGAGGAAGACCGTGAAGGTCATCAGATCATTGACAAGGTCAAGAAATCCAGAAAGATCAAGTACGATAAGATAGTGATCCTGGTTAACGATAATTCTGCCAGCTGTTCTGAAGTATTCACCATGGCGCTTAAGGAAAACTGCAATGCCATCGTGGTTGGAACGACTACCTATGGAAAAGGTGTGGCTCAGCTGCAGAAGATCTTCCCTGACGGCAGTGCCATCAAATATACTGATGTCATCTGGAAGTCAGGCAACGGTGTATTCATTAACGGGGAAGGAATTACCCCGGATTATACAGTCAGACTGCATGATGCTCTTTATGCCAATATTCTGACTCTGGATGATGAGGAAACCTATCAGTTTGATCAGGTCAGCAACAAGATTGGCGTTGTTCAGACCATGCTGGATTTCCTGGGATACCAGCCGGACAGACAGGATGGCTATTTCTCCCGGGCTACCAAAACCGCCCTGGAAGCTTTCCAGAGAGATAATTCACTGGAAGTTACGGGAATACTGGATAAGACAACTGCTTCAGTTATGGATGCCAGAGTCATCAATGAATGGAGCATTAACAGAGATCAGCACGATACACAGATGCAGAAAGCCCTCCAGCTTGCGAAAGAGTAATTATGGATGAAAGATTCAAGCTTGTTTCGGGATTCAGTCCAAAGGGTGATCAGCCTCAGGCTATTGAAGCTCTGACCGAAGGAATTCTTAATAACGAGAAATGCCAGGTTTTACTTGGTGCTACCGGCACGGGTAAAACCTTTACTATCGCGAATGTCATTGCCAAAGTAAACAAACCTACTTTGGTTTTTGTTCATAATAAGACCCTGGCGGGTCAGCTTTACAGTGAATTCAAGGAACTTTTCCCGGAAAATCATGTGGAATATTTCGTTTCCAACTTCGATTACTATCAGCCGGAAGCCTATATTCCGAAATCTGATACCTACATTGAAAAGAATGCCATGATCAATGACGAACTGGACATGTTAAGACTGGCGGCCTGTAATGCGGTTCTGGAACACCGCGATACCATCATTGTGGCATCGGTTGCCTGCATCTATGCTGCCAGTGACCCTGTACAGTACAAGGACATGTTCTTTACGATCAAAGCAGGGCAGAAGATCCAGCGTAATGAACTGTTAAGACTGCTGGTAAACCGTCAGTACAGTCGTAATGACCTGGACCTTAAGAGAGGAACTTTCCGTGTCAGAGGCGATGTCATTGACATTTCACTGGGCTATACTGACCAGTTCATTCTGAGAGTTGAGCTGTTTGACGATGAGATCGACCGCATCAGTGAGATCGATACCGTCACCGGAAACACGCTGCACTCATATACCGTATATAACATCTTCCCGGCTACCGGATATGCCCGTAATCAGTCAGACATCAATAAGGCCTGTGACAACATTGAAGCTGAACTCAAGGACAGACTTCAGTATTTCAATGAACACAATAAACCTCTGGAACGGGAAAGACTGGAACAGAGGTGTACCTATGACCTGGAAGCATTAAGAGAATTCGGCAGCTGTCCGGGTATTGAAAACTATTCCCGTCATCTGGAATTCCGTGAACCGGGAACCCGTTCATTTACGTTGTTTGACTACTTCCCTGATGATTACCTGCTGGTAATTGATGAATCACATGTTACGGTACCGCAGGTAAGGGGAATGTACAATGGTGACAGAAGCCGTAAGGAAACTCTTGTGGAATACGGATTCAGACTGCCAAGTGCTCTGGATAACAGACCTTTGCGATTCAATGAATTTGAAAGTCTGATCAATCAGGTGATTTTTGTATCGGCTACTCCTGGTAACTATGAACTGGAGAGAGTTGACAATCACGTCATTGAACAGATTATCCGTCCTACAGGTCTGCTGGATCCGCGCATTGAAGTCAGAAAGACCAAGGGCCAGATCGATGATCTGATCTATGAGATAAGCGAAAGAGTTAAGAAGAACGAAAGAACTCTGGTTACTACCCTTACCGTCAGAATGGCAGAGGAACTGACCAGATATCTGTCAGCTCAGGGATTTAAGGTGGCTTATCTGCATCATGAAACCCAGACTCTGGAAAGAACGGAAATCATCCGTGACTTAAGAAAGGGCAAGTATGATGTACTGGTGGGCATTAACCTGTTAAGAGAAGGTCTGGATATTCCGGAGGTTTCTCTTATCGCAATACTTGATGCTGACAAGGAAGGATTCTTAAGAAGTGAAAGAAGCCTGATTCAGACCATCGGCCGTGCTGCCCGTAACGTTGACGGAACGGTAATCATGTATGGAGATACCATTACGGAATCGATGCAGAAGGCCATTGATGAAACCAACAGAAGAAGAGCCATCCAGGAAGCATTCAACCAGGAACACGGCATAACTCCGACAACCATCAGAAAGGAAATCAGAGAAGCCATTCACTCCAGGGAAACTCATGAAATGGCCATGAAGTACATGAGCAAGAAGATGAAGAAGAATGCCAGAGAGCAGGAGGAACTGCTGAAGAGACTGGAGAAGGAAATGAGAGAAGCCGCCCGTATTCTGGACTTTGAAAGGGCTGCTGAATTACGTGACATGATACTGGAACTGAAGGCAAACTGAGATGAAAAAACTGATACTGGCGTCTGCTTCCCCACGCCGCAGGGAAATAATGGAGAAGCTTAATCTGGATTTTGAGGTAATCGTATCTGATTCAGAGGAAACAATGGATCCCAACCTCTCTATTGAAGAGAGGGTTATGAGCGTGGCCAGAATGAAAGCCCTGAATGTTTATAAGAACAATCCGGACTGTGTTGTTGTCGGCAGCGATACAATAGTGGAAGTAGACGGTAGAATACTGGGAAAACCTCATAATAAAATGGAGGCGGAAGAGATGATCAGCCTGATTTCCGGACGCCGGCATCGTGTGGTAACCGCTCTGGCCATTATCTCGTCAGAGGGTGAGTATCTTGATTATGATGCTGCTGAGGTTCACTTTGATGAAATCAGACCGGAGGCCATCAAGCGTTATGTTGAGACGCCTGAACCTTATGACAAGGCGGGAGCTTATGCGATTCAGGGCTGGGCATCAGTCTACATATCCCGAATTGAGGGAAGTTTCTATACGGTAATGGGGCTTCCTCTGCATCTTGTTTTCCGACAGCTGCAGAAAATGGGGTATAATATTTAATGGGGGAAGGTAGTTTATGCGGAGTAAAAGCAATGTTGATTTAACCAAGGGAGTTATCTGGAAACAGCTTTTACTTTTTGTTTGGCCGATTATCCTGGCCAGCGTTTTTGAGCAGCTCTACAATATTACCAACTCAATGATCGCTGGTAATCTGATCAGCACCAATGCCTTAAGTGCCATCAGTGCTACCAGCCAGATCACCATCATTTCCCACTATTTCCTGTATGGAATATCAACTGCCTGCGGAATACTGGTATCCAACTATTATGGCGCCAGGGACATGGAAAATGTTCAGAAAGCGGTGGATACGGGACTGGTTGTAGCCATTGTGGGTGGTCTCATCTTCGCATTGGGCGGCCAGGTGCTGGCTCCATTCTTACTGAAAATAAGTAATATCAACCGGGTTCTGTACTCTGATGCGGAGAAGTACCTGCGCGTATACATGATTGGTTCCATTGCGGTATTCATCTATAATATGTCATTCTTTGTCATGCGCTCCTTAGGAGATTCCAGGCATCCGCTGTATTTCCTGATGGTTTCCTGTGTTCTGAACATCATTTTGGGCGTAGTTCTGGTAAAGGTCTTTGATCTAGGCGTCATCGGCATTGCCCTGGCAACAGTCATTTCTGAGCTAATAACGGATGTCTTGGCTCTGCACAGCCTGACGACTCTGGATGAAAACCTGACGGTCAACATTCTTAAACTTCATCCGGATAAGAAGATGATAGGAAAAATGATGGCCCTGGGCATTCCGGCTTCATTCCAGAATATTCTGATTGCCTTATCCGAAATGATGATCCAGTCTCATGTCAACCTTTTCCCTAATGAAGTAATAGCCGGTATCGGGGTTGCCAATAAGGTGGCGATCTGGGTACGTCTGCCGATGCAGAGCATCACGGTAATCCTGACCAACTATGTGGGACAGAACCTGGGTGCCAAGGAATACGAAAGAGTTCAGAAGGGCATAGAAATATGCAACATGATTGGCGTAGCCATAACACTGGTATGCTGCATCGTGGTATTCATTGCCGCCGAGCCATTCGTCAGCATGTTTGACAAGGATGCAACAGTAATAGAAGTTGGCGTGGCTATGACCAGATACACCATCTTCTCATCCATTCCGCTGGTATATTCACACATGTATAACGGTGCCTGTCGTGCTTCCGGCAACGTCAGAATACCGATGTTACTGTCCGTATTATCACAGTGCATCTGCCGTTATCTGTTTGTCTACATCGGCATGAAGCTGACCTTTGACATCAGAGTTATTTACCTGTCAAGTCTGTTTGGCTATACGCTTTCCGGCATATTTGCTACTCTGTATTTCAGATTAAGCAGCTATACCAAGGAGGCTCATCTGAGACCTTGACACAATTAAGTTCAAGGTATTATAATTAAAGCCCAATGGGGATGTCTTGGTTTCGACAGGGCGTTGTTGGATTCGGACTGCAGTGGCGTTATTCACCTCAAGAATAGAACCTAAAAATAAACGACAATCGTCAGTTTGCATTTGCTGCTTAGTAGCCGCTTATAGGCTCGCAGCCGTCACCCTATATTGCTCCTCTGGGTATAGGTGTGGTGTCAAAGCCAGAGGATCAGTTCCGGCGATGCTGATAAACCGGGATGAAGTTCATCAGCAAAACAGGTATTATTCACTGTCTGCCAGATAGATACCTGTTAACCTTGGCGGACTAAACTGTAGGCGTCTGAATGTGGGACACGTTTTGGACAGGGGTTCGATTCCCCTCATCTCCACCAATAACAAAATCGGCTACTTTTATCCACAAAAAGTAGCTTTTTTAATGCCTTTTTGTGTTTTATAACTGCTGTTTAGCTGTTTTTAGGCACGATACCGTGCTTGATATACGGGCCTAAGTTATTATACTATGATATTGTAAATCGGGACTAAAATGGCTTAAAAGATGGTTGTATGGCAATTTTACAGAGAGTTAGCCCCAAAACAAATAATATTGAGTTCAAAGTTTGCTATACCGTACCTCAGATTTAATTGTGTAGGATATTGTAAAACTTGTAACAGTACAAATCCAACCCTGACAAAGTATTCAGCATTTTTGAATTACCAGGTAATAACAAACGGAACCCAAATGATCTATGGGGCATATTCTTATAAAACGATTGGAATAAACAATATAACTGTGAGTATATCCACAAGCGGAGCTGTTACATTTGGTGGCACATTAGTTAGTCATACTGATTATCAGGCTCGGGGAGTCACATTGATCCCGTAAGGAGAATAAGAAATGGCATGGATGATAGTTAAAAGCATACTTATTATGCTGGTTGTATTCTGGATACCTCAGTTTTTATGTCTTATTATTCCGGAAACGATTGGTGAAGGAATATATGAGGTAATAGCGATTGGTGTTGCTACGGTGATAATTGTTTACCATATTGATAAACTAAGAACCAAATAGAGCCATTTTACTGATGGGGTTAATGGTTTTGAATAGTGGAGAAGAATGAATATCAT
The DNA here is from genome assembly GCA_015058955.1 of Erysipelotrichaceae bacterium. GTDB lineage: Bacteria > Bacillota_I > Bacilli_A > Erysipelotrichales > Erysipelotrichaceae > RUG521. Next base: position 48,404 of record SVBJ01000011.1, read on the forward strand.
GAAAACAAAAACTTTTAGAATATTTATTTCGATTACCTGCTTAAGTATGGTTGTAGCATATTTGATCTTTTTCCTGTTCTTCGACATCTCACATTTTACAGGACATGATCTAATTAAGATTGTTGATTCACCTGATGGTAAATATGAGATTGTTGTTTACAGGAATAATGGCGGTGCTACTGTTGACTATGCCTTGCTGTGTTCAGTAAGGTCAACTGCAAATGGGAAAGAGAAAAACATATACTGGGATTACCCGTATCAGGAACCTGTGATTCAATGGGAGAATAATAGCGTTGTAGTTATAAATGGACACAGTCTGGACGTAAAGAAAGATACATATGATTATAGAAGACAAAAATGAAGCCTCCCGGTAATTGGCGAATGAATTTACTTTAAAAGTTATAGAATGGGGTTTGTATTTATGAAGAAGTCAATTTTTATAATCATACTGATTGTTTCCTTCATATCAGTACGATTTGGTTTGATTGAATTATATAAATCCCATGACGCTCCTATAATAGCGTTGTTGCCAGCAATATTGGGAATAATACTGACTGTTATGTTTAACTGCCAAATAACAATGACTGGAACATCTTTTGGATATATTGTGTCGTTTATACTGGCGCAGTTATTTAAAACTGAATACATTAATCCTAAAAGAGGTAATGCTCTCTATAGCAATTGGTTTGTATTATGGCTGGTAATATATTCTGGTATTATTGTCGTATGTTTTATCATGGATTGTTATAGAAACAAAAAGAAAAAGTGAAAAAAATAATTAGCAGGAATAAGGAGAAAAGATTATGCCAGACAAAGATGTCAGAGTTATTTGTGAAAAAGGGGATATAGAAGCCTTTTTTGCCAGCATACCCATTACTGGCAAAACCATTAAGGACATAAAATGCATTGGTATGCCTGAAGAACTTAAGAGAAGCGGTCAGAAAGAACATTATTTTCTCGATTTATATAACAGCCTTATCGCAAATGGGTATAGTAAGCCTGCAAAAAGGTCTGTGGTTTTGGAAGATTTTCCGGATGAGTTAAGTTATGAAGAATATGACGTTCTGTTTCTCCGTCAAACTGTATATGATGTTATTCATATCCTGTTTGAAGATGACAGTGCATTGGTAATTCAGAATAAGGAATTTACCCCAAGCCATTTAGGTGTTGGTTATTACGAAAAAGAACCGGAATACAGTGATAAAGAGGAAAAGGATGGGACAATTCTTTTTAAAGAGCGGATTGATTCAAAAGTTCAAAAGATTGTAATTAATGAATTAACCAATGAAGCAGATATGGACACTATAAAAAGCCAGATAATGCATCCTTATGATAGCATTCAGGTGATTCTCGATAATGGCTTCAGGCTTAAAATCGACTATTGGACGATAGCCTTTTATAATGGTCAGGATAACATCCCAATCAGAATGACATTTGATGAAGAAAAGAAGAGTTATACAAATCTTGATGAATGGTTCTCAGATGAATCCGTTGACAGAGAACCGATCGCAGATATAAATTCAGAAATTGACAGCGATCTGATAAAGCTGCTGGAACAGTATAACAAGCCAAGGCTGCATATATTTTATATTCTGCTTTTCATCAGAAGACCTGAAGCGCGAAAAGAACTTGCTGATTATATCAGGAATAATAATCCTGATGTTAAGTCATTCTATAGATTCCACCATGCATTATATGAAAAGGAACGTGAAAGGGCAAACAGACTGTATAATCAGGAAAACGAAACAGAATAATGGAATCCATATCCTGAAAGGCGAGGAAGAATGGAAAAACACCGGAAACAAAGGTAAAACATATGAATCCGGTGTTTTTGAATGATAAAATATGAGTGAAAGGCATGGTATATATGGCAGCTGATAACAAAAAGGAGCTGGATCTGACTGAAGGTACGGTAGGAGAACGGATAATGCATTTCATCTGGCCGGTATTGCTGGCAAGCATTTTTCAGCAGTTCTATTCTCTGACCAATCAGCTGATTGTCGGCAACTACGTTTCCAAGGAAGCACTGAGCGCTGTCAGCGCCTGCAGTGTCATAACCAATATTTTTACTTTCTTCTTTGGTGGTATTGGTTTAGGATCCGGCATTGTGGTATCACATGCCTACGGGGCCAGAAAACAGGACAGACTGAAAGAAGCGGTTGATACTTCTCTGCTGCTGTCATTTTTCGGTGGAATTCTGCTTACCATCATGTCAGAAGCAACTGTTGGCTTAATGATGAGATTGATTAACATCAATGAAACACTCTATCCGATTGCTTATAGTTATTTAAGAGTCTATCTGATTGGCAACATGGCAGTGTTCATGTACAACATGTGTTTCTATATCTTCCGTTCAATCGGTGATTCCAAGCACCCGCTTTATTATCTGATTCTTTCCAGCATCATAAATCTGATACTTGGTGTTATTTTCGTCAGGGTATTCCATATGAACGTTATTGGTACTGCTCTGGCTACCATTATCAGTCAGTTCATAGTTGATATTCTGTGTGTCAGACTGATGGTAGTTAATCCGATATTGAAAGTGAAACTGAATCAGCTGAAGATGAACTGGAAGCTTGTTGGAGAAATATGCCGCTTAGGTGTACCAGCAGGTATTCAGAATACCCTTATCGCAATGGCCGGTGCCACGGTGCAGTCATATACCAATCTCTTCAGTAATGAGATAATCGCCGGTCTTGGAGTAGCGCAGCGTGTCACCGGCTATGCTCAGGTTCCGCTTCATGCCTTTACAACCGTCACTACCAGTTATGTGGGGCAGAACTATGGAGCAGGTAAGTATGACCGTGTCAGAGACGGTCTGAAATACTGCCTCAGGCTGTCCAATATTGTTTCGCTGTCGTTATCCCGGCTGACCTTCATCTTTGCTCCTCAGTTGGTGGCAATGTTCAATAAGGACCCGGAAGTCATCCGCTATGGCGTGGAAATGGTCAGATTTACCGTATTCAGTACAGTATTCATCGGATGGTCACATATCTATAATGGTGTATGCCGCGGGGCAGGTAACGTCCGCTTCCCGTTAATCATTGCGGTAGTTACTCAGGTAATAATCCGCTATCTGTATGTGACGATTGCCTTTAAGATCAGATTCAATGTGCTAGACATCTATGTGGCAAACTGCATTGGCTATGTATTTGCGGGTGTTACGGCATTCCTGTACTTCCGCTTCTCTAAGTGGACTTTGAATAATCATCTGCGTGTTTAATGCTTATTAAATAAAAAAGCTGTCAGCTTGAATCTGACAGCATTTTTGTCTGTTTATTTGTTGACCTTAATGGTTGGCTTTATGATCGTATCAAACAGTTTAAGTACACTGTTGTTGTCAATCAGCCGTTCACCGCCAAGTACGGTTGTTTTTATGATTGCATTCTCTGTGAAGAATGGTTTGACCAGAACGGTATCATTGGTTCTTCCTAACAGTACAGGTGAGCCTAAGGCATTGGCTAAGGTTCCACCGCATAAGCCATCAGGGAAGTTATGTGAATATGATACTACGGCATTGTCAGCATCTTCGAAGAACTCTCTGGCAACATTCAGCGATGTCTCAAAGCGGTTGGCTCCGAATACTCTGGTAACCTTGCCGTATTTCCGTAGCCGTTTTTCAACGTTAGAATTTACCGCCCGGGTTCCGCCGATGATGTAGATGTTTTCCAGATTGGCTTTTTCCAGATATTCTGTCTGCTGTTGGGTAAGTGTATCCTTGACCAGCAGGATAGGGATATCTACGGCAGATGCACTCAGGGAATCTGCATAGCTGTTGCCGGTACATACCAGCAGATCTGTTATTTCACCTTCGATTGCGTCAAGGATCTGCATGTTGGTTTCATAACGGGTAGCGCCGCTGATTCTGGTGGTTTCGGCTTTGATAGGTTTTAACAGATCTTCACTGACAGCGTTCACTCCGCCAAGTACCAGAACCTTGCCGTTTTCGGTTATGTTGGCATTGATATATTCGGTTACTTTGGCAGCATTCTTATCATTGATCAGCATGATTGGAGCATTCAAACTGTTGGCCAGATATGCTGAACATAAAGCATCAGGGAAGTTCTGACCGTCTGCCAGAATGAAGGTGTCAAATGATGTTACATCGCGTAATGTCTTCAGTTTTTCTGCGATCTTAATGGCAGTGTCGTATCTGTTATTGCCATATAATCTGTTGATATCCGGAGTCAGCAGTGCTCTGTCAAGCCAGTCAACTCTTTCCTTGATCCAGTTGAACATGTAAGTGATGTTCTGCCAGTAACAGTCCCTGGTCAGCATGATGCCGGTAGCAGTGTTGAATTCGTGCAGGGTGTAGTTCATGTCTACAGACTGTTCGATCCACTTGGCTTTCTGATACCAGGTATCAGCTGTATCTTTGCTGAAGATTATTTCATCTATGAGACTGCGCATTTCATTATTGTAGTACTCGTAAATTGCTTTCTGGAAGTCTGCGTTTTCCAACAGTTTCTTTCCAAGTCCTCTGACCAGCCATCCTTCTGGTGAATAGCTGTCATCTTCCGGATTAATACGGTCGGTTTCAGTCTCGACTCTTACTCCAAGTGAGGTATCACAGTCCCAGACAGGACCGGCATACAGCTTGTCTTCGTTTTCCGGTTTATATACGAAGGTAGAAGAAGTATATGTATCATTGTTTTTGTTCAACTGCATTAACATGAAATATCTGACAAATGAATCACGGTCAATTACGTCAAAGATATTCTTAACATTCTTGAGATTTGTTTTGCCGTCATACACATATGACATGACATTTTCCATGAAATCACTGATGTATTCCATGGCGGTTTTGGAGAGGTATTCCGGCTGCTTGGACACAAAGCGAGGGCTTCTGGCTATAAACCAGCTCTTTTCGGATTCATAGAACACATGGTCAATTTCCAGCAGATACCCGCCGGTAATGTTTTCAGGATCGGTAATGCCTTCGACATACTGAACATCACGGCCGTATTTGTTTTTAGTCATAACGACCGGAAGTTCATCAAAGTCAACATCCGGATTGGCATCTTCAATGTCTTTTTCCAGATCATTGATTTCAACGCGTCCTTCACCTATTTCATTCTTTTCACACAGATAATAGGAACCGCGGTATTCACCGTCATAATATAAATCAACCGTTTTACCTTCCGGAGTATTCGTTAAACCCATCTCATATGCAAAATCATATGATACTGAATTATGAAGCTGCGTGGAATCAAACGGCTCTGACAGTAACAGCCATTTTTTGGCTTTCTGCTTGCCGTCTTTTGGATCAAGCAGGTCAGCTTTCTTATCAAGCTTTATCTGATACGGCTTCTTCGGATTAAAGCCACCCCAGGTCGTATTGCCTCTGCCCTTAATGGCTGAGACAGCACCTGAATATACTTCCTTCAGTTCAGAGTTGAACATCTGGAGAGAACCGGCTGCTTTCCGGTTATGATCAGGGTCGGATTCAATGTAGGCACGGCCTTTGTTTACCGGATCCTTACTGGTGAAGAATGCGGATTCCACGTTTTTGGAAACCATGATGCCTACGATGGCTTTTTCTGCATTTCCTGAAACCTTATAGTTGAATTCTACGAAATCAGCACCGCAGCTGACTGCACCCAGAAGGGGAGTCAGATCAGCAGGGGTGTCAGATGTCAGGGCAATGGCTTCGGTATCATTAAACGGACTTTTTACCGTGACATCAGTTACAGTTTCTTCATAACGGAAAATGATATTGGACAGGTCAGTACCGGCTGGGAAGAAGTAGTACAGTCTGGTTCTTCCCTGCTGAGGATGGAAAACCAGCTCTGTTTCTTCTGAAACAGCGATCACTGCTTCAATAGGCGGGGTAGGTTTTGTAACTGGCAAAGCCGGCAGATTTGCGGTTGTTTCGGCAACTTTCTCATCACTGACATAAAGCTCAATGGTAAGATCCTTGTCAAACCACTCGTCAGGCATTTCTATGTAAGCCTGCCAGGCATCATCATAACTATACTCAGCTTCGATCTTCTCTCCGTTGACGGTATAGTAAGCTTCCTTGGTTTCTTCGGCTTCTGTTCTGAGATTAAGATGCTTATAATCAGAAGCCATCTTCCGCTCAATTGCAGGCTGTTCATCAGCTTTAAAAACTGTTGCAGACAGACTGCAGAACCGTAAAAGAACAGACAGGATGATTATTATTTTCTTTTTCATAAGTTAGACCTCCGGTCATATAATCTACACATCAATTATAGCACATGTCATAGTGGCCAACACATTGTAAACAAAACCTTTCCGCTAGGAAAGGTCTGTCTGTTTATTTCTTTTCTTCTTTTTCTTTCTTTTTGCCTTTTTCAGGTTTTCCTTCGTTTCTGTCAGCCATGAATTTCTTCATTTCTTCCATGCGTTTGGTGACCTTATCAGCGAAGCGGCGAGGGATAGGGTTAACAGCGGCGTTGGCAATCTGATCAGCGAACTTTGCCACGAAGTTAAGGGTAATCATGAATGAATCAGGATCCAGATGATCCATGTTGTCATGATGGTTGTGGATCTGAGCACCGCCGCGAGGATTCAGTCTGGCAAATGTGCAAGCCGGAACACCTGCATTGGCGAAGCTGCTTGAGTCTGATGAATACATGCCAAGTTCTGCTTGGACCGGATAGTTTTCCAGATTTGCGAGATATTCAATGGCATGGAGAGTGTCCTCGCTGCAGGAGCAGCAGACATGTTCATAGCCAAGGGTGACACCTGTCATGTCGAAGTTGATGTTGAAAATGTATTTTCCCAGTTCATCCTTATGGGTTTCGCAGAACTTGCGGGAACCTACCAGTCCGATTTCCTCAGAACCGCACCAGATGAATTTCATGGTTCTTCTAGGTCTGTTTTCGTTGAAGTAATGCATAAGCTCCATGATGGTTATGGAGCCGGTACCGTTATCCCAGCTTCCCTTTGAATAAGGAACTGAATCGTAGTGGGCACTGAAGGCGATGATCTCGTCTTTCAGATCTGTTCCTTCAATGGTTGCGATGACATTGTGAGAAGTACCTTTTTTCTTGCGGGTCTTTAATACCATTTTTACTTTGGTTGGATGGCATTTGACCAGTTTCTCTGCATCGTCAATGTGGATCTTCAGACCAGGAATAGGGCAGTCCTTGCCAAAGGCGTTAGCCGGTCTTAATTCGTGCTTGATGCTGTCTTCTTCATAGAAGTCACCGCCGATCATGATATAGCCTACGGCACCTTTTTCGGTGAGTTTCTTGATCTGGGCAGGGGTAACACGACCCTGGGTCAGAACGATGCAGTCCTTTATGTCGGTTAGATTGGCATCCAGACCGTCTTCAATGTACTTGAAGCCGGCAACCAGTCCGTCCTTTTTGGTGGCAGCTGTTCTGCCGATTCCGATTACCGGGAAACTGCAGTATTCAGGTTCAAGAACTTCCAGTGTAGCCTCACTGATGGCAGCTCCTTCGATTTCAAAGTCTTCAATTACGGCCTCAACACCTGCTTTAACAGCGGTATCCTTTAAGATATTGGCAGCCTTGAGTTCTTCCTTTGTACCGGCAACGCGGACAAAGCTGATTTCTTCCAGTAGATTCCATGCGCGATTTTTATCCATAAATACACCTCATTTATTGTCAATAATTATAACACCGCTAAGTAAACAAGACAAAGAATAAGCATTCAGTCATAAGAAAACGCAGATTCAGATCTGCGTCAGATTGTTGACAAAGTCGATTTTTATGGACGATCTGGTTCATAAAGATCGGCTTTTCATTATGGATTACAGATCA
>SVBJ01000012.1 GCA_015058955.1 Erysipelotrichaceae bacterium
TCCCGTACAGGCTACCATTGTTAATTAACCTGCCGAAAGGCAGGGTTTTTTATAGTTAACGAAGTGAAATAATTCACAAATTGATGCTTCCAGAGTAATATAAGCAGGAATAATAATATATAATGATTGTGAAATAAAAGGAGAAAATAATATGACTTATCAAAAACTGTTTGAGCAGGGCAGGATTGGCAATCTTGAACTGAAGAACCGTATTGTCATGCCGGCAATGGGATGCTCATTCGCTGAAAGCAGCGGTGAAGCCGGACCTCGCATGATCAAATACTATGCCGACAGAGCCAGAGGCGGAGCCGGACTGATCATTACCGAGATCACCAGAGTTGATGATGAAACAGGAGTAGGAACTCCTAATCAGCTCAGTGTGACCAATACTCATGTAATTCCGCAGCTGCAGCGCCTGGTTGAAGCAGTACATGCCTATAATACCAAGCTGTTTGTTCAGCTGCATCATCCTGGCAACCAGACTCCAAGCCGTCTTATCGGCGGTAAGCAGCCGGTAAGTGCCAGTGATGTTACCTGCAAGGTTATCGGTGAACAGCCAAGAGCCTTGAGTACGGAAGAAGTTGAGACCATGGTCAGAAAGTTCGTAACCGGTGCCGTCATTGCCCAGAAAGCCGGTGCTGACGGCGTTGAGATCCATGCTGCTCATGGTTATCTGGTATCACAGTTCCTTTCACCATACACCAACAAGAGAGAAGACAAGTATGGAGGAAGCTTTGAGGGACGATTAAGATTCATTACCGAGATCATCTATGGCATCAAGGCATATTGCGGGCCTAAGTTCCCGATATCGGTCAGAATGAACGGCGATGACTTCCTGCCGGGCGGCCTGGTACTGGAAGATGCCGTAAAGATCGCCAAGTATCTGGAAACACTGGGAGTTTCCTGCATCAATGTAAGCTGCGGCATGTACGATTCCGGTTCAACGATCATTGAACCTTCATATTTCGCTGAAGGATGGAAAAAGCATCTTGGTGCAGCTGTAAAGGCAGCAGTAGGAATACCGGTAATTGCGGTTGACAACATCAAGCATCCTTCAGTAGCTGAAGCTCTGCTGGAAGAAGGATGCAGTGACTTTGTCGGTATTGCCAGAGGTTTCCTGGCTGATGCTGACTGGGGTCTGAAGGCTTATCTGGGACAGGATAAGATGATCAGAAAGTGTCTGGGATGCATGGAGTGCTTCCGCATTCTCAATGACGGAAATCCTCTGGGCTGTACACTTAACCCGGTACTGGGACGTGAATTTGAATACGGTGAAGAAAAGCTGGTTAAAAACGGTAACGGACGCAAGGTTGCCGTCATCGGCGGCGGTCCGGCCGGCATGCAGGCAGCAGCAGTACTGGCAAAGAGAGGATTCAAGCCGGTTCTGTTTGAAGCCAAGGATAAACTGGGCGGAACCGTAAACCTGGCAGCAATACCTCCATATAAGGGAATGCTGAACGAATTCGTGGAAACACAGGCAGCGGAACTGGAGGCTCTGGGAGTTGAAGTAAGGCTCAATACTGCGGCAACGATGGAATTAATCAGAGAAGCCGGTGTGGAAGCAGTATTTGTGGCTGCAGGCGGTACTGCCGTCAGACCGAACATTGAAGGAATTGAAAAGGCAGTAACAGCTGAGGATGTTCTGGCCGGCAAGGAAGCCGTTAACGGTGAAAACATCGTTGTTGTCGGCGGAGGCGTCACAGGTCTGGAAACAGCTGAATGGCTGTGTACAATGGGAAAGAAAGCTGTCGTTGTTGAAATGCTTGACAAGGTTGGCGGCAATCTCTATCCAAGTGTCGTAATGCATCTGGCACAGGAAATCATGAAACGGGGCGGTACGATCCTGAAGGGCAAGGCTCTCTGCGGTGTCTATGACGGTAAGGTTGCCGTTAAGGATACCAAGAGCGGTGAAGTCAGTGAAATCCCGGCTGATCAGGTAATTCTGGCCATGGGTGTAAGACCATGCAGACCGCTGATTGATGAGCTGAAGGAAGAATTCGGCAACAAGGTCATTCTGGTTGGCGACAGTGACAGGACAGGTCAGATCTATGATGCGATGCATTCAGCATATGACCGTGCCTTTGTCTATGAAAACAGATAATATACTGATGAAAGGCTGTTAAGACAGCCTTTTTCTATTGTTTAGAGTAACTCTAATGCGTGAAAATGTTCTTCAATTACAGAGAAAATATGATAATATAATAAACAGAGGTGAAGTTAACATGAAATATGAAATTTTTGGCGGCGATTTTCCAGCTGTAACAATTTTCCTGGAAGATGGCGAAAGCATTTATACCCAGGCCGGTGGTTTAGCCTGGATGAGCGACCAGATCAGAATGGATACCAATGTAAAGGGCGGACTGCTGGCAGGCTTCAAGAGAATGCTGTCAGGCGATTCACTGTTCATTGCTGACTATGTTGCCGAAGCTCCTAATCAGGAGATTACTCTGTCAGCCAGCCTTCCTGGAACCATTCTTCCAATGGTAATTGATGAAGATCATCATTACATATGCCAGAAGGGTGCTTTCCTGGGCGCTACTCAGGGAACGACTGTAGACATGGCTGCTACCAACTCATTCTGGGCTGGTCTGTTCGGCGGTGAAGGTTTCTTCCTGCAGCATCTGACTGGTGAAGGCCTTGTCTTCGTTGAACTTGACGGTTCAATCAGAGAAATCGATCTTAAGCCTGGTCAGACCATCAAGGTCGACAGCGGCAACGTTGCCATGTTTGAAGACTGCGTTCAGTATGACATTGAATCAATCAAGGGATTCAAGAACGTTCTGTTCGGCGGTGAAGGTCTGTTCTTAACTACTCTGACCGGACCTGGTAAGGTATGGCTGCAGACCATGACTGCCAAGGACCTGGCCGGCAGACTTGTTCCATTCCTGCCTACTCCGTCATCAACCACAACAACGATTCATACAGGAGACTAAAAAAAACTGAGGAGGTTCGCCTCCTTTTTCAGTAGTATAATAAATTTATGAAAAATGTTTTGAATACGGAAAGGCTGAAACTGAGAAAACTGCAGGAAAGTGATCTCGAGGACATCTTTGAGTGGGCCAGTGATCCGGAAGTAACCAGATACGTTACCTGGAATCCGCATGAATCCATTGAGGTGACCAGGACCATTCTTGATCTCTGGTTAAGAGAATATGATGATCCAGACTGCTATCGCTATGGCATTGAGCTGAAAGAAACAGGCAAGCTAGTCGGGATGATCGACGTGGTAGGTTACCGGGAAGGGGTTCCGGAAACAGGATACATTCTGAACAGGAAATACTGGAACAGGGGATACATGAGTGAAGCACTGGGAGCATTCAGAGATCATCTGCTGGAAAACTTTGATGAACTATTCATCAGGGCAGCCTGCGACAATCACGCCAGCAATGCTGTTATCAGAAAGAACGGATTTGAGTTTATCGGAACCGAAACGACCATCATGAAGAAAAGCGGACAGCCGGCAATGATTAACCGCTACCGCTATCTGAAGCAGAAAGGAAAAGCCCATGAAGAAGGCAATTGAAGCAATCAGAAAGTTTAACGAAGAAAGGGACTGGGACCAGTTTCACAGTCCGGCCAATCTGGCCAAGTCCATTTCAATAGAAGCCGGCGAACTGCTGGAGTGTTTCCAATGGGGCGGCAGTTATGATAAGGAAGCCGTCTGTGAGGAACTGGCTGATGTCGTCAATTACTGCCTGGTCATGGCTGATCAGCTTAACGTTGATCTGGAAGAGATCCTGTTACGGAAACTGGAAAAGAACATAGCCAAGTACCCGGTTGAAAAAGCCCGCGGACGCAATACAAAGTACGATAAGCTGTAGGGAATTTGCCATAAGGATAAAAGTCTGCTAAAATCACGTTATGAGTGAACTTTCGGAAAACAAGGTATATCAGAGCTTAAGAACAGTTTTAGCCGCCGTAGCCGGCATTTCTTTGGCAAATGTCTTTCTGATCAAGATGGAGATTGAAAGGAATCTGCTGTTTTCGGCATTTCTGCCGGCATTGGGAGCTAACCGCACCGTTTATTTTGCCCCTGAGTTTAATCAGAACCGGGCCATTATCGGCGGAGTAATGCTGATAGGAGCCTTATTTACCTGCTATGTGCTTTCCAATAAGAGATGGGTCTGGATGATGATAGCCTTCCTGATCTATCTGATCGATACCTGGTTCATGATCTGGTTCATAGAGGTCGGTGGATACAGCTACGCTGAATGGAGCCTGGACATAATTGCACATGTCATCATATTGGCCATACTGCTGCGGGCTGCCGTGATCGGCAAGAACCGGGCAGAGAAAAAGCCGGTGGAAGAAATGTCCCAGCCGGCTGAAGAGAAAACTGATAATAAGATTGATTACTATGTAGATGATTAAGACGGCAGAAATGCTGTCTTATTTTTTTAATAACGGTGAAACTCTCTTGTATACCAGAGCGGTAATGATTCCCACCAGAATTCCCTTGACCAGATTGAAAAGGGTAACACAGACCAGAACCAGGGAAAGAGTACTGTTGATGAACGGGAAGATTTTGGTGCCTGCCGCAATGATGGCTTCCAGAGGGAAGTGAGCAATTGAGACATAGGCCGGGATCAGCAGGAAGTAGTTAAGCAGGTCACCGGCTATTACCATGGAAATGATGCCAACGACGATGCTGATGACGGCACCTTTTCTGGTTCTGTTTTTTTGATAAATGAAGCCGGCCGGTACGACCAGAGCACATCCCATTAAGAAGTTGGCAAATTCACCGATAAAGGCTGTGTTGGTTCCGTTGAAGACCAGATTCAGCAATACTTTCAGCGCTTCAATGGCAATGCCAGCCAGAGGTCCTAAGGCAAATGATCCTATCAGGACCGCTACTTCCGAGAAGTCCAGCTTGTAGAAAGACGGGGCAATTGAAGGCAACGGGAAGGAAACAAGCATGATGACTACTGCTACGGCAGCCATGATGGCGATCTTGGCTAATGTTTTGATACTGTTTTCTGATGACATTTCATATCCTCCTTAACCTCGAAAAAAGAGGTTCATATCAAAACCTCCAGTTTTTCGTGAAAAGAAAATTCTTCTCTCATCCAGACTTTACTGTCGCCCATGGAATCGCACCATGTCAGCCTTAGGCTCGTGGGGTATTACCACCGGTAAGGAATTTCACCTGTCCCTGAAGATTTCCTTATAATTATAGTTTCGTTATGTCAGTGTGTAAAGATTACTGCTCAATCATTTCAGATTTTCAGCAGATTGATCAGAGCCTTGGTGTAGATCTCGGTCTGCAGTTGCAGTGACTTGAGAGTTACGAATTCATTGTCATCATGAATGTGCCAGTTGTATTCGCCGGTGTCACAGCCAAAGGCCACGATGTTCGGCATGCTTCTGGCATAGGTGCCTCCGCCCATGGTAATAGGCTTCTGATCAGATCCCGTTACTTCATAATAGGCATCCAGCATGCCCTTGATCATCGGATGATCAAGAGGGAAGAACAGAGGGTCGGCGCCTGCAACATTGATAACGTGTCCTTCACCGTTGGCAACCAGCTTTTCAGCAATTGGTCCGTTGGTCATGGTTACCGGGAATCTGATGTCGATTGATGCGCAGATGCAGTCATCCTTCTTTTCAATGACGCCCATGTTGAAGGTCAGTCTGCCATATTGGTCAGCCAGATCAATGCCGAGCTTTTCTCCATAGTATCCGGTACCGATCTTGTTGTGATACAAGGTGACGAAGCTGTCATCGATGCCAGCCAGGTATAATGCTTCAAAGCCATGTGACATGGCATTGATGCCTTCTTCCGGGGTGGAAGCATGGGCAGCCGTACCGAAGACGGTGAGTACGTCATTTTCATATGTATAGCTTAAGCCATTGCTTTTCAGATATTCTGCCAGAACCTTTTCGTCAAAGCAATCCGGAACCAGTCTGAAGATGATCTTGGCACACACTGCATTGCCGGCAGTTCCGCCTTTGACATCAAGGATCTTTTCTGATTTTCCGCAGAAGGTCCCGTGCAGCATGCCTTTTTCACCGAAGACAACAGGGAAGGCGCCGTCAGGTGTAAAGCCGCAGTCAACCGCTCCTTCCTTCTGAACGTAATATCTTACGCAGGCAGAACCGCTTTCTTCATTGCAGCCCATGATCAGACGGATCCTTTTGTTTATTACCGGCTGGATCTCAGCCAGGATCTTCATGGCATACAGTCCGCACAGAACACCGCCCTTGTCATCGGAAGTACCGCGGCCATAATACTTGCCGTCAATTTCAACCATTTTGAACGGATCGGTCTTCCAGGTATCGGAAACCGGCACGACGTCGAGATGGCCGACGATGCCGATAACTTCATCGCCCTGGCCCATTTCAATGTATCCGACGTAATTGTCAACGTTAACGGCCCTGAAACCTTCTCTTCTCCCCATTTCCAAAGCAGCATTGAGACAGTCGATGTTTGCCTGCCCGAAAGGCTTGACATCGTCACTGTAGACGGAAGGGTAGGACACCAGTCTGGCCAGATCTTTCAGCAGAGCCGGTGAATATTCCTGTACTTTTTCTTTTATTGACATGATGAATTCTCCTTTATTCAGTTAATGATTCCGGTATTGAGCTCAGAGTCATATTCAGTGTAATGACGGCTGATCAGTTCCTTGGAATCGCTGATCAGCTGATCGATGAGCTGACGGAATTCTTCTGAGTCTGAATCCATGTCCTTGAGCTCCATGCCGCGCTGTATCAGGGAAATGATCTCACGGGAAAGAGAGAGCTCTTCAAAGATCTCGGCGGTCAGATCGGAAAGCCAGTAGCTTTCTGCCTGCCGGTAGGAAATAAGCTCTTCCTTCAGTGAAACAAAAGTTCCCAGAATGCTGGTCAGCAGCATTGTTTCGAAGTCATATCCGTTCTCAAAGGATTTAGGTATTACCATAGATTCACCTCATTTAAACTTTATTATACAATATGTGGTTTAAAGGTTGCTTAAGAATTGCATACTTGATATAAATTTTTTATAACTGTATAATCATTTATGAAAGTTGAGGCGCTTATGAGATTTTTGGAAAAGGTGATAACTACCTTATTAACATTTGTCTTCCTTTATACTCTCATCATGATAGGTGTATATCATTTCATCTATCCTTATCCTGTCGGAGCACTTGATGAGATGGAGAGACGGGACGGAGCTTTAACGTACAGACTCATTGATTCCAGGTATCTTGACAAGGATACGATCATATATTTCACCAGAAGCAAAAACGGTGCAGGGGACAGAGCTCATGTCGGAACCTATGATTCCCAGCTGCCTACCCTGATTGCCAACTTCAAGTGTGAATCTACCAGTTCGCAATATCTGCCGATGGACAGTTACGGAATCCTGAAGACCAATAACCGGGATAATTACTATATTCTCTATGGCGGAACCCGTGACGAGAACACCGTTGCGGTAAAGATAGTGTTCTATGGTGAAGATGACAACAACACCTCGATCAGGATCCCGGTAGATGATTTCTTCTTCTACACCGTGGGAATCAATCCGGAACTGCTGAATCAGGAAAGCCGTATCTACGGTCTTAACTATGAAGACGGCATAACCTTTGAATACGGCGGTGACGCGCTGATCGAACCAGGATATATCTCAAAGTACAAGGAAAGCTAAAAGTCTTGTTAAATCCGGAAAATATGTTAATATATTAAGTGCTGTAGGGGTGTAGTTTAGTGGCAAAACAACGGTCTCCAAAACCGTTGATGGGGGTTCGATTCCCTCCACCCCTGCCATTTGGATAATGGCTGGCGCTTTTTTTATAGGGAAAGAAATATGAAAGTACTGGCAATTGATTTTGAAACCGCCAACGGTTCCTTCTGCTCAGCCTGTTCCATCGGATACTGTGTGATGAACAATGGGGAGATAGTGGAAAAGAATGAAATACTGATCAGACCGCATCCCCGCTACGGCTATTTTTCACCTGACAATACCAGGATCCATGGGCTGAAGAAACAGGATTGTGCCGGTGCAGACAGCTGGCCGTATGTCTTCAATGAGATATATCATCTGTTTGAAGACAGCATTGTTGTGGCTCATAATGCGCCATTTGATCTGAAGGTGCTGAAAAGCATCAATGCTCTTTATGGAATAGACATGGCGGACTTCCCGTATCTGGATACCGTCTATCTGTCCCGCAAGATGTTTCCTCAGCTGCCTAATCACCGCCTGAATACGGTCTGTGAGTATCTGGGATTTCAGTTCAATCATCATCAGGCCGGGCAGGATGCCTTTGGCTGCATGGCTATCATTGAAGCCGTCATGGAGATGCTTAATGAGTATGACATTGAACAGATTGTGAAGCGTACCGGCAGCAGATTGAAAATGTTTTCTGAAATTAATATATAGAATTCTGTAAAATAGAGTTATTTTGATTGTTTTGTTTGCTGAAAGAACTTATAATAACTTTTATAACTGCAGGGGGAATTGAAATGGAATTTGAAAATAATGCTTATTTCTGGCAGAAACTGGATACACTGTATCTTTCCAGTGATCTGGTTATCGACAGGCCTAAGGGAACATGCCACCCATTTTACTCTAACCTCGTTTATCCTGTTAACTATGGCTATCTGAAGGACCCTAAGGATGATGAACACATCGACTGCTACAGGGGAAGCAAAAATGAAAACAGTGTTAATGCCATGGTCGTCTGTGCTGACATTCTGAATAAGGACATTGAAGTCAAGCTTCTGGTTGGCTGTACGGATCAGGAAGAAATGGATATTCTGGGATTCCTTAATCAGACGGATTTCCAGAAATCCGTAATTATAAGAAGAGGATCTGCTATCCCTGACTGGGGAAATACCAGTAACTGATGTCTCGCAAGAGACATTTTTTGTTGGTATGATATAGTTATGAGAATGGAAATAAAAAAGACCGGCATTAACGGTGAAGGCATCGGTTATCTTAACAGGAAACCTGTATTTGTGACAGGCTGTTTTGCCGGTGAAACCGCTGATGTCAGGATCGTGGAAGACAGAGGAAAATACCTGCGCGGTAAAGCTGAGAAGATAATTGTCAGCTCTCCATACAGGACCGCCAGCATCTGCCCGTATTACAGGGATTGCGGCAGCTGTCCTTTCATTGATCTGAAATATGAAGCTCAGCTGAGGTATAAGGAAGAGATTCTTCAGGAGACCCTGCAGAAATACAGCGGCCTGAAAATCAAATGCGACCGCATCGTTCCTTCCCCGCAGTATCATTACCGCAACAAGATAAACCTTCCGGTAGCTGCTGATAAGAAGGGAAAACTGCATAATGCCATGTACCGTGCCGGCAGCAATATTCTGGTTCTGATCGATGAATGCCCTCTGCACGATGAAGAACTTGAAAGAGTCAGAAAAGCGGTGCTGAAGGCTTTAAACAGGGCGTCAATGATTTCCTATAGCCACCAGGATAAAAGCGGAATAAGACAGCTGGTCATCAGAGGATTTGAACAGTTCCAGGTTGTCCTGATCACCGGAAACGATGTGATTAACGAAAAGCTGACTAATGACATCATGTCCATAGATAAGGTAGTTTCTCTCTGGCAGGGCATCAATGTCCGGAAGAACCCGGTAAATATGATGCCTGATAAGATAAAGCTGATAAGCGGCAGACAGGATATAGATCTCAGCATCTGCGGGTATGATGTTTCGCTACATCCGCAGGCTTTCTTCCAGCTCAACCGCCTCCAGGCAGAGGCCATCTATGAAAAGGTCAGCGAACTGATCAGTGAAAAGGTGTCTCTGGCCGTGGAAGCATATTGCGGCATCGGAGTCATGAGCATGATGATCCATGACAGGGCTGAAGAAGTCATCGGCGTTGAAATTGATGCCCGGGCAGTAGAATCAGCCAGACAAAACGCAAAAGCCAATGGAATAGAAAACGTATCCTTCCGCTGCAATGATGCCGGAAGTGAGCTGATCAGGCTGTCCCGCAAAAGAAAAACAGATATTCTGATTGCCGACCCGCCGCGTACCGGCATGTCGGAGAACTTCATTCAGTGTCTTCTGAAAAGCCCGGTCAGAAAGATCATCTACGTTTCCTGCAATCCAGCTACATTGGCCCGTAACATAAAAGAACTGTCACGGAAGTATGAGGTGGAAAGGGTAATGCCATATGACATGTTTCCAAATACACCGCATATTGAAACGATAACAGTTCTCCGTCTTAAAGAAAAAGGGTGAAGCTTTCTTCACCCGTTGAAATAGCGGATCAGAATAAACCGTGACATTGTCAGCATCATTATCATTACCAGCGACATCATAATGATGAGGAATATCATCTGCTTTCTAAGAGCGGCTTTTTCCTCAGAAGATTCGATGGCTTTCAGTCTCAGACTTCTGAATCTCATCATCACGATTATCGACAGAAGCATCATTGTTCCCGTCAGTATCAGCATCACGGTTTTCAGCGAATTATTCATAGATTTTACCTCAGTAAAATTATATTATATATGTAATGGATATTCAAATTCACAAAGGATATATGAAGAAGATACTTGTTTTATTAATATGTCTGATAATGATCATTCCTGTATCGGGCTGCCGTCAGAAGATGACGGAGATCGATTCGCTGGTGATCGGGTTTACCCCGAAGACAGATACCGGTGAGATACAGGAATTTTCGCGTGAACTGCAGAACATCATCAGAGAACAGATCTACGACCTGGGCTTTAACATCGGCAATGTCGAGATCGTCTTTACCACCAGCAATAAAGACCTGATCGATCAGATTGAAAATGGCAGTATTGATCTGGGGCTTGTCTCGCCGATTGGCTATCTGGACAATAAGGAAAGCCATGTAAAACCGCTGGCAGCCACCCTGACGCTGGACAACATTCTGGAAAGCACTGATCTCTCCTATGTCAATGACCACGGGAAGGAAATACAGGCTGACAGGGCTCCGGGTTACTATTCCTTCATCTATGTAAACATCGCTTCCCAAAATGGCCGCGACCTCTATGACAAGGCCATAAGTGACAGCATGAAATGGGATGATGTGAAGGATCTGAAATGGTGTGTGGGCTCACCGGCTTCCCTGGATACCTACATGTATCCGTCGTTATGGCTTAACTCGAAATTCGGCAAGGGTTTCGGCAATTCCCGCCGTACGGTCCGGGAACTGAATAATGTCGAGTCTCATCTGGGCTACTTTGAGATGATGCGCCGACTGATCAATCAGGAATGTGACGTGATGTGCCGGTATGCGGACATGCGCAAGGAGATCAGATTTGATGAAGTGATATTCAGCCGGTACGGCTCACAATATGATGACATGTATGATCTGATAAAGGTCATAGGGGTCACACCGCTGATCTATAACGACATTGTCGTCTTCAATAACAAGAACATTTCCGCTCCATATCAGAAGGCTCTGCTGATGGTATTGCAGGCAATAGGGGAACCGGATGACAGCATCCTGCGCAGGATCAACATCTACGGTTTCCAGGAAATAAGTGAAAAGGATCTTAAGGATGCACAGGACATGCTGAACCTGTTCGACAAGTAGGAGGATAAATTTATGGCAAAACTGTATTTCAAGTTCGGGGCAATGAACTCATCCAAGACCGCCAATGCCCTGATGACCAAGTTCAATTATGAGGAAAAGGGCAAGAAGGTCTGGCTGATCAAGCCTGCAATCGATAACAGAGACGGTGTGCAGATCATCAAGTCCCGCATTGGCTTGCAGGCGCCTTGTCTGGCCCTTAAGACTGATGACAGCATCATGCAGATGTGTCCGCATGATGAGATAGATGTAATAATATGTGATGAATGTCAGTTTCTGACGGTTGAGCAGGTCAATGACCTGCGTGTGATCGCAACTGACTTTGACATACCGGTATTATGCTTCGGTTTAAGAGCAGACTTCCTGACGAACCTGTTCCCAGGTTCCAAGAGACTGTTTGAGCTGGCTGACAGCATTGCCGAGATCAAGTCCATCTGCAAGTGCGGTTCCAAGGCCACGGTCAATGCCCGTTTCAATGAAAAGGGCGAGATCCAGGTGGAAGGCGAGCAGGTCTTCATCGGAGGCAATGAAAGCTATGAGGGGCTGTGCTGGCGCTGCTATCACCGCATGATTCTGGAAAGACAAAAAAAAAGAAGGAGTTAAAGTCCTTCTTCTTTTTGTTAAGGGGGGATAAATTTAAAATAGAAAGGAGAATTCTATGCAAATGCATTTCTTTATTTGCAATTATAATATATCAATAATGTTTCACGTAAATTTATGGAATATGTGTGAAATAATGTGAAAAAAAGGATCTCAGCTGAGATCCTGTTTTTTTGCCTTTCGGAATTAAGGCACTTTTTGTTAAGGGGGATAAATTTTGAAAATAGAAAGGAGAATTCTATGCAGATATCTCTTCTTATCTGCAACTATAATATAGCAATAATCTATCACTGAATTATATGGAATATATGTGAAATAATGTGATGGAAAATTTGCCTTGATGCTGTCTTTTAGATTAGAATAATGATGGTGATTATGTGAACGTTTACGACTTTGACAAGACGATTTACCGTAACGATTCAACGGTTGATTTCTATCTGTGGCAGCTGGCCAGACACCCGCTGCTGATACGCTTCCGGCCTAAGCAGCTGTTAGGCTTTTTTCTGTATTACGGCATCCACGTCATTAACAAGACCGAGATGAAGAACTATTTCTACTGTTACCTCAAGGCGATAAAGGACATCGATTCCGATGTCGTGACCTTCTGGGACAGCCACATTGACGGTGTCAATAAATGGTATCTGGAGAAACACCGTGATGATGATGTCGTGATCAGCGCTTCAGCCACTTTTCTGGTAAAAGAGGCCTGTCATCGACTGGGCATTAAGACAGTCATATGTTCAGAGGTCGATCCTTATACCGGAGAAGTCATGGGAGAAAACTGCAACGGTGCCCAGAAGCCGATCCGTTTCCGGGAAGAAGGCTTCAAGGCTGAAGACATTGAGGAATTCTACAGCGATTCCTATGGCGACACTCCGATGGCCTTGCTGGCAAAGAAGAGCTATCTGGTCAAGGGTGAAAAGCTGATCGACTGGGGAAGCGACAGAAAATGAGCGAAGAGAATAAGGAATATACCGTAGTCAGATTAAGAGTCGATGACGATTATACCTGGATATATGTGGCAGACGGTGACATGGAAACGGCTTTTACCATTCTGACCGATGATTACTTTGACTTAAGGATCACCCAGGATCAGGTAATTAATGAAGAGCAGTATGCCCGGCTGGAAAAGCTGCATGCCTATGCCTACGGATATAAGCGTGCACTGAAAAAGCTTTCATATAAGGATCACAGCGTCAGGGAGATAGCTGATATGCTGGCTGGAATCCAGAATCTGGACGGTGTTTCCAGCAAACGCATCATAGACACACTGAAAAGCAGTGGCTTTCTCGATGATGAAAAGCTGGTGATCAATGAGATCGAAAATGATCAGATCAGACTTAACGGCCACCATAAGACCGCTGCTGATCTGGCTGACCGTGGCATTGACAGGGAACTGATCGACCGTTATATCAACCGGATCGATCCGGCAACGGAACTGGAAATGGGCATTGAAAAAGCCGGCATGATCGTCAAGAGCATCCGCAACAGATCCCACAGGGAGACATTGGCTCTGTTAAAAAACAGGCTGCTGTCAGCCGGATATCCTTCCGGCATGATCCCTGATATCATTTCCGCCCTTGAACTGGAAAGTGATGAAGAAGCGGAAAGGGCAAATCTGAAACGCGAATTTGACAGGGCGATGAAGCGATACGCCAACAGGTATTCAGGCCACAGTCTGAAGACTCACATATATCAGAGCCTTTATGGAAAAGGCTATCACAGCGCAGAAATCAGAGCGCTGCTTGACACATTACGGGAGGAAGACAATGAAGATTAAGGACATCAGAGAAAACATGGGTGTGGAATTTCTGGCACTGGTCACCATGGCCAACCAGGGTGTTACCAACAACGATTCCCCATATCTCAATCTGGAACTGAAGGACAATACCGGTACCATGGTAGCCAAGATGTGGAATGTTACCGCGGATACCGTAGCCAAGGTCAAGGTCGGATCCCTGGTCAAGGTCAGGGGCACGTCTCTTTTATACAAGGATCAGCTGCAGATGAAGGTGCTGGAAATCACACCGGTAGACACTGATGAAGTGGACATTTCGCAGTTTGTCACGGTATCACCGGTACCGGCAGCTCAGCTGCGTGAGATCCTGCAGAGTGCAGTTGATTCCATCGAGAATGAGAAGATCAAGCGGATCGTTCAGCATATCTACCGTAAGTATGACCGCCAGATCTATTCCTCACCGGCTGCAACCCGCAACCATCACGAGTATTTCGGCGGACTGGCAACTCATGTTTCCGGAATGCTGAAGATGGCTGAAGCCGTCTGCATCAACTATCCGGAAGTAAACCGTGATTACCTGATTGCCGGTGTCCTGCTGCATGACGTCGGCAAGATCATTGAACTGGGCGGCAGCAGCATAGCTGAATATACAACGGAAGGAAAGCTGCTGGGTCACATTACGATCTCCCAGACCATGGTCCGGGAAGCCGCAGAAGAACTGGACATCGATTCTGAGGAAGTAATGGTTTTAAGACACATCATCCTGGCTCATCACGGCAAAAGAGAGTTCGGATCTCCGGTACTGCCGCTGACCATGGAAGCAGAAGTACTGCACATGATCGATGACATGGACGCCAAGATCAACATGATAGGCAAGGAACTGAAAGATACCAGAAAGGGCGAGTTTACCAAGAAGATATTCTCTCTTGATAACCGCAGTTTCTATAAACTCAAAGGAGAATAGATGATCACACTCCGGAATGATGAATTAATCAGCTTAGGCTATGATGAAGTTGCGGAAAGGCTGCCGAAAAGGCGAGTGCACTCACACAAGGGTGATTATGGCAAGGTCCTTCTGATTGGGGGAAGCGATAATACGGTGGGAGCCTGCATCCTGTGCGGGCGCATGATCCTTACTGCCGGGGCCGGGCTATTGACGATAATGTCCGTGCCGGAAGTGGTGTCAACCGTGCATCAGGTGCTGCCGGAGGCCATGACGATAACGCTTAGTGAAACCGGTCTGGACCGTCAGCTTTCAGAGTTTGACTTAAGCAGATTCAACCTGATAGTCATGGGCCCGGGACTGGGACGCAGCGGGAATACGGAAAAACTGCTGAAGTACGTCCTTAAATCAGACAGGGATGTCATCCTTGATGCTGACGGGCTGTTTTATCTGGGAAAAAACCTTGATCTGCTGCAGCGTGAAAACCGGACGGTGATCACGCCTCATCTGGTTGAATATCAGAGAATATTTGAATATCATCCGGACACGATCGTCAAGGATCTTGTTACGGTAACCCAAAAGTATCCGTCTCTGACGGTTGTTCTTAAAAGCGAAAACACCCTGATAGCCCATCAGGGAAAAATGATCATAAACCGTGTCGGCAATAATGCCCTGGCCAAGGGCGGTTCAGGTGATGTTCTTACCGGGGTGATTGGGGGACTATATGCACCAGGGCACTGCTGGGAAACCATACCTGCTGCCGTATACATCCATTCACTGGCAGCTGACCGCTGGCTGGAAAACCACAGCGCGTATTCACTGCTGGCCAGTGATCTGATCCAGCAGATCGAAAAAGTATTATTTGAAATGAGCAGAAATCGTAAATGAAGACAATTTTGACGGTAATAAGGAAACAGGAAAACATTGATAAGTTCGCCGACAGCTGTGCGGATGCTTTCATCATGGCTGACAGGATGTTTTCCTCCAGTTATGACCAAAATGACCTGAAGGAATGCATCAAGGCAGCCCACAGGCTGAACCGTAAACTGTATGTCAGATGTGACAGACTGTATGACCAGAATGAACTGGAAGCTTTGGAAGGTTTTCTTGTTAACATCAGTGAGTGGGGCGCCGACGGAATCATATATTCCGATATCGGAGTATTTTCACTGCTGGAAAAACTCAGCATTTCCTGTAAGGGGATCTATGCCCCGGAAACCCTGCTGACCAATTATCGTGACATTGCCGATCTGAAAGATGACGGTGTTGAGGGCTGCGTGATCTCCAAGGACATTCCGTTGGATGATGTCATTGAAATAGCGGAGAACTGCCCTGAATACTGTTATCTGCGCATTCACGGGCCGATCCTGATTGCCTATTCACACCGCCGCTACATTGCTTCCTATCTGCAGGAAGACCGGGAACATGCGGAAGGATATTATCTGCAGGAAGAAACCAGAGATACCAGACTGCCGCTGGTTGAGAAAAAGGAGGGCAGCTGGCTGTATGGAACCGTTCTGCAGAGCCTTAATGTGATAAAGATGCTGGAGGAGAAACCTTTTGCCGGTTTCATCGTTGACAATGTCTTTGATGATGATGAAGAAACCTTGAGGATCCTTGACCTGTATGAAAAAGTAATAAAGGGTACACTGGATGGCAGGACTGCGCTGAATCAGCTTGATGGCAGCAGGGAATATACCGCCATTGAAGATGTCAGGAAGACCTGGCTGGATAAGGAGCAGGAATGAAAACGGAACTGCTGGCACCGGCGGGTGACATGGCCCGCCTTAAGACCGCAATCATATATGGGGCTGATGCTGTCTATTTTGGCGGCAAGCAGTTTTCATTGCGCTCACGTGCTTCCAACTTTACCCTTGAGGACATAAAGGAAGCTGTACAATTCGCTCACGGCTATGGCCGCAAGGTCTATGTAACGGTCAACATCATCCCGCATAATGATGACTTTGAAGGTTTACGGGAATACCTGGAAAAGCTCCAGGAGTTTGGGGTTGATGCCATAATATGTGCATCCCAGGCCATCCTGACCTTATGCAAGAAGGTGGCACCGAAACTGGAGGGACACATTTCCACCCAGCAGACTACGATCAATACCGCTGCCATTGAATACTGGCAGAAAAAGAAGGCAGACCGTGTGGTACTGGGAAGAGAGGTATCCTTACGGCAGTTAAGGGAAATAATGAAAGGGACAGACATGCCGATAGAGGTATTCATCCATGGCGGCATGTGTGCCAACTATTCGGGGCGCTGCACAATTTCCAACATGCTGACCAACCGTGATGCCAACAGAGGAGGATGTGCTCATTCCTGCCGCTGGAATTATCACTTATGGCACGATGATCAGCTGCTGGACCGTGAAGACTATCTGTTCTCCATGGGTTCCAGGGACATGTGTGCGGCTGATTATCTGGAAGATCTGCTGAAGCTTAATGTCGCTTCACTGAAGATCGAAGGACGCATGAAGACGGCGTTCTACATTGCCTGCGTTGTCAGAGGATACCGCTATCTGATCGACTGCTATGATGCTCAGGGATTCATCAGTGAACGGCAGCTGGAAAAGGGCAGGGCCATGATAATGCTGGGAACCAACAGAGATGTTTTCCCTGGATTCTATCCTGGGTTTGACATAGGAGCCGGACAGCTTTACAACCTGCCGCAGACGGCATCTCAGAACTTCGTAGCCAATGTAAAGGGGTACGATGAGGAAACACGTACGGCAGTCATTGAGGTCAGAAATCACTTTGAGAAGGGTGACAGACTGGCCATCATTAATCCGGGTGAGGATGACGTTGTCTTTACCGTTGAAAAGATGCTGGATCTGCAGGGCAATGAAGTGGAGATTGCCAACAGACCGATGCAGTTATTGAAGATCACAGTACCGGTGGCTGTAAGTGAAAATACCTTCATCCACCTGATCAGGGAGCAGTTATGATTATTGAAGGAGCAATCGCCGTCAAGGCGGCAATGGACAGCAAATACCGCAAGGTAGAAACCATTTACATTGATAAGGACAAACATACCTCTGATGTCGCTTTCATCGTTCATGAGGCCTATAAATGCCGTGTGAACGTCGAAAGAGTACCGCGTGAATTCATTGAGCAGAATGCATTGGGGAGAACTCATGGCGGCATCATCCGGGAGGTTCAGCAGAGACGTTTTCAGTCCGTTACTTCACTGCTGGTAAAGGAAGAACCGTTCCTGGCTCTGGTGGAAGGAGTAGAGGACAGCTATAATCTGGGTTACATCCTGCGTTCGCTCTATGCCTTTGGCTGTGACGGTGTCATTCTGCCTTACAGGGAATGGGATTTTGAGGATCAGACCATGGTAAAAAGCTCAGCAGGTGCTTCGGAATTCATTCCAATCCACCTCACGGAAGACCTGGCAGTAACTCTAAAGACACTTCATGACAACAAATTCCGCATCATCAGTGCCTACAGAGGCAATGAACCAAAGGAAATATACAAAACTGACATGTCAAGAGGACCGATCCTGGTCTGCATAGGGGGACCGCTAAGAGGCTTATCCAGGGAAGTGCTGGACAATACCGATGAGTTTGTCTACATTCCTTATGACCGAGACTTCCGCAATGCTCTTAATGCCGCGGCAGCAACGGTGGTATTTGCCTCGGAGGTTTACCGCCAGAGACACTAACAGTAAAATGACCCGGTGATCCGGGTTTTTCTGTGGGCACTTGCAATATGCTTGATATGGTTCTATAATATTAGCAGTCAGATATATAGAGTGCTAAAAACGAGGTGATATTATGGCAAAGAAACAGTTTAAGACAGAATCAAAGAGACTGCTTGATCTGATGATAAACTCCATTTATACCAACAGAGAGATCTTTTTGCGTGAACTTATTTCCAATGCATCAGACGCTCTGGATAAAAGACATTTCCTGTCTCTGACCGATAAGGATTACCTGTATGACAAGCTGGAGATCCTGTTGGAACCTGATAAGGAAAAGGGAACATTAACAATTACCGATAACGGCATCGGCATGTCCAGGGAAGAACTGGAAAAGAATCTGGGTACAATTGCCCACAGCGGTTCAGAGGAATTCCGCCGGAAATATGATGAAAGCTCAACCGCCGACATCATCGGACAGTTCGGTGTCGGTTTCTATTCATCCTTCATGGTAGCTGACAAGGTAGTCGTTGAAAGCAAGACCGCCAATCAGCCGGCCAGTCGCTGGGTCAGCAACGGCCAGGATGGCTATACGATCGAAGACTGCGATAAGGAAGACATCGGTACCAGGATCACGCTTTACTTAAGAGCAGATACTGACGAAGTGAAGTATTCTGACTATACCGACAGATATAAGATCCATGAACTGGTCAGAAAGTATTCCGACTATGTCCGTTATCCGATCATGATGGAAACCGAGAAGTCCGTTCCGAAGAAGGACAGTGAAGGTGAATATGAGACAGTTCTGGAAATGACCACTCTTAATTCAATGGTTCCTTTATGGAAGAGAAACAAGAAGGACATTACCGAGGACGATTACAATAACTTCTATTCTTCCAAGTACTATGACTGGGAGAAGCCGTTAAAGACCGTTCACTATTCACTGGAAGGCAATGTTTCCTACACTGCTCTGTTATACATACCGTCAAGACTGCCTTATAACTTCTATTCCAAGGATTATGAAGCAGGTCTGCAGTTATACTCAAAGGGCGTCTTCATCATGGAACATGCCAAGGACCTGCTGCCTGACTACTACTCATTTGTCAGAGGTCTGGTGGACAGCGACGATGTTTCACTGAACATTTCCCGTGAGATTCTGCAGCAGGATTCCCAGCTGCAGAGCTTACGCAAGTCCATAACCAGAAAGATCAAGAGTACGCTGGTTGACATGATGATCAAGGAAAGGGAACAGTATGAGATTTTCTATAAGACCTTCGGCAATTCCCTGAAGTACGGTGTCTATCAGAACTTCGGTGCTCAGAAGGATGAGCTGCAGGATCTGCTGATGTTCTATTCCTCCAAGGAAGACAAATATGTCACCCTGAAGGAATACAGGGAAAGAATGAAACCGCAGCAAAATGAGATCTACTACTGCACCGGTGAGTCAATTGAGAAGATAAAGAAGCTTCCTCAGATCGAAACCCTGCTGGATAAGGGATATGAGATCCTCTACTGCATTGATGAGATCGATGAATTCACCCTGATGATGATGCGTGACTATGACGGAAAGGCGTTCAAGAGTGCACAGAAGGCTGATGCCCTTGATGAGACTGAAGAGGAAAAGAAGCAGAAGGAAGAACTGCAGAAGGGCAATGAAGGCTTATTGCAGAAGATGGCTTCAGCCCTTTCAGATAAGGTCAAGGAAGTAAGAATATCCAGCCGTCTGAAGAACAATCCGGTCTGTCTGGTAGCTGATGAAGGCATTTCCCTGGAGATGGAGAAGTATCTCTCTCAGATGCCGGGAGATCAGAAGGCCAAGGCTACCAAGATCCTGGAGATCAATCCGAACCATGACATCTTCAAGGTACTGCAGAATGTCTATGAGAAATCTCCGGATGAACTGAATGAATATACCGACATTCTTTACCAGCAGGCAATGCTGATCGAAGGATTCACCCTGGATGATCCGGTTGAATTCTCCAACAAGATCTGCCGGTTAATGAAGAAGGCCAATGAACAGGCAGGGCACTGATGTGCTCTGCTTTTTTCATGAAAAAACGCCGGTTATCCGGCGTATGTCATTCAGCTGTGTCAGAGCTGGAGAAGAACCGTTCTCCTGCCATTCTGTAGGAGATGTCGTTGTATTTCTCCAGATGGAATTTACCGTCTTGATATCTGATGATGCAGATGGAAGCATTATGAATCAGACCTCCGCGGTAGAACTCAGGGAACAGGGCTCCGAAGGTATCGTCAATGGCGACTGAACTGGTGGAGATCAGAACATTGCCGCCTTCCGGATTCTGCTCGATGATCATATCAATGCCCTTAAGCATTCTTTCTCTGACCTGTTCAACGGTTTCCACGCTTGGATCCATTAAGGCAACCCGCTGAGATATCTCAGTGGCGGTGAAATGCTGTTCCAGGATCTCAAAGCCGCCATAAGGAGTATTAATGGATTCAAACAGCGGATTCAGCATGTCAATGTAATGTCTGCCCTGGAAGACCCCATAGCACATCTCACGGAAGTAAGGATACTGCTGAAGCTTGATGTCACCGTTTCCGCTGCACTGTAATACCAGACGTCCGGTATCATACTGTCTTTCCAGATCACCGCTGTATGCGGCATTAAATACTGTACCTCTTAATCCAATGCCGGTACAGCTGGCCTGATAGCGTCCCAGGGCAGTCAGAGGTGAATCGTTGTGACCCTGAACAACTTCTTCAACGTTGAAAACGGTCTGACCATGTCTTACGAAATAAATAAACAGCGGTTTCATGGAATCTCCTGTATTCATATCTGGTTATATTATAATGTGTATCCTGAATAATAAACATCAAATTAGTTCCGGCGGTTTTTTATAATGTATAATATCTATGACCTGTAATGGAGGATTGATAATATGAAACTGGGAATTGTCGGTGCCGGACTTATCGTACGTACCTTGCTGGAATTCATTCATGAACTGCCGGAAATAGAACTCGTTGCCATCTCGGGACTGCCTGTGGATGAGCCAACGCTGATCAGATGGAAAGAAGAACACGGATTCAGATATACCTATCTGGATTACAGTGAACTGCTGGCCAATGAGGAAGTGGATACCATTTACATCGGTGTCAATAACCACCTGCATTACCGCTTTGCCAAACAGGCTTTGCTGGCTGGCAAGCATGTCATTCTGGAAAAGCCTTTTACTTCCAATTACCGGCAGGCCTGCCGTCTTAAGGAAATTGCTGAGGAAAAGGGTCTGATGATCTTTGAGGCCATTTCCACCGTCCACAATCCTAATTTTGTCAAGATAGAGGAACTGCTGCCGACACTGGGCGACATCAAGGTCGTTTCTCTTAATTATACTCAGTATTCTTCCCGTTACGATGCCTTTATGGAAGGTAACATCCTGCCGGCCTTCAACTATAAGATGAGCGGCGGAGCCTTAATGGATCTCAACATCTACAACATTCATTTCATTACCGAACTCTTCGGTGCCCCCAAAGATGTCCATTACATCGCCAACATGGAGAAGGGTGTTGATACCAGCGGTATCCTGACCATGGAATATGACACTTTCAAGGCTGTTCTGATTGGCGCCAAGGACTGCGGAGCTCCGTTGCTGAACTGCGTGCAGGGCAATAAAGGCTGCATCTATACCTCTTCACCTATGTTCACTCTCACTCACTTTGAATACCAGCTCAACAAGACTGAACCGGTTCATTACGATCTGACCAATAATGCTCACCGCATGAAGCATGAGTTCATTGACTTCCTGAAGATCTTCAATGAAAAAGACCTTACGGCTAACCGCAAGGCCCTGCAGCATTCTCTGGATGTAATGGCAGTTGTCACCAAAGCCCGTCAGGACATCAATCTGGTATTCCCGGATGATGAAAACCTGTAATTAACGGTCCTCGTCCTTCAGCTTTACATTTGCCTGTTCGCAGATGTAGCTGGTGGCTTTGTCGGAATTGCCGATCTTATATCCGTTAAGATCAAGATATATCACATCTCTGTCCTTGAAGGTGATGACCAGCATTCCCTGAAAGCGGCTGATGGAAACGACCTGGTCAAAGTGATGAGCCTTGACTATTCCGGCGGAATTATGAACGGTGATCTTATCGGTGATCTCCGTCGTGACGATCAGTTCACGCTTGCCGGTTTCTTCCATCAGTTTCTTATAATTTCTTCTGGCACTGTACTTAGGCAGAATGAAGGAAAAAAGCGGAATGATGAAAATGCCCATGAACATGTAAAGATAGCCCAGAGTATGGGATGTTGCGTTTCTGAAGTTTACCATGGCCAGAAAGATACAGACCGTGACAAACCGCATCATCAGATAGAAGTTTGTTCCCTTGATGTTGTTATAGCGGGAGATTTTTTCAAAATAGGGAATCGTATAATTAGTCTTATTTACATATTTATTATTCATTAGCTACCTCAGACATGCTGCTGCATGTCTTTTATTTCGTTGACTGACGGATGATAAGTTCCGGTTCCATTTCGTGGAACTGGGGCTGCGGCAAAGTGCCGTATTTGCGTTTGTATTCGATCTGTCTGATCAGGGCACGGCAGGCCGTGCGTCCGCCTTCATATGGCTGCTGGGACACTGTTGTAAGTGGAGGCTGGATCAGGGCGGAAACATCGATGTTGTCGAAACCGATGACACCAACGTCTTCAGGTATCCTGTAGCCTTTCTGATGCAGGGCTCTGATGACATATAAGGCCTTGCCATCAGAGGTACAGAAGATGGAGTCAAACTGGAGTCCTGAATCGATCAGGTCAATGGTTTTCTGATAGAAATCACGGTTATGCTTTTCAAAGTGCATTACCAGTCGTTCATCAAATTCGACGCCATGATCTTCCAGCGCCCGGCGGTAGCCTCGGTATCTTTCCTGGGAATACATGATGCTTTCATCACCAAGAGCCAGGGCAACCTTACGGTAGCCGCGCTCAATCAGATAATTGCAGATCAGTCGGGATGCACGGAAGTTGTCAATGGAGCATATTTCAAAATTACCAACATCTTCTTTGTTATAGCGGGCACAGAGAACTACCGGAACACCGCTGTTTTTCACGCTGGTCAGATAGGTATGCCTTCCGGTTATCGCACAGGAAATAAAGCCGTCGATCATTAACGACTGCATTTTGTCGATGTAATTCTTTTCAATGGCCGGATCTTCGGAAGTATTACAAAGTACGACGGTATAGCCGTTTTCCCTGGCTTCATCTTCCACGCCCTGAGTTATCGGGGCATAAGCCGGATTCTGAATGTTAGGCAGTAACAGACAGATGGCCTTGGTTGACTTGACCTTCAGACTCTTGGCAATGCTGTTGGGACGGTAGTCAGTTTCCTTTATGATATTGAGGACTTTCTGACGGGTCCGCTCGGTAATGCATTCACGTTCGTTCAGGACGCGGCTTACCGTACTGGGAGATACTCCGGCCAGTCTGGCGATTTCCTTTATTTTCAGCGGCATTTATGTTTCTCCTTGTAAACAATTATATACCAATAAGCACAGCAGGGGAATTACCCAAAAACTGACAATGTGTTAAGAAAAAGTGTTTCGTAAATAATTGATGACAGCGTTTTCAATTATGCTATAATGATTTCAGATAACGAGCATAAGATAATTAATCAAAGTAATGATTTTATATTTTGGAAATTCATGAAATCGATTTCATGAAATGGAAAGGGGAAAAACATGATATTTGACAAGAAAATCGCAATTTTCAACGGACATGCTGAAAGCTGCAAGGATGCTCTGAGAATCCTCTCGGAGAAATTCGTGGAAGCCGGTGTCGTTGAGGATAATTTCCTGGAAGGACTGCTCAAGAGAGAAGCAGTATTCCCGACAGGACTATTGCTGGATGACAGAGATTTCGGTGTAGCCATTCCGCACACAGATCCTGAGTATGTCAGAACTACTCAGCTGGGATTCATGACACTTGATGAACCGGTTACTTTCCGTTTCATGGCTGATCCGGAAACTGAAGTACCGGTAAGGATCATCTTCATGATGGCCATCAAGGAAGCTCACGGTCAGGTCGAAATGCTGTCAAAGCTGATGGAGATCTTCGCCGACAGCACCATGGTTGACCGCTTCCGGGCAGTCGACAACATTGACGACTTTCTGGCCATCGTTTCTGAACTCGGACTTGATCAGTTTTAGAAGAATAACAGGGGGATATAAATAGAATGTTAGTTACAACAAAGGAAATGTTCGCCAAGTCAAGAGAGAATGGCTATGCCATCGTCGCTCCTGATTTCTGGGATTCAAACTCATGCAAGGCATATGTTGAAACCGCTGAAGAACTGGGTGTTCCGGTAATTCTGAGTTTCGCACAGGCTCATGATGACATGCTGTCAATTGAAGAAGCCTACACACTGGCCAAGTATTATGGCGAAAAGGCCAGTGTACCTGTTGCCATTCACCTGGACCACGGTCTGGATGTAGAGACGGTCAAGAAGGCTGTAGACATCGGCTATACCTCTGTAATGATCGATGCTTCTGCCCAGCCATATGAAGTCAACGTAGCCAGGACAAAGGAAGTCTGCGATTACGCTCATGCCCATGGTGTGGTAGTAGAAGCAGAACTGGGACATGTCGGCTCCGGTGATGTCATTACTTCTGAAAACAAGGAAGCCTTACGGGATGACCACAGCATCTATACTGATGTTGAAATGGCCAAAAAGTTCGTTGAGGAAACCGGTGTTGACTCACTGGCTGTCTCAATCGGAACCTCTCATGGTCTCTACAAGGGCACTCCGGTAATCGATTTTGACAGACTGCATGACCTGAGAGCAGCTCTCAGTATTCCACTGGTACTGCATGGCGGTTCCGGTTCCGGTGATGACAACCTGGAAAGATGCGCTACAGAAGGCATTTCCAAGATCAATGTATTCACCGACTTCACCGTTGCAGCCATTAATGCAACCAAAGATGAGAAATACGTTAACTGGTACAAGCTGCTGAAGGATTCCAATGCAGCAATCAGGGAAAAGCTGAAATTCTATTTCCGTCTGTTCCATACCGGACAGGAGAAGTAAATGCTGTCCAAGGTAAACCACATCGCCCTGATCGTTTCCGGAGAACCGACGATCGATTTCTATAAAAAACTCGGATTCGTCGAATTATCCCGAAAGTTCAGACCTGAAAAAAACGACCATCTGATAATGCTGTCGGACAGCAATTCCACTCTGGAAGTCTTCCTGAATGATCATGCTCCGAAAAGGCTGTGTGCACCGGAAGCCTACGGCTGCCGTCATATCGCCTTCGAAACACCTGATCTGGACATGATCCTGGAAACCCTGAAAGACTATCCGCAGCAGAACGTCCGCTATAATGAAAGCGGCGCTAGATTTGTATTTGTGACTGATCCTGACGGTCAGCCCGTAGAATTCATGGAGGTTAAGTAATCATGAAAAAAGCACAGTTAAGAAGACCATTCTTCGTCTGCAATCCTAAGGCATATCTGTACGGTGAGGAATCACTCAAACTGGCCAAGAAGTGTGATGAACTGGCTGTCAAGTATGACTTCGATGTCATCTTCACGGCACAGCACGTTGATCTGGCCATGATCGCCAGGGAATGTCCTCATCTGATCGTTACCGCTCAGGCCATGGAATCATTGAAGCCGGGACGTGGCATGGGACATATCCTGCCTGAAGCATTAAAGGCAGCAGGCGTAAAAGCCACATTCCTAAATCATGCAGAAAACCCTCTGACCATCAATGAACTGGCAAAGGCCATTGACAGAGCCAATGAACTGGGAATTCTGACAATCGTCTGCTCAGATGAAGTAGCTGATACCAAGGCCATTGCCTCACTGCATCCTGACTGCATGGTATGTGAGCTGACCAGCCTGATCGGCACCGGTAAGACTGCTGATGAGTCTTACATGGTTGCCACAAACGAGATCGTCAAGTCAGTATCTCCTGACATCAAAGTACTGCAGGCAGCCGGTATCTCAACCGGTGCCGATGTATACAAGGCCATCAAGTCCGGCGCTGATGCAACAGGCGGAACTTCAGGTATCGTATGTGCACCTGATCCGTTTGCCAAGCTGGAAGAGATGTTTGAAGCTCTGGATAAAGCCAGAACTGATTTCTGTAAGTAAGCAGATCCTATTCTGCTAAGTCATATTCATAAGGAGGAAAGTATATTATGAAGAGAATCTTATTATGTTGTGGTACAGGTGTTGCTACCAGCACAGTAGTCAACAAGAAACTGGAACGGGAACTCAACAAAAGAGGTTACAAGGGCCAGTTCACCATCACTCAGTGCAAGGCAGTAGAAGTTCCGGGAAAATCTCCAAACTTTGACTTATGTGTAAGCACTATCGCAAACTCTTACACATGCCATTGCCCGATGATCGTAGCTACAAACCTGATTCTGAACAGAAAAGTAGACGAAACATACGACAAGATCTGTGAAGCATTAGGATTTGTAAAGTAATTCTGACTTAATTCCCTGGGGATAGGGGGATTAACATATTTGCATACTAAGAAAATAAAAGGAGGTTATTATGCAAGTTATATTGGATATCTTTAACTACATTAGCGGTTTAGGTTCTTCTGTAGTTATGCCAATCATCATTGCCTTAATCGGTATCATTATGGGTGCCGGTTTCGGTAAGTCAATCCGTGGTGGCTTGATGGTCGGTGTTGGTCTGTTAGGCTTAGGTTTAGCTACCGGCTTAATGGGAACAATGGCTGATGCTGTTGCTGCCATGAGCGCACGTTTCGGTCTGACTCTGGGAACAATCGACGTAGGCTGGCCTGCAGCTGCTGCAATCGCAATGGCTACACAGGTTGGTGCCATGATCATCCCTGTATGTCTGCTGGTTAACGTTGTCATGATCCTGATCGGTGCAACTCAGACAGTTGACATCGATATCTGGAACTACTGGCATTTTGCTTTCACCGGTTCATTAATCGCTGCTGTTACCGGAAGCTTACTGTTAGGTATGATCGCTGCAATCTGCAACGAAATCATCATCCTGGTATTAGGCGACATTACTGCACCTGGTCTGGAAACAACATTACAGATGCCTGGTGTATCTCTGCCACATGGCTTTACTGCAGCTTTCGCACCATTTGCCCTGATTCTTAACTGGGTCATCGAAAAGATTCCTGGACTCAACAAGGTTGACTTCAACTTAGACGGTCTGCAGGACAAGATCGGTGTATTTGGCGAACCAGTTATCGTTGGCTTCGTATTAGGCTTAGTCATCGCTATCCTCGGTGGCTATGGCTTCAAGGATGCCATGAACTGTGCCGTAACTCTGGCTGCTACAATGGTTCTGATCCCAAGAATGGCTTCATTACTGATGGAAGGCTTAATGCCTGTATCTGATGCTGCCGGTGAATTCGTAGACAAGCACTTCTCTGGCAGAGGCAAGATCTATATCGGTCTTGACT
Organism: Erysipelotrichaceae bacterium; assembly: GCA_015058955.1. Classification (GTDB taxonomy): domain Bacteria; phylum Bacillota_I; class Bacilli_A; order Erysipelotrichales; family Erysipelotrichaceae; genus RUG521. Next base: position 27,837 of record SVBJ01000012.1, read on the forward strand.
CAGCATTAGGTGTTGGTCACCCAATGACAATTTCATTAGGTCTGATCTGCGTTCCTATCCTGGTATTATTATCAGTAGTATTACCTGGCAACACTGTATTACCGGCAGTTGACCTGGCTGTATTACCATATGTATTTGTATTAGTACTGCCAATCTGCAAGGGTAACGGTTTCAGAAGCCTGGTTGTTGGTCTGATCTGCTGCATCTTAGGTCTGTACATTGCTACTGACTTAGCTGCTCCAATCACCAAGGTTGCTTCATCTATCGGTTTCGATATGGGTGGTGCAAGCTCAATTTCTTCAATCTGTGACGGTGCTAACCCATTAACATGGGCACTGTTCAAGATTGGTACTCTGCCTCAGGTTGTAGCAATCGTTGTATTAGTTGCTATCTCATTAGCATGCATCGCATACAACTATCTGAGAATCAGAAAAGAAAACCATTAATCTAACCTGATTATTAGGCTTGAAAGAGGGACATGAAAATGTCCCTCCTTCTCAGACGGTGAAAAACATGAACGAAAAGATTTATACTTATGACCCTAAACGCTACGCTGTAAGAATTACCGGAATCGGTTATTTTTCCGTGCTCATAATGCTGTACAGCATTTATCAGCTGATAGCAACAGGGAAACTGTATTTCATTGCAGTCATTGTCGTCTGTCTTTACATCGTCTGGGAATCATTCATCACCCTTGCTAATCCTGACAAGGTTATTATCAGCGATGATGCGATAGCCTTCAAAGTCAAGGACAGGGAAGACAGGTATCTCTGGAAGGACATCCGAGATTTCCGTGTCAAGGAGTTTATAGACCGTAAACAGGTCTATATCAGAATTAACAAGCAAAACCCAAGTCTTTTTAAGGGGAGATACTGGGTTTACTGCCGCTATTTCAATGATGCTGATGAACTGTTCATGTTCTTCATAAAGAAGGAAATGGAGATTCATCCTGATACCATCAAGGCTTATGCCAGAAGAGGTTCAAAGCCAGCTGAAAAGAAATAGCAGATATAACAAGGGGGTTGATTATGGCAGTTTACAAGGAAACCATCACAAACATTCATTCCAAAGGTGGATCACCTACATATATTAACATTACCGCAGAAGTAAAGGACATCATTGCACGCAGTGGCATTAAGAATGGCATCGTCTGTGTAATATCTCCGCATACTACCTGTTCCGTTTTCTTTGAAGAATATGTTCATGATGAAATGCCGAATGGCAAGGAATTCATTCAGCAGGATCTGGACAACTGTCTGGAAAAAATTATCCCTGACCAGACAAAATGGGGCCAGTATTTCTATCCGGGAGTCAAGCATTTTGAAGAAGTTGAATCCTGGCCTGATTATCTGAGCTACCTGCCTAGCGGTACCAGAGAAGAGCTGTTCAATGCTGACGCTCATCTCAAGGCTACCATTCTGGGGAACTCAGCTACTTTTGAAGTAGATGAAGGAAAACTGGGCGTAGGTAAGACCGGTTATGTCTACTTTGTTGACTTTGACAGAACACATCCGCGTAACCGCAGATGCAAAGTCGTCGTCATTGGTGAATAACCTTAAGAATAACTGAAAGTTCAGCGATGAAATTCACAATATGACCCTCCGCTTTTGTAAGCACATGGAGGGTTTTATTGTGCCTAAATCAGCAGGAAACGGTGTATAATTACCGTGAGGATCAAAGGATGAATGAATACTTTCTTAAGGAAATAAAACAGCTTTTCCCTGACGAATACCGGCAGTTTACTGAAAGTTTTTCCAGGGAGATGTACAAATCAATCAGAATAAACAGTCTGAAGTGCAGCAAGAAAGAGCTGGAATCAGAAGGTTTTGTGCTGGAAGAAAACACTCCGTTTGATCCGGAATCATATTATGTTGTCACTGAGGAGAAACTCGGCAATCATCCTTTTCATAATGCCGGATGTTACTATCTGCAGGAACCAAGTGCTGCTGCCCCGGTAAATGCCCTTGATATTCAGCCGGGCGACAGGGTAGCCGATCTGTGCGCTGCTCCCGGTGGCAAGAGTACGCAGATACTTAACAGGCTTAAGGGAAGCGGCATTCTCTGGAGCAATGAGATCATCTGGAAAAGATGTCAGACTCTGTTAGGCAATCTGGAAAGATGGGGCTATTCCAATTATCTGCTTACTTCAATGAATACCAATGAAATGGCTGATATGGCTTCAGGATGGTTTGATAAGGTTCTTATTGATGCTCCTTGTTCCGGGGCTTCGATGTTCAAGAAATATCCGGAGAGCATAAATGATTATAATGAAGCTGCCGTCAGAGCCTGTCGGAAAAGACAGCTGGAGATCCTGGAAAACGGCTATAGGCTGTTAAGGCAGGAAGGAACTCTTGTCTATTCAACATGTACCTATAATCTGGTTGAAAACGAAGAGACCATCTGGAATTTCCTGCAGCATCATCCGGATGTGGAACTGGTTGATACCGGTTTGAAATGCGGCAGAAAAGGTCTGGCATATAAAGATCTGAAGTCTGAATATCTGACCAGAATCACACCAATGGATAAAGGGGAAGGACACTTTGTGGCCAGAATGATCAAGCATGGGGAACAGAAGGAAAAACACATTCCTTCCATGCCGTTTGCCCATAACCGCATGATCGACGACTTTCTGAAGGAATATGGCATTAAGTGCAGCTATTATCTTAAGGGAAATGAAGCATACTATTGCAATGAACCGATAGATGTCCGTAGTGCCGTCAGACAGGGAGTTCTGCTGGGAACCCTGGAGAAAAACCGCTTTGAACCGCATCACCACCTGTTTCTGTGCCCGGAGATCTCACGGCAGTTTAATAACAGCTATCAGATAACAGAAAGGGATGAGCTGATCAGATATCTGAAGGGCGAATCTCTGGCCGTATCCAGCATGAAAGGATATGTCAGGATCGCTTATAAGGGAAAGACCCTGGGGTTTGCCAAAGGTGATGGACGTCAGCTTAAAAACAGGCTTCCAAAGGGATTGAGAAATCTCAACGTGTTATAATTAAATAGGGGGGGGAAGTATATGAAATCAACTATTGAAGAAATCATAAGCAGAAGAAGCATCCGTAAATATACTGATGAACCGGTCAGTGAAGAAGATCTCAACATGATCATTGAAGCCGGTCTTTACGCAGCCAGCGGTTCAGGGAAACAACAGGCAATAATGCTGGTGGTACAGGATCCTGTCCTGCTGGAAAAACTGGAAAGAATGAATGCGGAAGTGGTCGGCAGAGATCCGGATGCAGTTCACAATTTTTACGGCGCCAGAACCGTAATAGTGGTACTTGCCCCAAGAAACAATAACAATTCAGTGGCAGACGGTTCACTGGTGATGGGTAATATGATGCTGGCAGCTCATGCCTTAGGTTTGGGTTCATGTTGGATAAACAGAGCCAGAGAGACTTTTGATACTGATGAAGGTAAAGAGATACTGTCTGATCTGGGCATTGAAGGCGACTACATTGGCATCGGCAATCTTATTGTCGGTCATATTGCCGGTGAATATCCGGTGGCTGCAGCCAGAAAGGAAAACAGGGTTTTCAGAGTATAACATGTATAAGGTTTTAGCATTTGACATAGATAATACCCTGATAATGAGGGGTAAATCAACAATAGAGGAAAGTGCTCTGGCAGCTATCAGAGAATGCCACGATAAAGGATATGAAATCGTGATCAGTACCGGACGTACGATCAATGCCGTTCATCCTGACATAAAGGCCCGCATGCCGGCAAACTACTTCATCGGAGTTAACGGAGCCTGTCTGAACACAATGGACGGAAAGATCCTGAAGTGTTTCTACATGCCCCGGGAATCTGTGGAAAAGATCATCGATATTTCCCTGAAACATGATTATCCGCTGGGATTCAAGTTTGCGGATTCCTTCCAGATATACAACCGTTATGAGGAGTTCGTTACCAGATACTGCAAGAACGGGATTACCAGGGACATGCTTAAGGATTGTTCAGATCGTGATTATCACATAAAGACTGGCATGATGCCTCTTGATGCCTTCATATACGCTGACGATAACCGGCTGCCGCAGTACTTTGACCAGTTCCCTGATCTCAAGTTCATCAGAGCCAACAGCCGGAAGATCATCTATGAAGCTTTCAATAAACAGTCTGATAAAGGCGTCATGCTGAAGTTCCTTACGGAAAGACTTGGCTATACAATGGAACAGGTCATTGCGTTTGGAGACAGTCAGAACGACAGCGAAATGATTATGCGGGCCGGATTAGGCATCTGCATGGGCAACGGAACCCCGGAAGCCAAGGCAGTGGCGGATTATGTTACCGATGACATCGATAAGGATGGTATCCGGAAAGCCCTGAAGCACTTCGAAATCATCTAGGAAGAAAAAACACCTCCGACAATTAAGTATTGAAGGAGGTTTTTTATATGCGACTAACAGAAAGACAATGCCGCAGGCTGTATGGACTGGGACTTACCGGAGGATCACTGCTGCTGTATTTTGCCCTGGCGGCCATAGGTGCCGGGATACTGAAGATCCTGTGTTCAAAAAGAGGCAGAGTACAGGTTGGCGGGGTATCGATGAGCTGGGGTAATTAATGGTGGCAGTTACTGTCAAGGACATGCCTTTGCACCTTCGTCCCAGAGAAAAGGCTCTTAATCTGGGGTTTGGGGCTCTCTCGGACAGCGAACTGCTGGCACTGATAATATCAAGCGGCATTCCCGGTACCAACAGCATCTCTCTGGCCAATGACATACTTATCAGAACGGATGGGTTAGGCGGTTTAATGAAAATGTCACTGCAGCAGATAATGGAACTGAAGGGAATAGGACTGGCCAAGGCTTCCCAGATACTGGCTTCTCTGGAACTGATAAGAAGACTGAGCTATGTTAACATGATCAACAGTGATGTTCTCTCAGATCCCAGAATGCTGGTTACCTGGCTGCAGAAGAATTACGGTTCCCGCAATCAGGAATACTTCGTAGCTGTCTTTCTCAACAGCCGCGGGCAGGTAAAAGGGTGCAGGGAAATCTTTGTGGGAACCCGGGAGCGGGTAACGATAGAAGTAAGGGAGCTGTTCAATGAGGCATTACGCTGCAATGCCAGCCGCATGATCATTGCCCATAATCATCCCAGTCAGATCACTGAGCCCTCCAAGGCTGACATCAATATGACTCTGACTCTTCATCAGGCCGGTGAAATAATGGGAATCAGTCTTGTTGACCATGTAATAGTCAGTTATGACCGTTATTACAGTTTCCGTGAAAACGGGCGAATATGAGGTGTTGTGAGGTTCATTCTGTGCTATAATTCTAAAAGGAGGCACAGACATAAATGAAAAGAAAAGTTATTATCCTGATCTTAATATCTATGTTGCTTGGCATGCTTTCCGGATGTAACACCAAAAAGGCTACCATCGTTACGACGGTATATCCTGTGAAGTATATTGTAGAACAGCTGGCTGGAAACAGAGTTAAAGTAGAATGCATCAGCGATGATGAATTCATTCAGAGAGCAACCCTGAAAAGCGGTTATGACAAGATATTTGAAGACACGGCTCTGTTTTTGTACATTGGCGAACTGGAACCATATCTCAAGATATATGAAGAACACATTCAGTCATACGATTTCAACATCATAAATCTGGCTGCGCTTTCCGCAATTGACGAGTTCAAGAGATATACTCTGTCAACGACACCGACCGGCCAGACCGTGGTAACGGAATCAAAATACTATGAATCATCATTGTTTGACATGGTAGACACCTATAAGAAAGACCCGTTCATCTGGCTCGACCCGATTGCTGCCAGCTCCATGGCTGCTACCATCAAGGACTGGCTGCAGAACTATTATCCGGAAGAATCACTGTCCATCGAAAACAACTTCAAGAACCTGCAGGCTCAGCTGGTCAGACTTGACTCTGAATATCAGGAGTTAAAGACCATGCCTGACAAGAAGATAGTTACCGTTGCCTGTACTTTCGGCAACTGGCAGAAGACCTATGGCATTGAAGTTTATCCGCTGGTTCTATCTGAATATGGCGTACTGCCTGATGAGGAACAACTGAACTATATTAAAGAAGAAATCAAGAAGAACAATGTCAAGTACATTGTCTGTGACGATACCTTGCCTGAAGACATGCAGGAACTCTACCGGAGTGTCCGTGATGAACTGAAACTCACGCCGCTCAATCTTTCCAGTCTGACCAAACTGTCAGAAAAGAACGTGGAAAGCAACATGGACTACATGACCATCATGTATCAGAATCTAAAGGCTCTGACAGACGCTTTTGCAGGTGAGTAATATGAAAAAACTATTACTTATCGATGGCAACTCGATGCTCTTCAGAGCTTATTTTGCGACCGCTTATGGCAGACCGATGTCGACTTCCTCAGGAATACCGACAAATGCCATTTTTGGTTTTGCTTCAATGCTGCACAAGGCGCTGGAAGTAATAGCGCCTGATTTTGTTGTGGTTGCCTTTGACCATGACAAGAAGAATTTCAGGCGGGAGATATATCCTCAATACAAGGGAACCAGGCAGAAGACACCTGACAACTTGGTGGCTCAGTTCCCAATCATCCGTGAATATCTTGATGCGATTGACATGACGCAGTATGAACAGCATGGCATTGAGGCTGATGACATCATCGGTTCCCTGGCCAAGCAGAAGACTGATTATGATATTAACGTCTTAACTTCAGACCGTGACCTGCTGCAGATCGTTGATGACAGGATCAAGGTCTGGCTGATGGTCAAAGGCATAACTGAAATGGATCTGATGGATCCGCAGGCCATCATGGACAAATATCAGCTGAAACCTCTGCAGATAATTGACCTGAAGGGACTGGCCGGGGATACCAGTGACAATATTCCGGGCGTAACCAAGGTCGGTGACAAGACCGCTATCAAGCTGCTGAACGATTACGGTACCGTTGAAGGTGTCTATGAGCACATAGATGAGATAAAGGGCAAACTGCAGGAGAATCTGATCAAAGATCATGAAATTGCCCTGCTTTCAAAACAGCTGGCAACCATCAAGATCGATGCCGACATCGACATTGACATTACGAAGTGTGATTATGACCTTTATGGTGAAAATGCCATGAAGTTCTACAGCAAGTATGAGATGCGTTCCTTCCTGAAAAACGTAACGGTCGCAGAACCAGAAACAAAGAAGGAAGAACCGGCAGTCATGAAGAAAGTCAGAAAATTTGATAATGACATGCTGAGTGACGACATGGCCATGCATCTTAATAACCGGGGCATCGGCTTAAGTGACGGACGCCACAGCTATTACATCACAATTGCTGATGCCGTAAAGGATCCTGTCTTCACTGACTGGCTTAATAAAAATACCGAAAAGACCGTCCACAATGTAAAGCACTGGTATCATGTGCTTGATCAGTATGGCCTGACGGTAAAGGGAAACATAAACGATACCATGATCCAGGCTTTCCTGGTTGACGGCAAGATCAAGAATCTGGAAGCACTGCTTCTGAAATATCACCTGACAGTTACTGCCGGGTCTGATCAGAACAGACAGATTGCTCTGTTTGAAGAGGAAGACGGAGATGAAAGTGATTATCTCTGTCAGCTGGCAGCCAATCTGCTCAAGGTAAAGGAAACCCTGAAGAAGGAACTGGCTGTCTATGGAATGACCAGCCTGTACAGGGAAATCGAGCTTCCTCTGGCGGAAGTCCTGTTTGACATGGAAAAGACCGGTGTCAGAGTTGATGCAGGTGTTCTGGACAGGATAGCCCGGGAAACCTCGGTAAAGATCGCTGCTCTTGAGCAGGAGATTTATCAGCTGGCTAACCGTCAGTTTAACATCAATTCACCTAAGCAGCTGGCTGAAGTCATTTACGATGATCTGGCTTTGATGCGCTCTACCAAGCGCTCAACAGATGCTTCCGTGCTAAAGAAGATTGAAGACAGACATCCGATCATTCCGGCCATTCTGGAATACCGCAAATATGCCAAACTGAACAGTACCTATGCAATAGGTCTGAAGAAATACATACAGGATGACAGCAAGATCCACACTGAATTCAATCAGTGCATTGCCGAGACCGGCAGACTGTCCAGTTCAAATCCGAATCTGCAGAATATTTCCGTCCGCAATGAAGAAGCTCAGATGATCAGAGCCGCCTTCATTCCGGAACCGGGATGCGTCTTTGTTGGTGCTGACTATTCACAGGTTGAATTGAGAATACTGGCTCATCTGGCTGATGAAAAGGGTCTGATAGATGCCTTTAAAGCCGGCATGGACATTCATACCAGAACAGCCATGGACGTTTTCAATGTTCCTGAAGAAGAAGTTACGCCTTTATTGAGAAGACAGGCCAAGGCCATCAACTTCGGCATTGACTACGGCATGAGTGATTTCGGTCTGGCTGAAAGACTGGAAATCCCTGTATATAAGGCCAAGGAATTCATTGAATCATATTTCCGTAAATATCCTAATGTGCGTCGCTTCATGGATCAGACCATCGCCCAGTGCCGGGAAGACGGTTATGTCACTACAATGTTGAACAGACGCCGTGACATTCCGGAAATCAAGAGTTCCAACCATTCATTAAGAGAATTCGGCAAGAGAGCAGCGATGAATGCTCCGGTTCAGGGAAGTGCTGCTGATCTGATCAAGATTGCCATGATAAACGTATATAACCGCATCAACAGGGAAGGCCTGAAATCCAAGATGATCCTGCAGATACATGACGAACTGATACTAAATGTACCGAAGGAAGAAGAAAAGATCATCATGAAACTTGTTGAAGAAGAAATGGAAAATGCCATGGAACTGAAGGTACCGCTGCTGGCTGAATCCGAAAGCGGTAATAACTGGCTGGAGGTCAAGTAATCATGCCTGAACTTCCGGAAGTTGAAACAGTGGTCAGAACCCTGGAACATAAGATAAACAGCAGAATTATAAAGAATGTAAACATACTGTATGAAAGAATCGTGGCTCAGCCTGATGCCATGACTTTTTCACGTTGCCTGCTTAATCAGCGCTTTGAGAAGTTTGACCGTCGCGGCAAGTTTCTGATTTTTGAACTTACCGATTATGTTCTGGTAGCTCATCTGCGCATGGAAGGCAAGTTCTATGTATATCCTGAACACACTGAACCGGATAAACATACGCACATTGTCTTTGTCCTTGATCAGGGTGAACTGCATTATAACGATGTCAGAAAGTTCGGACGCTTCTATCTGTATGAGAAAGGTGCCCCGCTTAAGGCTCTGGAGTCTCTTGGGTATGAACCTTTTGATGAAAAGCTGAACAGTGAGTATCTTAAGAGTTACTGCCAGCATAGAAAAACGGCAATCAAGACTCAGCTTCTTGATCAGTCCATGATAGCCGGAATAGGCAACATCTATGCCAATGAGATATGTTTTGACGTAAAGCTCAACCCTGAGCATCCGGCATGCTTCATATCCCGTCGGAAATGGGATGATATCATTGAAAGCACCAGGAAGATCCTGAGTGAAGCAATTGCAGCCGGGGGAACCACGATCCGTTCCTATACAAGCTCGCTTGGTGTTACCGGCATGTTCCAGCAGAACCTACACGTTCACAGCCGTGAAGGCGAACCGTGTGAATGCGGATGTGAGATAGTCAAATGTTTTGTAAACGGACGCGGTACGTATTACTGCCCGCAGTGTCAGAAGGAAAGGGCACTGCTGGTGGGCGTTACCGGAAACATTGGTTCAGGCAAATCAACAGTAAGTGAACTGATGAAAGATCTCGGTTATTCAGTAATCAGCTGTGATGAGATCAACTCTCAGCTGTGGGATCAGCCTGATATCGTTGAAGAAATAGGGAGAATAACCGGTAAGACCGATAAGAAGAAAGTCAGTGAAGTCATTTACCGTGATCCGCAGATCAAGAAGGAACTGGAAAATTATCTTCATGCAATGATCTGGGAGCATGTACAGAATTTCTATCAGGAACACATTAATGAAAAGGCAGTTATCGTTGAGGTGCCTCTGCTGTTTGAAACAGACTGGTACCGTTACTTTGACTGCAATATCCTGGTTACCTGCAGCGTGGAAACCGCAATTGACAGACTGCAGCGTACCAGAGGAATGAGCGAGGAAAACATCAGACTGGTACTGGACAATCAGATGCCGGATGGTGAAAAGAGAAAAATGGCTGACATCGTAATAGTGAACGATTCCAGTCTGGACAAGTTGAGTGAGTCCGTTGAAAAAACGATCAGCACTATTGTAAAATGAAGTACAGGGAAATCAGAGTAATAACATGGTATTAAAGGGAAAAAGCAAGTTCAGAGTTATCCATCCGCAAAGCTTGAATACCGATCAGCAGAAGTCTCTGGCAGAACTGTATCTGCCGTTAATGGGACAGCAGGCTTATGCGTTATATCATCTTCTCAATGCAGAAGGTTATTTTACTGATGAAATAAACACGATTTCCCGTCTTATTCTGATCCTTGATACCAACATTGACGGCATAAATGAAAGCTTTAAGATCCTGGAACAGTTCAAGCTGATCAGGACCTTCTATAACCGCAATACTGAACTGCTGCATTTTGAGATCCAGTTCCCGATGAACGGATCTGATTTCCTGATGCAGGCAGCCTTTGGACGCTTCTTCATCAAGAAGATGGGCAAGCTGCAGTACAGACAGACCAGCAAGCTGTTCCAGGTCAAGGAACTCAGCGAAGATGATCTGGAGATCACCAGCAATTTTGACGTTTCCGTGCTGAAGGACTGGGACGATGAAAATGAACGGTCCTTTGAGGAACTCAGGCGGAAGCTGTACGAGACGACTCATATTGAATTTGACATCAAGGCCTTTGTGACCGGATACAGCACGCTGCTGCTGCCTTCATCTTTAAGGACAAAGGATAATCTTAAGATGATCGCCCAGATGGGAACGGTCTACAGCATTGACATTCCAACCATGCGTAAGATTGTAGCTCAGTCTGTCAACATTGATGAGGGAACCATCGACATGGAAGCTCTGAGAAAAAGATGCATTGCCGTCCGCAGCAAGGGTGCCCAAAGCAATCCGGACGACTATGATGTGACACCGGTCCAGTATCTTTACAATCTCAAGGGTCAGCAGGAAGTTGAACCGTGGGAAAAGAAGCTGCTGGAGGAAATCAGCATGGAATATCATCTGAGCACAGAAGTGACCAACTATCTGCTCAGATACGTATATGAAAATCATGACAAACGCATTACCAGCAATCTCACCAAGGCCGTAGCCCGGGACTGGTCAGTTCATAACGTTACAAATGTAGAACAGGCTCGGGATTACGTTAACAGCCTGTCAAAGAAGAGCAAGAGCAGCAGGGTTCCTGACTTCACCATCAAGAAGACCCCTAAGGAAAAGGTCAGCATTGATGAGATCAGAAGCAGGATCTTCCAGGAGGATGGAGAATGAAACAGTTTGAATTTGAAATTCCGGTAGATACGGATGCCCGGATCAGGGAAGCAGCTGCTGAAGTTCTCAAGGACGTTCGCATCCAGAAAATGCTGGAAAGAAATCCTGGGCTAAGGAAGCACATTGAAGACAATCCGTATATTTTCAGAAGATGGATCGCCAATAACGAGACCTGCCGTAACTGTCCGGGATTATGGGCCTGCTGTAATATTCCGAAAGGATACATGGAAACAATAGAGATGAGCGGTTCATCCGTAAGTAACATCCTGCAGCAGTGCCGTTATCTGGCTAAAGAAGAGAGCACGGTTGCCCATAAGAAGAAATATCTGATATGCGATCTTTCTGATAAGGAACTTAAATATTCAATTGAAACCACGGACACCAGCAAAGAAGAAAGCGATTATGTGGATGTTTTCAATCTGGTCAGCGACTGGATCATACATCAGCCCAAGCAGGGGCTTTATCTGTACGGTTCCTTTGGTACGGGCAAGACCTATCTCGCTGCCTGCATTACCAACCGGCTGGCCAAGAAGGGTACCAGAGTTGCCTTTGTCAACATCCCACAGTTTTTTACCAGATGCCGCAACAGCATCGGAGCTGACTACAGTAATCCGGATGCCCGTGATTACGTAGATAATTCCATTGACCGTCTTAAGAGGGCGGAAGTGGTGGTCCTGGATGACATCGGAGCGGAAAACACGACCAACTGGGTCCGTGATGACATTCTGCTGCCGGTACTGGATTATCGCTGTGCCAATGAAAAGAGAACGATTTTTACCAGCAATCTCGATCTGAGTGAGCTGGAAACCAAACTGGCGTATAACCGGAGCGGACATAAAGATGAGATAAAGGCCGGGAGAATACTTTCACGAATCAGGGCAATGGCCATACCGGTGGAAGTTCCCGGTAACGACCGCAGATAGGAGGATCTATGAAAAGAAGTATAGGCATATTGACAAGCGGTGGAGATGCACCAGGAATGAACGCTGCCATCAGAGCAGTAGCCCGTTCAGCCCTGGCCCGTGACTTTGATGTTTACGGTATTTATGACGGTTATCTTGGACTTTACGAAGGTAATTTCTTCAAGATGAACAAAGGAAGTGTTTCAGACATTCTGTTTAAGGGCGGCACCATTCTCGGTACTGCACGTTTCCCGCAGTTCACTGATCCTGAGGTTCAGGATAAGGCCATTGAACAGATGCGCAAGGTGGGAATGGATTCCCTGGTAGTAATCGGCGGAGATGGTACCTACAGAGGTGCCGGGGATCTGTGCAAGAAGGGGATCAGCTGTATCGGCATTCCGAGCACCATTGACAACGACTGTCCGGGCACTGACTATACCATCGGTTTTGAAACGGCTTTAAACACCATTGTCGAAGCGGTCGACAAGCTGAGAGATACCTCAGCCAGCCATCACAGATGTTCAGTCGTGGAAGTAATGGGCAACCACTGCGGAGATCTGGCCTTGTATGCCGGCATCTGCTGCGGTGCTGAAATTGCCATTACCCCGGAAGTTGGTTTCTCGGAAGAGGAAGTAATTGCCAGACTGCAGCATTTTGATGCCATCAAGAAGCACAGACATGCTCTGGTAATTGTCTCGGAAAAGCTTACTGACGTTGAGAAACTGGCCGAAGTGATCAGCCAGAAGACTTCATTCTCCGGACGTGCAACCGTACTGGGACACATCCAGAGAGGCGGCTCACCGGTTCCTTATGACCGTCTGCTGGCCAGCAGAATGGGGGACTATGCCATCGAAGTACTGGGAAACGGCGGCTCCAATTTCTGCATCGGCATCAGAGATGACAAGATGATTGCGACTCCGATAGCTCAGGCTCTGATTCAGCCTAAGAACTTCGACCAGAATTTATACGACATGTTTGAAAGGTTGGCTTAACATATGAGAAGAACGAAAATAATCTGCACGATCGGACCGGCTTCCGAAAGTGAGGAAATGCTGACAAAGCTGTATCAGGCTGGCATGAACATGGCCAGACTGAACTGCTCACATGGCAATCACGAGGAAAAGCTGGAAAAGATCAAAAGAATACATAAACTTAATAAGAAGCTTGGTGCTCACATCGGCATCATGCTTGATACCAAGGGCCCTGAGATCAGAGTCGGCGAAATGGAAAACGGTTCCGTTGACTTCGTCAAGGGAGACATCGTAAAAGTTGTCAAGAAGAAGGTCGTCGGCAATAAGGAAAGATTCCACATTGACTGTCCGGAAGTCTACAAGGATGTCAACCCGGGCAAGAAGATCCTGATCAATGACGGCAAGATCACTCTGGCTGTCAAGGCCAAGGGCAAGGATGAACTGACCTGTGAAGTCCTGAACAGCGGTCCTATCGCCACCAGAAAGGGCGTTAACCTGCCTGGTGTCGTGCTGACCATGCCGTTTGTTTCCGAGCAGGACGAAAAAGACGTCCGTTTCGGAGCCCGTAACGGGGTCGACTTCATTGCTGCCAGCTTTGTCAGAAGAGCTTCCGACGTCAAGGAGATCAAGAGGATCCTGGCTGACGAAGGCCGTCCTGACATTGAAGTAATTGCCAAGATCGAAAACAAGGAAGGCTATGATAACCTCAATGCCATCCTTAACGTAGCTGACGGTGTCATGGTTGCCAGAGGAGACCTGGGCGTGGAAGTTTCCTTCCAGCTGGTTCCACTGTATCAGAAGCATATCATTGACATTGCCAACAAGACCGGCCGTCCGGTCATTACCGCAACCCACATGCTGGAAAGCATGGTATCAAACCCAAGACCGACCAGAGCGGAAGCTTCTGACGTTGCCAATGCGGTATTTGACGGTTCCGACTGCATCATGCTGTCAGCTGAGACTGCCAGCGGTGAATATCCGGTTGAAGCTGTTCAGACCATGGCTACCATTGCTGAAGAATGCGAACGCATGTATGGCTATGAGGAATTCCTGGAAAACATGATTTCTCATTCCGACCGTTCCATGAGTGATGCCATCGGCATTTCCGTTGCGGAATCATGCCTGACCATGCATAACGTTTCAGCCATTCTGGCCTTTACGGAAACAGGTGGAACGGCAAAGAGACTGTCAAAGTACAAACCGTTTGCACCTATCATTGCCGCTACCAACTCCGAGGAGACCTGCCGCAGAATGTCACTGTATTCTGACGTGTTCCCTGTATTCTCCAAGGACATCACGGATGCTTCGCTGTATGACAATACGGCAAATCAGATCGTCAAGGAAATGAATCTGGCCAGAGGCAGCATGTACATCATCTGCGCCGGCTGGCATTCAGGACACGGCAATACCAATACCATGAGATTTGCGACCGTAGGAGACAATGATGACTGAAGAAATTTTAAGAAAATATGCCAGACTGGCAGTCGTATCCGGCAGTAACGTTCAGCCGGGCCAGCTGCTGGTCATCCGTGCCAGTGTACGCGACTGGCAGTTCATCGAATACTGCGTACAGGAGGCCTATAAAGCCGGTGCCAAAGCCGTAATGGTTGACTGGAATGATGAAAACATCAGCCACATGCATTACGAATATCAGTCGGTGGACACCTTATGTGAGATCCCTGACTGGTCAGAAGAAAAGGTCAAGTGGGAACAGGACAGCAAGTGTGCCTATCTTAATGTTTCTTCCGGAACACCTGGTCTGATGGCTGACATTGACCAGCAGAAGATGCAGAAGTCAATGATGGCCAGAATGAAGAGAATGCGGAAATATCAGCCATATACCATGAATAACCTTGGCCAGTGGTCCATCGTAGCGCTGCCTAATCCTAAATGGGCTAAGAAGGTATTCCCCGAGATGAGTGAAGAAGATGCCGTCAACGCCTTATGGCAGGCAATTCTGTTTTCTGTCAGAGTCAGGGAAGACAATGATCCGGTAAAGGAATGGGAACAGCATGACCGGGAACTGGCAAAACACTGCGATGTGCTTAATAGCCATCAGTTCAGGGCTCTGCATTTTGAAAATGCCAGAGGTACTGATCTGACCGTCAATCTGGTAAAGAATCACATCTGGGTTGGGGGAGGCTGCAGTACTCCTGAAGGAGTATTCTTCAATCCCAACATGCCTACGGAAGAGTGTTTCTGCATGCCTGACAGGAATAATGTCAACGGTAAGGTATATGCTTCAAAGCCTCTGAACTATGCCGGCAAGCTGGTAGAAGACTTCTGGTTTGAGTTCAAAGATGGAAAAGTTGTTGATTACGGTGCATCCAATGGCAGGGAAGCTCTGACTCAGCTGCTGGATACTGATGAAGGAGCCAGACATCTGGGTGAGGTTGCCCTGATCTCCTATGATTCACCGATCTCCAATCTGAACATTCTTTTCTACAACACGCTGTTTGATGAAAATGCTTCCTGCCATCTGGCTTTGGGCAGATGCTATCCGGAAAATGTCGCAGGCGGCATTGAAATGAGCGATGAGGAGTTACTGGAAGTTGGCGGCAACAGTTCCATGGAACATGTCGACTTTATGTTCGGTACTTCTGACATGACGGTAACCGGCATTAAGGAAGACGGCAGTAAAGTAACTGTTTTTGCCAACGGCAACTTCGCCATTTAGTTGACTTTCAGTTTTAATTGTTATTAAATATTATTAAATACGTTGAGTAAGACAACAGGTTTCAGAAACTGATCAGAGAGAGCCGTGGCTGGTGGAAACGGCTTGAGGTGCTGATACCTTACCGCTTAGGAGTAGATCTTCGAAAAGAATCCGCTGACGACGTTACAGTCATTGAGTGCATGTCTTTTCAGATGTGAAAAAAGGTGGTACCGCGTTAATGACGTCCTTTTACGGGACGTTTTTATATTTTTGGAGGTTTTTATGAGCAATATCAAGATGAACGAACTTAACATCAGGGAAATGCCGGAGTTATCCGTGCTGAACCACTCCTGTGCCCATCTGCTGGCTCAGGCTGTCAGACATTTATACCCTCATGCCAAATTCTGGGTAGGACCGGTCATTTCCGACGGATTCTACTATGACATTGACCTGGGTGCTGATGTCATTACCGAAGACGATCTGCCAAGGATCGAGAAGGAAATGAAGAAATGCGCCAAGGATAACAAGAGGATCGTCAGAGAAGAGATTTCCAAGCAGCAGGCTCTGGAAATGTTCCAAGATGATGAATACAAGGTTGACCTGATCAACAACATGGATGAAAACGAAGTAGTAATCTCCTGTTACCGTCAGGGTGACTTTGTTGACCTGTGCCGTGGACCGCATGTTGAAAACACCAAGCAGATGAAGTACTTCAAGCTTCTCAAGGTTTCCGGTGCTTACTGGAAGGGCGATTCCAAGAACAAGGTTCTCCAGAGAGTTTATGGTGTCTGTTTTGAAAACCAGGAAGACCTGGATGCCTATCTGCGGTATCTGGCTGAAGCCAAGGAAAGAGATCACCGCAAGATTGGCCGTGACATGGATATCTTCATGCTCAGCGATCTGGTCGGCAAGGGACTGCCTATGTGGCTGCCAAACGGCTATGTAATGTGGAGAACACTGAACAACTACATTACCGATATGGAAATTGCCCGCGGGTATCTGCACGTTCATACTCCTGATTTAGGCTCTGTAGAATTATATAAGACTTCCGGGCACTGGGATCATTACAAGGATGACATGTTCTCTCCAATGTACCAGTTAAGCGAAGAAGAAGAAAAGAACATGACCGTTCGTCAGGTCAAGGACAGAATTGACGCCAGCAGAAGCGACGATGTCTATGTCTTAAGACCGATGAACTGTCCTCATCACATGGTAATATTCGGCAGAAGAGCACACTCCTACCGTGAACTGCCAATCAGGATTGCTGAAATAGCCCATGACTTCCGTTACGAAGCACAGGGCGCGGTAAAGGGAATTGAAAGAGCAAGATCATTCACCCAGAATGACTCTCACATCTTCTGTACACCGGCTCAGATCGAAGAGGAATTCAAGGGTGTTCTTGATCTGATCATGGATGTATACAGGGACTTCGGCATCAAGGATTACAAGTGCCGTCTGTCCTTAAGAGATCCTGAAGACCATGAAAAGTACTTCCCGGATGATGACATGTGGAACGGTGCCGAGAGTGCTCTCAGAAACGTTCTGGATGACCTCAGGCTGGATTACTTCGAAGCAGTAGGTGAGGCGGCCTTCTACGGTCCAAAGCTTGACGTTCTGGTCAAGCCGGCTGTCGGTAATGAAGTGGCTTTATCAACGATTCAGCTGGACTTCCTGCTGCCGCGCCGTTTTGAACTGACCTATGTTGATGAAGCAGGTGTCAAGCAGACCCCGGTAGTAATTCACCGTGCCATTCTTGGTTCACTGGACAGATTCATTGCCTTCTTACTGGAAGAAACAAAGGGAAGACTGCCGTTATGGCTGGCACCGCAGCAGTTTGCAGTAATTCCGGTAAACCCGAATGTTCATACCGAATATGCTGCTGAAGTAACTGATCTGCTTAACAGAAATGGCTTCAGAGCCAAACTGGATGACCGCAATGAAAAACTGGGATACCGTATCAGAGAAGCCCAGGTCAAGAAAGTATCAGTACAGCTGGTAATCGGTGACAAGGAAATCGAAAACAGAACCATCACCATGAGAAGATATAATCATCAGGAATCCGAAACCTATACCCTGGATGAATTCATCGCATTGGTAAAGGCAGAGGTTGACAACAAGGAATTGGCCAAATAAGGAGGATATATATGGAAATCGCCTGGAAAAAATACAATCAGAAACAGAAGAAGGAAGTCTTTGCCTTTGCTGAGACTTACCGCAAGTTCCTTTCCGACTGCAAGACCGAAAGAGAATGCGTCAACGAAGGAATCAGAATTGCTGAAGCACATGGATTCAAGAACATTGAAGACTGCATTAAAAACAGAACAAAACTGCAGCCTGGTGACAAGGTCTACCTCAACAACAAGGGCAAGGATCTGGCTCTGTTCATCATCGGCAGAAAACCGTTGAGTGAAGGCATGAACATTCTCGGCGCTCACATTGACTCACCGAGAATCGACTGGAAGCAGCATCCGTTCTATGAAGACCATGACATCGCTCTGGCTGACACTCACTACTATGGCGGCATCAAGGCCTATCAGTGGGTAACACTGCCATTAGCCCTACACGGTGTTGTCTGCCGCAAGGACGGCTCTAGTGTAAATGTCGTCATAGGTGAAAAGGCCAGTGACCCAGTTGTCGGTATTTCTGACCTGCTGATCCATCTCTCCAGAGAACAGCTTCAGAAAACCGCCAGCAAGGTTATTGAAGGGGAAGACCTCAATGTCACCTTAGGCTCAATTCCGCTGGAGAAGGCCGAAAAAGAGGCTGTAAAGGCTAATATCCTGAAACTGCTGAAAAAGAAGTACGACATTGAAGAAGATGACTTCATTTCCGCTGAAATCGAAGTCGTTCCAGCCGGTCCGGCCCGTCATTATGGTCTGGATGAATCAATGATCATGGGATATGGCCATGACGACAGAGTATGTGTCTATACTTCATTAATGGCCTTAATGGAAATTGAAAATCCGGAGAAGACCGTTTCCTGCATGCTGGTTGACAAGGAAGAAGTCGGTTCAATCGGTTCTACCGGAATGCAGTCCTACTTCTATGAAAACATCGTGGCTGAACTGGTTGATCTGGTTGAAGGCTATGACTATCTGACTTTCAGAAGATGTCTGGCCAACAGCAAGATGCTGTCAAGCGACGTATCTGCTGCCTACGACCCTAACTATCCTTCAGTTAACGAAATGAAAAACACTGCCTTCTTCGGCTACGGCATCGTCATAAACAAGTATGTCGGCAGCGGCGGCAAGAGCGGCAGCAATGATGCTCATCCGGAATACATTGCCGAGATCCGCAAGGTCTGGGATGAAGCAGACATTTCATGGCAGACAGCTGAGCTGGGACGCGTCAACCGGGGTGGAGGCGGCACGATCGCCTACATCATGGCCAAGTATAACATGCAGGTAATTGACAGCGGTGTTGCCGTTCAGAACATGCATGCACCTTGGGAAGTTGTTTCCAAGGCTGACGTATACGAAGCCAAGAATGCCTACGTGGCCTTCTGCAAGAACATCTAAACATGTACAGTTACATATTGCTGGCCAATCTGGAAGAAAACTTTCTTAAGCAGACAGTCATTTCCCTGGATAAGGAAGGATATGTTCCTCTTAAATCCAGAGGTGACTGGCTGATAATGAAAAAAGGTGATGATGACCGTAACCGTGAAGATGAGGAGAAGATGGCAGAAGTCATGTTTCAGATGATGAAAAGAATGAGATTTGACGTTCCTTTCAGCGATGATATTTCCAATATCTTCAACCGACATTATGACAGGCTTCATCAGGAAGAGTTCTCCCGCCTGAAATTCAATGACAGTTTCATCTGGGAACTCAGACAGTTTCTGGCCATAGCCAAGTTAAAAGACAGATAAGCGACTAAGATCAAAGATCTATACGGAGAAAACAATGATAATCAGGAACGCAAAGGTATTCATAGACGGTAAATTCCACGACGTTGATGTCAGATTTGATGAAAAATGCATTACTGAGATCGGAAAGAATCTTTCCGGTGATCAGATAATTGATACTGAAGGCAACGAACTGTATGCCGGCATCATTGACGCGCACTGCCATGGCGGATTCATGCGCAGCTTTGGCTATGAAAGCCGTACGGAAGCATCAGGAACCCGCGATGAGCAGATTGAGTTTCTCAGTAACAAATTGCCTGAAACCGGAGTCACCACGGTATTCCCGACATTAGCCAGTGACCTGAGCAACTTTGAAGAATCAAGAGAAGCAGTACTGCATATCCGTTCAATGCGACCAAAGCTAAAGGGAGCCGATCTGATGAAGTTTCATTTTGAGGCCACCTATCTCAATCTGGACCGCTATATTGAAGAGGGAGGGGAATATCCTCTGCCGACCAGAGAACACTCTGACTGGCTCGTCAGCAACGATTACAGTGATGTAGCCTTCATCTGCGTGGCCCCGGACATGCCAGGTGCCATGGAATGGATCAGATATGTATCTTCCAGAGGCATAATTCCTGAGATCGGCTATACCAAGTGTACGGCTGAACAGGTAATTGAAGCGGCTGATAATGGGCTGGGCACCTGTTCACACATCTTCAACGGCTATGTACCGATGCATCACAGAGATTCCTCAGCCGTAGCCGGCATCATGCTTGATGACAGAGTAAAGGCTCAGATAACCATGGATGGCTATCATGTTGCCCCGGCCTGGGTCAAGCTGGTAATCAAAGCCAAGGGAATTGAAAACTGCTATGGCATTACAGATCTCTCCAGCGTATCCGGTCTGCCGGATGGTGAAAATGTGCTGCCTGACGGTACCGTCGTGGTAACAAGGGACGGTTTCAACTGGCGAACGGACGGACACATCCTGAGCGGTAACAATACGATGAATCAGATCATGTACCGTGCTCATAATACCGTGGGATTAAGCAGGGAACAGGTAGGCCTTCTGTACACGGAAAACCCGGCCAGCTGCTTAAGGATCACTGACCGTGGTAAAATTGAGGTAGGCCGCAAGAGTGACTTTGTGATAATGGATCAGGACTACAACGTTATAAAGACGATCATAAACGGTCAGATCTTCTATCAGAATTAAAAAGAGCCAGTATCCTTATGAATACTGGCTTTAATTATGGCTTTTACCAGCCCGGACGTCCGCCTCCGGGATTGCCTCCCTGATTGCCCCAGCCACCTGGCTGACCGCCCGGTCCCATTCCGCCACCACCAAACTGGTTGGTCAGCTGGGTTATCTGAGTTCCGTTTACGATGACTGTACCGCCATTGAGCTGTCCCTGACCGTCATAGTCAAACGGTGACTGAGCAGAGATGACGATATAACCGCCATTGATGATCAGATTGCCGTTGGAATCAAGGGCATCGGTATCGCCCTGACCCATGTTTACGGTCAGTTCACCATCATTAATTGTAATGGTTGGAGTAATTCCGTTTACTTTCTGAGCGGCGTTTATGCCGTCGTCAGAAGCATTAACAGTGATGTCGCCGCCGTTAATAGTTACCACTGTAGCTTCCAGACCTTCCGCGGAATTGATTACGATTGTTCCGTCATTGATTTCCAGCGTATGGTCAGCGTGGATTGCATCATCACCGGCCTTGATGGAGATTTCACCGCCGTTGATCACGATCACATTATCACTGTGCAGACCGTCTTCGGTAACGGTAAGAGTGATGACACCGCTGTCAATGATGATTGCCTGTGTTGACTGAATGCCCTTATCGCCAGCTTGAACGGTAATGGTTGAACTGTTTACATAGATGAAACCTTTTGTATTGTCTTCGTCATTATCGGCCTTGATGCCATCTGTGCCTGCTTTGGCAGTAACTGTGGCATTTACCAGCTTGAGTGCATCGTTTACATTGACGGCTGTCTTGACAGCTGTGACCTTGACGGTTGCCCCGGCAAGGGTCAGTTCATCCTTGCAGACGATACCGTGCTTGTAATTGCCGTTGACGATCAGAGTACCGGTTCCGTTAATGGTCAGGTCATCCTTGCTGAAGATGGCACCGTCAACCTCTGATTCATCATAGCTTACACTGTAGGAAGAACCGTCAGAGATGGTATTGACTGTATTGTCTGCCAGAGTAATGAAGACCTTGTCAGCCTGTCCGACCAGGATGGCTGCATTGTCACTGGCTGTAAGTGTCAGGTTATTGAGGATAAGCTGAACCTTAGAGTCACTGTCAGCCTCAATAAGCACGGTTCCGTTTCCGTCGCCTGAGAGTACATAAGTACCGGCAGAGGTGATTTTTACCGTGTTTTCCGTAACGGTAATGCCGTTTCCGGAAGTGTTGACGGCATTTCCGGAGAAAGTAACTGTTCCGGTAATCTCATCATAGCTGGCTGATAAGTCACGCTTGCTGACTGATGTATCATACTCAACACCGTTGAAGGTGAAAGTATCTCTAAGACTTGAATTTTCGACAGCTGAGACAGTGGCATCGACGTTTTCAACCGGTGTAACTGTTTCGACTGTTTCTGTCTGCTGCTCTGTTGGTGTTTCGTTATTGATTTCCGTATCGTTATTCTGCTGTTTTGCCCCACATCCTGTTAACAGGAGGGCGGCCAGCAGTATTGTCAGTGCTTTTTTCATATTACTCACTCACCTCCGGGAATACTCCCAAACTGATTTCCAGATTGCTGTTTCTGATGCGTAATTCATTAATGAAATTCTGGATCTCTTTTCTGTCCTTTAATACTATATCATAGGTAAGCTTGTACAGGCTTCCCATATTTGTAGTTCTTACCGTCAGCAGTTCGCTGCTTACGGTATATCTGTCCATCAGATCGCTGAATTCTTCAGTGTAATTCATGCCTTCAGGGCAGGTGATCTTTAACTCCTGATGTCTCTGTCCTAACTGTCCTTCCAGTTTGTGGAATACAGCCATGATGACACATACCAGTAAAGTAAACAGGGTGGCAAAGCCAATGTATCCGATGGAAGTTGCCAGACCGATGGTTACTGCCACAAAGATCAGCAGGATGTCTTCGGCCTTGTACTGCATGCTTCTGAATCTTACCAGTCCGAAGGCTCCGGCTACCGCAATACCGGTACCGACATTGCCATTGACCATCATGATGACTGTCTGAGCCACTACCGGCATCAGGATCAGGGTCATCTGATAACTTGGATTGCTCTTGTTAAGACGTCCCTGTAACAGTGCCAGCAGGGTTCCTAAAACGACTGATGCAGCTGTACAGATGAGGAATACCTCAAGTGTGATTGTTGATGAATATATTGATGTGAATAACTGTTCAAACATGTTTTTACCCCTTTCATAATCTTTTTCGTATAAATCTGACCGTATTTGGAGAAGTTCCCCGGATGGATGCCCAGCTCATTGAGCCGTCTAGCCAGCCAGAGTTCCATGGAATTAAGGCATTTGATTTCCATGATGATGGTATCATCTTCGGTAAGCTTTTCCTCAGGTTCATCATTTTTCAGTAACAGGTTCTTCAGTGAATATCTGATGTCATAGTCAAATGTGATTCTTACAGAAGGATCCCGTGTGCTTACGAAGCAGTCTCTCTGATAGCTGATCAGCACTCTTGGCTTTAGATCCTCATTTTTCGCAAACAGATAATCTATTTCCTTCATTATCTGACTGTTGCATTCATTGTGCTGAAACAGCAGATAGTTAATGGCATCACGGTAACTGAGGCCCTGTCTTCTTTTGTAGGTGACTCCCAGATACTTTTTCTTCAGTTCCAGGAATACTTCAGAGTTGTCGTCACGTAATCCATAGCTTCTTAATCTGAGCTTTTCGCGGTATCCGTTGCCGTCAAGCGAACCTCTGACCAGCTGATAGTCATCAGTGTCAAAGTAGATGCTTGAAATATTGCTGTGTGGAAACAGATCAGGCTGAATTCTGTCCTGGATCCTGTCCATCAGATTTTCATACTGCTGTCTTGTCAGAATGTACTTGGACTCAACTCTTTCAAAGATTGACTGATAATCCATAACGGCTACCTCCTTTACGACTTCAATTATAGGAAGCGAAAATAGAGATTGAATGAACCGGATGTGAAGAAAAATAAATTCTGTGTGAAGATTTGGTGTATTGAGTTTTTTGTCATCAGACTGTATAATCTTTATTTGTGAGGGTTGGACATGGTCACTTTGAAATTAGCTAAACCTGAAAATGCCAAAGAACTCGGGAATCTGTTACACGAGTGCTTTGTTGAGTACCATGGCTGTGAAGTCCCGGGCTTTTCTCCGGAAGACTGCAGAGCTTATTTTTCCAACCGCAGATGCAGCGATACTGTTACCGGAATCTATGATGGCCACATCATCGGATTCTGTACTTTCGGCAAGGCAGAAGATGAGTACTTCAGAGATGCCGGAAGCATAGAGTACATCATGGTAAAGATGGAATACCAGAGACTGGGAGACGGCAGACGCATTCTCCATGAAGCAGTCAGACAGCTGCGCCGCCAGGAATACAGCCGGGCAATGTGCTGGATCGACCGGGAAAATGAAGATGCCATATCATTTTTCAAGGCTCTTGGCTTCATCTTCACCGGAGAGGAAAAGGAAAAAGGGGAATTGACCCTGCAGAAATATTTCAGAACGATATAAAGGCTGTAATGGCCTTTTCACTTGTTATGATTTGACAATGAATCATAACAGGCCTTATTATATATACATTGAAAAAGGGAGTTGATGTTTCAATATGGATCCGCTTTCGTGGACTTTGACTAATGCAGATGTGACCCTGCCGGAAAACGGTGTAATGGGTTATGTAATTCTTTTGATCGGACTTATTGCCGTTAATGCGTATTTTGCAGCCAGTGAGCTGGCAATCGTTTCGCTTAATGACGCCAAACTGGAAAAGATGGCTCAGGAAGGAAACAGAAAGGCCAAGATACTGTATGCCATGACAACTCAGCCGACGACTTTTCTGTCAACAATTCAGATCGGTGTAACACTGTCAGGATTCCTGTCAAGTGCCGTTGCCGCTGATACCTTCGCTGACTACATTGTTTATTTATTCAGAAACTTATCTGTTGATTTATCAATAGTTAGAATAATATCCATCTTTGTCATTACCTTACTGCTGTCATTCGTGACACTTGTTTTTGGTGAACTTCTGCCAAAGAGAGTTGCGATCAGGGATCCGGAAAAAGTAGCATTCGCTGTCTGCGGTTCACTTAAGTTTTTCTATTCAATATTCAAGCCGCTGGTATGGCTGGTATCCAAGACAGTCAATGCTGTAGCCAATGCTCTCGGTGTCAAGGAAACCGACAACCAGTCTGAATATACTGAAGAAGAGATAAGGATCCTGGTTGATGCCGGCAATGAGAAGGGTCTCATTGAAACCGAGCGGAAGGAAATGATCAATAACGTCTTTGAATTCAATGACCGTACCGTCGGTGAGATCATGACCCACAGAACTGACATGGAGGCCCTGGAACTGACTGAAAACCTCAATGAGGTATTCAAGCGGTTTAATGATTCAGGTCATTCCCGTATTCCCGTATATGATGAAAACATCGATGACATTGTCGGCATGCTCTATGTCAAGGACCTGCTGGAACTGTTTGTCGATGAAAAGAAGAGAGAGAAGTTCACGATCCGGAATTACATGCGCGAACCGTTGTTCGTCTATGAAAACATGAAGTGCGATGATCTGTTTGATGAATTCCAGAAAACCAAGGTTCAGGTAGCCATCGTTCTTGATGAATATGGCGGAACCTATGGCATCGTTTCCATGGAAGATTTGCTGGAATCAATCGTCGGTGACATTCAGGACGAATTTGACGATGAGGAACAGGAGTTCCAGGAACTGACTGAAAACCACTTCATCGTTGACGGTGCGGCCATCATTGATGATGTCAGCAAGCTCATTGGTGTTGAACTTGATGACAGCATGAATGACACCATCGGCGGACTGGTCATGGACAAGCTGGGTTATGTTCCGGAAGAGGATGAGCATCCAAGCGTGACCATTGGAAACGCCGTGTTCACCATCAAGTCCATGGATGAAAGGTCCATTGACAAGATCGACGTGGTCATCAATCCGGTAGAAAAGGAAGAAGAGAAGTAAAATTCTCTTTTTTTTTCGCTTTTGCCGTCTTAAAGAATATATATAATACAGCCTGAAAACGCTGAATAAACAGTGGAAAAATTCATATTTTTTTTGTTGCAAACTCCCGGCAAATGTGGTTTTATAATACTAGTAACTTTGAAGACGGTACTGTGATGCCGACAAGTTCGATGACATTTTTAAAACGAAATGTAACAGGGTCTTGTCGTGCACAAGACCCTTTTTTCCGGAGGATGTATGGAGTTTAAAGCCAGGATCATGAGTAAGGAAGATGTTGAAAGAACGCTTGTAAGACTTGCTCATCAGATTATTGAAAAAAACAAAGGCACCGAAAACCTCTGTTTTGTCGGCATTAAGACAAGAGGAGTTCCGCTGGCTGAAAGACTGGCTGAAAACATCTTTGCCATTGAAGGCAGTCGTATTCCTGTCGGAACACTGGACATTACACTGTACCGCGATGACTTATCCAAGATAAACATTGATCCTGTCATTAATCAGACCAATATTTCTTTTCCGATTGAGGGAAAGACGGTTGTTCTGGTTGATGACGTTATTTTTACCGGCCGCACGGTAAGAGCGGCACTGGATGCCCTGGTGGAAGTAGGAAGGGCAGCCAAAATACAGCTTTGTGTTCTGATTGACAGAGGACATACGGAACTGCCGATCAAGGCCAATTACGTAGGCAAGAACATCCCGACATCAACTGATGAAGTGGTTTCCGTCAGACTGGAGGAAACCGACGGTGTAACGGATGTCTGCATAAATCAAATTTAAAAGGGGGAAGAGATTTATGACTTCAAAGAAAGACTCTTACGGCTATCTGCCAGAAGAAAAACCTGAATTAGGGAAATTGCTGATTTACGCTTTACAGCAGGTTATCGTAATGTTCCCGGCAACAATTACAGTTGCCCTGATCACCGGTTTCCAGGTATCAACAACCATCTTTGCTTCAGGTCTGGCCACATTATGTTTCATCCTGATCACAGGCAAGAGAATTCCATTATACTATGGATCAAGCTTTGCCTATCTGGCAGCTGTCAGTGCCATGGCCATGGCTGAAGGAACAGCTGATCAGATCGCTCAGTGGAATGCAACAGGCATCCTGCCGGCTGAACTTATTTCCAAGGCTCAGTTCGGTATCATCATGAGCGGCTTCGTATCAATCGCTGCCGGTTTACTAGTAAGAAAGTTCGGCAAGGACACCATCGAAAAGATCCTGCCTGCTTCAATCACCGGTCCGGTTTCCATGATCATCGGCTTAACACTGGCCGGTAACGCTCTGGGCGATGCCGTATCAAAGGACGGTTCATCATTAGGAACAGCCTGGCTGATCGTTTCATTGGTTACCTTATTATCAACAGTATTCTTCTCAAAGTATCTCAAGGGATTCCTCGGACAGATCCCTCTGCTGTTAGGCGCTGCCTGCGGCTGTGTTGCTGCTGCACTGTTCTACTTCGGTGGAATCAATCTGTTCAGAACCATTTCTGACGAATCACTGAATTCACTGGCAAGCTTCGGACCATTTGCCGTCCCGGCATTCACCTTACCTAAGTTCTCACTGAACGCTCTGGTAGGCATCATGCCAATTGCCATTGCTACAATTCCTGAATCAACAGCTCACATGTATCAGCTGGACATCTATGTAAATGACGTTGCCAAGAAGAAAGGCAAGAAGATGGGATACAGTCTGATCGATCTGCTCGATATCAACCTGATCGGCGACGGTATCTGCGACATGGTTGCCGGTGTTATCGGCGGTCCTGCCGGAACAAACTACGGTGAAAACATTTCCACAATGGCCATCACCAAGGTCTTCTCAGTACCGGTATTAATGGCTGCATCAGTAATCGCCATGATAGTTGCCTGCTTCACACCTCTGATCAAGGCTATCTACGGCATTCCTCTGGCAGTTATCGGCGGTCTGGAAGTATATCTGTTCGGTGCTATCGCAGCACAGGGTATTGCCATCATGATCGACAAGAAGGTAGACATGTTCTCCAGCAAGAACATCGCCGTAATCGCTGTAATCATGGTCATCGGCTTAGGCGGACAGTATGCATTCGGCGGTAACATCCCATTCTTCGGCCTGAACATTCCATGCGTTGCCGGCGCTTCAGTATTCGGCATTCTGTTAAACGCCTTACTGTCAATCGGTGAAAAGAAA
>SVBJ01000029.1 GCA_015058955.1 Erysipelotrichaceae bacterium
TATCTTCCGATATCCTTGAGTGTGTTTCCACTCTTGTTAATTGACGTGTGTTTCTGTCTGATTCTCAAAGAACAACTCGTTATTCACGAGACGCACCCTTATCGCGTGTGCGCTTTTATATATTATCACGGTGTAATACCTAATGCAAGAACTTTTTTACATTTTTTCGCTATATTTTTAATAGAAATCCTGCCTTTTTCAGGCAGGATTTAAAGCTTGTGAAAACTGTTGTTATTTGTTCAGATCAGCCAGCTGCTGCAGGACAATTGCATACTGCTGTTTGTATGATTCCAGCTTTTCCTTTTCCCGGGCAACCTTGGCTGCCGGAGCCTTTGAAGTAAAGTTTGGATTTGACAGCATGCCTTCTCCCCTCTTTATCTCGCCTTCAAGTCTGGCCTTTTCCTTTTCCAGCTTCTTCTTTTCTTCTTCGAAGTCGACGATCTGACCCAGGTCAACAACCATTGACCCCTTGTTCAGCGGTCTGACAACGAGGTTGCCTTCGAGTTTTTCAACCCATCTGACCTTAGCCAGCTTTTCATACATCTTGGCCATTTTAGGATCAACGCTTATCGCATTGCCGTCCTCATCGTTTACAGCAACATCGAACAGCTGAGAAGGCTTGATGTTATAGTCAACTCTCAGAGTTCTGACGCCGGTGATGACATCGATCAGAGTATTGACTTCTTCAGCCTTGGAGGCATCGATATCTCTGACCTGTGGATAGTCTTCAATGCACAGAGCAGCTTTCTTATGAGGTAAGGAAGCATAGATGTTCTCCGTAACAAATGGAATGTACGGATGCAGCAGTTTCAGGATTTCAGTCAGTACTGTTAACAGAGTGCTCTTGGTAGCTCTGACAGTATCAGGATCATCACTGGATAACGTACTCTTAGTCAGTTCAATGTACCAGTTGCAGAAGTCATTCCAGACAAAGTCATATACTTCATTGCCAGCCAGGGCAAATTCATATCTGTCCATGTTGGTGACAACCTGCTTAATGGTCGCATTAAGTCTGTCAAACATCCAGATGTCAATGTTGTTCAGCTTGTCCAGGCAGACATCTTCCAGAGTGAAATCACCAAGGTTCATCTCAACGAACCTGGAAGCATTCCACAGCTTGTTGATGAAGTTCCAGGAAGCCTCAACCTTGGAATCAATGTATCTCATGTCCTGGCCAGGTGTTGAATTGGTGGTCAGGAAGAATCTCAGAGAGTCAGCACCATATTTTTCGATTACATCTCTCGGATCAACACCATTACCTAATGACTTGCTCATCTTACGGCCCTGTTCATCTCTGATAAGGCCATGGATCAGAACATCCTTGAACGGTCTGTTATCGGTAAAGTGACGTCCGCAGAAAGCCATTCTGGCAACCCAGAAGAAGATGATGTCATAGCCGGTTTCCAGACAGCTGGTAGGATAATAGCGCTTGTAGTCAGCAGCATCGGTATCAGGCCAGCCTAAGGTTGAAAACGGCCACAGACAGCTGGAGAACCAGGTATCCAGAACGTCTTCGTCCTGAACCCAGTTTTCAATGTCAGCCGGTGCCTCTTCTTCGCAATAGATCTCGCCGGTTTCCTTATGATACCAGACAGGTATTCTGTGTCCCCACCACAGCTGACGGGAAATGCACCAGTCTTCGATGTTTTCCATCCACTGGATGAATGTTCTTTCAAATCTCTCCGGATAGAAGTTGATCTTGGTTTCAGGATCCTTCTGCTTGTCCAGAACAGCCTTGGCCAGAGGTTCCATTCTGACGAACCACTGGTCAGACAGATACGGTTCAACGATGGCGTCGGTTCTTTCGGAATGGCCAACCGGGTGAATGATCTTCTCAATCTTTACCAGATGTCCTTCACTTTCAATTCTCTTTACCAGTTTTTCACGGCAGTCGAAACGGTCCAGTCCGTCATATTCGCCAGCCAGGGCATTCATCGTGGCATCAGGGTTGATGCAGACAGGCTTATCAAAGCCGTACTTCTCCCCTATCTTGTAGTCATTAGGGTCATGAGCCGGCGTGCACTTCATGGCACCGGTACCGAATTCAATGTCAATGTAGTCATCGGCAATGATCGGCAGAGGCTGATGATTCGCCGGATTGATGACATGCAGGCCGATAAGGTGCTGGTATCTTTCATCGTCAGGATGAACGACAACGCAGACATCGCCGAACATGGTTTCCGGACGGGTCGTAGCAACCTCAAGTGATTCACCGGTTTCAACTACATCATATCTGAAGGTATACATTGCACCTTCGGTATCCTTGTGAATGACTTCAATGTTGCTTAATGCCGTCTGGGCAACAGGGTCCCAGTTGATGATCCTTTTGCCGCGGTAAAGCAGTCCTTCCTTGTACAACTGAACGAACTCTCTCTTAACGGCCTTGGACAGGCCTTCATCCAGGGTGAATCTTTCACGGCTGTAGTCAAAGCCCAGACCCATGGAAGCCCACTGTCTGCGAATGTGTCCGGCATATTCTTCCTTCCACTCCCAGGCTCTTTCCAAAAATTTCTCACGTCCGATGTCATATCTGGAAACACCTTCGGATTTCAGTCTGGCATCAACCTTGGCTTGCGTTGCTATTCCGGCATGGTCCATGCCAGGGAGAGAAAGAACGTCATAGCCCTGCAGTCTCTTATATCTGGTGATGATGTCCATCAGGGTAAAGTCCCAGGCGTGTCCCAGATGCAGCATGCCTGTAACGTTCGGAGGAGGGATCACCATGCTGTAAGGTTTCTTGGTGATGTCACCCGCGGTGAAATAACCCCGGTCAACCCAGTCCTGATAAACTCCGGTTTCAACTTTATTGTGGTCGTATTTCTGTTCCAACATAATCGTTCCTCCTTCAGAAAAAATAAAAGCGTCACACTCAAGGACGCTTAACGTGGTACCACCTTAATTACTTCTCATTGTTTGTTAACGCCAGCAACGGGACGTGCTACTGCTGTTTCACACATCCGACTCCAAGCCGACCTTCATGTCTCCTGCTGCAGCCTTTCACCAGCCGGCCGCTCTCTGTAAGTCAGGTACAACACTACTCCTGCTTTTCTTCGTCGTTAGTTAAATTATATAAAAGAACCGTTTTAAAAACAACTGCAATTTAAAGATATGGGAAAATGAAAAAGTCGTCACTTGCGCCAAAGTAACGACAAACCCAAAAGCAACCTTGCTTTCCATTATCATTTTACATCTGTCCACTATCAAAAACAACAACAGGCCAGAGTAAATATTCAGAACGATTTATTTCTTCTTTTTCTTTTTGAAGAAAATCCCGATGACTACAGCTGCAGCCACTGCCACTGCAGCCAGTGGAGCAGCATATTCGAGTTTTGTGATGACGACTCTGTCAGGAAGCAGGTCATCAAGTACCGGCAGAATACTGTAATTCATAATCATTTACCCCTTTTTTTCTTATAAAACAACTTAATTGCCAAAGCAGCACCAGCTGCTATAATGCACAGACCAAAAACCAATAAAGCCGGATTGAGAGCCAGATAAGGTATCAGACCCGGATCCACGGCATCACCTAAAACTCTCAGAAAAGCATATTCCATATGATACCTCCCAGAAAAGATGCCACATTGACCATTACAGCCGTAAGCACAGGTCTGACATCACTCTTCATGTAATCCTTAATGTATTTCCATTCAATCAGGACAACGGCAATTTCAATCAGTGCCATCCGTAACCATCTGTTAATAATATTATAATGCAGATTGAGCTGATAGAGAACATTTGCCGGGATGTTTGTTACAACATTGACCAGCACCATCAGCAGATAGTCTTCCTTCTTTCTGACTTTCAGAAGACACAATACCGCACTTTCGATGATAATAGTCAGTAACAGCGCAATTACAATGCCGCTCATATTAACTCACCTTTCTGCCCCTTACCAGAGGATACAGGAGTGCCAGTGAAACCAGTGACCCCAAAGCTCCGGTCAGTCCCGGCGGAAACGGTGCAGCACCTAAGGAAACCTTCAGGTAATACCCGATAAACAAGGCAAAGGTCAGAATGCCGAAGGCAAAACCCTCCAGATATCTCATCTTTTCCGCCAGCAGATAAAGGGTTACCGGCATTGTCATATTAAACAGCAGCACCGCCAATAATCCACTGGCAGGAACATAGCCAAATAAATACATTACCGCAGCCATTATCAGTGACACAATGACCGTACTTCCATAACCGAACTTCCGGCCCGCAAAACCTCCCAGAGTCTTTCCCCGGGCTACGCAGATCACATTCAGGATTGCCAGTAACAGGCTTCCCTTCCAGCCAAAGGATACCGACAGACCTATGTATGATCTGATGATTACCACCATTACCGTAATCAGGATCGTGACGATGGCAGCATCATCCAGCTCAGGATGCCTGTCTTCTCTTAAAGGATTATATTCTTTTACTTTAAAAAACATTAATATCCATAAGGCAGCCATGATCACTCCGGCAAGCAGGCGCACGGCAGTGTTACCGGCCAGAAGATTTCCCGCAAAAAGCCCCAAAGCACCTGGTGCCACAAAGCTTCCCAGACCCCGTCCTTTAAACCGGTTATCCTGATCCTTGTGCATTGTGATCATCCCGCCGCCGACATGAAACAGTGCATTGCCCAGACCAAACACCCAGACCGGTGCCTGTAACAGTCCCGTGGCTGTCAGAACAGCCCCGGCCGTTATCATCAGCAGTGAACTGTCCTCCTCACGCTTCATCTTCAGCACATCTGCCAGCAAGCCCAACGGCATCTGCAGGACAAAGGCGCAGAAATTATACAGTACGACATCAACCAGTCTGCCTTCTTTTATCCGGGAATATACCGCAAAGGCACAGATAAAATCCGTCATGAAATGCATGGCTGACAGAATCGCAATGATCGTTATGGCTGACTTTCTGTTTTTCATATCATCATTCTAACACAAAAGGGAAACGGCTCTCAAAAGCCGTTTTTTACCTGCATCAAATATTACATTATTTCTTCAGCCGTTTCGTGTTCACGGTGCATCCAGTCCTTCATCAGCGGATACAGTTCCTTATACAGCTGATAGAGCTTTCTGTACTTTTCATGTCTGATCGGATCAGGAACATAAGTCCTTTCATATCTGACCATTCTATCGACCGCTTCGCAAAGCGACGGATAGATACCCAGCATGGCTGCACAGACTATTGCACAGCCTAAGCAGGTGGCATTGGTATCGGACGGGACATTGACGCGGACATTACTGACATCGGCGTGGATCTGCAACCACAGCCCACTGTTGGCCGTGCCTCCCGCAATGTTTATTTCATTCACTTCAACGCCCTTTTCCCTGAAGCCATCCAGCATTCTTTCCGTTCCAAAGGCTACCCCTTCCAGGATCGCCCTGTACATGTCGCTTCTGGTATGTGACAGCGAGAGGCCATAGAACATTCCCCTGACATTGCCGTCATAGTAAGGATGCTTGTTGCCCTGAAAATAATCCAGCATCAGAAGTCCATTGCTTCCTAACGGAACCATCCGGGCTTCTTCATCCAGCTGACGGTAGACGCCTGTTTCCTTATTTTCCAGGTCCTTACAGAATTCCTGACGGAACCATTTCAGAATGCTGCCGGTGGAACTCTGGGCCACATAGTCCGTATAATAACCTCTTAACAGGTTATCCGGTCCGTTGTTGGATCCGGTCGGATTGAGCAGCGGCCTTTCATTAAGGGCCATGGCCAGGTTGCTGCTGCCGGCGATCATGGCGATCCTGCCCGGGCAGTTAACACCCATGCCCAATACTCCGATGCTGCTGTCTACCCCGCCCTGAGCAATCGGAGTTCCTGCTTCCAGGCCTAAGAACTCAGCGGCTTCAGCAGACAGTTCGCCAACCCTGTCAGCGACTCGGTAAACCCTTTCTGAAGGGAATTTAGCGATTGCTTCCGGTATATCCAAAGCATCATAAACCTTTGCTGAAAAGCCCTTATTGACGTCATATCCCCAGTTACAGGCAGTATTGATGTTCATGCACCATTTGCCGGTCAGTCTGAAAGTCAGCCAGTCCTGATACTCGCAGAATACCTCAGCCCTGTCATAGCTTTCTCTTTCGTTGCGCTTCAGCCAGGCCAGTTTCGGCGGCATCCATTCTGCCGAATAGAACTCTCCGGTTTTCTCCAGCAGCTCATCCGCTTCCTTCTGTGCCCTGACGTCCATCCAGATGATGCAAGGTCTTACCGGGGTACCGTCTTTCATGCAGAGAACCACGCTGGTGCAGGTGGTATCAGCGGCGATGGCAGCGATCCTTTCCTTCCCCACATCAGCCTTGTTCAGAGCACCTTTAACAGCTTCCCTCAAGCCCTTCCACCAGTCCTCATTATTCTGCTCAGCCCAGCCGGGATGAGCATGTACCGTCGGATAATCGGCACTGGAAAAAGCCAGGCACTTACCTGTAAAGTCATACAGTCCGACTCTGATCGAACCGGTACCGCCGTCTATTCCCATTAAGATGTCTCTGTTACTGCCTCCGGGCACGGGCTGCCTCCATGAAGGTCACGACTCTCTCATAATCAACAAAATTGTCAAACTTGCCGTCTTTCTTGAAGGTGGTACCGACGATGGCACCATCGGCGATGGCCAGCTGGTCTTTGATTGTTTCCGGTCTGCAGCCGGTATTGCAGAAGACATAGGTATCAGGTAATGCTGCCTTTACTCTGGCCAGGATCTGATTGTCGGTAGCCACACCGGCGGTTAATCCCGATACCAGAATGGCATCAGGCTTGCAGTTGAAGTTGGTGCTTTTGGCTATCTCGGCTACATCTCTGCCACCCAGATAGACAGCACTTTCCGGATAGATGTTGTACAGCAGTCTGCACTTGTCCCGGATGCCCAGCTGGGCTCTGTGTCTTACCACTGAACCGGCATCATTGTTCCATAAGCCCAGATCACTGGCATAGACACCGTTAATGACTTCCCTGACAAAGCAGGCGCCGGTGGCAGCCGCCAGATCAAGGCTGGCATACGGATCCCATAACATGTTGACACCGAAAGGAACCTTGATTTCCGGCATCAGCTGACCGATGACTCTGGCCATGGCAGCCGTACATTCGGTTCTCACCTTCGTCATGTACGGAAGGGAAAACTCATTGGAAAACATGACGGCATCGACCCCGCCCTTCTGCAGGGCCATCAGATCTTCATAGGCTTTCTGGACTACCCAGTCCATTCCCTTTTCCTTATCGTATCCCGGATCGCCCGGCAGGGCTCTGACGTGACACATTGCGATTATCGGCTTTTCGGTACCGAATACTTCTTTTGCCCAAGTCATCATAAAAGTTATCCTCCTGTTATGTATTGTAGATGCAAATAATCTGTGATCCTGAAAGATCACTCACTCATGTATAGTTTACAACAACAGACCCAAAAGGTACAATTAAGGCATATAACAAGTATAAAAATATATGGGAAGGAGCTTCGAAAATGACTCTCGACAAGATCAAGAAAACGCTCAGGGAATACATGGCGATTCCAAGACTGTCAGGCTATGAAAAGGAAATGGCTTACAGGCTCGCCGATGACCTGAAGAAATACACTGACGAAGTGCACATTGACAAGATTGGCAACTGCATTGCCACCTTTAAGGGTACGGAAAGTGATACCCCTGCCCTGATGGTGTTCGCTCACATGGATGTGATCGGCTTCATCATCACCAGGATCGATCAGGACGGTTTCATCTTCGTTGACCGCATGGGCGGCGTTCCGGAAAAGGTTCTGCCCGGTACCCCAGTCAGGATCGGTTCTGAAGACGGCACATACCATAACGGTGTCTTCGGCACCAAGGCCTATCACATCATGAGTGCCAGCGAAAAGGAAAAGGCTGATCCAATTTCCTCCCTGTTCATAGATGCAGGTGCAACATGTGCTCAGGATCTCTATGATGCGGGCATTCATGTCGGCTGTCCGGTACTGTATGGTCAGGCTTACTATAAACTGATGAACGACAGAGTCTCCGGAAGCTACATTGATGCCGCGGCCGGCATGACCAACCTCATCCAGATCGCCGAACATCTGAAAACCAATCCTCCTAAGACTACGGTCCACCTGGTGGGAACGGTCTGGGAAGAATTCTCCGCCCGAGGCGCCATGATCGCTCAGAGAACAGCACATACCGACATGGCCATCTCCATTCTGGGTCCGGGAGCCGCCGATACACCTGATCAGAAAGGCAAGGTCAGCAACGTCTCCATGCATAATGGTGTCGGCGTGACAATGTTCAACTTCCATGGCAAGGGTACTCTCAACGGCAACATCATCCACAAGGGCATGTTTGAACTGCTGAAGAAAACCGCTGCCGAGAAAGGCATACCGATCCAGCGTCAGGCTGCCAGAGGCGCCCTGTCCGACACGGCTTATCTGGCTCTGGAGAACGAAGGCATTCCATGCATGGATCTGGGTACTCCTGACCGCTACAGCCATTCAACTCTGGAAGTCATTGACACCCGAGATCTGATGCAGACCGGGGAACTGCTGTGCGGATTCATCGACAATCTGACACCTGACTTCAGTACTGACAGATACTAGAACAAACGAAAACGGCCAGTTCAATGAACTGGCCGTTTTATTGTGTCTGTAAGACTAATTACTTGTTCAATGCAAGATTGAGAACTTCATCCACATTTGTTACCGGGACAAATTCCATGGACTTTCTGACGGTTTCCGGAATGTCATCCAGATCCTTCAGATTCTTCTGCGGCAGGATGATCTTATGAATGTCACTGCGGTAGGCTGCCATGGACTTTTCTCTTAACCCGCCGATCGGCAGGACGTTGCCTCTTAAGGTAACTTCACCGGTCATGGCTAAGGTACTTGATACCGGTCTGTGCGTCAGGGCACTGACAACGGCTGTCGTCAGGGTAATGCCGGCACTTGGACCGTCCTTAGGTACGGCACCTTCAGGTACGTGGATGTGAATGTCGTGTGATTCGAAGAACTTAGGATCAATGCCGTACTTCTCAGCATTGCTCTTGACATAACCGACAGCGATGGTGGCTGATTCCTTCATGACGTCACCGAGTGATCCGGTGATGATCAGACCGCCCTTTCCTTCAAAGTAGGTTACTTCGATTGGCAGAATGTCTCCGCCGAACTGAGTGTAGGCCAGACCGGTGGCAACACCGACCTGATCCTGCTGTTCCTTTTCACCGTATTCGTAGATTTCCTTGCCCAGCCACTGCTGAATGAGCTCCTTGGTAACCGTTACGCTTTCTTGTTCGCCCTTGGTATAGGCCAGAGCGGTCTTGCGGCATAACTTGCCGATGGCTCTTTCCAGCTGTCTGACGCCGGCTTCTCTGGTGTAATGACGGATGATGTAGAGAAGTTCCTCTTCACCGAGCGTGAACATTTCCTTTTTGAGGCCGTTGGCATCTAGTTCCTTCTGGATCAGGTGTTCCAGGGCAATGTGCATCTTTTCGTCTTCGGTATAGGAAGACATTTCAATGATTTCCAGTCTGTCTCTTAAGGCATCAGGAATTGAATACAGGTCATTGGCTGTGGCAATGAACAGCACCTTTGACAGGTCGTAAGGCTCTTCGATGTAGTTGTCGGAGAACTGATAGTTCTGTTCAGGGTCAAGAACTTCCAGCATGGCGCTGCTTGGGTCGCCCTTATAGTCGGATCCAAGCTTGTCGATCTCATCGATCAGGAAAACCGGATTGACGGTACCGGCACGCTTCATGCCCTGAATGATACGTCCAGGCATGGAGCCCAGATAAGTCCTTCTGTGGCCTCTGATCTCAGCTTCGTCTCTGACACCGCCCAGCGATATCTTGACGAACTTGCGGTCGAGGGCTCTGGCAATGCTCTTGGCCAGGGAGGTCTTGCCTACTCCTGGAGGGCCGGCCAGACACAGAATTGGAGCATTCAGTGAATTGGTAAGCTTCTTGACAGCAATGTATTCCAGCACTCTTTCCTTTGGCTTTTCCAGACCGTAATGGTCTTCTTCCAGAATACGGGAAATCTCGTTGATGTCATCTCTGTCTTCAGACTGCTGCCACCAAGGAACCTTTTCGATCCAGTCGATGTAGGTTCTGATGACGGCTGCTTCCGGTGAACCGCTGGACATCATTTCCAGTCTGTTAAGTTCATCGGCGACTTTCTTCTTGACGTTTTCCGGATAAGGATTGTTTTCAAATCTTTCTCTTAAGGCATCAAGGTCATTGGCGTCACCCGGATCGTCTCCGAGTTCTCTCTTAATGGCCTTCAGTCTTTCTCTGAGGTAATACTCTTTCTGACTTTCATCAATGCTGTCCTTGACCTTTTCGTTGATGTCGTTTTCAACCTGCTTGATTTCACGGGATACCGCAAACTGATGCAGGATCAGAACAAGTCTGTCATTGACATCAAGAGCTTCCAGGATCTCCTGGCGGTCAGCCAGAGGCATAGGAAGATACTGTCCGAACTGGTCTGCCAGCACGACGCTGCTGACACCGCTGGAAAGATGGTTGATAAGTTCCTTCGGAACGGCGCCGAAGTTAGGTGAGAGCTGTTCGAATTCCTCGATCACTCTCTTGACCAGCACGCTTTCCTGTCTGTCATCACCATAGATGTCTTCAACAACGGTGATGTTGGCAGTAAACATGGCCGGGTCATTGGTAATGGTGTTCCGCTGAGCTCTGGCAATGCCATGAAATTTTACCTTCATGATGCCGCTGTCCTGACGGACATGCTTAATGGAGCACAGCGTACCAAAACTGTACATGTCATTTACGTCAGGATCTTCGACCATGACGTCCTTCTGGGTTACGACCCAGATCATTGATTCATAGCTTTCTCTTGCTTTGTTAAGAGCGTTTACACTCTTCTTTCTTCCCACATCGATGACGATGTCCTGACCAGGGAAAATGATGACTCCTCTGGTGCAGATTACCGGGAAGGTAACATTGTTATACATTTCAGAATATAAACTCATTCAAACACGCTCCTTTCAAGGCAGGAACCGTAGACTGCTGTTTTTCCGGACTATTTCTTCAGAGCTTCCAGCGTCTTGCGCATCTTCAGGTCATCAGTCAGATAAGTATCCGGTACTAATTCCTTGATTTTATCTACTTCCATGCCATACTGTTTGGCCATTGCTTCGTATTCTTCAGCAACTTCCTCATCTTTTACTTCAATGTTCATGTCGCTGCCAATGGCTTCCAGAATCAGTCTGATTCTGACTTTCTTTTCAGCTTCAGGTCTTAACTGTTCCTTGAAGCCCTTTTCATCTGTACCCATGATTCTGTAGTACATGTCCATGTTGAGACCCTGCTGGATGATTCTGTTGGAATAGTCATTGAAAGTATTCTCAGTTTCATCAGCGATCATGATTTCAGGGATCTCGACCTTGCATACTTCGCACAGATCGTCCAGCAGCTTGTTGGTAGCCTTTTCTTCAGCTTCCGCCTTGCGCTGAGCCTTCATCTGTTCCTTGATGTGCTTGGTCAGCTCGTCAACGGTCTTGACATCTTCAGCGATGTTGACCTCTGCAACGAACTCATCATTTAATTCAGGTAATACCTTTTCCTTGATTCCGTCAACCTTGACATGGAATACTACCGGCTGACCTGCCAGTTCGGCAACGCCATAGTTTTCCGGGAAGGTTACGTTAATGTCCTTTTCTTCTTCGGTTTCCATGCCGACGATCTGTTCCTCAAAGCCAGGGATAAAGCTTCCTGAACCGATTTCCAGCGGGTATTCGACGCCCTTGCCGCCTTCAAAGGCGACACCGTCCTTGAATCCTTCAAAGTCAATTACGGCGATGTTGCCGTTTTCAACCTTGCCCTCTTCCTTCAGGACTTCCTCAGCATGCTGAGTGCGGATGTTTTCGATTTCACGGTCGACATCCTTCTTCAGAACAGAGACCTTTTCTTCCTTGTATTCAACAGCCTTATAATCACCTAACTCAACATCAGGATAGACTGTCAGCTTGAATACCAGAGTAGCCTCATTTTCATCAATGGCCTCAACATCCAGCATAGGACGGTCGATCATTCTGATTTCCTTGAATTCCTCAAGGCCGAAATTGAAGGCTTCCTGTGCTACTGCGTCAACAGCTTCAACCAGGACTTCTCTAGGGTTGACCCGTTTTCTGACCATTTCAGCCGGAGCGTGTCCCTTTCTGAATCCCTTCAGCTGAAGATTCCGAGCGATCTTCTTAAAAGCCTTTTCCTGGGCCTTTTTCCAGGTTTCTCCGTCAACAGTTACCTTTAATTCTGCCTGGGAGTTTCCTTTGGTTTCATATAATGCTTTCATATATATCTCCTTTTTTTACACTGAATTATTATACAGTTAATCTTTTGACCTTTGCAACCAATTAAAACAATTCACCGATGGCTTTTTCGTCAACGCCATACTGACGGCAATACCGCTGCCAGCCGGCCTTGTCTCCATATGCCTCATACACGTATCTGACCGCTTCAGATACCAGCACTTGGGCACTTTTATCCAGCTGTTCCGGGTACTTGAGATAGGCATATTCTGCCAGCACCTGACGGCACAGTTCAGCGAAACTCGGATTTTCATTTTCAAAACGTTCACTCAGCAGTTCCATGCTGTTTCTGAAGATCTCATTGTCACTGACATCCTGCAGCTGAGCCGGTCTGACTTTAATCCAGGTTCCGTTGTCGCAGTACTGCAGCATCGTGTTTACTTCCTGCTTGTGGCATAAGTCAAACAGAACGGATACGATCATGCGGTCCGTATCATCCGACAGCAGATACTCCTGGATCTCGTCAAGATATTCCCTGATGTTGACCTTGTTGAGAAACATGATCACCCGGTAGGCCTTTTCCCCGCCCTGTTTCAGTCCGTCGAGTACTTCCCGTGACGAAAGAAAGCGGGCCTGCGGTTGTCTGCTCAGATAACCTCTTATCTGCTCACGGAAACCGATCAGACGGTCGTAGGTGTCCATTGGGACATAGGGAAGCTTCAGTTCCTCTTCGATCAGAGCACTGGCTGCTTCATAACTGCCCTCTTCAATGTACCGGGCAATTCTTTCAATTAGTTCCTGATAATAATTAGTCAAGGTAGTCCCCTTTCGCTATACATTATAACATTAGTTTTAGCACTGTCAACCGATAAGTGCTAACGACCCTTTCCGTTGGCTTTTTTGCCAATCAGATACAAAAAAAGCACCGCAGTGCTTTTTCAAACAAATGGCGCCCTCGGGGCGACTCGAACGCTCGACCGTACGCTTAGAAGGCGTATGCTCTATCCAGCTGAGCTACGAGGGCA